>PFPT01000051.1 GCA_002793195.1 Gammaproteobacteria bacterium CG_4_10_14_0_2_um_filter_38_22
AACCTAAAATTGCAAAGCAACATAAAAGAAAGCACCAACCTGTTACTGGAATGGTCGTTGTTAATCCTTTTAACTGGCTCATATTTTGCGTGTGAAAACGTTGTATGATGCTACCGATATTAAAAAATACGGCACTTTTGCTAAGGGAGTGCATTAAAATATGTAAAAAACCCGCTAAATAAGCAAGTGGTGTTCCTATTCCGAAAGCAACACTGATTAATCCCATGTGTTCAATAGAGGAGTATGCAAACAACCGTTTCAGTTTACGCTGTCTGAGTAATGATAAAGCGGCAAATAATAAACTCAGTAATCCGAAAATTAAAAACAAATCAGAAGAAAAAGAAGCGATGATTGTATGCGATAAAATAAGTTTAAATCGTAAGATGACTAGTAAGGCAATATTTAATAATGCACCAGATGATAAGCAATTTACCATGGCTGAACTTTCACTGTAGGCATCCGGTAACCAATTATGCAGAGGAAAAAATCCCACTTTAGTGCCATAACCTACGAATAAAAATACAAATGCAACAGCCAATAATTTTACGGGAAATTTTGCAGCATGAGTCACTAACGCCGTCCACAATAATCCTTGTTCTCCTGGTAAATAATGGTGGGCGGCAAAATAAAGAATAATGGTTCCTAATAGGGCGAGTCCAATTCCAACACCGCAGAGTATCAGATATTTCCAAGCTGCTTCTAATGCCTCAGACGTTTGATAAAGCGCTACCAACACAACGCTTGCAATGGTCGCTAACTCCATTGCAATCCACATTAAACCAATATTATTACTTAAAATAACAACCAACATACTGAATGTAAAAATATGAAAAAAAGTATGATAAAAGCGATAAATCAAATAATACAATGTGGTTCGTGACTCATTATTAAGATAACTGATGGCATAAAAACTCGTTGTTAGTGCAATAAAACTATTAAGCAATATAAAAAAGGCGCTTAATTTATCGCAAAATAACCACTGATGAAAAAAGAAAAGTGGTTCGGATTGTGTGTAGGCATTCATCACCAGTTTGATTGCAAATAAAAAACTGAGCGTGGAAAAAAAGGCACTCACATTACTGGCAAGACGTCTATTTTTTATTAGTGGAAGTGTAACAATCGCTGCAACTGAAGGAATTAAAAATAATAAAATTGGGTTCATAATTTTTCCTTCAGCTTCTCTAAATTTTTTAAATGTAATGATCCATGTGTTGTATGTATTCGAAGTAAAAATAGTCCAAAAATCATAAATCCAATCAGAATATCAAATCCCATTCCCAACTCTACTAACCAAGGAAATCCGATATTTAAAGTGGCAGATAATAAAAAAATGCTGCAGAGTATCAGATATTTCCAAGCTGCTTCTAATGCCTCAGACGTTTGATAAAGCGCTACCAACACAACGCTTGCAATGGTCGCTAACTCCATTGCAATCCACATTAAACCAATATTATTACTTAAAATAACAACCAACATACTGAATGTAAAAATATGAAAAAAAGTATGATAAAAGCGATAAATCAAATAATACAATGTGGTTCGTGACTCATTATTAAGATAACTGATGGCATAAAAACTCGTTGTTAGTGCAATAAAACTATTAAGCAATATAAAAAAGGCGCTTAATTTATCGCAAAATAACCACTGATGAAAAAAGAAAAGTGGTTCGGATTGTGTGTAGGCATTCATCACCAGTTTGATTGCAAATAAAAAACTGAGCGTGGAAAAAAAGGCACTCACATTACTGGCAAGACGTCTATTTTTTATTAGTGGAAGTGTAACAATCGCTGCAACTGAAGGAATTAAAAATAATAAAATTGGGTTCATAATTTTTCCTTCAGCTTCTCTAAATTTTTTAAATGTAATGATCCATGTGTTGTATGTATTCGAAGTAAAAATAGTCCAAAAATCATAAATCCAATCAGAATATCAAATCCCATTCCCAACTCTACTAACCAAGGAAATCCGATATTTAAAGTGGCAGATAATAAAAAAATGCTATTTTCCATCACCAATAATCCAATGATTTGAGAAATAGCTTTGCGTCTGGATGTAATTAATAAAATCGCTAACATGCTATTGGCGAGTGATAGCGAAAAACCAATAATGTCTTGTTGACCAATTGTATTTTCAATTTGATGGCTTAATATTAATGTAAAAATAACTAGTAAAATACCTATAAATTGCAATGTTGGTTTATTAATCAAAGATTCAGTATGTTGTTTTAATTTCAAATAACCAGCTAGTTTCCATAATGCCCACGGTAATAAAATAACTTTAATAATAAATGTAATTGAAAGTGATAGTTGAAGCTCAAGACTGGGATAAATCCATGCTTTGCAAACGAGATAACTGGTTAATATAATATTTTGAATAATGACCAACTTAATAAGATTGATCACATGTATTTGCATGAGCATTAAAAAACTCAGCATGACCATAATACTAATGAGAAATAATAATACGGACGTCATATAGACGCTCCTAATAATTGAGTGATCAGTACACCCAGTACTGATAGCATAAATGCCCCGGCTAAATAATCTGGCACTTTAAATAATCGTAATTTACTATTAATTGATTCGATAAATACAACGAACAAACCTAATAAAAATAATTTTAATAACGTTGCAAATAAACCTAAAGTTAAAAAATGGGTTTTTTCTTGAGTACTGAGTCCTATTGGAAAAAAAAGCGAGGCAATCAAGAGTAAATATAATATGAATTTAATGGCATTGCCCCATTCTATCAATGCCAAATATCGACCGGAATATTCTAAAATCATTGCTTCATGAATCATCGTGAGCTCTAAATGTGTGGCAGGATTGTCGATAGGAATCCGACCTGTTTCAGCAATTAAAACAAGAATAAGTGCAATTAATGAAAAAACCAAACTAGGATAAAAAATAGTGTGATGTAAAAAAAACAATACACTCCCACTTAAGTAAGGTGAGTGCGTAAGCAGCGTTACATTATAAAAAACAATTAATAAAACAGGTTCTGTTAGGCAAGCCACCAACATTTCACGTCTTGCACCTAAATCTCCAAATGCAGTACCCACATCCATCGCTGCTAAGGCTAATAAAAGTCGACTTAATGCTAATAAACCAACGAGCACAATGAGATCCATTGATTGGGATGAGAATGTATCCGCCATAAAAAAGGGCAAATTAAAACAAATAGCGGCTAATGAAATAAAATAAATATAAGGAGCAGCACGAAACAACCAAGACGCATTATCAGACAGAACTGGTTCTTTTATTAATAATTTATAGACAGCATAATAAGACTGTAACAAAGGTGGCGCTGAGCGCTGTTGGAACCAGCATTTCACCTGTTTTGTCCACCCAATTATTAATGGCGCTATCATGATTATTAAAAACCCCTGCGCGACAAGTAAGAACTGATGCACAATTTGTTTTATCATGACCAAACCACCCAAATGAGTAAAACAAGTAAAGTAATTCCGATGAAAAAAAGGTAAGTTGTCATGCGACCTTGCTGTATCCACTTCGTTAATTCTGCTATTCTAGTCAACATATTCATCAATGGAAAATAAAAGTAATTCCAAATTTTTTCAGTTAATTCAGAGCGATAATGGGGATTACAATCGGTTGTTTTAGGTAATGATAATTTTAATGAAATTAATTTCTCAAAAATTCTTTTAAATGGCTGACCAAATCCCTCTGCTGTATCTTGCATGTGAGAATTTAATTCATTAAATCCGCCATTCCAACTGGGTACGCGTCGAATAGAAAAAGGTGATAAATATTTCAACAAAATAAATACAACGATGAATAGCGCGCCTAAACTAATACAAAGTAGCAGTGGGCTAAATCCATGAGAAGTAGGTGGGGGAAATTTCAAAAATATCGATTTTGTATAAATGGCCATGTTTAATTGAGAAATTCGATCAATAATTAATTGAATGGGTCTGATGACTAAATTAGCCCACAAGCCTAATAATATGCATCCAAATGTTAACCATAATAATCCGACACGTTCAGGCCATGAGCTCGGATAAGTTTGAATGAGTGTTGATTCTCGAGGTTGTCCTAAAAAAGCAATACCATAAAATTTTACCGCCACAAAACCAGCTAACGCAAATACTAAAACACTGATCGCAATAATCAATGGTGATAAAATGGCAATGAGAAATGGCGTGGGATGATGATGAAAAAAAATGCCCAAGTACAACCACTCTGAAATAAATCCATTAAATAATGGTAATCCTGCCATCGACAGTGTACCAATCAATGCACACACTGAAACCCAAGGCATTTTATGAATGAGGCCACCTAACTTTCCTAAATTACGCTCACCGGTTGCATGTAAAATAGAACCCGTTGCCAAAAAAAGTAGTGATTTAAAAATACTGTGATTTAAACAGTGTAAAAATACAACTAACAATGCAAGACTCGATAGTGCATACAAACCGTATTGATAAAAAATAATAGCAAACCCCATCGCCGTCGCAATAATACCAATATTTTCCATGGAAGAATAAGCAAGTAATCGTTTCATATCTGTTTGCATCGCAGAATGAATAACGCCAACAAGCATCGTAATTAATCCAAGGCTGATTAAACTATAACCCCACCAGAGTTGTTGATACGGCAGAAGAAAATCAAAGGAGAAACGTAACAATCCATAAATAGCTGTTTTTAACATAACCCCACTCATCAGCGCAGAGATGGGCGAGGGCGCTGCTGGATGCGCTTCAGGCAACCAAACATGAAAAGGAAAAAAACCAGCTTTGGCGCCAAAACCGATTAGTGCAAATATAAAAATGGTGTTCGCAAGAGATTGCGACAACTTTAATGAAGACGCTATTTCGTTTAAATGTATTGTAAAAATATTTGCATGCGATGTTAATAAATAAAAACTCATCACAATTGCAAAAAAACCAACATGCGCAATACCGAGATAAAGAAATCCAGCTCTTCTCGTTTGCTTGCTAGGCTCAAGACTAACAACTAAAAAATAAGATGTTAATGCCATCACTTCCCATACAAATAAAAAAGTGAATGAATCATTAGCAGTAAAAACTATTAACATGGAGAAAACAAAAATGGTTTCAAATAAATGTATTCTTTGCTGTTGTATTTTACTGAAGTGTTTAAAGTAGGTTGTTGAAAAAAAACTAATACCGCAATAACTTATTCCTGTTAAAAATATAAAAAAACTGGAAATTGGATTGAGATATAAACTGGGCTTTGGAATAAAAAACAAATGTGGCAAGTCAATAATGAGTGTTTGCCCAGTGGTAAAACCGATACAACCCGTTACTATTATTAACAGTGATAATCCTGTATTCAAATAACGTTGAAATGTGAGCGCGTGATTATTTTTGGTAATTAAGAATAAAAAACTAACGAGCGATATGAATAGGCAGGCATATAATGTGATATGGTAAAACTGACTTAACATAAAAACTCACTTATCAATGCTTCATTTATTTTTACATTCATCTTATTGAAAAAGTTTTTTTGGAAGTGGTTTTGCTTGAATGTGTGTTTGTTTCGCATGCCATAAATCCCAATTCATTTGCAACATAAGCCAAAACTCAGGTTCTGTCCCAAAGGCGTCAGAGAAAGAGAGGGCTGATTTTGCGGTAACACCGCGACGCTGATTGACGATTTCGTTTAGTCTTGCGTATGTCCAACCCAAATGCTCTGCAAGCTGTGTTTGTTGAATATTATTTGGTTCTAAAAAATCTTTTAGAAGCACTTCTCCTGGATGTGATGGCTTTCTATTTTTTGGAAGCATTATTTTCTATTCCCTCTTGTTTTTTTAGATACATTTTTTGATTGATAATCATGCTTAATAAGTTACCATTTATTTATACTTACCGCATGGTATTATTCGATTCATTCGCTTAAGTTTTGGCATTAGTTTTACGTCTAATTTTTTCTCTAATTCTTTAACGTCATAATTGAATTGATTAAGCTCGCCAATTCTGTTTTTACTTGCAAATAACACGGTGTTTCCATCCGGAATTACACAAACAAAAACGCTTGAAAAAAGATCACATAGGTGCTCAAAAAATGGCGTATTAAAATCTGATATTTCCAGATAATTAATAACAAGCCAACCATCAGAGCTGAGTATTCGATAAGATTGATTTAAAAAATTAATTTCTAGTTGAAATGAGTTCATATCAACTGAGCCATACATATCAGAAAAAATGATATTAGTACTGTTATCATGAGCTTTTTCTAATTGTTCTTTTGCATCATCGATAGTGATGGTGACATTATCACTAACAGGTAACCCAAAAAACCCAGAAGCGATATCATAAACACGTTGGCGCAATTCAACCACGTGTAATTCGCATGTTGGCATAATGTGGTACATGCTGCGAAGAAGACAGCCTCCACCTAATCCTAATATAGTAACATGTTGTGGTTTAATAAATGCAAGAACGAGCATCATTGCACGCGTATATTTGTGAACTAAAATATGGGGATTTTTCACATCGATTCTACTTTGTTCGTTGGGTGAACCAAAGACTAGCTGTCTATAGTGTCGATCTTTCACTACCAAAATATCACCCCATGCATCACTGGTTCGATAAATAACTGGATCCCCAATGAATTGATAAAGTTTCGGAAAAAATTGAGTATTTTTCAATGGAATCTCCCTGAATTAAGATTGAGAATTAATGTAAATAAGTAATTCCTCACCAAATTCAGAACAGCTGAGAGACTTAGCATTAGTAATAAGGTGTGCGAAGTCGGCTGTAACTGTTTTATTTGAGATTGCATTTTCAATGGCTTTTTCGATAAGATTTGCAGCTTCAATCCAACCTATGTGTTGCAATAACATGACAGCAGATAAAAGTAGCGAGCAGGGATTTGCAATATTTTTTCCTGCAATATCAGGCGCTGTTCCATGCGTTGCCTCAAAAATGGCTATGTTATCACCAAAATTAGCGCCTGGAACAATGCCAATCCCACCTACTTGAGCTGCTAGCGCATCGGAAATAAGATCACCATTTAAATTTAAGGTTGCAACGACACTATATTCTTCAGGATGCAATAGGATTTGCTG
>PFPT01000048.1 GCA_002793195.1 Gammaproteobacteria bacterium CG_4_10_14_0_2_um_filter_38_22
GAGATTGACCCAACAACACTGTTGCCTCAGTTCATTAATTCTGAAATTTTAAGCTGATAAGGCTATGTGGCGGGGTGGGATTTGTGGGGGCTTACAAAAGAAGCATTAAAGTTGGGTGATATAAAAAAAGAAGTTCACCTCTTGCCTGAAGTAAGCTCTGGTCGTGTAAGAAGTTTGGGCGTTGGCCCACGTAGTTTACAAGTCGGTTCGCGTCATATTCGGTTACGTGTGATTGAGAAAGAACAAAATAAATCCAATGTTGTAAAATTATTCGATCCCCGTGACTTTGGTTTAAGCGCACAAAATGTTGGTGATGATACCAATTGTGGACGTTATGTTGCAGCAATGACAATTCAGGCGGCGGGTTTAGCAAGAGATGGTTTGCCCATCACCAGGGAAAGTTTAAAAGTGAGCCCTGCCGTGCAAAGGGCATTGCATTTTAATTCAAGCGACGATGCGAAAATGGGTTTGGCGCATGCTTATGTCAAACCACTTCCAAAAAAACCCACGCCGGAAGCAATCATTGCGCATCATCTAGCAAAAATAGCATGCTTAAAGGCAGAATATGAATCAAGAAGCAGGAATGTGCATCGCGAATTTCATGGTAGAAATGTAACGCCAGTAGGTGGTGGTTATGGTACAGCAACTTTGTTAACGTCAAAAGTAGCTGCTTTTTTTAAGAGAGCGTTTAGTGCAAGTGAAAAATTAGCAGCAGTGAATCGGGTGCTTGAATTTAGCCCGATAGCAGTAGCAAAAAGTGGTCGTGGTTCCTTTGATCCCTCGGCATTCCCACCTGCTGCACGTCAAGGTGAATTGGGAAAATGTTTGAGTGCGATTGTGGATGCGCAAAAACAGATTGTGAAAAAATCCAGTAGTGGGCCAGCACAGCGCAGTTAATTTTTTCAAAAACACTGTGACAATTTTCATTTTGCCGTATAATCAGCGCAGTTTTTTATCAATAAAAAAGCGGCAATTATGATCGAAATGAATATCAAACAACACAACCTATTGAATTTTTCACGTTGTGAATTAGCAGAATGCTTCAAATCTTGGGGCGAGCCTGCTTTTCGTGCAGAGCAAGTGATGCAATGGATTCATCAACGCGGCATCACTGATTTTGATGAGATGAGCAATCTCAGTAAATCCTTTCGTGAAAAATTAAAATCAGATGCGTGTATTTCTGTGATGGAAACGATTGCAGATCAACAATCGCGTGATGGCACGCGTAAATTTTTATTTCGTTTATACGATGGCAATGCCATTGAAACGGTTTTTATTCCAGAAAAAACACGCGGCACGTTATGTATTTCATCGCAAGTGGGTTGCGCTTTGAATTGTTCTTTTTGTTCAACAGGCAAAGAAGGGTTTAATCGCAATTTATCATTGGCTGAAATTATTGGACAATTATTTTTGGCAAAAGCTAAATTGCAACATACCGATTATCAAATCACGAACGTGGTGATGATGGGCATGGGTGAACCGCTATTGAATTATCAGCCTGTGATTGGTGCAATGGAATTGATGATGCACGATTTGGCGTACGGATTATCAAAATATCGTGTGACGTTAAGTACATCCGGCGTGGTGCCGATGATGCAACAATTAAAAAAAGATTCGGTGGCGTCGCTCGCTGTTTCATTGCATGCACCGACCAATGCATTGCGCGAACAATTGGTGCCGATTAATAAAAAATATCCGCTGGAAGTATTAATGCCGGTCTGTCGTGATTATTTTCCACCTGATTCTAAACGTTGTATTGTGTTTGAGTATGTGATGTTAAAAGATATTAATGATAGTTTGACGCATGCAAAGCAGTTGATTCGTTTGCTGGATAATATGTCATGTAAAGTGAATTTAATTCCATTTAATCCATTTCCCGGCACGAATTATGTTTGTTCTGATATGGCAACCATTTTGGTATTTCAAGATCGACTCACCAAAGCGGGTGTGAAAACATGGGTGCGTAAAACGCGGGGTGATGATATTGATGGTGCATGTGGACAATTGGCCGGTGATTTCCTTGATCGTACGGGTCGACATGAAAGATGGAAAAAAACAGGGAAGTTAGTAACAAAATAAAACGGTTGTTCTCTTTCTATGTCGCTGTATTGCCTAATCAAGCATAACAGAGTAAATTAAACGACTTTATTTATACTGCTTGAGGTTATTATGAGTTTATTATCATTAATGGGTATTTCAACTGCGCATGCAGCCACAACAACCGCATCGGCTGCAGCACCCCATCAAGGTAGTTTGTTGTCAATGTTACCGATGTTGATTCTTTTTATTGCCGCATTTTATTTTTTACTGGTACGTCCACAATCCAAACGCGCAAAAGAACAGCGTTTGTTGTTGAGTAGTTTGTCGGTGGGTGATGAAGTGCTTACTAGCGGTGGCATTGCGGGTCGTTTAACCAAATTGCGTGACAGCTATGCGGTTATTACTGTGGGCAAAGATGTTGAAATGATTTTTCAAAAAGCATCCATTGCAACGGTATTGCCAAAAGGTACGCTTGAGACGATTCAGTAATAAAAGATTGCAAAGGGATTTTTCATGAATCAATATCCGTTGTGGCGATATGTTTTAATTGTTGTTTTGATTATATTTGGTGTGCTTTATGCTGCACCTAATTTATATGGCACTGATCCTGCAATTCAAATTCAGCCAAAATCAGGGCAAGCCGTCACATCGGATGTCATTACGAAAATCGAAGATACTTTATTACAACAACACATTGCGTATTTAGACGCCGTGCAACAGCCAACGGGTTTGTTGATTCGTTTTAAAGATACGGAAGATCAACTGAAAGCGCAGCGTTATATTCAAGCGACTGTCGGTCAAAGCGATACCGTTGCACTGAATTTAGCACCACGCACGCCACATTGGTTACGCGCGTTGGGTGCTGAACCCATGAAGTTGGGTTTAGATTTGCGCGGTGGTATTCATTTTCTATATCGTGCTGATACGCACGCTATGTTAAAAGAACATATGAACAGCGATTTGCGTATGATGAGCGAGGCGTTGCAAAAATCCAACGTACGTTATGCGCATATTACTTTGCAATCAGCTGATTCAAAAAACCCAGACGGCAGTATCGTCATTGCCTTTCGTGATAAAGCTGATCGCGATAAAGGGTTGTCGTTACTGAGTTCCAATACAGCGTATCAAGATTATCAATTTGTCACCTCACATGAAAATGATCGTTATTTTGTAATGGCGCATCTTTCACAACAAGCTGTGGTTGGTTTAGAAGAACAGGCGGTTTCGCAAAATTTAACCACATTGCGTAATCGTGTTAATCAGTTGGGTGTGAGTGAGCCGGTTATTCAGCAACAAGGTAAAAATGAAATCAGTGTGGATTTGCCTGGTATTCAAGATACGGCGCGCGCAAAAGAAATTATTGGTAAAACAGCCACGCTGCGCTTTCAATTAGTGGATACGCAAAATGATCCAACAACTGCGTCGAACTCAGGTATCGTTCCATTTGGTGATACGTTATATCAATATGAAGGTCGCCCTGTATTATTAAAAAATGAAGTGGTGCTGCATGGTAAATCTATTTTAAACGCCACTACCATTACGGGTGATGATGGCAGGCCAGCAGTGAGTGTGCGTGCTGGCGGCAGTGAGGTATCTCGTTTCAATGAGGTAACCGGTGATAATATTGGCAAACCCATGGCAACCGTTTATGTTGAAACGCGTGCTGTGCAACATATTGTGAATGGCAAAGTAGAAATGACGCAGCAGCAATTTCCTAAAATTATTAATATCGCCACTATTAATAATGCGTTAGGTAATTCATTTCAAATTATGGGATTGGATTCTAATTACGCTGCGAAAAATTTGGCGCTGTTATTGCGTTCGGGTGCATACACTGTTCCGATTACGGCTATTTCTGAACAAACCATTGGGCCGAGTTTGGGTAAAGCAAATATTCAGGCGGGAACGCGTGCTTGTGAAATAGGGTTGCTGCTGGTTGCTATTTTTATGTTGTTTTATTACAACTTGTTTGGGTTAATTGCAGATATTGCGTTGACGCTCAATGTTGTTTTTATTGTTGCGATTATGTCTGTGCTCGGCGCAACATTAACTTTGCCCGGCATTGCGGCGATTGTATTAACGGTTGGTATGGCAGTAGATGCCAATGTATTAATTTATGAACGCATTCGTGAAGAATTGCGTAATGGCATTTCGCCGCAAGCCAGTATTTTTGCTGGATATCAACGTGCGTTTGTGACAATTGTCGATGCGAACGTGACCACGCTTATTGTTGCAACGATTTTATTTGCATTGGGAACCGGTCCTGTGCAAGGTTTCGCGATCACTTTAATTATTGGATTGTTAACTTCGATGGTGACCGCTATCTTTTTCACGCGAGCTGCCATTAATTTAATTTACGGCAGACGGCGTGTAGAAAATTTATCGATTGGTATTAAAGTAGATATGAGCGCTGCGAATAAATAGATTTTAATATGATGGTGAGTGGTTACAATGGAATTTTTTAAAGCAAAACCCAATATTCCTTTCATGAAGCAGCGATGGCTTGCGGCGACGATTTCAGCCATTATTTTTATCTGTTCGATTGTGTCATTGTGTTGGCATGGTTTGAACTTGGGTTTGGATTTTACGGGTGGTACGCAAGCAGAAGTGACATTTATGCAAACAGTTGATGTTAACCAATTGCGTGAGCAATTAGTTAAAGCCGGTTTTCATCAAGCAATTGTACAAGTTTACGCACAAACAGCCTTATCTGGAAAAACAAAAGACGCTTATTCTGTTCGTGTTGGATTGCATAAATCCCTGACGCAAGAACAATTGAAAGATAAGTTAGTGCAAGCTATGCCGGGCGCGCAAATTAATTCACTGGAATATATTGGCCCGCAAGTTGGTAAACAATTAATGACCAATGGTATTTTGGCTGTTGTTTTAGCGTTTGTTGGCACGATGATTTATATCGCATTACGATTTGAGTATCGCTTTGCATTGAGTGCAGCATTGGCATTGGTGCATGATCCTGTTTTAATTTTGGGTGTATTTTCCTTTTTTCATCTGGAGTTTAATTTAATTGTATTAACAGCGTTGCTCACGGTCATTGGTTATTCATTGAATGATACAATTGTGGTGTATGATCGAGTACGCGAAAATTTTAGAAAGATTCGTAAAGGCACGCCACTGGAAATCATGGATTTATCCATCAATCAAACCTTGTCTCGAACCATCATGACATCTGGTTTAACGCTGGTTGTGGTTGTTGCTTTATTTTTATATGGCGGGCAAAGCGTGCATGAATTTGCATTAGCGATGATGATTGGTATTGTTGTCGGTACTTATTCGTCTATTTATGTTGCGGGTTCGTTGGCAATCGCATTTGGGTTGACGCGTTCGAATTTAATTCCTGCTCAAAAAGTGGTGGATGAGTTGCCATAGTTGAAAATCGATTTCATATTTTGTGTACTTAAGTAAGCTTCTCTCTTTGAAAAAGTTTTGTTGCATACTCAAGTAAGCCTCCTCCTTTTTACAAAAGGAGGAGGATGAGACTGTTACGCTTGTATCCTTGCATTTGTGTTGATGTTTATTGCTTCAGCCCCACTTTCTGTGATGTCGATTGCTTCAGTCCTACTTGCTGTTACGCTTTTGAAAATGCTGTACTCATCTCTTGCTTGAGATAACATTTCTTTTGTTTCTGTACCCATGATTGCTGTTCTTGCATTCCTCCGTTCAACAAGCGCGGCAGGTTGCGCTGTATCAGTTGATTTTGCTTGGCAGCAATTTTCAATTAACAATTGATATAGCTTCATTAATGACAAATAACAAAAATAAACATTAAACAAGGTTGCTGATACGTCGCCTGCAGTTGCTGCGCCAGGGAATGTGGTCACAGGACGAAGCAATGAGCTATTGCATGCAGATTTTTGCAATGTTTTGATTGCATCACCAGAACGACAAGCAATGATTACCGCAAGTGCAGTCATCAAAGCAATGACTTTTTTAGGTTGGTCGAGCAATATATGATTTGTTTGATAGTAGTTAGCAATTTGCGTTGCGATGTTATCGCCTAAATTCCAGCCGTTGATAGCGCATAGTAAAATGATGGGTGACATTAAAGTGAATGCGCTAGAAAAAGCAATGTCACTGGATAAGTGCAAGCTATTTCGAAATGATTTTTCTGTTGCGGTAGTGAGAATCAGCACGCAAAAAGTCATTGGAGCAATTAAAGCAAGTTTTAGCGCATATTCAGCTGACCACCCTGCAATTAAAAGCGGTTTTGGCATTTTTTTTAGTTGAAATTCATTAGCTGGTTTTTCTAGTTGTGCTAGGTATGCTAAGTCAATTTGACGGAGTAATTTACTGCGTTCTTTTTCAAATGTTGAGAACTGCTTGATCGTGCGAAGTATGACTGTTAAAGCAAGCGCATTAACAACGCTGGTTCCTAAAAAAGTAGCGATGGGAATCAGTGTTTTTGCGGCTTCACTTTTTGCTTCACTATGCGCAATGATAGTTAGGGGTAAAGAGGTGATTGCAGAAAAAAGCAGAGATCCTGCAAAAGGGGGTTTACTTTTCATGAATTGGGTTGCTAGATAATTTAACGCTTCATAAGCTGCGTATAAATTAACTAAAAAATTAGAAGCAATCACACTGGTGATATTGATAATGGGGTCGTCACGCGTGATAACGAGATAAGGTGCAACAGATGCTGCGCTAATTAAAAGACAGGTTGTAGCCATAGTGATATCTTTTTTCGAAATTTTTTTCGGTGTTTCATCGTTATCATTATTAATAGAATTTAGAGGGGTCGTTTCTGCTCTCATAATTTTACCTATTTATTTAAAAAATCGTCATGTTCGTATGATATGGGGGTTTGAATGTCAGTCAATCTTTACGTTGAATCTCGCCAGATATGATTTAGGGTTGGCTAGGCCAAGACATCACCATTAGGTTGGAATAAAAACAAACACGCGCAACGGTGCGTAATGCAGGGATTACGTTTTTGAATAAGTTATGTTGATGGCATGCTATATACATATATTTCAGACTAGCATGCCAATATTAAGAATTTCTTAAAGTGAGTAAGGTGAATAATTCTTTTTGCGTTTTCATGTTTCCTGCTATCACATTACCATTTTCCATGTAGTTTTCAGTGCCTTTGAAGTCAGTGATGCTTCCGCCTGCTTCTTTAATCATTAAGGCGCCAGCAGCGATATCCCACTTGTGTAAACCTGTTTCCCAATAACCATCTAAACGGCCTGCGGCAATGTAGGCCAGGTCCAGTGCAGCAGAACCTGCGCGACGAATATCGCTGCAATGTACAAATACATTTTGAAAGTGTTTCAAATAGTGTTCTGTTTGTTCTTTATCACGAAATGGAAAACCCGTTCCAATTAAAGTAGCGGAGAATTTCTTGGTAGGGCTGACACGTAAGCGGCGGTTATTAAGATAAGCGCCTTTTCCGCGTGTTGCGGTAAATAATTCTTGTCGAATGGGGTCATAGACCATGCCGAGCTCTAATACATTTTTTTTCATGACAGCAATTGAAATTGCAAAATGGGGAAATCCTTGCATAAAATTACGGGTGCCATCAAGTGGGTCAATGATCCAGCAATATTCGTCAGTAGATGCGTTTAATTCACCGTTCTCCTCAGCAATAATGGCATGACGCGGGTAAGCTTTTTGAATTTCATTGATGATAATTTCTTCGGACTGTTTGTCGACCTGTGTTACAAAATCATTTTGGTTTTTTTCAAACACGTCGACTTTGTCGAGCTGATCGAAGTAACGCAAGATCGTTCTGCTCGCAACGCGAGCTGCGTGAATGGCAATATTAAGCATAGGATGCATCATGGTGACCGCCCAAATGTACGTAAGAATTATTTTAAAGAACATTTTGAACCGCGAAGAATAGCAAAATTTGACATCGGGGTACAGCATGAGTATTACTGTTTCCCAGTGTAGTTTTAAAAGGCGGGATTTTTAATGCGAACTGTATGGGTGTTTGATGCAACGACATTATGGTTATTTTTGACTAAACAGTTTCAGGATATAAAAAATAATGATGAGCATCAATTTTGTTTTATTTTTGCTCGTGAAGAAGCGGCTTATAAAATTAAAGCTGGTGCGCGTTGGTATTATGGGTTGTTACTGAACGTTTTTCAGCTCAAATACAAGGTTTCTTTCAAAATTTTTGCTTTTGAGGAAGATAACCTGGAGGGGCTGTTGAGGTTAGAAACACAGTATCCAGAGCACCAGATCCATTTTGTTGTAAATGATCGAATAAAAAAAATTGAGATGCTAAAATTTAAAAATAGGGTTGCTATTTCGCTAATACCTTGTCGCGGTCAGTTTGATGTCAATCATGCTATTGCGCTACAGAATACGCTGGAGTCTCACCTTGGTAATGCCCCAAAATCAAAATTAGTTATTTCATTGGATTTAGATGAGATGCTGATTTTTTTCGATGAATCGTTTGCTTTAGGTATGAATTATTTTAATCCTTATGCGCTTGATTTTTTTAAAAGACTGATTGTTGAGTTAAGCTCTGTTTTTAACATTGAGATCGTGGTGTTAACGGCACGACCAAAAGATCAAACCCATTTGATGCCGGAGTATCTACATGCTGAAAATCTCATTGCGCAGTTCTTGAGTTTAACTAGCATTTCACGTGATTATCTTCGTAAAGATAAAGGCGGAAAAGAAAATTATTTATTTTATAGCGGTAATATGTCTGGAAGTAAGTCCTGTCAGTTGTTCGCCTTGTATGGAGCAGAGGAAAACATTGTGGTTGCGCACTTTGACGATAACCCAGTTTGGTGGAAACCAGGGGGTGTTGATTCTCGCTTTATGTTTGTACAGGCGGAACTTGTGACACAAATACCGCGTGTGATTCCACAGAGGCAAGTAAAAATTCGTTATGCGTCTTTTTGGCCTGATTGTTCAGAGGAAAAAGCATCAGAGGCAACGCCTTTATTGCCGAATCATGAAACCACAGCACAAGAACAAACCAGTAATCGCTTTTAATGTTGCACTTCATTTTGGAAAAAACGTTACAGATTAGTAAAATAATATAAAACAGTATTTCAAAAACACACTACTAATAGCAGGAGTTTATGTTAAATCGTATTCGTATCGTCATGATTGAAACCAGTCACCCAGGTAATATTGGTGCTGCGGCACGTGCCATGAAAGCCATGGGATTATTGCAATTGGTTTTGGTATCTCCGCAAAAATTTCCTGATGCGGAAGCGACATTTCGTTCTGCTGGCGCTGATGATTTATTGGAACAGGCGGTGGTTGTTGGTGATTTAAAAGAGGCCTTAAAAAATTGTGAATGGGTGATTGGTGCAAGCGTGCGTCAACGGAAATTATCTCGTACAATTTATACGCCAAAAATGTGCGCTGAAAAAATACGTGATGAATTATCCGGTAATATCGCCATTGTATTTGGTCGTGAAAGCAGCGGGCTATCAAATACAGAGTTGAGTTTATGTCATGATCAGATTTTTATTCCAACGAATCCTGATTTTAGCTCGCTCAATGTGGCTTCTGCTGTACAGGTGATTTGTTATGAATTGCGCATGAGTTTTTTGGAGAAAAAAGAGATTGAATTAAAGCAGTATGCGCAAGATCCACTTGCCACGGCAGATGAAGTGGCTGGGTTTTATGTGCATTTGAAAAAAACGCTGTTAGATTTGCATTTTCTGGATGTAAAACAGCCAAAACGCTTGATGGAGCGCTTACAGTTATTGTTTAATCGTACGCATTTGACGATTACAGAATTGAATATTTTACGTGGCATTTTGAGATCGATCGAAATAAAATTGGGTACGCGTTATTGAAAAATAACATTTAGTACGTTTTTGCAGCACACTGGGTTTATTTAATTTTAAAAGTTGTTATGATACAAAACCTGTTGCAAGAGCATAATGAGTCATAAGGGGAAATCCGTGACAACATCAGCAAGTACAAAGCATCAAGAACCTTTGATTCCAGCCAGTACTTCATTGCCTGAAATTACCTTAAAAGTAATTATTTTATCTATTATTTTGGCGGCCGTGATGTCAGCGGCGAATGCTTATTTAGCATTAAAAATTGGTCAAACCATTTCCGCTTCTATTCCTGCCTCTGTTTTGGCAATTGCTGTACTGCGTTTTTTTAAAAACTCTAATGTGCTAGAAAGTAATTTAATACAAACGGCCGCTTCTGCTGGCGAAGGTGTTGCTGCCTCTATTGCGTTTGTATTGCCTGCGATGATTTTTATTCATGCCTGGGCGGGGTTTGATTATTGGGAAACCACGGCAGTTACGACGTTTGGTGGATTGCTGGGTGTTTTCTTTTCCATTCCATTGCGTCGTGTGATGCTTAATATGAAAACCTTGCGTTTCCCTGAAGGAACGGCGGTGGGTAATGTATTGCGTATCACGAGTATGAATGTAAAAGGTAATACGCACATGAAACGGTTGGTGCAAGGTATTAGCATCGGCGGTTTTATGTCATTTGCGCAGTCAGGTATTCAGATTTTTTCAGATAGTATTCATTATTGGTTTAAATCAGGTAAAGCAGTATTTGGTATAGCCTTGGGTTTTTCACCCGCGCTTTTTGCTGCTGGATATATTGTTGGTATTGAAGTAGGCGCCAGCTTATTTACTGGTTTTGTATTAGGTTGGGTGATTGTATTGCCGTTATTAGCGATGCATTTTGGATTACCATCAGGAAAATCGGTTTACCATTCTGTGATGGCTATTTGGTCATCACAATTGCGGTTTGTCGGTGTTGGTGTGATGTTGGTTGGTGGTGTATGGACATTGATTCGTTTAATTAAGCCGGTGATTGAGGGTATTAAGCTATCATTTGTATCACTGCATCATATTAATGTAAAAGGTAAGTTGGCGCGCACTGAGCGTGATATTCCAATTATGTGGGCATTTTTCGGTGTGCTTATATGTTTACTTTTATTTTTTATGACCATTATGCATTTTGCTTATGTTGAAAAATTATTTCGTGTGTATTCTTATCCCTTTTTATTATGGGCCGGATTTATTACTGTGTTGTATTTATTGATTGTTGGGTTTTTCATTTCAACCATTTGTGCTTATTTCACAGGTTTAGTTGGATCCAGTAATAACCCATTGTCAGGTTTAATTATTTTATCGATTTTGATTTTAGGTGCCATTTACTTTTTCCTCTTTTCGCATCACGGCGATGGAAAAATTGCAGCAATGATGGTGTTAGTAACAGCAGTGGTTGCAACCAGCGCATCGATTTCAAATGAAAATTTACAAGATTTGAAAGCAGGTCAAATGGTTGGCGCTACGCCATGGAAGCAACAGCTTGTGCTCGGTATTGGTGTGGTTGTGTCTGCATTCGTGCTCGCTCCTGTGTTGGAGTTATTATTCAATGCTTATGGAATGGGCGGCGTATTTCCACATTCAGGAATGGATCCATCACAAATGTTAATCGCTCCGCAAGCCGGTTTAATGGCGTCCGTGATTAACGGTATTCGCACACAAAATTTACCATGGAACATGATTATCATTGGTATGCTTATAGCGGTACTGGTGATCATTGCAGACGAAATTTTGCGAAAACGTGGTCGTCGTTTGCCTGCATTGGCAGTGGGATTGGGTGTGTATCTACCACCCAGTATTATTTTGTCAACGGTTTTAGGCAGTGTTGTAAAATTTTTAGCAACACGTGTTAATAATCGTGCAAAGACAGAAGCGCATAAAACAAAAGTGGCTGATGCAGAGCAAAGTGGGTTATTGCTAGCATGTGGCTTGGTTGCGGGTGCTGCATTAATGGGTGTTGTGTTGGCTGTGCCGTTTGTGATGATGGGCAGCTCAAATGCATTATCAATCATGCCAGATAATTTATCCGGATTAGCGCATGCCTTTGGTTTAATTTCTTTCTTAGCATTGGCGGTTTGGGTTTATAAAATTAGCCGCTATCGCAAATGATCTACTTAGATTACATGTCAACAACGCCGGTTGATCCGCGTGTTGTTGATGTGATGAAACAATCGTTAGAAAATGATTTTGGCAATGCTGCTTCGCAACATGCTTTGGGTTTTGTGGCGCATGAAAAAATTGAAAATGCACGTAAACAAGTAGCCAGTTTCATAAACGCTGAACCCAATGAAATTATTTTTACATCGGGTGCTACCGAATCTATTAATTTAGCATTGAAAGGTGTTGCCTTGTTTTATCAACGCCAAGGTAAACACATTATTACCCTGTCGACAGAGCACAAAGCAGTGCTTGATACGTGTCGTTATTTAGCATCAATTGGTTTTGAGGTTACCTATTTAAATCCAGAAAAAAATGGATTATTGGATATAGCGAAATTAAATGAAGCGATTCGTCCTGATACTATTCTGGCTTCTGTTATGCACGTCAATAATGAAACAGGTGTGATTCAGGATATTGCAGCCATTGGAAAATTGTTGCGTGAAAAAGGGGTTTGGTTTCATGTTGATGCTGCACAAAGCGTTGGAAAAATGAAACTAGATTTAAAAAATTTACCGATTGATTTACTGTCAATTTCATCACACAAAATATATGGGCCAAAAGGAGTGGGTGCATTGTACGTGCGTCGTAAGCCGCGTGTGCAATTGATAGCGCAATTACACGGTGGCGAGCAAGAAAATCAGTTACGTTCGGGGACATTGCCAACGCACCAAATTGTGGGTTTGGGTGAAGCATGTTTGATTGCTAAAAATAATTTAACTCAAGATGTCGCGCGTATCAAAAAATTGCGTGATCAATTAGAAAAAAATATTTTTCAAATACCTGGCGCGAATCTCAATGGTGATAAAAAAAATCGGGTGTGTGGTTGTTTGAATTTTTCTTTTGATCATATTGATACTGGATTATTCTTAAAAAAGATCTTAAAGGATCTGGCTATTTCACAAGGTTCTGCATGCAATGCGGTTGATCCAGAGCCATCACATGTGTTGATAGCAATGGGGTTATCGCGCGATCAAGCCAATCGTTCTTTTCGTGTGAGTGTTGGGCGATTCACTACAGAAAAAGAAATTGAGACTGCCAGCAAGCAAATTATTGCTGCCGCGCAATTAATTTAACGAAATGATATTTTAATATTCCGCTTTTTTGTTAGTGCGCTATATTTTAGCCGCTTTTCTTTTTGTGATACCACCAATTTCCAAGCCATAGAAAAAACACAATCGGTAGCCCAATATACATGGATATCAATGATGACCATGAGATGTTGTGTTGTATTGCAAGCGTATACCATTGTCCGAAGACAATAATCGAGCACAATATAATGGCAATGATGGGTGCCCAGGGATAAAAACGTGAAATAAAAGGTAAGTCACGTAATTGATGACCTTTTGCTAAATAATGTTTTCGAAATCCAAGATGGCTGCGTGCAATGCCAAACCAAGCTAAAAATCCCGCTAAGCTTGAAATATTCACGAGCATTAAAAATATAAATGTGCCGCCATAAAGATCCGATAAAAAAGCAAGTAAACCAAATGAGGCAGTTGCCAGTAAGGCGTAAATGGGAATGCCATTCTGATTGACTATTGAAAAAAGTTTTGGTGCGCTGCCTTTTTTTGAAAGATGCCATAAAATACGCGTTGCGGAATAAAGATCAGAATTACACGCTGATAATAATGCCGTTAAAATAATAAAATTCATGATGCCAGTAATATAAGGAATATGCATCATTGAAAAAACAATCGTGAATGGACTCATGGCGATATTATTGTTTTCATTCAGTAGCCGTGGATCAGTGTAGGGAATAATTAAACTGATGATCAACATAATTAAAATATAAAATAATAAAATTCGCCAAAAAATTTGTTTTACTGCGCGTGGAATACTTTTATGTGGGTCTTTTGCTTCGCCTGCTGCAACGCCAATTAATTCAGTTCCCTGGAATGCAAAGCCAGATAACAAAAACACAGCAAATAAACCGGATAATCCGTCATGAAAGTGTCCCTGTGTCCAGTTATGAAATCCGATGACTCGATGCGTTTTGTCAAAGCCAGTAATAACAAGCACACCGATGACGATAAAAATAAGAATAGCGGCAACTTTGATTAATGAGAGCCAATACTGCGATTCCCCATAGCTTTTGACAGATAAAATATTTAGCGCAAAAATGGCAACAAAAAATAATGCACACCATTGGACAGGTGGCACATGTGGAAACCAGTACTGCATAACAATGGCAGAAGCAATTAATTCTACTGCGATCGTAATAGCCCAATTAAACCAATAGTTATATCCCATTGCAAAGCCAAATGGTTTGCTCACATAATCGCTGGCGTATTCGCAGAAACTACCAGAAACAGGTTTATACGCCGACATCTCGCCCAAACTATTCATGAGAAAATAAACCATCATGCCCATGATTAGATACGCTAAAATAGCGCCGAACGGGCCTGCGGTATAAAGCGCAGCACCACTCGTTAGGAAAATACCAGTGCCCAGTGTGCCGCCGAGTGCAATCATCGACATGTGTCGCGTGGTGAGTTGACGTTTTAATTCAGACATGTTGTTTCCTGATCAAAATAAAGTGGCAATATTTTTAATGCAGATGGAAACAGGAAAAATTCAAAAAATGAGATATTGAAAAATAACCTGAAGCGCTCCACATTAATCATGCTTAATGTGACAAATCCACTAACTTTCATTATGGGATCCAATAAAAAATAGTTTAATTTATTTTTTATTTCGGCGTCGACGCTCTGGTTTTGCATTGTTCATAAATGGACACTTGAGCAAAATGACTTCGTAAACGCACCTCTTCACTCACAGCACTATAAGTAGTGGTTGTTTTTATGTCAATCAATTAAAAAACAAGGGAGATTAAATGAAGGATCATTTTATGGTGGTTGGGTTTGGGTCAAGCTGTGTCAGATTCTAGGGGCTAGATCATGTATACATGGGGCGTTTTTTTAAATATCGGGCAGTTAGGTGAGCGTTGAACATTTCAGAAGAGCAGTTTATCGAAAAAACCTTTTCTTTTCCTTTTTTCTAGGCGTAAAATCGCATCACTACTCGCTTTTTTGTGTAAGAGAATTTTATTATGCCCATTCCTAATCGAAAAGCAGCTGTGGTTGCAAATTATATTTGGCAGCCCGCTATTATTTTTTTGTTTGTGATATTAAATTTGTTTTATCACACAGCAAAATCAGATGTGTTATGGGCGGTGGGTGCTGGATCGTTAGCATCAAGCGCTTTTATTATTTTTTCGAAACCCAGTTCTGTCTCTGCACATCCATTGCGATTAATCGTGGCTTATGTGGTTGCGATTTTATGCGGCATGTTGTTGCATGTGATGGGTGGTTTATTGTTATATTCAGGTTATGGATTTGTGTGGATTAGTTTTTTAGCGTCAGTGTCGGTTGTTGTTTGTCTTTTTTTAATGATGGGTTTGAAGATTGAGCATCCGCCAGCGGTGGGAATGGCATTGGTTTTTGTGATTGACTTAAAAGATTACCGCACTTCTATTTTAATTATTGCTGCTATCACCGTGCTGGTTCTGCTTAAATTGCTTTTAAATCGGCAGCTCAGTGATTTGTTTTAAAATGTTTTCTACTGTATATTTCACCATCCAATTTGTTAGGAGTTTTTCATGATTATCGGTGTCCCCAGAGAAGTTAAAACGGAAGAATATCGTGTTGGTTTAACGCCATTTTGTGTGCATGAATTGGTAAACCATGGGCATCATGTGGTAGTTGAGCATGATGCGGGCATAGGAATTGGTTTTGATGATGAAGCATATCGTGAAGCCGGCGCACATATTTTAGCGAAACCTGAGATGATTTGGGAAAAAGCGGATATGATTGTGAAAGTCAAAGAGCCGCAACCTGCAGAATTTCCTTTTTTACGTGAAAATTTGGTGCTGTTTACGTATTTGCATTTAGCGCCTGATCTTACGCAAGCAGAAGCATTAATTAAATCAAAGTGTATTGCAATTGCCTATGAAACAGTGACAGATAAGTCAGGCGGTTTACCCTTGTTATCACCCATGAGCCAAGTGGCTGGGCGTTTGTCGATTCAAGTTGGTTCTGCGTCACTTGAAAAATCACATGGTGGTAGCGGTGTTTTGTTAGGTGGTGTACCTGGTGTTTTTCCTGGAAAAGTTACTGTAGTGGGTGGTGGTGTTGTTGGCACTAATGCGGTTCGTATGGCAATGGGTCGTGAAGCACAAGTAACGGTATTGGATACGTCATTAAATCGTTTGCAAGAATTGGATTTACAGTTTGGTGGACGATTAAATACCGTGTATTCCACTATTGCGAGTTTGGAAGAACATATTGCTTCATCAGATTTGGTTATTGGCGCTGTATTATTACCTGGACGTGCGGCACCAAAATTAATTAAGCGTCATATGTTATCAAAAATGAAACCAGGTTCAGTGATTGTGGATGTGGCAATTGATCAAGGCGGTTGTGTTGAAACGGCAAAAGCCACAACGCATAAAAATCCAACTTATGTTGTTGATGGAGTCGTACATTATTGTGTGGCGAATATGCCAGGCGCTGTGCCGCGTACAGCAACCTTAGCATTAAATAATGCAACGTTACCTTACATTATACGATTAGCCAATCAGGGATATCAGAAAGCATTGCGTAATGATAAACATTTTTGTGATGGATTAAATGTCTGCCGCGGTGTTATTACGAATCCTGATGTAGCTGAGGCATTACAAAAACCATACGTTCCAGCTATGGATATATTGTAACGAGGCAGTGGATTATTGTTAGGCTGATTTTTTAATTTTTGCCGTATATTTTAGCAGCATTAAAAAATGGTTTGAGGAAAATGCGCGACGAATCTCAACTCAATGCGACACCCCTTTCTATTGACCCCGTTGATTTTATTCCAACGTCGGATGAGCTGGGAAAAGCAACGAAAGAGACGGCGTTAGCCTTGCAGGAAAAAACAAAAAAAGCATTTTCTCGCCCAAAAACAACACTGCGTCGTATTAAGGTTGATAAAGAAGTCGGCAATAGGATTGCAGATAACAACGATACTTTTGGTTTATGCGAATGTGTTTGTGTTAATGCATTTGATCGTTGTGATCCAGATAACAAACGCACTATTATTGCACAATTGGTTTTGCAGTGTGCGTTGCAGTTTATTTCTCAGTCAACAGAGCCGGATCAGCCGTTACGTATTGCTGCTATTGCATCTGGGTTTTTATTAAATGAACTATTTTTACTTACCTTGTTGGTGAGCAATAATATCCGCCATATTCAGTTTGATTTGGTCGATTGTTTATATGTTGATCCGACTGATGTTGTGGAAGCAGAAAAAGCCCTGTTTCATTCGGAATCAAATTTATCAAATATGATTTATGAGTTTTTAATGATTGCACATTTTGGCTTGGGTTTGAAAATTGAATTGGATGAAAGCAATGACTTGAAAGCATGTGCCTTGCTTTCAACCGCAACAAAAAATTTTTCGCAGAAAGCCACTGTGTTAACAGATAATCCTGACTTACTTTCTGGTAGATTGCGGCTATCATTTTTTTCATCTGTGGCAGCTTATGATCAGTGTCTTTTTGCTCAAACACAACGCTCACCGAAAATTATTTATGATGTTGATTTTTCTCCGCCAATTACGCGTTCAGCTGTAGTTGAGCCAGTGAAAAAAGTTGTTTCTGATTCATGTGTTTGGTTTTTTGCTGTGCGTTCGGGAAAAGATGAAGTTTTGGTGGGGCATGAAATTAAAGTAGGTCAAGATTGGGTTTCTCAAACGACATCATCTGATTTTATTGCTCATGTTCATCATGCTCAATAATACGTCCTATTTTTTCTGGTGTATCCGAGCTATTATTTTCTTTCTGAATATCAATAATAAATGCTTCATGTAAGGCGGTTGTTTTTTTATGATGGAATAGTTTTGCTCGAACAAACCCGATTAAAAATAAAATAAGTCCAATGGCAATCACAATTAAGAACACGTACCAGAAAATAAAAAAACTGACGATGAACAAAACGCACATCAGCGCCATCATTAAATAGGGCATTATTTTCGCAAGAATGGGATTCGTCATCTTCATGCGCAGATCATAGCTTATTTTACAACCACATGAAACCATAACAAAAAGACATTTCAGAGTGCTATTTCTTTCATAATTCCGATACAATGTCCTCTTTATTTCTGCGGGGGATTTCCATTGAGTGTGAGAACAATAAGTTGCACGTTGGTAGGGTTGCTGTTTTTGTGTGCTTTACTGTTGGCTGCGCCTAAAAAAATTGAGTCACCGAAAGGAATGGTGTTGCCTGTAAAAACAGTGCGCTCCGCTATTTCTGCAGATCAAGTGCATATTTACCATCAAGTACCTGCGGTTGCTTTTACGCGGTTGGGCGATGTACGTGTTGAGTTGCATTTTTCAACCTTAAATTCAGAAGCACAGAATGCAGTATTTCAAAAAGCGAAAAAATTAGCCGCATCGATTGGTGCAAATGGCGTGATTATTAATATGTTGCTGCCCAGTGATATGGTTGGACCTGTGTTAACGTTTATGGGGACAGCGATTTATATCCCCAGTGCTGCGAAACGGAGAGTGCAATCATGATTTTAGATTTCCCTTTAATTCTATTGAGTGTTGTTGTATTCACGGGTGCGGTTGCATTATGTGATTTTATTTTTTGTATTTGCAAAGGTGAGCCGCTGCTTGAGAAAAAAAAGCGTCCTTTGGTTATTGAATACGCACGTGCGTTTTTCCCTGTATTATTGGCTGTTTTCCTAATACGTTCTTTTGTTGCACAGCCGTATCGTGTTCCAACGGGCTCGTTAGAGCCTACTGTTATTCCGGGTGATTTTATTTTTGTGAATCAATTTCAATATGGGTTGCGTTTTCCTGTTTGGAATAAAAAAATAATGTCAGTGAGTGAGCCAAAACGAGGGCAAATTGCTTTATTTTATTACCCTGTCAATCATGCGGTTACTTTTGTAAAACGGGTAATAGGATTACCCGGTGATCATATTAGTTACATTAATAAGACGTTGTATATTAATGGTAAGGAACAAAAACAGAAATATTTAGGTACTGTGACGCGCCTGGATGATTTTGGTCAGTTAAATACGTATCAAAAATATCAAGAAGATTTGATGGGTGTAAAACATGACATCTTTGTGCGACCTGACATGCCTGCTCATAATTTTTATAATGTTGTTGTACCCAAAGACGATTACTTTATGATGGGTGATAATCGTGATGATAGTGATGACAGTCGTTATTGGGGGCCGGTACAACGCAATGATTTTATTGGACGTGCTGAATTTATCTGGATGAGCTGGAAGGCCAATTCAGCGCATTGGTATGATCATATTCGCTGGGATCGTATAGGGAAAAAATTATGAATATACCCATCATATTGACGGTTTTGCGCATTGTCGCGATTCCAGTCATTGTGATTTTTTATATTTTGCCTTTTCACTGGGCACATCCATTAGCTGCAATGTTATTGGCATTGGCTGCGTTTACTGATTGGCTGGATGGTTATTTAGCGCGTAGTCTTTCTCAGATGACGCAGCTTGGCGCGTTTCTAGATCCAGTAGCAGATAAATTATTGGTGGCTGTTTCGTTGGTAATGGTATTGAGTTCAAATTTAATTCCTTATTTGAGTGTCGCAAGTGCTGTTATTATTGGTCGTGAAATTGCTATTTCTGCATTGCGTGAATGGATGTCAGCTATTGGAAAGCGCGTGAGTGTAAAAGTAACGATGGTTGCAAAATATAAAACAGCTATTCAAATGATCGCATTAGTTTTGTTAGTTTGGTATCATCCTTTTTCATATGAATGGGTGAAATGGATTGGTGCTTTTTTGCTTTATTTTGCTGCAATTTTAACAGTTTGGTCGATGTTTGTTTATTTAAAAGCAGCTTGGCCTGATTTGAAGATTGACAAGTATTAAAATAATTGTATGATTGTCGCGTAAGTTATTCTTATAACTAACGAGTTTAATTTTTACTGTAGATAAAAGTTTTAAAATGCGGGAATAGCTCAGTTGGGTAAGTCGCGCAGCGACGCACGCCACACAGGAAGTGTGGCAGGGTGCAATAGCGACAAGTAAATTGCAGGCACAAGGATGTGCCGTATAGAAGTTTTAAAATGCGGGAATAGCTCAGTTGGTAGAGCATAACCTTGCCAAGGTTAGGGTCGCGAGTTCGAGTCTCGTTTCCCGCTCCAGTTTTTTTTCAAAGGTTGTGGCTGGGTGTCAGAGTGGTTATGTAGCGGCCTGCAAAGCCGCGTACGCCGGTTCGATTCCGGCCCCAGCCTAAAAAGCGTGTCAATGCTGCTTCCAGTTGCAGCAAGACTTTTAGATTTGTGATAATCGCAAAGTCATCGTTTAAAAATGCCCGGGTGGCGGAACTGGTAGACGCAAGGGACTTAAAATCCCTCGGTAGGCTTAACCCTCCGTGCCGGTTCGATTCCGGCCCCGGGCACTTTTCTCTTGTTAATCATTTAGTTACAGACTCCTGCAGTAACTTCTCAATAACCCGGGGCAACACCCAATTTCTAACTTGTTGATTTTGCATTTGATGTGATATCGTTCTGTCCATGAAAACATGGACGC
>PFPT01000067.1 GCA_002793195.1 Gammaproteobacteria bacterium CG_4_10_14_0_2_um_filter_38_22
GTTCCTTTTTTAGTCGAAACGAATTATATGGATTTTTTATAAATCAGCGAGTTATCTGTTCATTTCATCTGAAAGTTAATTTTTGTCCTGCGCAAAGTAAAATTTTAGCTTTTGTTTGATCAAGATTGTTCGTTGGCATCGGTTGTTGGCTTTTTATTTCCGGCATCACGGAAAATAATACGGCCTTTGCTTAAATCATACGGCGTTAATTCGACCATCACGGCATCACCCGTTAAAATACGAATATAGTTTTTGCGCATGCGACCAGAAATATGGGCGTTGATGATATGGCCATTTTCTAATTTCACTTTAAATGTGGTATTGGGCAGCGCTTCGATAATCACGCCGGCCATTTCAATCGATTCTTCTTTTGGCATTGTTTAACTGACCTTATTTTTAAATTGATAGAGCATTATCGCAGATTATTTTAATTGATCCAGATATTTCTCTGCATCCAGTGCTGCCATGCACCCAAATCCAGCAGACGTAATGGCTTGACGGTATACGTGATCAGCGACATCACCTGCTGCAAAAACACCCGGAATGTTTGTTGATGTTGCAGCGCCAGCTTGCCCGCCTTTGGTTTGAATATAACCTGATTCATTCATTGTTAATTGACCTTTAAATATTTTGGTATTGGGGTCATGGCCAATAGCAATGAAAACGCCATCAACATCGATGTGTTGCGTTTCATTGTTTTTCACATTTTTTAATTGCGCGCCATTCACGCCTTTGTCATCACCGAGCACTTCATCTAAAACGGAATCATACACAATATGAATTTTTGGGTTGTTTTTTAGTTTATCAATTAATATCTTTTCTGCGCGAAATGTATCGCGACGATGCGCAATGGTCACGTGCGATGCAATGTTAGCTAAATAGAGCGCTTCTTCAACAGCCGTATTACCACCACCAATCACAGCGACTTTTTTATTACGATAAAAAAATCCATCACACGTTGCGCAAGCAGAAACCCCTTTGCCACGAAAAGCTTGTTCCGATGGAATGCCTAAGTAACGTGCGGATGCACCGGTTGCAATAATTAAGACATCGCAGGTGTATTCGGCATTTTCGCCTTTTAAATAGAAGGGGCTTTTTTGTAATTGGGTTTCAAGAATGTGGTCGAAAATAACATCTGTGTCGAAACGTTTGGCATGGGCGAGCATGCGTTCCATTAGCGCAGGACCTTGTAAACCTTCGACATCACCGGGCCAGTTATCGACATCGGTTGTAGTCATCAATTGCCCACCTTGTTCCATGCCCGTGAGTAAAACAGGTTGTAAATTAGCGCGTGCGGCATAAACAGATGCGGTGTAACCAGCAGGGCCGGATCCTAAAATAATAAGCTTGTGGTGTTGTGGTGATGTCATTTTTTTCTCGTATTTTTCAATATAAAATCGATTTTGCATTATGCATTATTTTTTTAAAAACGTAAAATTATAAAATCAGGCGTGTTATTTTTTTTACTGTCAAAATAGCAACCAGCAGCGCTAATTACCATCACGTCCATTTCAGAATAAAACACAGCAAAAAATGCTAAAAGTGCTATGTTGACTTTCAAAAATCGCTTATGCATACTGCGCGCACTGTGGTTTGTATCTCAGTGTTTAATTAACTAAACAGGAAATTTTTCATGAAAAAATTAATCGTAAGTTTCGTCAGTGCAGCTGCATTGGCAACAGTGGGCATGGCTGCCGCAGGTGGAAGCACGGCTGCTTATGATAATAATTCTGCTTCAAACAACAACGCTGCTGGCATTTTTGTAAGTGGTGCGTTGGGTTATGGTTATGTAGGTTATAAAAAATCTGATTTTTTCGGCGCTCCAACTAAGTTAGATCGCAGTGGTTTGGCTTGGAATGCAAATGTAGGCTACCAGTTTAACCAATACGTAGCGGTTGAAGGTGGTTATTCACAATTTGGTCAAGGTAAAGCGTCATTTCCTGGTGGTGAAACCTATAAAACGACACTCCGTGGTTTTGGTGCTGATGTAAAAGGTATCTTGCCAATCAACGATCAGTTTAATGTATTTGCGAAAGCGGGTGCAGTTGATATGCATGAAAACACGGATCAGAGTGGCGCTACTATTGGTAAATTAACAGGCAGCGCGTGGACTCCTATGTTAGGTTTGGGTACTTCTTATAATATTAACCACAATGTGGCATTGACATTACAAGATGTTTACACATTCCGAACTAACTTCACTAAGAGCGGTGCAAAGGTTAACATTCCTTACACAAATGATATCTTGGCTGGTGTAAGCTACAAATTTAACGTGTAATTGTTTATTTGTATCTTTCAAAAGGGCGCTTCGGCGCCTTTTTTTGTTTGACATTCGAATGATCTCTACACATAATTTCCTCAAAAATTTTTAAGGATAAAAAACATGAAAAAAATCATTTTTGCTTTTATTGCGAGCGCTGCTGTAACCGCAACTGCTTTTGCGGATACAGAAAATACAGCGCAAGCAGTGCCTGCTTATACAACGAGTGGTAGCACGGCCGGTTTTTATATCAGTGGTAATATGGGTTACAGCAAAGTGGCTTTTCAAAATCAGAATGTGCCCGCCAAAGATTTGCGTGGCTTTGCTTTAATGACGAATGTGGGTTATCAATTTTGTCGTTATGTTGCGCTTGAATTGAGTTATGCAGACTTTCATGCGCCAAGCAATGCGGAAGCCAGCGGTTGGAGTTTATTGGGCAAAGGTATCTATCCGTTGCATGATCAATTTGATGCGTTTGGTAAAGCAGGTGTCATGCGTTTGCACACAAAAGATGTATTTGGTGCGCGCAAAGACAGCGTGGTCCCTGAATTTGGTGTGGGTGCGGCTTATAATGTGAATGACAATATTGCCGTCAGTGTGCAAGGTTTGATGTCATTTGCAGCGAGCAATCAAGTTCCTGCTACTTATGCTGCCTATGCCGGCGCCAGTTACAAATTTACAGTCTAATATTTTTTAAACAAGCGTTTTACCTGTTGTGAAACGCTTGTTTACCTTTACATATTTGCATTGCTTTTTTACAATGACATTCATCTTTCATTTTCATCTATATTATAAGTGAGTATTGCATGCCAATTTTTTCAATGTCTGTTTATGTTGTGATTGCCGTTGTTGTTTTATTGTTATTATTATTAGTGATACGTATCAAAAGAAGGATGCGTGCTAAAACAAGACAGCATTATCCTGAGAATGAACAGTTGTATGTAGGCAATTTGCCGTACCAAATTAATGCGCATCAATTGAAACATATTTTTTCACAATTTGGCGAGTTGGGTAATGTGCGTTTAATTAAAAACATGCGTACGGGCAGATCAAAAGGATTTGCATTTGTTACTTTTGTTAATCTCAAAGATGCGAAAAAAGCACTGTCGATGAATGGAAAAGATGTGCATGGCCGTCCGGCTGTTGTGCGCATGGCAAAACCACGCGAAGAATAAAATACAGCTTGAAATAACCTTTAAGTTACGTTGCAATTTGTCGAAAAATAAAAATATTTATTTCAATTTTTTGGTAAAATGCACATTCCTCGTCTATAGTTATCCGTGAGAAAGCCTAAGGCTTTTATACTCGAGCCAACACGATACATAAGATGAAACAAATTGTTGGCACTGTGTGCAAGCTCACTTTTAAGTGAGAAGCCTAATGTGTCAGCCGAGTTTCAAAATTTAACTGAAATGCGCTCGATGTTATGGCAGCCTTGGCTTTTATAGTTTAAGGGAGACGCTTTAAAATACACCAAAGAAATAATCAATTTTATCAGTATGTTCCGATATACTTATTTTTCGATACATTAAGAAAAAATTATAAATTGTACTATACTTAACTCTATGAAAGGGGTTTTATTATCTATGGTTAGGTGAGGTGTATTTTGAGTGATAAATTGGTTCCTCAACATGTTCAGCCGCCTGGTGTCACGGATGATCCTGCAGTGAGCGCTGAACAGCCGGCGAGTTCGGCTTTGCAAGTGACTCCTGATGCGAGAGTTGGGAGTGTTAGTGTGCCTGAACCTCGCTTTGCGCTTTCAGAACACTACGGCAAGGTGACAAAAGGTGAGCAAGTTGAAAAGCCCAGTGAATTAACAACCAGAGCAACTCAAGAATCAGCAGCCATTATTTCAGTGAATGAAATACGCGTGAATGACGTTAAACCTGAACAATCTCTTGCCGATAACCAAAATAGCAAAATAGAAGCAGTCGATTTTCTTATCAAGAGAGTGTCTGCTTCAGAATCCAGTGATGGGCAAAAAGGTGAAAAAGGATCGGGGTTTTTAGGTCATGAATACAGTGGTTATCAATTTCAAATTACACAAGTTTCCGCGGATGGTTTTGATAGTAATGCCTATGGTCGAAGTTTTGGGCTTGGCGGTGTTCAAAATAGAATAAGTGGTTTTTCTCAACAGTCTTCTTTTTCAGGCGAAGCGGCAGTAGCAGCTAAAGCAGCCGCAGCCGCTTTAGCTGCTACTGCTGCACTCAATTTGCCAGACGCTCTTGGGTTAGGCAGCAGTGTTGCTTCTCCATTTGGAACCTCATCTGATTCAACTGCATCCACTTCATCTTCTGATGCAGCGACAGGTTCTTCTGCTTCATCAAGCAGTTTGTTCGCGCCATCTGCGCCAGTTTCTACGCCATCTACAGTTATTAATGTGGTTTCCTCATCGCCAGCAGTCAGTACACCAGTCAGTACGACAAGCACTACAACCACGACAACGGCAACCAAACCACCCCCTCCACCGCCTAATCACGCACCGAACGCAGGATCAGTTTTATTAAATCTTTTTGGAGATAGCGCTGTTGTGACAGGTGGGTTGCCTGGTAGTGATCCTGATGGAGATGCCATTAGTTTTTCCGGTAGTACAACAGGCTCTTATGGTAGTTTTGCTGTTTTAAATTCAAGCGGTACTTATAGTTACGCAGTTAATAATGCATTGAATGTGGTTCAAGCATTGAAGGTGGGTCAGACACTGATTGATAGTTATAGTTTTCGGGTAGTAGATGCGCGAGGCTTAAGTGCAAATGGTAGTTTTCAAGTTGTTATTGCTGGTGTTAATGATCCGCCAACGTTGATTGGTTTTATAACATTGGCATCCTATGCTGAAAACACAGTGAGTAGTGCAGCACAAGTGCTCGATAGCAGCGTTGTATTGACTGATCCAGATAGCAGCGATTTTAATGGTGGTAATGTGACCATTGCTTATGCATCGGGTGGTGGCGCAGAAGATCAATTATCAATTCAAAATCAAGGGACAGGTATTGGGCAAATTGGCGTGTCTGGATCAACAGTCAGTTATGAAGGTAATAACATTGGGACTATTTCAAGCAATGGTAGTAACGGTAACAATTTAGTGGTTACCTTTAATGGTGTCTATGCAAGCGTTGCGGCGGTAGATGCTTTAATTCAAGCAATCAGTTATCAAAATACGGTGGATGCACCAACAAGCTCTCGTACAATTCGATTAACCGTCAATGATGGTGATGGCGCTACTTCTTCGAATTATGATGTCGCAGTGACGGTGAGTGATGAAGCAGATAGTAAGACACTCACTAGCGGTATTGATACATTTGCAACCGGTATTTCCAATGATACGTTTACTACGACAGAAGCCAATTTTTCAGCAGCCGATTCAATCACAGCAGGTGGTGGCACAGATACATTAATATTTAGCGATGCCGCTACGATTACTACAGCAGAATTAGCAAACAAAACAGGTATTGATGTCATTCAGCTTGGTGACAACAGTACCGTTGCGATTAGTAATGCATTTGTTGCAGCATCAGATAGTGGTTTCGTTGAAATCAACAACCAAACTTATACGTTAAATTTAGATGTCAGTGATGTGAGTGCACCGCAAGCAATCGTGATTGGCGGTACAGGTCAAGTTACTTTAAGTGCAGCAGGTACTGTTTCTGCAAAAGAGAGTGTTAATGTCAATATTGTCGGTAGCTCTGGTGCAGATACGATCACGGGTGGTAGTGGTGCAGATACTTTAGTTGGTGGTTATGGTGGTGACACGATTTCTGGTGGTGCAGGTAATGACATCATTTATGCTGACAAGCAAACGTTTACAAGTTCAACCGTTTCTAATATGTCTGTTTGGCTAGATGCATCAGATATTAATGCAGATGGCACATTATCAAATGGTGCTATTGCAAGTTGGCAAGATAAATCAGGTAATAATAATGATGGTGCAGCTGTGTCGGCTGCCAACTATGCAACGCTTACTTATGACAGTATGCACAATGGACGCGCAGCGCTCACCTTTGATGGATCAAACGATTATTACGTTTTACCAAATGGCAGTCTGGTTCAGGCAGGAAATGGTAGTTATGGTTTATTTTCTGTTGTTTCTGTAGATACGCTGTCTCTTAGTAGCCCTTCAGGTGTTTTGGGATCTGGGACAACTTTAGCCAATCAAGACACCTCGTTACGTATTTTTGGACCACCTGGCACGCTACGGGATAACTGGTTTTCTAATGATACAGATACGGTGGGTGGTGCTATATCCATTAACCATGCTTATGTGCTCAGTAGTAACTATGACAATACCTCTGGAAAAAGCGTAGAAGTGAATGGTGGTTTTACAGGAACCACAGCAACAACTGCTTTAAATAATTTAGGTGTAAACAATACCGTGGGCGTTGCAACGGGTCCTACTTTTATGGACGGCGAAATATCTGAAATTATCACTTACCATGCTGCTTTAAGCCAAGCAGATATCTTAACTATTCAAGAATACTTATCTTTAAAATATGGTGTTGCTTTAGAGGGCAAATCCTTTGGTTCAGATACGTTAACAGGCGGCACCGGTGCGGATACGTTTGTTTGGACTAATGCTTCTTATTCATCGGGTGATGCTTCAGCACGTGATGTGATCACTGATTTTAATCTCAGTGAAGGAGATAAAATTGATATTAGTACATTGGTTTCAACACCCATTTCTGTGTTAGGTAATGGCAGTGTTGGCGCTGATATTGTGAATCAATTATGGTGGACACAAAGTGGTGATAACACCATTGTCAGTTTAGATTTTGGTGGTGATAACACAGCAGATTGGTCAATCCAATTATCAAACTTTAATGCAACTACATTAAGCATCAGTGATTTCACCTTACCTGCTAACAGCGTTACCACTGGATTCGTGCTCACTAGTGGTACCGATAGTCTTGAAGGCACATCAGGTAATGATAGATTTACAACCACTGAAGCTAATTTCAGCGCTGCTGATGCCATTACAGCAGGCAGCGGCACAGATACTTTAATTTTCAGTAATGCAGCGACTATCACCACTGCTGAATTGACCAATAAAACGGGTATTGATGTCATTCAGCTTGGTGACAACAGTACCGTTGCGATCAGTGATGCGTTTGTTGCAGCATCAGATAATGGTTCCGTTGAAATCAATAATCAAACTTACACCTTAAGTTTAGACACCAGTGATGTCAGCTCACCTGAAACAGTCGTGATTGGCGGTACGGGTCAAGTCACTTTAAGTGCAGCGGGTGCTGTTTCAAGTAAGGATGGTGTAAATACCAATATTGTAGGTAGCTCAGGTGCAGATACGATTACTGGTGGATCTGGTGCAGATACTTTAGTTGGTGGTTATGGTGGCGACACGATTTCTGGTGGTGCAGGTAATGATATTATTTATGCGGACAGCCAGGCTTTTACCAACAGTACTATTTCTGGTATGACCGTTTGGTTTGATGCAGGCAATGTCAATGGGGATGGATCAGTTGTCAGCGGTAGCATCGCTAATTGGAAAGACTTATCCGCTAATGCTGCCACTGCCACAGCAGATGCTGCTACTAATTATGCAACCTTTGGTTATGACAGTACGCATAATGGTCGTGCGGTTTTAACTTTTGATGGGAATGATTTTTACCGCTTGCCCAATGAAACTATTATTTCTGCAGGTAATAATAGCTATGGCGGTTTTGCTGTTGCCTCTGTTGACACTATAGCAACAACCACTGGTATTTATGCTTCAGGTGGAGAAACTGCTAATCGTGACACATCTATGCGTGTTATCAACGGCGGTGACCTCAGAGATAACTGGTGGAGTAGCAATGACCTAGATACAACAACAAGTCCCATTAGCATTAACACAGCCTACGTATTAAGTGCCACCTACGACAATACTTTTGGTAAAACTGTAGAAGTCAATGGCGGTAATACTGCCACAAAAGCAACCACTGCGCTGAATAACTCTGGGTTAGGGAATGCGATTGGGGTTGCTACGGGTAGCGCTTATATGGATGGTGATATTTCTGAAATTCTTTTTTTCGAAAAAAATCTCACTGGCGCTGAAATCCAAACAGTACAAGAATACTTATCTTTAAAATACGGTATTGCTTTAGTAGGACTATCTTTTGGTTCAGATACGTTAACAGGCGGCACCGGTGCGGATACCTTTGTTTGGAGTAATGCTTCTTACTCATCAGGTGACGCTTCAGCACGTGATGTGATCACTGATTTTAATCTCAGTGAAGGAGATAAAATTGACATTAGTACATTGGTTTCAACACCCATTTCTGTGTTAGGTAATGGCAGTGCTGGCGCTGATATGGCAAATCAATTATGGTGGACACAAAGTGGTGCTAACACCATTGTCAGTTTAGATTTTGGTGGCGATAACACAGCAGATTGGTCAATCCAATTATCAAACTTTAATGCAACTACATTAAGTGGAAGTGATTTTACCTTGCCCGCTAACAGTATCAATGCTGAATTCGCGCTTACGAGCAGTACCGATACTCTTGAAGGCACATCAAGTAATAATACATTTATAACTAATGAAGCTAACTTCAGCGCTGCTGATACCATCACAGCAGGCAGCGGCACAGATACTTTAATTTTCAGTAATGCAGCGACTATCACCACTGCTGAATTGGCCAATAAAACAGGTATTGATGTTATTCAATTGAGTGGTAATAGTACTGCTGCTATGAGTAATGCATTTGTTGCAGCATCAGATAATGGTTCCGTTGAAATTAATAATCAAACTTACACCTTAAGTTTAGACACCAGTGATGTGAGTGCGCCTCAAGCAGTCGTGATTGGCGGTACGGGTCAAGTTACTTTAAGTGCAGCAGGTACTGTTTCCAGTAAGGATGGTGTAAATACCAATATTGTGGGTAGCACAGGTGCAGATACAATCACAGGCGGCAGTGGTGCGGATACACTTACGGGTGGATATGGTGGTGACACCATCTCTGGTGGTGCAGGTAATGACATCATTTATGCGGACAACCAAGCGTTTACAAGCTCAACCATTGCTAATATGTCTGTTTGGTTAGATGCATCAGATATTAACGCAAATGGCACATCATCAAGTGGTGCGATTGCAAGTTGGCAAGACAAATCAGGTAACAATAATGATGGGAATGCGCTGTCAGCTGCTAATTATGCAACATTCGGTTACGACAGCACGCACAACGGACGCGCAGCACTCACCTTTGATGGCGTTAATGATTATTACATTTTACCCAATGGCAGTTTGGTTCAAGCAGGAAATAACAGTTATGGTTTGTTTGCCGTGGCTTCTGTCGATACATTTTCTCTTGATTACCCTTCAGGTGTTTTGGGATCCGGAACAGGCTCTCCAAATCACGATACGTCATTACGTATTTTTGGACCCCCTGGCACGTTGCGAGATAATTGGTACACCCATGACACAGATACAGTAGGTGGCCCAATATCCATTGACCATGTTTATGTGCTCAGCAGTAATTATGACAATACATGGGGTAAGACGGTAGAAGTCAATGGTGGTTTTACAGGCACCACAGCAACAACAGCTTTAAATAATACAGGTGGAAACAATGTGGTAGGCGCTGCAACCGGTCTTACTTTTATGGATGGGGATATATCCGAAATCATCACTTACCATGCCGCTTTAAGCCAAGCAGATATCTCGATTATTCAAGAATACTTATCCTTGAAATACGGTGTTGCGCTAGAAGGATTGTCTTTTGGTTCAGATACATTAACAGGCGGCACTGGTGCAGATACGTTTGTTTGGAGTAATGCCTCTTATTCATCTGGTGACGCTTCAGCGCGAGATATTATCACAGACTTTAATACTTCATCGGGCAGTTATGATTCAAACGAAGGTGATAAAATTGATATCAGCACATTGGTTTCTACGCCCTATAATTTATTAGGTGATGACAGTTTTGGTAGCGCGACTAATCAAGTCATTTGGACGCAAAGTGGTTCTGATACAATTGTGAGTGTTGATTTTGGTGGTGATGGTACAGCTGATTGGTCAATTCAATTATCTAACTTTAATGCATTTGATTTAAGTGCGAATGATTTTATTTGGGGTTCAAATAGCAGTGTTACGACAACTGGCACAACAGGAACAGAAACACTGACTGGTGATACAAATAAAATTAATATCATGGTTGGTGGAACAGGTAATGACACAATTAATGGTGGTAACAATGCGGATTACATTCAAAGTGGTAGCGGGGCAACCAATGTGATCAATGCTGGTTCAGGTAATGATGTGATCGTGAGCGGAACAGGTAATGATACGATTCATGGCGATGCGGGTAATGACATCATTCACACATCAAATAATGGCGGTACAGATACCATTTATGGTGATAATGGTGATGATGTGTTGGTGCATGTCTATGGTGATAGCAATAACACAGCCACTTATTATGGTGGTGATGGTGCAACCGGCGCGGGTAATGACGGTGTTTTCTTGAGAGGCGTGGGTGTTATTGATGGTACTTGGAATGTAAGTAGCGAAACCAGTTACACCACTTCAGATCAAGGCCATGGTGTAACACGATTGACATTTGATTCGGCAGATGCTGGCGGTACAGTTACAGTTGATGATGGATCCACTATTGCCTTCCAGCATATCGATTATATTGATTACATGTAATATTCTTGTTTATCTTTCTCTAAATGAGCTTTTTAATCCACGTGTAATAGGGCTAATTAAATAAGACATAACTGATTTTTTACCAGTGACAATATTCACTTCAACTGTCATCCCTGGTTTAAGTTGGTTTAATTTTGGATTATCCCCAACATAATTTTTCTCTATTGAAATTTTTGCTTTGTAGTAGGGCAATTCATCTTTGTTTAAAAAAGTAGAGGCAGAAATTTCATTGACGGTGCCTTTGACAGAGCCGTAGCGTGTAAACTCATAAGCATTTACTCTGATTTTTGCGGGATCACCAATATGCACATGTCCAATATCATGCGGGCTGATTTTACATTCAATTTGCATCAAACCATTGGTTGGAACGATATCCAGAATATTATCTCCAGGGGCAATGACTCGACCAGGCGTGAGTGTTAATCCTTTGATAATGCCAGATTCAGGTGCGGTTACAACCAATCTTTTGCTGAGCGCAGTTAAACGTTGAATATTATAAAACACTTCAATTAATTGACCATTGAGTTGATTTAATTCTTTTAAGGATTCTTTTTTAAAGCTGTTATTTAATTTTTCCAATTCATTTTGTGATTCTTCCAATGCACTTTTAGCCTCATTAATTTTTGCGTCCGTTTGTTTGATGATTGCAAATGATTCAATGCTGTTGCGTTGTGCTGTTAAATATTCTTTTCGAGAAACATAGCCTTCCTTCACCAATGGGCCATACATTTCTTCTTCTTGTTTATCCAATTTATATTTTTTTTCTAGTTCTGTCTTGCTGTCTAAAAATTGCTGTAATTGTGATTTTTTTTGATGGATTTTTTCTAAATAGATTGCGCGCTGATTATCTCTTTCTTGATTTTGTTTGTTTAAGAGATCCATGCTTTCGCGTAACATACCCTCTATTTTTTCGTGATTTTCAGGTGTATTAAAACGAGAAGTGGTCGTTGCATCGCGCCATGGAATCATGGGAAGTGGGGTTTCGTTGATAAAAGCATTGAGTCTGGTGATGTCTAGTTTTAATGAGGCTTCACGTCCTGATAGTTTTTGCAGTTCGGAAGCAACTTGCTCGGGGTCTAGTTTAATTAACTTCTCACCTTTTTTAACTTCATCTCCATTTTTAACATAAATAGCAGCAACAATGCCGCCCTCTAGATGCTGAACAGATTCAATTTCTTTAATAGGTTGTACTTCACCAAAGCTGACAGCAACTTCATCTAATTTAGTAAAACTTGCCCATAAAATTAATGCAAATAAGATTAATGCAATAAAATAAATACTGCGTTTTAGCAATAAAGGATAGCTGCCTTCCTCAAGTAAATTGGCAATGGATAATTGCTGTAATTGCTCAATGTTTGGTTTTTTTTCTTCGGTTGTCATATCATCCCTTGCGGTAAATTTTCTATAATCGTTTTTGGTTCACCGCTTTTCACAATATAGCCGTCATACAATATCATGCCTGTATCAGCCAGTGAGAGAAACCGCGTATTGTGTCCAAATATGATAATGGTTTTTTTCTTTTTTATTTGCAATAAAAAATTTTCAAATACTTTTGTGCTTTCTTCATCTAGTGTGCCGGTGGGTTCGTCCATAATCAGGATGGGTGCATCACGTAAATAAGCACGGGCTAAATTTATTTTTTGACAAAAAGCAGCACCTAATTTCTCATCGCTATAAAATCGAATGGGCGTATTCAAACCTTCCGGCAGTAAATTTAAATCATCTAGTAAATTGGCCGCTTTTGCAGCTTCAATGATTTGCTCTTGTGAGGCAAGTGGCTGTGAAAATGCAATATTTTGTGCGATTGTGCCATAAAATAATTCGGTGCGTTGCGGAACGTAAGCAATGTTTTTACGTAAAATATTTACGTCATATTGTTTGATGTTATGCCCGTCAATATAAATATGTCCTGCTTGTGGAGAATAGATTTCCAGTATTAAATTTGCCATGGTGCTTTTTCCAGAAGCGCTGGGTCCGATAACCAGGAGCATTTCACCTGTTTTGATTGTAAAGCTAATATTTTTAAGTGCGGGTGAATCTGTATTGGGATATCGAAAAGTGACTTGTGAAAACTCAAGGGCACCTACAATGTATCGAGGTGCATTTTTCCATTGTCGCTCTGTTGGTAATTCAGCGGGCAAATTCATTAGGTCATTGATATGCTTGGCACTGATTTTTAGCTGCATGATTTTAGGCAGCATGGTATTGATTGATCGAATAGGAGTTAAAATACGCCAGATCATGAACATGGTACCAATCAAGGCACCGAGATTTAATTGATTATTAATAACTAAAATGGTTCCGACAACTAAGGTAGCTAATCCGGTCATCATGCTGAGTATGTTAAAAACAATATCATTGACTTGACTGGTAAATTGTAGTTTTTTACTAAAATAGCAAGCCTTTGCGCTGATTTCACGAAAACGAGAAATCCATTTTTCCTGTAATCCAGCATATTGTAATGAACGCAATCCCCAAAATGATTCTAATAAAAAATCTTTATGATCACTTGCTGCCGAAGCGCTGTTCCCAATGCTGGATCGTGATGTGCGCCAGCTAATAATGGATAATAAAAATGAAATAATTAATGCAATGACAGGAATAAGAACTAAAACCCCTCCAACAAGCCAGACCACTGCAAAATAAATACTGATGCAAGGGAACTCTAAAGTGGTAACGAATAGCGACCCACTGAAAAAACTGCGCAAAACATTAAAATCATTTAATCGCATAATTTGCATTGGAACGGATGCATTTTCTGTGTAAATAGGAGGTAATTTTAAAAGTTGTTTGAAAATAGCATTGCCAATATTTTTTTGTATACGTATACCGACGTACCCTAAAAAACGGGTTCGAGCAAACATGATCCCACTAAGTGCAATAAAAATAATGCAAATACCAATAAAAAAGGCGAGCAGCATACCAAATGAATTGGAGGTAATAACAAAATCATAAAGGCCAATTACATAAAGAGAAGGAACAACCATACATAGCGTTTGCAAGACAATTAAAAAGAAAACAAAAAACAGTAATTTTTTTTCAGAAAATAATATCCGTTGAAACCAGTGTTGTGCTTTTTCTTTATGTGTTGCTGCCGATTCTTTTTTAAAAGAAATCAGCACACCAGATATTTTTGAATCTGGAATGGTTATATTTTTATCTGTTTTGCTGTCATAAATTAACAGCCCCGATTTGTTTTTTTCAATTAATATTTTTGGAGAATCATCGTCATTCAACAATAAAAGACAGGGAAATAATCGTTCATCAGGTTGTTGTATTTTTAAAGAAATGGTATTGCTTTCAAATCCTAAATTTTTAAGTACCGATTGAAATTGCTCAGTCGTTTCAACGTCTGAGAAGTGCGGCAAGCTTTCAAATAAAGTTAGTTCATCACCTTGCCATTTTAATAGCTTTAATAAAGGCTTTAAGCAACGATTTAATGTGGGTAATTTACTCTGCATGCTCGACTCGAGTTATATTTTTATTTTTTAAAGTATAAACCACGTCCATCAACGCAATGGTTGATTGTTTTCTTGCAAAAACAATGACACTGGCTTGCTCCTTTAGATAAACCAATAAATCAACCATGCTTTGTGTGTAATGGGTGTCTAAATTAATATTGGCTTCATCAAATAATACAATTTTAGGTTTATTCACAAGTGCGCGAATAATGAAAATTAAATTCATGACGCCACCTGGCAATGCTTCAACCGCCTTTTCACCCACAAAAGTGTCATATCCATTGGGTAATTTTGATAGTATGGCGTTTAAACCAAGCCGATCAACCAAGCGCCGTGCAGTAGGGATTAACTGCTCATCAAATGCAGATAAATTATCCATAATCGTTCCGCGAAATAATTTCCCAACGCGATTCAAATAAGCGATTTTTTTATGCAACATACCCATATTGTATCGTTCAATATTTTCCCCATCGACACAATATTCGCCTGCGCTGGGTTTTGCGACAACAGATAAAATATTTAACAGCGCTGTTTTTTCAGATTGATTTTCTCCAATAATGCCAACCAAGCCATTGGCTGGAATGGTCAGATTAATGTCTTCTAATATTTTGGACTCGGGTTTATCGCTATATTCAAAACTGATATTTTTTAGCGTGATTTCACCTGTAGAAATGATCAGCTGACTATTTTCGCCCACTGTTTCAGAAGGTAGAGTGAAAATGGTATCTAATTTTTTACGCATGATATTAATCATGCTTAAACGATTAAGTGCTGTTAAAATACGATCGAGTGGTTGCATGACTCGACCTGATAATAAAATACAAGCAGCTAAACCACCAATTGCCAAATCACCATGAATAACCAGCATGCTACCAAATGTAGCAGTAAGTGTAATAATGGCTTGACTAGAGATAGTTTTGATTGTGATTAAGTCGCCATCATGTACGCTGCTTAGGTAGTTGATAGCAGTTCCAGATTCTTGTAAGCGTTCGTGACGACGAATTAATAACTCTTCCATGCCGATCGATTTTGCAGTGTGAATGCCCGTTAGGACATTGATGATGAAATCACTTTCTTTTGCTTCAAAGGTCAGTTTTTCTTCCAGCAAGGTTTCCCAATTTTTTGAAAAACGCAGCGTGATATAGCCTGTTAACACAGCGGCCAGCAAAGGTATTAAAAATAACCAGCCACCTAAGAATGCAATCGCAAATAAAAAAATCAGCAGAAAAGGGATTTCATATGCTGAAGTGAGTAACTGTGTATTATAAAATCCTTTCAGTTGGTCTAGCATGTTGAATTGTTTTAAGCGTGTGCCCACATCCGTTTTTTCTGCGACATACATTGGCGCATTCATAATTTTACTAAACGCTGATTTCTCTAGAGAGAATTCATATTTTGTATCAGCCCATAAATTAATGTAAGCACGCATGACTCGAAGTAATCCTTCAATGAAAAAAGTGAATATCACGCCAATTGCTAGAAAAGTGAGTGTGCTCAATGTGCGATTGGGAACGATGCGATCATACACCTGCATTAACGCCAGTGGAAAAACCAGTGCTAAAATATTAGCAAAACAGGTGCTCACCAAGGTTGGTTTTCGCGTATCATATTGAGAAGCATCTAGAAAATTTTGCACCCAAGCAAGCCGCTTTATTTTTGCAGTTTGCTGGTCTATATATTCGCCGATGCGTTGTTTGCGAATTTTAATTTGTTTGAACTTTTCCCAGTATTTTTTCGTAAAATAAAGAAGGTGATTTTTAATAAAGGTGAAAGCACCAGTAATATAAATTTGAATGATAAAAAGCGGTTTTAGAAAGAAAGCAAAAAAAATTTTTATTTTGCGAGCAAGCAGCAAGAAAATAGGGCGGATTTGGAGCGTTATTTTTTTGCATTGAGATGTAACGACTGAGCACCACTGTTTGAGCATGTTGAGATTAAGCGCTTTACCAGTTTTAATCAGCAAAGCATCAAGTCGTGTCCTGATGCGTATTTGGTAGTAGTTTTTGAATCGTTGAAAAAGCGCTTTGATCGACATGTCACTCCCTCTTCAACGTCCTGGTTGTTGTTTTATCGTTCCGATACCACTGGTGCTCTTGCTTGTTATATTAGCGTATAACTTGTACATTATAACTTGAAATAACAAAATATAACAATTGGTTAACGTGCCGTGACAATAAGATGGAAAATACAAAAAAAATAAAAATCATGCATCTGGAAAATAATGGCGTTGATGCTGAGCTGGTTGCACTTGCCTTAAAAGATCAGCCTTATTCTGTTGAAATTACGGTGGTTGATGAGGAAAAGGAATTTTGTAAAAAATTAGATACAGATCAATTTGATGTGATTTTGATGGATTATGATGTGCCCGGTATTGGCGCAACGAAGGCAATCAACATCATCAAAGAAAAAAAAATTACAGCGCCAATCATCATTATTTCTGGTGCAATTGGCTATCAAACAGCCATTCAGCTAATCAAACAAGGTGCTTTTGATTACCTGCTTAAGCAAAACCTGGTGGGTTTAGCAAATGCGATTCAGCGTGCTTTAACCAGTCAAGATGCTGATAAAGCAGTTCCTGCTCAAAATGAAATGAGCGAGGTGCTCAAAGTGACACGAACGGGTATCTTTAGGGTGGATGCCAATGCCAACTGTCTTTCGATGAATGAACCTTTGTGTCACATGCTGGGGTATTCTAAAGAAGAGCTGGGTGATGAGGGTTGGCTTAAATGTTTTTTGCCAGAAGAAAAAGCCGCTTTTTTAAAAGTGTTTTTAGTGCATTTACAGAATAAATTACCTTTTGAAATGGAAGCCAAATTATTGACAAAAGACGCTCAAGAATTATGGGTGCGATGCAGCTGTATTCCAGAGGTGTCGGATAACAAAGTCGAGTATATTGGGGCAATTGTTGACATCAGTAATTTAAAAAAGACAGAACATGAATTAATTAACTTATCAATGCACGATGCATTAACAGGCTTGCCTAATCGGCGTTATTTTTCAGAATTAGTGGAAGCCATGATTTATGAGTGCAAGCGAGGTGTATTAAATGCATTCGCTGTTTTTTATGTCGACTTGGATTTCTTTAAAAAAGTAAATGATGTGTTGGGGCATCAAAACGGTGATGAGTTATTAAAACAAGCGGCTGCGCGATTTAAGTCGGCCATCAGAAAATCAGATATTATCGCCAGAATTGGTGGCGATGAGTTTTTAGTCGTATTTAAACATATTAATAGCGTTGGTGAAGTCGCTTTTTTGGCGGATAATTTATTAAATAAGTTTCGCGTGCCATTTTATGTGGGTGAACATGAGTGTTTAACAACTTTGAGTATTGGTATTGCTTATGTTCATGAGCCTATTTTGAATGTGGATGCAGAATCCATTATTCAAAAAGCAGATCAGGCTTTATATCGTGCTAAAGCACGTGGTAGAAACTGTTATGAAATATACACTGATAAAATTAGCCATGATATTTTACATACCGCTTTTATTGAAAATGCATTGAAACATGCAATTGAAAAAAATGAGTTGAGCATTGTTTTCCAGCCGCAAATTGATTTAATGAAAAGCAGTATTTTTGGCTTTGAGGTTTTATTGCGATGGAAGCAACCAGTATATGGCGACATTGCGCCAAGCTTGTTTATTCCTATTGCCGAAGAAAGTGGTCAAATTAATTTAATTGGTGAATGGGTTGTGGATGCCGCATTGGATGCCTTTGAGCATTTTTCGCATAACATCGCATATTTTAATAATCACCTTGTTTCATTTTCCGTTAATATATCTTCTAAACAATTATTAGAAGAGAATTTTATTGAGTCTGCATTGAAGAAAATTGCGATAAAAAAAATTGATTATAGTCGAATTATATTTGAGTTAACAGAAACCAGTTTGTTGCAAAACAGAGAGCAATTAAAAAATCAGTTTAATCGACCTGCTTCAAATGAACTATGCATCGCGGTGGATGATTTTGGAACGGGGTATTCATCATTCACACATTTAAAAGAATTGCCCATTAAAGTAATTAAGATTGATCAATCATTTGTGCAATGTATTGAAACGGATGTGAATTGTAAAAATATTATCAAAAGTATTATTTCGTTAGCTAGAGCAATGGATATTATATTAATTGCAGAAGGCATTGAGACAAAAGAACAGGCCGACTTTTTGTATGAAAGTGGGTGTTATATTTTACAGGGTTTTTATTTTTCAAGGCCATTGCGTATTGATGATCTTGAAGATTATGTGAAGAATTTTAAATTATAGACGATAGTATATTGAGGAATGATTATGATAAAAAATAATCGACATCGCCTGTGTGTTGCCATTATGTCAACCTTGTTTTTTTTGCCTATGGCTGCACATGCCATGGGTCTTTTAACAGTCTATCAGCAAGCAGTAAAAAGTGACCCTACTTTTGCAAAAGCGCAAGCCACACTGGAAGCGCAAAAGATGAATTTACCGATTGCACGCTCTGGTTATTTGCCACAGTTGCTTGCGTTGGGTAATGGAGCACGTCAATATACTTTTAACGTACCAAATTCGCTGAGTACGATCAGCGATTATAATTGGTCTTACGGATATTCTTTAACAATAACACAACCCCTCTTGGATCTTGCTACTTGGCATGCCATTCAAGGTGCCGCTGCTGTGGTAAAGGCGGCCGCTGCTTCCTATATTGCAGCGCAACAATCTTTAATGCAACGCACAACCCAGGCTTATTTTGATGTGTTGAAAGCGTATGAAAATTTGTATTACACCATCGCAAATAAAAAAGCAATTTGGCAACAATATGTTGCATCGAATAAAAAATTTCATGCGGGATTAATTGCTGTTATGGATGTATATGATGCAAAATCGCGTTACGATCAAATCACAGCACAAGAATTGACAGCCAGAAATAATTTATCAAATAAATTAGAAGCATTACATGCTATTACCGGAAAGTATTATTCATCACTGAATGGGTTAGGCGCGCATTTAATTTTAATTAAACCGATTCCTACTAACATGGAGGTTTGGACAAACACAGCAACAAAACAAAATTATAATTTAATCGCGCAGCGTTTTAATGTGTTGTCGGCAATGCAAAAAGTCAGTCAACAGTCAGCAGCTGATATGCCAACACTGGATTTATCAACGGGTTTTTCTGAAAATCATCAAGAGGACAATCAGCGTGATTCAACTCGTACTGATGAAGCATCGCTGGGTTTGAATCTTTCTTACAAACCATTGCAAGGTGGTTTAGTTTATGCTTCAACAAGACAGGCGCGTTATAATTATGTGGCAGCGAGCGCAGAGTTGGGTGTGGTGTATCGACAAGTGGTCAATCAAACACATAATAATTATACAGGTATTATGTCTAGTCTTTTGCGCGTACAGGCAGATCAATTGCGAATTACATCAGCAAATAAAGCATTGGTTGCTACTGAAGCCGGTTTAAAAGTGGGTGCGCGTACGATGGTGGATGTCTTAAACGATTTGACAACACTTTATCAAGCGCAACAACAATTTGCAGATGATCAATACACCTATTTGACTAATTTTGTTGATTTGAAAGTCGCTGCTGGTACGTTAACCGAATCTGATTTGGCGCAAATCAATCATTGGTTGACTCGAAAAATACCATTGCAGAAATTGAATACGCAATGGACCACTTTTAATTTACATAAAATGGATGTGAATTTAGAAGAAAAGACAGGGAATGAAAAAACGAACATGATTCAAAAAAGCAAAGCGATTAAAATAAAAAATAAAAAAAAGAAACCGGTTTCTGAGCTTAAAAAAGTAAAGTTAATTTTACCGGAGAAAAAATCTACTGTTGAGTTTATTCAGACCCCGATGCCTGGAAACACGAAAGATAAAGTGAAAGACCATGTTATTCATATTCCTGGATTGGATAGAACTTATCAAAAGACATTGCCAATTTCAATCATGCCGCAAAATAGAAGATAACCCTCTGCTGGAAGAGAGGGATGACTCGCGTACTTCGTGTACGCTCGCCCTGCGGGCTGATTTGCTGCGCAAATCATTTTAATTTTGCAATCCTGCAAAA
>PFPT01000010.1 GCA_002793195.1 Gammaproteobacteria bacterium CG_4_10_14_0_2_um_filter_38_22
CGGGTGCAATCGCGACAAGTTTGAAACAGTGTAAGGATGCACGGCGAACATTCACATGATACGGAGTGTAGCTCAGCCTGGTAGAGCACTGCTTTCGGGAAGCAGGGGCCGGAGGTTCAAATCCTCTCACTCCGATTTACTATTGACACTATATTTTTTCATCTGCTGAATTAGCAACGACGCTACTTTTTGATTTATTCTCGCGTTAGGCAATGCATTCATTTTTAAATCAGTCGTGCGATATAAACCCGAATGATGGAATTCAAAAATATGATCACGTGTAATTAAAGCATAATAAGCATAGTTACCAACCAATACAAAGCGCGGCTGTTTTTGAATATGGAAGTAATCATGGCCCACCGAATAATCACCGGCTGGGTTGGCAACACCCAAAACCCGCTTTAATAACGTGGGAGCCAAATCAAAATGCGTTGTTTCTTCATGATAACGATGCGGTGCGCGATTCGGCCAAGCAATAATCATAGGCGTACGCACTTGGTATTTTGAAAAACCACTCGCATGCTCCCAATAGTTATTATGATTATCATTAAATTCTTGCCCATGATCTGCCGTAATAATCACCACTGTGTTTTTCATTAACTGATTTTTTTTCAACGCAACAAAAATTTTTTGGATAAATTGATCATCTGCAAAAACTGCATTTTGATATAAATGATAAAAAGGAGCACGCGGCGTATCACGACCCACATTAAAATAATTCAATGAAGCAACAGGATGAAAAGGTTTTGTTAGCTTTAATGAATTATAAGCATGTGGTGCATCATAAAACAAAAAACCAAAAAAATGCTTTTTGGTTTTTGCGGATCGCTTTAGAAAATGCTGCATGTCTGCTGTTATTTGTGCATCACGATCTAATGCTGTTTTACCTGGCGTTGTCAGTGGCAAATTTTTAACATGTGAAAAGACGGTGTTATCAAATGCAGGCCAAGTCAACGGCGCACTCGCGAAAATACCCAGCTGATAATGGTTTTTCTGGAATGCTTTAATGATAATGGACTCTCTTCGATAAGCCGATGCCTTTTTCCAATACGTCGCTGGAAGCCCGTAAAATAAAGAAAAAATACCGGGCCTAGTACAATCACCACCGCTGATGTTATCTAAAAATTGATTCGCTTGTTGTGCGAATTGAAATACGTGCGGCATATTCCGTGGATTGATCATGTCATAACGTAACGTGTCAACCACAATTAACAACACATTCAGGGGATGTGCCGGTAAATGATATCGCAAAGGATGCAACGGATAATTCAGCACACTATGATCATCAGATAATGTATTTCGTAGTTTTGCAGACAATGTGCTCTTTGGAAAAACAGACAACCCTAATTTGTTCAACATATTAACTAGAGATAGGTCATAAAAATAAGGCACTTTAAGCGTATATTGCAAAAACGAAACATCGTCTTGTCGAACAAAAAAAACAAAACCCACCTGCACAACAAAATAAACAATTGCAAAAAAAGAAAAGGAATAAATTTGTTTAAAATGATTTCTAAAGCGATGCGAAAGCCATAGTATAAAAATACTGATCAAAATAAAGCCTGTGACAATCAAAAAAACCCAAATATATACCTTACTATTTAAATCGACTACTTGCGCACTGTCTTTTGAAAAATACATACTCAGCAAGTTACCACTGATAAAGATGCGCCAAAATGAAAAAACCTTACACGTAACAAAATACATAAAAAAAGTAGCTGTCAAAAAAGGCAAAGCGATCACTGCTTTTAAAAAATCAGAACGAACCCATAAAAAGATCGGCAATAAAAACAAGCCCAATAAACAAGCAAATAAAAAATTTTGCGCCAAATAAACGAGAGAAGAAACAAAAACAGTGCTCAAGTTAGGTGGAACAGGATCAGTAAAAAAGGCCGGTAATGCACAAAAAGAAAATAAAATCACACTTAAGAATACTAATATAAGCAACCAACGAAAATGACTTGCAACATAATCTTTCATTTTATTTTTTGATCCAACATTTGTACAAAAATTTTTTCTGGTAAAGATATCTGAAAAGTTGCTACAATCCAAATTATTTTATTAACAACCTAAATTTTATTACCATCCCAATACAAGGATCGTTTCCCATGTCATCCTGGTTTCAAAAAACAATTGCACCTCTTTTTTTAATGATCATTTGCCCTCCTGCTGTGATATTAATTTGGCATATTAATTTTGCTATGCAAGGCTCTATGATGCTTTTTTATCACACCTTATTGCAAAATGGCATTTGGCATACTATTTGGGGGATTTGGCAGCCTGTTTTTTTTGGCACATCCACAGCTTGGAAAATGATTGCCATTTTTATGGCGACACAATTAATTTTAATGCGCGTTGTTCCCGGGAAACATGTAACAGGTCCTGAAACACCTAAAGGCAACCTGTCTGTTTATAAGAATAATGGTTTTTTATGCTTTATAATAACAATGGCGCTGTTTTATTTTTGCGCTTATCCTTTAGCGCTTTTCTCACCCACAATCGTATATGATCATTTTGCTGGTATTTTAGGTGCCTTAAATTTTTTTAGTTTACTATTTTGTCTTATGCTATATATAAAAGGCCGTATCAAGCCTTCTTCTTCTGATCACAGCAGCAGCGGTAATTTTATTTTTGATTACTACTGGGGAACGGAACTATACCCCCGTATTTTTGGATGGGATATCAAACAGTTTACGAACTGTCGCTTTGGCATGATGAGCTGGCCTATCATTATTCTTTCTTTCGCAGCAAAACAAGCACAACTATCTGGTCTGAGCAATGCCATGATTATATCTGTAACGATTATGCTGGTTTATATTGCCAAATTTTTCTGGTGGGAATCAGGTTATTTGCGCTCGATTGATATCATGCATGATCGTGCCGGATTTTATATTTGCTGGGGATGCTTAGTCTGGGTGCCCGGTATTTATACCTTACCGGTAGCTTATCTGGTTAATCATCCTTATCAATTTTCTCCTATCGTAGCAACTGCCATTTTAATGCTGGGTATTGCATCTGTATTATTGAATTATCTTGCCGATGCGCAACGACAAAAGGTACGCGCGACAAACGGTGACTGCACTGTATGGGGAAAACCACCTCAATTAATTCGCGCGCAATATGTTGATCACCAAGGACGTGAAAAAAACAGCGTGCTATTGGTTTCAGGTTGGTGGGGCATTTCTCGTCATTTCCATTATTTATTAGAAATCGCACTCGCCTTTTTTTGGACACTACCTGTTTTATTTTTACATGGTTTGCCGTGGTTTTACGTTATATTTTTAACTATTTTATTAATACATCGCTCTTATCGTGATGAAAAACGATGCGCCAATAAATATGGGAAATACTGGGAAATGTATTGCAGCTATGTTCCCAACAAGATGATCCCGTGGTCTAAATTGTTTTAACAATGTACAATATGTTGGATGACGCGTAACGTTTGCCAACATTGCTCTCACGCCGCGCATTGTTTACCAATGAATAAACAATTAGATGCGCTTCACTTTCCTGCGCGTATACTTAAACGTGGCGAACATCTCTTTCATCAAGGACAATCCACATCCCATCTTTATATTATTCGCGCAGGTATTTTAAAAAGTTATACCACTACGGCTAACGGCCAAGAATTCGTCATGGGATTCTATTTTCCACCTGATTTATTCGGATGGGAAATGATTGATGAACAGCAACGCTCTATTTCTATTTTGGCACTTGCGCAATCCAACATTTGCGTCATTCCAACTAAAAAAATATTTGCACTCACACAAGAAATGCCTTCTTTAGGAAATCAATTATTGCGCATGGTCAGTCGACGGATTCAACAAGACAATGTCGCCTTATTACGTGCAAGCGCGCAGCAACGTGTCGCCACTTTTCTATTACAACTGGCGATGCGTTATCAACAAGCTGGTTTTTCTAATCATCGCTTTCCACTATTAATGACACACCAAGATATCGCCAATTATTTGCGAATCACAAGCAGCACCATCAGCCGTATATTGAATGAATGGGGGAAAAAGAAATGGATTCAAATTGAAAAACACACAATGACGCTACGAAATATCAACATGCTGCAAATCATTTCAGAACAGTAAAGGTCGCTATTTTTGAAATTCTTATTTTGTCCTAAAGAGTAGAAAAATGCCTATTACAAAAAACACCAAAGTTGGAATAACTGCCGCATAAAATGGCGGGAATTGGTAAACCAATGTGATTGGACCAAATAATTGATTCATCATATAAAACACAAATCCAATTAATACACCCGCAATAATGCGCACACCCATCGATGAACTGCGAAACGAACCAAACACAAAAGGCACTGCCAAACAAATCATCACCAACGTTGTAATCGGCTGCAATAATCGCTGACTCAAAGAAAATATAAATTGATTTACATCCAATCCTATTGAACGTCGATACATGATGGTGCGATACAAACTCAACAAAGATTGTTCTCCAGAAATGATTTTCATTTCCACTTGTAAATTGGGTCTAAATACAATACGCATCTTTGCTTGCTTTTCCTGACTCACTAAAACTTTTTTATCTAAAAAGACAGTGTGTTTAACATCTGATAATGCCCAATGATCACCTGCTCGTTTTGCCGACTTTGCTATTGTTGTACGTGTTAAACGTCCCGTTTTTGAAAAATGATATCGCGTAACATCTATCAGACTATCATGACTTTTCAACTCACCAATGTGAATAAAACTATCTCCTTGATGCAACCAAATGGATTGTAACAAAGCACCATGATTTATTGGAAACAATGCATTTTGACGCATTTGGGCTGCTTGCTGTTGCCACAATGGACCAAACCCCTCTCCAATAGCCGTCATTAAAACAATCATGATGATCGCTGCTTTCATCACACTCCATAAAATTCTGACAATGGATATACCCGATGCACGCATAACAATTAGCTGACTACTTGATGACAATCGTCCCAAACCAATCATCGCACCTAAAAATCCAGCCATAGGAAATAGCTGATAAAATTGCGCGGGTAATTGCATAGGCACAAATAAAAAAACTTTCCATAAATTATAATGTTGCACGTCAATATCATGAAACTGCTGAACCAACGTTAAAAAACTTTCTAAACCAACAATAACCACACTGACCATCAATGTAGCCATAATAATGGTATGACGAATATAACGATCTAAAATTTTCATGTCATCGCACCTGTCGAAAACATATGACGAATACGACGCCAACCTACACGATACAACATCAGACCAATCGCCAATAATAAGGCAGCACCATGCACCCACCACATACCCAGCTCAGGTGACAGTTGACCTCCTCGCATCCAAGCGCGCGTGAGAAAAATCAAATCTGCATAACCCATATAAATTAGCATCGCCGGGATCAGCTGTGTAAATTTTCCATACCGTGGACGCACTTCACTCAACGGCACTGCTAATAATGCAAAAATAATCGTTGCAATTGGCATTGCCAACCGCCACTGCAATTCCGCCGCGACTTTTTTACTGGTCGACTTGAGGGCCCACAACTTTGATATCGAATAATATTGCGCAACATTAATGAGAGGCACATTGTTTATTTTTAATTGAGTGCCATAATGCTTGAATTGTAAAACATGATAATTTTTCTCACCAGGAACACCGGCATAGCGATAACCCTGATCAAAAACCAAATATCGCCCACTTTCTTGCGGCAACATTTTCTCATAAGCTGATTTTGCCACCACCACCCACCATTTACTTGCGGCTGGATTTTTTGAGTTTATTATTTTTTTTGCCATAAAAACACCTTGCAAGACAGCATGATTTTTCACAGCACTTGCATAAAATACCACAGCGTCATGATCACCTTTTTTTCCAAATGACATAAAACGACCCGGCAACACCTGATCAACTGACGTGGTCACCGCTGCTTGATGTATAATCTCATTAATATCGCCTTGTGCTTTAGGAACCACAACCGCCATCAACCATGCAACAATAGCCGCTACCAATAGCGCAATTATAAAAATCATGCCTGTTATTTTCGCCCGACTCACACCGCATGCTGATAATACAGTCATCTCTGACTCCATATGGAGACGACCTAATGTCAGCAACACACCTAAATACAACGCCAGTGGTAATAAATAACCTAAAAACAAAGGGAGCTGTAATCCCACCAATTGTAATAACTCTGTTGCAGGAATTTGACCATTCGCCGCACGCTGTAAAAACTGTACCGATTGATTCGTGATGAAAAGAACCAACAATACCAAGGTTGCCACAAATAGCGTTGCTAAAATTTCTTTTGACAAATATCGAAAAATTATCACTGACAAACCATACCGTTTGTGGAAAAATATCCTCTAATTTTAACAGAATGATATCCAATATGCGTACAACAGAATTAGAAAAAACATACCAACCAACTGAAATTGAATCAAAATGGTCAAAATATTGGGAAAAACAAAATTTCTCACAACCATCCAGTTCAGGCGATGCGTACTGCATTATGTTGCCACCACCGAATGTGACCGGCACATTACACATGGGTCACGGATTTCAACACACGCTCATGGATGCATTAATTCGTTTTCATCGCATGCAAGGTGACAGCACACTATGGCAAGCAGGGACAGATCATGCTGGGATCGCCACACAAATGGTTGTTGAAAGGCAATTAGCACAACAAAATATTTCTCGTCATGATTTGGGTCGCGATGCATTTTTAAAAAAAGTGTGGCATTGGAAACATCAATCCGGAGAAACCATCACACAACAAATTCGTCGGATGGGCGCATCCATTGACTGGACACGCGAACGATTCACGATGGATGACAACATTTCTCACGCAACCATAAACGCTTTTGTACGCTTGTATGACGAAGGACTGATTTATCGTGGAAAAAAATTAGTTAACTGGGATCCACAATTAAAAACGGCTATCTCAGATTTAGAAGTATCCACTGAAACCGAAAAAGGTCACTTGTGGCATATCCGTTACCCGATTGCAGATAGCCATGATTCATTGGTAATCGCAACCACTCGCCCTGAAACGCTGCTTGGCGACACCGCTGTTGCTGTTCATCCTGATGATGGACGATACAAAAAATGGATTGGAAAAAAAATTCGTTTACCGCTTACTGAACGTTTAATTCCAATCATTGCAGACGATATGGTTGATCGTGAATTTGGAACGGGTTGTGTAAAAATCACACCGGCACATGATTTTAATGATTATGCGATGGGACAACGTCACCATTTACCTGTCATGAACGTGATGACGCTCGATGCAAAATTAAATGAAGCAGTGCCTGAAAAATATCGCGGGCTCGATCGCTTTGTTGCACGTAAAAAAATACTCGAAGACCTTACTGCTCTCCATTTATTAGAAAAAACAGAAGATCATGAACACAACATCCCACGTGGCGATCGCTCTGGCGTGATCATCGAACCTTTATTAACAGACCAATGGTTTGTCAAAATGGATGATATGGCAAAAGCAGCCATCGATGCTTACAATCAAAATGAAGTTGAATTTGTCCCTGAAAACTGGGGAAAAACCTATTTGCAGTGGCTTGAAAATATTCAAGACTGGTGCATCAGCCGACAATTATGGTGGGGACATCGCATTCCGGTTTGGTATGACACTGATGGCAAACATTATGTTGGCTTACACGAAAAGGCGGTGCGTGAAAAATATAAATTAAGTCATGACGTAACGTTACAACAAGACAACGATGTGTTAGATACTTGGTTTTCAGCAGCGCTTTGGCCACTTGCAACATTAGGTTGGCCAGATAACACCCAAGACTTAGAAAAATTTTATCCAACAAGTGTATTGGTTACTGGATTTGACATTATCTTTTTCTGGGTTGCGCGCATGGTGATGCTGGGTTTGAAATTCATGAAAAAAGTACCTTTCAAGCAAGTTTACATCACCGGATTGATTCGTGACTCACAGGGTCAAAAAATGTCGAAATCAAAAGGAAACATTTTGGATCCGATTGACTTGGTCGATGGCATTTCACTGGAAAAATTATTGGAGAAACGCACCACTGGTTTAATGCAACCACAAATGCAAAAGAAAATCGAAACACAAACCAAAAAAGAATTCGCAGATGGTATTCCAGCCAGCGGCACTGATGCATTGCGCTTCACCTTCTGCGCACTGGCCACGCAAGGCCGCAATATTAATTTTGATTTGGCGCGCTTAACTGGCTATCGCAATTTCTGCAACAAAATCTGGAATGCAACGCGATTTGTACTAATGAATATCGGTGATTGTGATATCACCAATCAATCACGTATTTTATCGATGGCTGATCAATGGATTCTACATCAATTGCAACTCACCATTACTCAAGCTCATAATTTATTTAAACAATATCGTTTCGATCAATTGGCAAAATTATTATATGAATTTGTCTGGAATGATTATTGTGATTGGTACTTAGAGTTATCGAAATGTGATTTGGCACGCGATCATATCTCTGAAGCAGAAAAGCGCGGCACCAAACACACCTTAATTGCTGTACTTGAAACCATTTTACGATTACTCCATCCGCTTATGCCGTTTATTACAGAAGAAATTTGGCAACAAGTTGCACCTCTGCTTTCCATCAAGGGTAAAACTATTATGCTACAGCCTTACCCAAAAACAGAAAGTAACAAACTCAATGTCATGGCTGAAGCACAAATAAAATCCATTAAGCGCATTATTACAGACATTCGAACGATACGCAGTGAAAGCAATATCTCTCCTGCTAAAAAAATCAATGTCATCGTTGATAAAGGCAATGCCTGTGATATTTTATCTATTAATAAGTATGACTATTATTTAAAATCACTTGCCAAAATAGAAAAACTCACGTCGAAAAACACAAACGAAATTTTACCTGAATGCATCGCAATGCTGTCAGATTCATTGGAAATTAACATCCCACTCGCCGGGTTAATTGATCGTGATGCTGAACTAACGCGATTGAAAAAAGAAATTGAAAAATTAGAAAAACAAAAAACGCAAATGGAAAGTCGCTTGAACAATGCTGCTTTTGTTGATAAAGCGCCTGCAGCAGAAGTAGAAAAAGTACGCATACAATTAACATCAACACAGCAAACGTTAACAAAATTATTAACACAATATGAAAAAATAAACAGTATGCAATAACAGACAGCAGACAATCATCATGAATGACAATGAATTACGAAAAGTTGGCCTAAAAGTGACAACACCACGACTCAAAATTCTCACTTTATTAGAACGCGCAAAGCCGCACCATCTCAGCGCAGAATCCATTCACCAACAATTAAAAGACCAGCATGATGATGTTGGTCTGGCAACGGTTTATCGTGTTTTAATTCAATTTGAAACAGCGGGGTTGATTCGTCGCCATAATTTTGAAGGTGGCTTTTCTGTATTTGAGATCGAGCAAGGCCATCATCATGATCATATCGTATGCGAACGTTGCGGTCTGGTAAAAGAATTTCTAGATGAAGCCATCGAAGCACATCAATCTGAAATTGCTGAAAAACTGGGATTCAAAATTACAGAACACCAACACACGATTTACGGGATTTGCCAACACTGCCAGAAGAAAGCATAATGCATTACTTATTTGGCTTTAAACCGAAACGATAAGCTCGCATTTTGCAGTCAAAGAAGTATATATTTTCATCATTTAATCGAGGTGTTTTTTATATGAAAAAATTATTGGCTTTATGTTTCATAATTACTGCTACGGCTTTAAGCGGCTGTGTTTATCATAATCCATTTGAGCAAGGCAACGCACTCACGTTATCTAAAGTACAATCCATTCATACTGGCATGACATCAGCTCAAGTTGTTGGAAAATTAGGATCACCTGTGCTGAAAAATATCTATGCTGATCAACGCATGTCCTATGTTTACACACAACAACCCACACGCAGCAAAACCATCGTGAAAAAATTAGTGGTTCAGTTCAGACATGATCGTGTTGTTAATATCAGAACAGAATTATAATTTACTGGATTGCGTCTAAAATTAAATGAAAATGACGCGCACACAATTTATTGCTTTGATTGCAGTCAGTATTGCCATTGCAATGGCATGGCTCGACATGACAATTCTGAGTGTTGCGCTTCCTTCTATACAAAAAAGTTTTGATATCTCACGCAACCAAACACAATGGATAATGACTATTTATCTGTTGTTTTCAGCTGTACTTGCTTTTGGTGCAGGTCGCCTCAGCGATTTATTTGGTCATCATCGGGCATTCTCTCTCGGCGCTGCATTATTTATTTTATCTTCTCTTTTTTGCGGCTTATCTTTTAATGTTGATATACTGATTGTCATGCGCGCATTGCAAGCCATTGGCGGCACCTTCGCCGTGATTAGCGGCATGAGCTATCTTAGCACCACCTTTCCCATTGAAAGTCGCGGACGTGCTAACGGCATCACAACAAGCATTGCATCTATTGCGCCCATTATCGCGCCATTTTTAGGTGGTCTGATTATTAAATTTTTAAATTGGCATTGGATCTTCTTTGTCAATGTTGTAATTGGTGTCTGCATTTTTATCCCTCTGATAAAAATCTTTTTTGAAAATGAAAATCCAGTTCAGGAAAAAAAGATCGACTACACTGGATTTATCGCAATCGGTATTTTTACTGTTACAATTACGCTGATTTTCAACCATATTGGCAATTGGGGATGGACATCCGATAAAACCCTATCTGGATTTTTAATTGCATTCGCTGCGCTATTATTTTTTATCATTTTTGAATTAAAACAATCACATCCTATTATTGATTTACAATTATTCAAACTCACTAATTATGTGCCTGGATGCGTTGTAATGTTTCTCAGTCAATTTGTTAATTTCTTTATTATTTTTTTTGGCGTCTACATTCAAAATGCATTGGGCTACTCTCCTTTCATGACAGGTGTTTTATTACTGCCGATTGGTATTTTATTAACTGCATTTTCAAGCACAGGCGGACGTATTGCCGATCGATATGGTGCGCGCATTCCAATGAACATTGGTTTTTTCTTAATCACCATCGGCTACATACTGAGCACTATTTTTATAAGCTCATTATCCTATCTTGCTTTACTACCCGCCTTTATTGGTTACGGCTTTGGCGCTTGCTTATTAGGCAATCCTCTGAGAATATCGATGCTCAAAAATACACCCACAAAACAATTTGGCATGTCAACCGCCATTTTATCGGGCATACGACAAATTGGTGGCGTGATAGGCTTCGCTGTAATCGGCACCATCATTGCGCATACAGAAACCCTTTCCGTTGTTTCAGGATTAAAAAAAATCCTTCCTACTATTTCAATGCGCGATATTAAAGTGCTGCAAGGTATTTTGTCGCACACACCATCTAGTTTAAAATTATTATCACAATTTAATTTAGAAAAACAATCACAAATAAAAGCACTGGTTTTAAATAGCTATGTTCACAGCTTCCATAGTGCATTGCTGTTTTCAAGTGTGGTTCTACTTATTTGCTCTGTTATTTCAGTATTATTTATCAAGCGGTAACTACATTGGCCACATCATCATAATACAGGGCACGCTCACAATTAAAATTAAAATCTCAAGCGGCAAACCCAAACGAATGTAATCTAAAAAATGATAGCCGCCTGGACCCATAACAAGTGTATTATTTTGATGTCCGATAGGGGTTAAAAAAGAACACGACGCGCCTATCGATACCGCCATTAAAAATGGATCAATACCCAAATGCAAAGCAGAAGCAACACTCATGGCAATCGGCGCCATCACAACAGCCGTTGCTGCATTATTCATAAAATCAGATAACGTCATCGTGATTAATAAAATCCCCCCTAAAATAAACCAATGTGGTACGTAAGCTGAAATATCAATAAAATAATGCGCTATCAGTTCTGTTCCGCCGGTAGCTTGAAGGGCTGTTCCAACAGGAATCATCGCCGCCAATAAAATAATAATCGGCCATTCAATACTGCTATAAATTAATCGTGCCGGCAGTGATTTGAATAACACCATAAATAAAACAGCACCACTAAAGGCAATTTGCACAGGAAGCCATTGAAGCGCTGATAATAAAATTGCAATGAAAAAAATAAACAAGGGTAGATACATCTGCGATGTCTGTCCGACTATGATTTCTCTTTCAATAAGCGGCAATAACCCCAAATTAATCGCATTTTCACGCAACAACTCAGTTTCACCTTGCAGCAGCACAATATCTCCGGCTTTTAATGACACTTGATGCAATCGGGTTTTTAAAGACATCCCTTCACGCGCAATACCCAACAAATTAATTGAGTATCGTGATCGTAAACGCAGTTGTTGCGTAGAACGTCCATCTAACAATGAATCTTGTGGCACAACCGCTTCCATAATAGTCACTTCATCTGATTTCAATAACTCTTCAGAAAAAGCTTCATCACTTGCCAATTCTAATTTACCCACTTTAATCAATTCATTTAATATTTCAGTTGAAGCTTCAACAATAAGAATATCATTTTCTTGCAAAGAAAAATTTTTGCGTGGGATTAATCGTTTTGTTTTATCACGTATCAAACCTACAATCACAAACTCTTCTTCTGTGAGTTTCTCAAGATCACTGATTTTTTTACCTACTAAGGGTGAGGTTTCAGGTATTTTAATTTCTGTTATATATTCTTGAATTTGATATAACTCTTCTAGTTGTTTTGCGCTGCCCTGTCTACGCTTTGGCATTAAACGCCATCCAATCGCCACTAAAAAAACAAGACAAATTATAGCAACAGGAATACCAACATAACTGTAATCAAACATGGCAAAAGGATGACCCGTATACTCTTGACGAAAAGCAGAAATAATTAAATTGGGCGGTGTGCCAATAAGCGTTGTTAAGCCGCCTACAGCAGATGCAAATGCAATTGGCATTAAAACCATGGATGGCGATCGATTATTTTCAAAGGCAGTGCGAATCGCAATGGGCATAATCAATGCTAATGCACCAATATTATTCATAAAAGCAGATAGCACACCCACCAAGCAAGACAAAATGCCAATATGTAAAATGGGTTTTTTAGTGAAGCGACCTAATTTTGCGACTAATAAATCAAGCACGCCCGAGCGTGAAATCACATTTGAAATAATCATCATGCAAGCCACTGTAATCACAGCCGGATTTTCAAGGCCTGAATACACAAGTGATATCGGTACTGCACCTGTTGCTACAGAAACAGCCAGTGCCAATAAGGCCACAATATCAAATCGCCAACGTCCCCAAATAAAAAGAAACATTGCTGCTGCAAGGATAATTAAAATAACATAAGGTTGATGTGCAAACATGATTGATATCCATTTCACTGAATGATGTCACAAACGATTATCTTAACATACGTTAATCACAAAGATTATCGAGATTTCACACGACAAGCATCTGCTTGAAATCTTATTGTGTTTGCATTGCCTTTATGCGTCGCGCTTCTTTTGGATCGATGATAAGCGGTCGATATATTTCAATGCGGTCATCTGTCTGCAACGTCATATTTATCGATACGGTTTTCCCAAATATACCTACAGTCATAGTAGACAAGTTGATTTCAGGAAATTGTGATACAAGACCAGAAAGCGCAACCGCTTCTTCAATCGTACAATGATCATCGACTTCCAATGCTATCTCTGCTTGCCTTTCTGGCGTTGCATAAGCAACAGTAATAAATAGCATTAATAAATTTCCTTCGCTCTCGTCACAAAAGCATCAACGAGTTTTCCAGCGACTTCTTGAAAAACAGAACCAAACATCATCGCAAATAATTTATGAGACAAGGTAAACGTTAAATCTAAAATCACTTCAGAATGCATTTCATCACGTTGCTCAAATTTCCAAAAACCTTCTAATTGTTCAAAAGGTCCATCAATTAATTGGATTTCCATCATGCTGTTTTTTTGCAAACGATTGAGCGTGCTAAATGATTTTTGAAAGCCTTTTGCCGATAACGTTAATGTGGCGCGGATCTCATCATCAGACTGACTCTGCACAACACTAGCAATACAATACGGAACAAACTCCTGATAACGCGCGATATCATTGACCAATTCGTACATCTGTTCTGTGGAATAAGGCACAATTGCGCTACGATGAATGGTGGGCATACTTCTTCTCGAGGTTTTTATTTTGGAATGATACACTACGGCGCATTATGAGCAAGAAATCAGAAGACAAATTAATCGCCAGCAATAAAAAAGCATGGCACGATTACACGATTGAAACCAAATTCGAAGCCGGTTTGGCACTAGAAGGCTGGGAAATCAAAAGCATTCGTGCTGGACACATTCAACTCAAAGAAAGTTATGTTTTGTTAAAAAGCAACGAAGCTTGGCTTTTTGGTGCACATATCACCCCTTTAAAAACAGCATCAACACACATTGACCCCGATCCGTTACGTACACGCAAATTACTACTACATCGCAAAGAAATTAATAAATTACAAGTAGCTCGCGAACGCGAGGGCTATACGATTGTACCGCTTGATTTGCATTGGTTTAAAAATCGCGTGAAGCTCAATATCGCCATTGCCAAAGGCAAAAAAGAACACGATAAACGTGCATCCATTAAAGAACGCGATTGGAATCGTGAGAAACAACGCTTACTGCGAAAATAACCGTCACTTCACTTTTGTTTGTTTCATCAGCTCTTGACTAGCATAAACATCATCGATACCCTGGGCGTTTTTTAAAGAGACATGATTATGCGACCAACAACACCTGAAGACAGTTCAACAGCGTCCTCAACACCACCCAATATCAAAGAAAGTCATCGTGATTACAAACAAAAAAATCGCGCTCGTGCTATGTTCGGACCGCCACCAATATTCACCTTAGATACATTAAGTCAATATGAACCTATCGCCGCTACATGCAATAAACGCTAACTCCCTGCTTTTTTAAGTATTTTTAAAAAGCTTGTGTTTTTTTGCGCTATAATTACAATGGTACTTCGTCGATAAAAAGACGCGGTTTATTTCGGGGGCGATTTTGGTTTCGACAGTGATATTGAAGTCAAAGGTGCATGTCGAGCAACACAAAAAGGCTCGTAAAATAAATATTGTAAATTCTAGTTGCAAACGATAGCAACTTTGCTGCAAACGACTTGGCAGTAGCTGCTTAAAAACAGTGAACCCGGTCTAGCCGCCTAAAAAACGGCAACAGCCTATTGACCCGGTTCGCCTATCGGCTGGGATCAGTAGTCATATAGGTGGGATCGCAACTACGGCATGGCTCATGCAACGGTTGTTAAAACCAAAGGGCTCGCTATTAGATAATCCCGACTGCTGGAATGCTAATAGTTAAATTTGAAGGCAGCTCTAAACATGTAGATCCGATGGAAGAGAGTCAGTGGACGCGGGTTCGATCCCCGCCGCCTCCATCTTATTTACTTCCAACATCATCCAAAAACATCCAAAACACATTGATATTACTCGGTTTTTCCATTAGTATTCGTCCAATAGCTTCCAATTACTACCCCTAAAATCCATGATTTAATGGGGGTATATGTAGGGGCATTTAAACGGACTAAAAAGTGATACCCCCAAATGGCATTGACCGATATCAAAATACGCAGCGCTAAACCACGCGAAAAAGCTTACAAGTTGACTGACGAAAAAGGACTTTATCTATTCATCAGCCCGAATGGATCAAAATCTTGGCGTTTTAAATATCGTTTCGCTGGCAAAGAAAAACTGCTGTCGATTGGATTGTATGGCGACGTCAGTTTAGCGGACGCTCGAGAAGAACGTGACAAGGCGAGAAAATTACTGGCAAAAGACATCGACCCAGGTTTAGACAAACAATCCAAAAAACGCTCATCAAAAATTGCTGCAGAAAATAGCTTTGAATCAGTTGCACGCGAATGGCACACAAAATGCTCATCAAAAAAATGGACAAAGAAACATGCTGAGCGAATTTTAGTTCGTTTAGAAAAAGATATTTTTCCTTATATTGGCACAAAAGCAATTTCAGAAATTGAAGCGCCCGAATTATTAGCCGTATTAACAAAAATTGAAGATCGTGGCGCAATCGATACAGCACACCGCGCACATCAAAATTGTAATCAGATTTTTCGTTATGCAATTGCAACGGGGAAAACAAAGCATAATATCGCTGCCGATTTACAAGGCGCATTAACACCAGTTAAGCAAATACATTATTCGTCAATTAAAAATCCAATCGCGATTGGTGAATTATTGCGTTCAATTAATAATTATCAAGGACATTTTCCAACGAAATGCGCGCTGCAATTGGCTCCCCTGCTCTTTGTACGTCCTGGCGAATTACGTCATGCCGAATGGTCTGAAATTAACTTTGAAACGCGTGAATGGAAAATCCCTGCAAAGAAAATGAAAATGCGCGTTGAACATATTGTACCGCTATCAACACAAGCAATTTCAATTTTTAAAGAATTACGTCAATTAACACGCGACGGACAATATGTTTTCCCCAGTGTTCGTAGTTTAAAACGCCCGATGTCAGATAATACTTTAAATGCAGCATTGCGACGCATGGGCTACACAAAAGAAGAATTAACAGCGCATGGGTTCAGATCGATGGCGAGCACATTATTAAATGAGCAAAACTGGAATCGCGATGTGATCGAACGACAATTATCACACGGTGAACGCGACACCGTTCGTGCTGCATACAATCACGCGGAATATTTACCCCAACGAAAAGAAATGATGCAGAAGTGGGCGGATTATTTGGAAAATTTAGCAAGGATGAATATTGTTGAATTGAAGGTGGGGTAACGATGAGCAATGATTATATTCTGATAACAAACCATAAAGAAGAAGATAAAAAAATTCTAATCCAAGTTGCCTTAAACGACAAACTTGATCTATTTTTGATTAATAATCAAAACGGATATCACAAGCTAGAAATCTCTCAATTAAACGAAATACTCAAAACCAAACCACCACACAGAACACACATTTTTTTTAAAAAACCACAATGCCATAACGGAAGAATGGAAGACTTTGGAGATTGGACAAATGCAGGGATAGATGATGTCCTGGTAAAGAAAGTAGATGCTGATAAAATTCTTACCGAACAAAAAAAGACAACACTTGAGAAACCCTTAAAGGAAAAAGAACGGAACACATTTTATAAAATGATTTTAGCAATGGCAATTGATAAGTACGACTTCGACACAAAGTCAGACAATAATAAAGCAACTGGAGCAAACACAGGAAGCATTAAAGACTCTATCCAAAGAATCCTTGGTGATGACCTAGACGAAGAAACAATACGAAATCATTTAAAAGAAGCGACCAGAAGATTCGCGCCGTCACAGTCAAAAAAAACTTAACCGAATTCGGTTAACTCATAACCGAATTCGCCCCAAAGGCATCTCGATACCCCTACCATTTCCTTGTGTTCAACAACGCATGAGGAAATACCAACATGTCACAAACCATACTAAGACTACCAACAGTCAAAAGTCGCACGGGGTTGTCCCGCTCATCCATCTATTTAAAAATTTCGCAAAATGCTTTCCCCCACCAAATCAAAATTGGTGAAAGACAAGCAGGCTGGATTGAAAGTGAAATTGATTCATGGATCGAACAACGCATCAACGAAAGCAGAACGAATGGAGTCACATCATGATGATAAACAAACGCCCCCGATTCGCTGGCACGATGAGGGCTAATAGAAATAACTTACAGAGCAATTCTACTGGAAACAAATATAAACGCAAATTTGATCGTGCATTACTTCCAACGCCCACAAATTATTATTACAAACAATTTCCTGATTTAAAAATCAAATCTAAATCAGTGAAAGTCAGATGCTGTTTCCACGAACCCGATGATAATCCGAGTCTGCTTATTTCAATGATTGATGGACATTTTAAATGTTTGGCATGCGGAATAAAAGGACATGACGTACTTGCATTTCACATGCAGCGTTATGACGCAACTTTCACACAAGCAGTAACTTACTTCGGAGCATGGAGCCATGAATAAAGGCGAGTTAAAAGAGATATCAGATAAACTTGTAACGCAATATGCAGCAATTGAATTAAAAGAAGGATTTAAACTGACATGCTTGCACAACTATGACGATGAAGAAGGAAATTTACTTTATATTCGTTTGCGTCTTAAGCATTGTAATGAGAGAAAGTGGATTCGACCATTTCACTTTGACAATGAAAAACAAGAATGGGTTATGGGAGAGCCAAAATTTACAAATGGCAAACCTCTCTATCATCTTTCTTCACTTGCAGAAAATCCTGATGCTGAAACATGGATCGCTGAAGGTGAACAAAAAGTCGAAGCATTAGAAAAATTGGGTTTTACTGCAACAACCTCTGGTAGTTGTACAAGTGCGTCAAATGCAAATTGGGAAATACTCTGTGGACGTAGCGTTGTTATATGGCCTGATTTTAATGATGTAGGCACTAAATACGCCGAAGAAGTCATTGCGATATTACACTCATTAAACTGCAAAATTCGCGTTGTGGACGTCAATAAATTAAATTTGCCTAACGGTGGTGATGTTATTGATTATCTCTCTGTAAACGCAAATACAACTTATTCTGATATCGCAGAATTACCAATGACTGAAAAATTAAATATATCAGAAAAAAATCCACACATAATAAACTCAATTATTATCTCACGCTGCGCATCGGATATAGAAATGAAAGCTATTTCATGGTTGTGGAAAAACCGTTTTGCACTGGGCAAGCTATCAATGATTGCAGGAGAACCTGGATTGGGTAAATCACAGGTTACGGCAAGTATGACAGCAATCATTACCTCGGGCTTAGAATGGCCTGATGGCGAAAAATGCGAGAAAGGAAACGTTATCATTTTATCTGCCGAAGATGATGCAGCAGATACTATTGTTCCACGCTTAAGTGCTGCCGGGGCAAATCTTAACAGTGTTCAAATCATCGATAATGTCAGAAAAATCACTGAAAATGAAAATGAGGAATTAAATCAATTTAATCTAGCTAACGATTTGCCTGCATTGGAAAATATGATAATTGAAATCGGAAATGTTAAGGCGATTTTTATAGATCCAATAGCATCTTATTTAGGCGCTAAAATTGATGACCATAAAAATGCTGCGGTAAGATCAATATTAACACCACTGTCCAAACTTGCTGAAAAGCATAACATTGCAATTATATGCATTACACATCTAAATAAATGCGAATCTCAAAAAGCAATTAATCGTATGATTGGCAGCATAGGATTTGTTGCAGCCGCTCGCGCTGCATTTGGTGTTATTAGAGACAATGATGATAAAGATAAAAGGCTCTTTATCCCAATCAAAAATAATATCGGAAATGATAGAACTGGCCTTGCGTTTTATATTGAACCGCACGATTTAGAAGACAACATTAAGTCGTCACGCATTAAGTGGTCGAATGAAATAATTAATGATGACGCAGATGAGTTATTAAATAGAAAACCTGATGCTGAAGAAAAAAGCGCGCTTGAAGAGGCAAAAGAATTTTTAATCGGGCTATTATCCAAAGAAGGAATGCACTCTACCGAAATAATCGAACTGGCAAAATCGGAAGGAATTGCAGAAAAAACATTAAGCAGAGCAAAACGTGATTTAAAAATTGAAAGTAAGCGTGAGGGTTTCGGAAAAGGTAGTAAAGGATTTTGGCATTTAACTAATGCAAAAAATGACACGTCCATAGACGGTCAAAATTCACATACACAGCCACTCAATTTGATTGACCATGTATAGTAATTTTCCAAATGATTTCGTTAAAAACAGGAGAAAAAAATGGGCGGAAGTGGTAGCGGAAGACATTGGCATTACGGTAGCAAATCAACTGTTAATAGCTATCGTAGTATCGATATTAGAAAGTGGCACCGAAAAAAATTACTCATTCCCGGCTCTGCGTTTGTTGCAAAGTGGATACGGGACGATGAAACGTAAGCCCCCACAAATCCCACCTACCCGAACACTTCAACCCCTGTTAACCTCGCTTTGTTTCTAA
>PFPT01000047.1 GCA_002793195.1 Gammaproteobacteria bacterium CG_4_10_14_0_2_um_filter_38_22
GATATGAACTCTTGGGCGGTATCAGCCTGTTATCCCCGGAGTACCTTTTATCCGTTGAGCGATGGCCCTTCCATGAAGAACCACCGGATCACTAAAGCCTACTTTCGTACCTGCTCGACTTGTCAGTCTTACAGTCAAGCACCCTTTTGCTTTTACACACATTGCGCGATTTCCGACCGCGCTGAGGGTACCATTGCGCTCCTCCGTTACTCTTTAGGAGGAGACCGCCCCAGTCAAACTACCCACCATGCACTGTTCCCAATCCGGATAACGGATCAAGGTTAGAACCCCAAAGACATCAGGGTGGTATTTCAAGGTTGGCTCGACTCAAGCTAGCGCCTGAGCTTCAAAGCCTCCCACCTATCCTACACAAACATATTCAAAGTTCAGTGCAAAGCTATAGTAAAGGTTCACGGGGTCTTTCCGTCTAGCCGCGGGTATACTGCATCTTCACAGCAAATTCAATTTCACTGAGTCTTGGGTGGAGACAGTGTGGCCATCGTTACGCCATTCGTGCAGGTCGGAACTTACCCGACAAGGAATTTCGCTACCTTAGGACCGTTATAGTTACGGCCGCCGTTTACTGGGGCTTCGATCAGAAGCTTCGTCCGAAGACTAACCTCATCAATTAACCTTCCAGCACCGGGCAGGCGTCACACCCTATACTTCCTCTTACGAGTTCGCAGAGTGCTGTGTTTTTAATAAACAGTCGCAGCCACCTAGTATTTGCAACCGCTTTCAGCTCGAGACGCGAAGTCTTTCACCTAAGAGCGGCGCACCTTCTCCCGAAGTTACGGTGCCATTTTGCCTAGTTCCTTCACCCAAGTTCTCTCAAGCGCCTGAGTATTCTCTACTTATCCACCTGTGTCGGTTTGGGGTACGGTTTCACAATATCTGAAGCTTAGAGACTTTTCCTGGAAGCATGGTATCAATCACTTTTTTCACTCCCGAAAGAGCTACTATCGTATTCACATCTCGAAATTAAGTTTCCGGATTTACCTAAAAACTCTTTCTACCTGCTTAAACCACCACAACCATCGGGTGGCTGACCTAACCTTCTCCGTCCTCCCATCGCAATATTGCAAAGTACAGGAATATTAACCTGTTTCCCATCGACTACGCGTTTCCGCCTCGCCTTAGGGGCCGACTCACCCTGCTCCGATTAACGTTGAGCAGGAAACCTTGGATTTTCGGCGTGCAAGTTTTTCACTCGCATTATCGTTACTTATGTCAGCATTCGCACTTCTGATATCTCCAGCCAACTTAACAATTGACCTTCACAGACTTACAGAACGCTCCGCTACCGCGTTAGGTAAAAACCTAACACCCGCAGCTTCGGTATGTGGCTTGAGCCCCGTTGGATCTTCCGCGCAGGACGACTCGACCAGTGAGCTATTACGCTTTCTTTAAAAGATGGCTGCTTCTAAGCCAACCTCCTGGCTGTCTATGCCTTCCCACATCGTTTCCCACTTAGCCACAATTTTGGGACCTTAGCTGGCGGTCTGGGCTGTTTCCCTCTTCACGACGGACCTTATCACCCGCCGTGTGTCTCCCGTACTTAAACTTCTCGGTATTCGGAGTTTGCATCGGTTTGGTAGACCGGGATGGTCCCCTAGCCGAAACAGTGCTCTACCCCCGAGAGTCATATACGAGGCGCTACCTAAATAGCTTTCGCGGAGAACCAGCTATCTCCGAGCTTGATTAGCCTTTCACTCCTATCCACAACTCATCCCCGAACTTTTCAACGGTCGTGGGTTCGGGCCTCCAGTCAGTGTTACCTGACTTTCACCCTGGCCATGGATAGATCGCTCGGTTTCGGGTCTACTCACAGCGACTTAACGCCCTATTCAGACTCGGTTTCCCTACGCCTACCCTAAAAGGTTAAGCTTGCCACTGTAAGTAAGTCGCTGACCCATTATACAAAAGGTACGCAGTTACTATTCCGAAGAATAGCTTCCACTGCTTGTACGCATACGGTTTCAGATTCTATTTCACTCCCCTCGCCGGGGTTCTTTTCACCTTTCCCTCACGGTACTAGTTCACTATCGGTCAGTAAGTAGTATTTAGCCTTAGAGGATGGTCCCCCTATCTTCAATCAGGATATCACGTGTCCCGACCTACTCTTCGTTACCCACTTTATCCACCTTTTCGCGTACAGGGCTATCACCTGCTATGGCTGAGCTTTCCATCTCATTCTGCTAAAGTGAAAAAAGATTTAGTAACTGGGCTGTTCCGCGTTCGCTCGCCACTACTAACGGAATCTCGGTTGATTTCTTTTCCTCCGGGTACTTAGATGTTTCAGTTCTCCGGGTTCGCTTCATTCACCTATGAATTCAGTGAATGATCACATGCAAGCATGTGGGGTTTCCCCATTCGGAAATCTTCGGGTCAAAGCCTGTTTGCCGGCTCACCGAAGCTTATCGCAGACTACTACGTCCTTCATCGCCTCTTACTGCCAAGGCATCCACCGTATGCGCTTAATTACTTACCATACAACCTCAAATGATTCCTTTTGGTCACCATTCAAAGAAATAAAATAAATAACTGAAGCTTAATTAAAAATTGCTGAATTTCTTGATTTTTTGTAAAAATGCATTTTACCCGGCCAATCAAAATATTTTAATTAAAAATTAAAGTATCTTAAAAGACCTTCGTTTTTTCTCACCAAATTGTTAAAGAACATCGAAACTAAACATCGCAAGATGCTTAAAAAATAAAACTCTAAAGTATTATTTTTTAAGCAATGAAAATAAAATGGAGCCAGGCGGGATCGAACCGCCGACCCCCTGCTTGCAAGGCAGGTGCTCTCCCAGCTGAGCTATGACCCCAAAGAAAATGGTGGGCCTGAGTAGACTTGAACTACTGACCCCACGCTTATCAAGCGTGTGCTCTAACCAACTGAGCTACAGGCCCAAGCTCAAAATCATCCCAATTATTTTCATTAAAAGCAGTTTGTGTGGGTCTCAGGCAAAGTCATTACAATTTTATTAAGGAGGTGATCCAGCCGCAGGTTCCCCTACGGCTACCTTGTTACGACTTCACCCCAGTCATGAAGCACACCGTGGTAATCGCCCTCCTTGCGGTTAGGCTAACTACTTCTGGTGCAATCCACTCCCATGGTGTGACGGGCGGTGTGTACAAGGCCCGAGAACGTATTCACCGCGACGTTCTGATTCGCGATTACTAGCGATTCCAACTTCATGGAGTCGAGTTGCAGACTCCAATCCGGACTACGAGCAGCTTTTTGGGATTAGCTCCACCTCGCGGCTTCGCAACCCTTTGTACTGCCCATTGTAGCACGCGTGTAGCCCTACTCGTAAGGGCCATGATGACTTGACATCATCCCCACCTTCCTCCGGTTTATCACCGGCGGTCTCCTTAGAGTTCCCACCATTATGTGCTGGCAACTAAGGACAAGGGTTGCGCTCGTTACGGGACTTAACCCAACATCTCACGACACGAGCTGACGACAGCCATGCAGCACCTGTCTTTCGGTTCCCGAAGGCACTCATCTATTTCTAGAAGATTCCGAAGATGTCAAGAGTAGGTAAGGTTCTTCGCGTTGCATCGAATTAAACCGCATGCTCCACCGCTTGTGCGGGCCCCCGTCAATTCCTTTGAGTTTTAACCTTGCGGCCGTACTCCCCAGGCGGAGAACTTAACGCGTTAGCTTCGATACTAAGGGGTTGACCCCCCCAACATCTAGTTCTCATCGTTGACGGCGTGGACTACCAGGGTCTCTAATCCTGTTTGCTCCCCACGCTTTCGCACCTAAGTGTCAATATTGGTCCAGGAAGCCGCTTTCGCCACTGATGTTCCTTCCGATATCTACGCATTTCACCGCTACACCGGAAATTCCACTTCCCTCTACCATATTCTAGACGCCCAGTATCGAATGCAATTCCCAAGTTAAGCTCGGGGATTTCACATCCGACTTAAGCATCCACCTACGTGCGCTTTACGCCCAGTAATTCCGATTAACGCTTGCACTCTCTGTATTACCGCGGCTGCTGGCACAGAGTTAGCCAGTGCTTTTTCTGTTGGTAACGTCATCACTCATAATTATTAGCCATGAGCTTTTCTTCCCAACTAAAAGTGCTTTACAACCCTAAGGCCTTCTTCACACACACGGCGTTGCTGGATCAGGCTTTCGCCCATTGTCCAATATTCCCCACTGCTGCCTCCCGTAGGAGTCTGGGCCGTGTCTCAGTCCCAGTGTGGCTGATCATCCTCTCAGACCAGCTACGGATCGTCGCCTTGGTAGGCTTTTACCCCACCAACTAGCTAATCCGACATAGGCTCATCTTTTAGCGTGAGGTCTTACGATCCCCCACTTTGCTCCGTAGAGATTATGCGGTATTAGCCCGAGTTTCCCCGGGTTATCCCCCACTACAAGGCAGATTCCTATGTATTACTCACCCGTCCGCCACTCGCCACCCATAGTATTGCTACTACTGTGCTGCCGTGCGACTTGCATGTGTTAAGCACGCCGTTAGCGTTCAATCTGAGCCAGGATCAAACTCTTCAGTTGAAACTGGCAGTGACTAATCAAAGAAAGTCACAAAATCTTTTCGCCTAAGCTTTCGCCTAGGACTTAAATATACTCAATCGTAATTGACTATTACTAAGACCCACACAAACTGCTTTATTTCGATATTCAAATTTTTAAAGAGCGATCTCTTTCGAGAAGTTTCCCTTATCGGGAAGGAGGATCATTCTACTCAGTTCCATCTCGTTGTCAACATCGTTTTTTACTTTTTTTCAAAAACTTTATTGAGCAACGCTGTTCCTCAAAAACACCTTGTTTTCAGCAAGTTGTTGTCACATCCGATGTGGAATGCAAGATACACAGGATTTTAAAACATGGCAACATCTTTTTTCATTTTTTTTAAAATAATTTCACTGTGCTCAAAACAAAGCCATTTTTTAGACTAAAATGATTATTTAAATTACAAAACACATCGCATATCAATATATCTATGCCATTTTTTTACAAACACGAACCCGCTTAAATTTTCTCTTGCCTACTTGATAGATATCAATCTTATTGAAACATACTAAACGCTTTCCATCTTCCACACGCTCGCCATTTATTTTGACAGCACCTTGTTGAATCATGCGAATGGCTTCAGATGTACTGCTAACCAAACCCGCCGCCTTTAATAAATGCGCGATACCCATTTCACTATCTGCGTGCAACTCCATCAACTCCAATTCTTCTGGAATCTCATTTTTTTGAAACCGTGCAACAAAACCCTCATGTGCCTGCTTCGCTGCAACATTCCCATGAAAACGCGCAACCAATTCCAACGCCAATTCAAATTTCACATCACGCGGATTTTTGCCTTCTTTAATTGCAATCCGAAACGTTTCAACCTCTGAAACTGAGCGAAAACTAAGTAAACTAAAATAGCGCCACATTAATTCATCCGAAACGGACATTACTTTTCCGAACATGTCATCTGGCGCATCAGTTATGCCTATATAGTTGTTTAAAGATTTAGACATCTTCTGTACGCCATCTAATCCTTCAAGCAAAGGCATCGTAATAACGCACTGTGGCTTTTGATGATAGTGTCTTTGTAATTCACGACCCACAAGCAAATTAAATTTTTGATCTGTACCACCCAACTCCACGTCTGCTTTCATGGCAACCGAATCGTATCCTTGCACTAAGGGATATAAAAATTCATGGATGGCGATAGGTTGATTAGACGCATAACGCTTGGAAAAATCATCCCGCTCTAAAATGCGCGCAACAGTATAAAGTGATGCTAAACGAATCAAATCAGCCGCAGATTGTTTCCCCATCCATTCTGAATTGAACATCACTGTTGTTTTACTGCGATCCAATATTTTAAAAACTTGGTCAGTATATGTTTTTGCATTCACTGCAATTTCTTCAGATGAAAGTGGCTTTCTTGTTACATTACGACCCGATGGATCACCAATCATCGCAGTAAAATCACCCACTAAAAATAAAATATCGTGACCCAATTCCTGAAACTGTCGCAATTTATTAATCACAACTGTGTGACCAAAATGCAAATCGGCTGCGGTAGGATCCACACCTAATTTCACGCGTAATGGTTTGCCGCTTTCAAGTCGCTCAATTAAACGGTCTTCACCAATAACTTCATCTGCGCCATGGCGAATAACGTTTAATGCTTCTGATGCTGATTTCATCTAATTTAAAACTCCATGAAAAAAAAGTTGACCACTATCGCTTTGATGATTATGGTAATGAACGAATTTGACAAAGCAATGGAACAAGCGCATGAACCACACCAAACGGACACCCAATAGACGATTACACTACCTATTGATCGCCATTGCCACACTTATCATCGGCGCCATTATAAGTTACTTTTTCAAAAATCTCACGCAAGCAATTGCGCAAAAAAATAGATTGATTGTGATCAGCAAATCAACTGGACTAGCAAACAAGTCAACAAAAAATAAAATCACAACAAAACCAACAGAACAAATCACAGAAGCAATGCGTTTTAGAACAGGCATTATTTACCGTAATTTACAGCAAGCAGCGATAAACGCCGGACTTACTGAAAAAATGATTTTACAACTGAATAAAATGTTTGCACACTCGCCGATCACCCATCATATTCAACCAGGAGATCGCCTAGAAGTACTTTATCATGAATATTTTTTAAATGATCATCGCAATCATCCCGGCCATATTGTGGCCGCTGAAATTATTGGAAAAAACAAGGATTACAAGGTAGTTCGCTTCACAACACCTCATGACAAAATCAGCTATTACAAAACCAATGGTCAAAGCACAAAACCGAAGTTTAATAGAATTCCATTGCATTACGTACGCATTGGATCTTACTTTTCACTTCATCGCATGGACCCCATTCTGCATAAAGTACGTCCGCATTTAGGTGTTGATTTTGATGCACCAATGGGCACACCCATTCATTCAATTGGCAATGGTATCGTTGTTTTTTGTGGACAAATGCGAGGCTACGGCAATGTGATCATTGTACGTTACAACAACACTTACAAATCCCTGTACGCGCATCTCAGACAATTTGCCAATCACATGAAAGATGATGAGCATGTCAAAAAAGGGGAAGTACTCGGCTATGTTGGCATGACTGGTTGGACAACAGGCCCACACTTACATTATGGCGTTTATAAAAATGGGGTTGCCGTAAACCCACTCACCGTGCAATTTCCCAGCAGCGCGTCCATACCTGAAAAATATCGCCACGCATTTTTTAACGATGAAGACCACTGGTTCGATGAAATGCAATTATTTGCAAGCGCAGATCACATCACTCAAAAGAAAAAAAATGAGCACAAGATTGCTAAACGATAAACAACTTTACATCGGCTTAATGTCCGGCACGAGCATGGATGGCGTTGATGCAGCGCTACTGTCATTTGAAAATGAAAAAATAAAGTTGCTCGGCGCAATATCATGGCCGATTCCAGTCGAAATAAAATCAGCATTAAACACACTGTCATTCAGTGAACATGTCGATATTCGACTGCTGGGTGAAACTGATACTCAAATGGGACGTTTATTTACAGACAGTGTTCTAAATTTATTACAAAAAACAAATACGGATGCGAAACATATCACCGCAATTGGTTCACACGGCCAAACCATTTATCATCATCCCAATTCCAAACACCCTTTTACCATGCAAATTGGTGATGCCAATATTATTGCTGCAAAAACACATATCACGACTGTTGCTGATTTTCGTCGACGTGATATTGCATTAGGCGGACAAGGCGCACCACTGGTTCCGGCTTTTCATGATTATTTATTTCAAGACAGAGCAAGTGATCAAATGGTATTAAATATTGGTGGCATCGCTAACATTACTTATTTACCCACCGACAAAACAAAAAACATAACGGGGTTTGATACAGGCCCAGGTAACACTTTGCTAGATTTATGGCACGAAAAGCATCGACAATTGCCGTGTGATTTTAATGGCGAATGGGCTAGATCCGGAAAATTAGATACCCCTTTATTTACCCATTTACTGAGTGATGATTATTTTCAAAAAGCATTTCCCAAAAGCACAGGACGAGAATATTTTAATTTAAAATGGCTTGATAGAAAATTAACCGCTTTTGGAAAAAGCAGTGCGCCAGCAGATATTCAAAACACACTGACGGAATTCACTGCAAAAAGCATTGCGGATGCCATACAGCTCATTTCCAAAAACGGAGAAACAGTTTGGGTGTGCGGCGGCGGCATAGAGAATCTTTTTTTAATGCAACGACTACAAGCCCACTTACCCAACTACAAAATTAAATCCACATCAGAAGCAGGCATCGACCCAAAATGGATAGAAGCCGCTGCATTTGCCTGGCTTGCCAAACAAACACTCTTAAAAAAACCGGGGAATTGCATCAGCGTCACAGGTGCAAAACAAGAAACCGTGCTGGGAGCCATTTACGCTGCGCATGAAGCATGATGCGTTGTCATGACAACAACCTCAATGTTAATCCCTTTTATTGTCGGACTGTCCAAATAACTTTTCAAATAATCTGACAATAAAATTGCTACCACACTTTTGTTTTCTGATGACGCATGATGAAAAAATAATTCACCCGAAGGTTTTCGAATACAAAAACCCATATGTGACACATGTAAATTTGTACCTATTTTATCTTTCAAGTTCCAATTTGGCCGCACGATTTCAATGATACTGACATCCGGAATTTGATCAAAAATAAATATGCATGGTTTTTTATTTTCATCAAATAATTTATTCAGCGGCAAATAAGCGATACGCGCATTTTCTTTTTTGCATCTCGATGCATATTTTTTTAAAAGAGCAGCTCGATCTGCGCTTTCACTTTCCGCTTTTTTTAAAAACCAATTTGGCTTGTCAATCTCACCTTCTGCCAATAATACCAGAGGTACTTTTCTCTGATCCAAAATATCACCAGTGATATCGCGCATCATTTCGTTTTTCTGGTTTTGTGGATTCCAATCCAAACTCGTAAAATGAAACCGATTTTCATATCGCGGCACTGCATCATAATAATTAATTTGCACTAGTTTTTTTTGAAACGAATCAACGTCACCAGTTAATGCTAATGCCAAAATATTGTTTACATAGGTCACACAATCAAATCCATCAAACCGAAACAATGGCGCTGAATCAAACTCAGCATTAATTCCTTCGCCTTGCGGATTGGCGATATACGGCTTTCCTAAAAATAACTGACTGAGAAACGCAATGCGTATTGAAATCACTGATAACGCATTCAAGGCGGGCAAAGATAGTATTTTTTCTGCATCGCAATCAGGCATCATCTAGTGCAAACTAACTGTTAAAGAAGCCGCTTCTAAACTAGCAACAAGAGGCTGAGATGGTTTTTTGCTACTGCATTTTGATATCACACACACAACCAACGCTGCTGTTGCCAACATGCCAGACAAAATGGCCAATGAAACCCACCAAGGCGCATCCCTACTGACGCAGAATTTCTCATAATCAAGAGAACCAAAAAAACTGCTATCAGAACAATTAACACGCATGCCTATTTCCTTTTATTCGATTTCAGACAAGCCACACAATATAATGTAAATTGTAGCTAATCAATAAAAAACAAAGCGGGCTCATTCGGATGAAAAAAACAAGGGCAGGCATCGTCATTATATTTATTTTTCTTACCAGCAGTGTGTTTGCGCAATGGAATAATCCTCATTCAGAAAATAAAAACAAAAAAATAATGTATGGCGCATTTGTCAGTGCACCTAAAACACTAGACCCTGCACGCGCTTATTCATCCGATGAAACACAATTGATCGCGCAAATTTACGAACCACCTTTACAATATGCTTATTTAAAACGCCCATATCAACTCATCCCTTTAACATTAAAAAAAATGCCTACTATCACTTATGTCAAAAAAAATGGGGAAATTATTTATACCATTTATGATTTACAAATCAAAAAGGGTATCTACTATCAACCGCACCCTGCTTTTGCTAACAATATCCCTATTCATAACCCACAAACACTGAATGATTTTAAAAAAACAGGTACACGCGAGTTGACGGCTCAAGATTATGTCTATCAAATTAAACGACTGGCTAGCCCAACAGTGAATTCACCCATTTTTGGTGTAATGGAAAACCACATTGTCGGTTTAAAAGGATATGCGAAAACACTTCAAAATGCTTACCAAGCTGAATTAGCCAAAGGCATCAAAAATCCCTATCTGGATTTGCGTCAATTCCCACTAAGCGGCGTTACTATTGTTAATCGTTATGAATATCAAATTAAAATTTATGGCAAATATCCGCAATTTTTATATTGGCTTGCAATGCCCTTCTTTGCGCCAATTCCTTGGGAAGCAGATTTATTTTATTCAAACCCCGCCTTAAAAGAAAATAATATCACACTAGATTGGTATCCCATCGGAACCGGCCCCTATTTATTAAAAGAAAATAATCCCAATCAAAAAATGGTGTTGGAAAAAAATCCCCACTTTCGAGGCGAACCTTTTCCAAATAGCACACACCTTAACGACCAAATAAGTGGCTATACAAAAAATGCTGGGGAAATAATGCCATTTGTGGATCAACTTGTATTAACGCTTGATAAAGAAAGCGTGCCACGCTGGAATAAATTCTTACAAGGTTATTATGATCGCTCTGGTATTAGTGCTGATAGTTTTGATCAAGCCATTCAACTCGACAAAAATGGCAATCCCATTTTAACTCAAACCATGCGAGATAAAGGCATTCGCTTGCAAACCACCATCAACCCTTCTGTTTTTTATATCGGTTTCAACATGCAAGATGATGTCGTTGGAGGGTTATCTGAAAAAAACAAAAAACTCAGGCAGGCAATTGCCATTGCAATTGATTACGAAGAATACATTCAATTGTTTTTAAATGGACGCGGCATTCCCGCACAATCTCCTATTCCGCCAGGCATTTTTGGTTATGAAAAAAACCACATCAACAAAGCCATTTATTTTTGGGATAAAAACCATGCTCGACGAAAACCCTTGTCTGTTGCGAAAAAATTATTAGCACAAGCAGGATACCCCAATGGCATTAACCCAAAAACAGGAAAACCATTGGTTTTAAATTATGACGTCACGTCCAGCGGAAACCCCGATGATCGATCCCAATTAAACTGGATGCGAAAACAATTTGCAAAATTAGGAATTGCATTAAATATCCGCCAAACGGAATATAATCGTTTTCAAGACAAAGTACGCAATGGAAATGCACAAATTTTTTCATGGGGATGGTTGGCAGATTATCCTGACCCAGAAAATTTTTTATTTTTATTATATTCTGCGAATGGCAAAGTCAAACATGGCGGTGAAAATGCCAGTAATTATAACAATCCTCAATTTGATCTCTTATTCAATGAAATGAAAAGTCTACCCAATGGAAAAAAGCGTCTTGAAAAAATTCGCGAACTGCTCGCTTTAATTCAAAATGACACGCCTTGGGTTTGGGGTTTTCATCCAATTGATTTCACCCTGTCACACAGTTGGGTCGAAAATACGAAGCCCCACGCTATCGCCAACAACACACTCAAATATCAAAATCTCGATCCTACATTACGAGCACAATTACAAAAAAAATGGAATAAACCCGTTTTGTGGCCATTATGGGTGCTGCTGGGATTTTTAGTTTTAATTTTTATTCCACTGGTCGTAACCTATTGGAGACGTGAACAGACACCATCTACCAAAAAATATTAATATTGGAATAGCATTACTGCAATTATTTATTGACTCATTGATATAACACAAAATCCATTTTTAGCGACAAAAACAGTGATTTGATCTGACACTGGATCAAAAGTACCTGACGCCGGCAAGCAATTAAGTGTTTGGTGACCTGGTTTAGTTAATACATTGCCATTCGCATCCATTTGACTTAATCTCAGCATCGCATGGAAACTATAAGCCTGATAGTTCTTATTATCCGGCCAATAATCTTTAATAAATTTTGTCGCATCACCTTTGGTTTTTGTAATAACACAAGCATCCCCAGATGAAGCGGTGCAATCATACTGATTTTCACCCAATATCGGCGTAAAACTTAATTCTGTCGGACACATCCCAAGCAAAGATGAGGCACAATCCGAAGGTGCTGCATGAGCAAAAAACTGTAGATTCACGCTCAATGAGGCTACTTTAGGAGATAAATACTCGGAGCTCACTTTAACTTGATATGTTTTCACAGCGGCAAAAAGTGGAGATGCTGCTGTTTTTTTATCTGCCGTATAAACTGGAAAGCAACATAAAAAAACAACAAATCCAACAACACCAGCCAGTTTATTCATAACATCCCCACAGAATGATTGTTCACTTACATAAAGGTATAGTATAAAAACAAGGGGTTCTCCAACCGCAATTTGGATTTCAAATGCTTACTTACCTTATTCGCCGTATTATTTATGCCATTCCCATTTTAATTGGTGTGAATATCATTACCTTCGCCTTGTTTTTCATGGTGAATTCACCAGATGACATGGCACGCATGCATTTGGGACAAAAACACGTCACAGCCAATGCCATTGAGAAATGGAAAAAACAAAAAGGCTATGACAAACCCCTTTTCTTAAACGCACCACAGGCTGGCATAAAAAAAATTACGGACACTTTATTTTTTACAAAATCACTTGAATTGTTTACCTTTGAATTTGGAAAGTCAGACCAGGGTCGTGATATCAGCCATGATATTTATCAGCGAATGTGGCCAAGTCTTGCGCTGGCCATTCCCACTTTAATAGTAGGGCTAGGAATTAATATCACCTATGCTTTATTGATCGCTTTATTTCGCGGCACTTTTTTTGATTATTTTTCAATGGGCATTTGTGTTGTCATGATGTCTGTCTCCGGATTGTTCTATATCATCCTTGGGCAGTTTTTGCTGGGAAAATTATTAAATCTTGTTCCCATTTCTGGATATCACAGTGGGCTTGATGCAATTAAGTTTTTAATTTTACCCGTACTGGTTGGCATGATCAGCGGCATTGGCGCTGGCACACGCTGGTATCGCACTATTTTTCTTGAAGAAATTAATAAAGACTATGTTCGCACTGCACGCGCAAAAGGGTTATCTGAACTGACTGTATTATTTAAACATGTCTTGAAAAATGCAATGATTCCTATTTTAACAGGTGTTGTTGTGATTATTCCTACCTTATTCATGGGCAGTTTAATTATGGAGTCTTTTTTTGGCATTCCTGGATTGGGCAGCTACACTATCGAAGCTATTCAACAACAAGATTTTGAAATTGTGCGCGTGATGGTTTTTCTCGGCACGGTTTTTTACATCATCGGATTAATGCTTACCGATATCTCCTATACATGGGTTGACCCAAGAGTGAGGCTGCGATGACATTAGCCTTGCTGCCTAGCGATTACATTGTTTGGGTTTTATTTTTTTTATTTGTTATCGCACTATTTTGGATCCGAACACAACCGCATTATCGTGCGCAATGGAAACAAGTATTCCAAAAAAAAATAGCGATGATTGCTTTCGTCATTTTAGGTGTTTTTGCAATCATTGGACTATTAGATTCCATTCACATACAAATCATGCAACATCATCTGCCACAACAAAAAAGCATTTTAGATCTCGTGTTATCGCTGCTAAACACACAAGATGAAAAAACATATACTGCCCCCTTTGCTGTTGCACTACATCCTACACCGCCACACGATATTATTTTACGATCCATGAAAGGATTTTTATTTGGCGCATTGAGTTATGCCATTGTTGCAGGCATATGGATTTATATATGTCGTCATAAAAAAAATAAACTTGCTATTGCTTGGCGCGAAGCGATGATGACAATCGGCATTATTTGGATTTTAATTTGCGTACTCACGATGCTTGCGCAAAATTATCATATCTTTGGTACCAATAAAATTGGACAAGATATGTTTTACGAAACCATTAAAAGTGTTCGAACTGGTTTGTTAATTGGCACATTAACAACACTTTTTATGCTACCCTTCGCCTTGTTTTTCGGAACCATTGCGGGTTATTTTGGTGGCTTCATCGATGATGTGATTCAATATTTATATACTACGCTCAGCTCAATTCCAGGCGTATTATTAATTACCGCTATGATTCTGGTGATGCAGGTTGTAATTTCAAATCATCCCGCTTTATTTCCAACCATTGCCGATCGTGCTGATGCACGCTTATTAACGTTATGTTTTATTTTAGGCATTACGAGCTGGGCCAGCTTGTGCCGCTTATTACGCGCAGAAACATTAAAATTGCGTGAGCAAGATTTTGTATTAGCCGCTATCGCAATGGGCGCTAAAAAAATTCCGATTATTATTCGCCACATTTTACCCAACGTCATGCATATTATTTTAATTACAATTGTATTGGATTTTAGCGGATTGGTTTTAGCTGAAGCCGTTCTATCGTATGTGGGTGTGGGAGTTGATCCCACCACCGCCAGCTGGGGAAATATGATTAATACATCACGCTTAGAACTGGCACGCGAACCAATAGTGTGGTGGCCGCTGTGCGCAGCACTGGTGATGATGTTTTTTCTTGTGTTATCAGCAAATTTATTTTCAGATGCGGTACGCGATGCGTTTGATCCGCGAGCAGGAAAAACGTAAAATTGATGCGATCAAAAAAACACTAACTCAATGCTCACAGCACAGATAAGCGTTGAGCACGAATCTGACTCACCAACTTTAGCTAAAAATAACTTCAGTTTCACACGCTGATTTAAGTACTCGCTAAATCGCCTTTTTTTTCAAGCCATGCTTTACGATCACTTGCACGTTTTTTAGCAAGCAACATATCCATGATGCCTTCTTCTTTTGAATGATCTTGCAATGTAAGCTGCACCAAACGTCGCGTATCAGGGCTCATTGTGGTTTCGCGCAATTGCAATGGATTCATTTCTCCTAACCCTTTAAATCGCTGAATATTCACTTTGCCTTTCAATCCTTCCGCTTGAATACGGTCCAACACACCTTCTTTTTCATCTTCATCTAATGCATAAAAAACAGATTTGCCAATATCTACACGAAATAAAGGCGGCATTGCAACATAGACATGCCCAGCTAACACCAGCGGACGAAAATGTTTTAAAAATAATGCGCATAATAAAGTAGCAATATGCGCGCCATCCGAGTCTGCATCCGCTAAAATGCAAATTTTTCCATAACGCAATCCACTAAAATCATCTGATCCCGGATCAACACCAATGGCAACAGCAATATCATGCACTTCATTCGAAGCCAATACTTCTTCTGATGACACTTCCCATGTATTTAAAATTTTTCCACGCAGTGGCATTACCGCTTGAAAAGTACGATCACGGGCTTGTTTTGCAGAACCACCCGCAGAATCCCCTTCCACTAAAAATAATTCTGAACGCGTCGCATCTTGATCAGAGCAATCTGTTAATTTTCCAGGCAAAGCAGGGCCACTCGTAATTTTTTTACGCACAACCGCTTTTTCAGAACGCATGCGTTTTTGTGCATTCGCAATAAACAATTCAACCAGTTGTTTTCCTAACTCAACATGTTGGTTAAGCCATAAACTCAACGCATCTTTGACAACACCTGACACAAAGACAGCTGCTTGGCGTGCTGTCAATCTTTCTTTCGTTTGCCCTGCAAATTGTGCATGTTGTAATTTAATCGATAAAATATAGCGGCAGTGTTCCCACACATCTTCCGGATTTAATTTGATTGTGCGTGGTAATAACTTATGAATTTCACAAAATTCTCGCACTGCTTCTAAAATACCTGCGCGCAATCCATTCACATGCGTGCCACCTTGCGCAGTAGGAATTAAATTCACATAACTTTCTGACACACCTGCTTCTGCATTGGGCAACCAAGTAAGCGCCCAATCCACTGCTTCACTGTCACCTGAAAAATGACCCATAAAAGGATCCACTGGGATTTGCTCGCACTGTTGCAAGCTATCTAATAAATAAGATTTTAAACCGTCCTCATAAAACCACGATTGCTGCTCATCTTTTTTTTCATCATAAAAATTAACTGTTAATCCTGGACACAACACTGCTTTTGCGCGCAACGTTGCCAACAAAGCGGATAAAACAAACTTGGGTGAATCAAAGTATTTTTCATTAGGTGAAAAATAAATAGCTGTACCACTCTCACGCTTATCGCAAGATTCCACTATTTTTAATTTTCCTTGTGCCACACCATCTTTAAATGACATTTCATACACATCGCCCTTTTTTTTCACACGCACAATTAATACTTTTGCCAATGCATTCACAACAGAAATACCAACGCCATGCAAACCGCCAGAAAATTCATACGTTTTTTTTGAAAATTTCGCACCAGAATGTAAACGCGTTAAAATTAACTCCACACCCGATACTTTATGTTGCGGATGAACATCAACTGGCATGCCTCGACCATCATCTGTTACCGTTAATGCATTGTCTTTATGCAACGTAACATTAATTTGTTTTGCATGTCCTGCAATGGCTTCATCAACGCTATTGTCGATCACTTCATGTGCCAAATGATTTGGATGCGATGTATCCGTGTACATTCCGGGGTTTCGTCGTACTGGATCCAACCCCATTAACACTTCAATTGCTTCTGCTGTATATGCATCACCGCGTTGTTTTGCCACCATAAATTACATCCTTAAAAATAAAATCGGAAGTTGCGAAAAAGAGCAGCTTCGCGTAGTCTACCATCCACACATTTAGCAAGTGAGGATTGTGCTATGAACACCATATCCAATGTTTCTGGAAGTGTATCGAAATCCAGTGCCAAAAAAAACTGGAGCACATTCATCCCTTGGATTATTTTCGGTACAGGCATCTTATACTACTGCTTTGCTTATTTGTTGCGTGTTTATCCTAGCGTGATGGAACACCATTTGCTATCTCGTTTTCACGTTAACGTAAAAGATTTTGGACTGATCACCGGATTTTATTATTTTGCTTATGCTCCCATGCAATTACCCGTTGGAGTCACAGTCGATCACTTTGGCGCAAGACGTTCATTATTATTGGGATGCGTCATTGCTTGTACAGGCGTGTTATTATTTGCGCATACCCACACCATTGATGTTGCATTATTTGCACGCTTCTTAATTGGACTAGGCGCTGCATTTGCTTATGTTACTGCATTAAAAATTGCCTCATTGTGGTTGCCTCGCAGCATGTTTGCAACTGCAACAGGCTTACTAACCAGCGCCGGTATGTTAGCTGCTATCGCAACTGATAATTATTTAACACATTTAATTCATATCACCCCTTTTCACAACGTATTATTATTTCCAGCTTATGTTGGTTTCGCTTTACTCATTTGTATTTTTTTATTCGTTAAAAATAAAAAAGGGGTTAATGCCGACGGACAACGCATTACCAAAAGCACTTCTTATTCTGAGTTGTACCGTCAATTATGGCGCATTATGAAAATGCCACAAATGTGGTTAATTGGTTTGGTTGGTGCCTTACTATACTTACCCTCTTCTGTTTTTGTTGATGCCTGGGCAATTCCATTTTTAAAGTCAGCACGCCATTTCACAAGCACACAAGCAGCCATGGGCGCATCACTCACACTCGCTGGCTGGATTATTTCCAGCTTCACTGCAGGCTATTTATCTGATCGTTTTAAAACACGCAAAATCCCACTCATGATTGCCGCTGTGGGTTCCACCATCGTTTGCTCAACTATTATATTCGCTCCTATTAATAACCACCTCATCGTCTATGCGCTACTATTCACGCTCGGCCTGTTTTGCGGACCACACCCGCTGTGCTTTTCACTCAGCAAAGAAAATTGTCCTCATGAAATTTCAGGTACAGCAGTGGCATTTGCTAATTTTGTCATTATGGCAGGCGGCATGATTCTTCAACCCTTGGTTGGATGGTTTTTATCTTATTTGCATGGGGCATCTACAGCAGGAACACCTACTATTTACTCTACTTGGGATTTTTCAATTGCATTAAGCATTATTCCAATTGGTCTCATCATTGCTTACTTTGTAACATTATTTATCCAAGAAACTTTTGGGAAACACAATTAACTGATTAATACATGCGCCTTATTTACACGTTCATTTATTATTTAATAATGCCATTTGTGTTAATTCGGTTGCTATGGCGATCACGTCATACATCCGAATACCGCAAAAGATGGAGCGAACGATTTGGTTATGCCCCCTGCACGATATACAAAAAAAACATATGGATACATGCTGTTTCTGTTGGTGAAACCATTGCTGCCATCCCGCTCGTGAATGCGCTGATTAAGCAATACCATCCGCATTATCATTTCATTGTTACGACAACCACACCAACAGGTTCTGAATTAGTCAAAAAACACTTAAAAAATCGTGTCACACATACCTACGCACCATTCGATGTGCCTACTGCTGTGTCCCGCTTTCTCAAACGCGCTAATATAAAATTGTGCATAATCATGGAAACTGAGTTATGGCCAAACCTATTAACTATTTGCAATAAACAAAAGATTCCTATTTTATTGGCCAATGGACGGTTGTCCGAACAATCCAGTAAGCGTTATCAACTCATTCACAGATTAACAAAACAAATGCTGGGCGCTTATCACACTGTTGCTGCACAAGGCGTGCTGGATGGCGAACGTTATTTGCAATTGGGATTAGACCCCAGAAAATTGGTTATCACGGGTAATATCAAATTTGATTTAGAAATTCCTGCTGAATTAATTGAACAAGGCAAGATAATCAAACAACAAATTGGCATTGAACGTCGCGCATTGATTGCCGCTAGCACACACGAAGGCGAAGATGCCATTATTCTTGCTGCGTTCAAAAAAATTCGCGCTGAAATACCCAATTTATTTTTAATTTTAGCACCACGACACCCCGATCGTTTTCAAAAAATAGCTGAGCTGTGTAAACAAATGCATTTTGAAACCGCCCTACGATCACAACAAACACCCATTACCACAACCACTGATATTTTATTAGTGGATACGATTGGTGAATTACAAATGATTTATGCTGCTGCTGATATTGCTTTTGTTGGAGGCAGCTTAGTTCCTGTTGGCGGACATAACTTAATTGAACCTGCCGTATTAGGATTACCCATTTTAACAGGGCCACACTTACATAACTTCACTGAGATCAGCAAATTATTACAAAACGCAGGGGCTGCGCAAATTGTTAATCATGCAAAAGACATTGCCGATGCCGTCATCGCATTATGCTCCGCAAAAGAATTACGCGAAAAAATCGGTAAATGTGCAAAAGAAACCATTGAAACCAACCGCGGCGCATTACAAAAACACCTTGAATGCATCGAACGCTGCTTAATCCTGATATAATATAAGCAATGAAGTCAACATAACAAAATGGTTTTATTATGTTAGGTTATCCCGATTTGATCGATCAACTGCATCGCGATATCGAATATGCCAACTACACTGGAAAACATGCGGCAGTGATGCACTTGATTGTGCACCGCAGCAAAAAAAAAGAATTTATTGAGCATTCTCACATTCTTGATTTATTAAGCAAGATAAAAAAACCTTCCTTCTCTGTATTTCATTTACAAGACAATGCATTTTGCTTACTTTATCATTGCGTGAACGATCTCAAAAAACTCATTCTTTTGTCGGAAGAAATTACGCAAGATATTTTAAAGTCTTATGAAATTAACATTGGATTAGCAATCTCTTCGAAAGAAAATAAAACCCCTTTTGATCTACTAAAAAATGCAAAAACAGCAGCGCAATTGGCAGTCAAAACAAAAAAAGGCACTTATCAATTTTTTCACTCTGATCATCAAGATAGTATTTTTCGCTCATTACAATTAGAAACAGACATTGCCTTTGCAATTGCAAAAAATGAATTATATTTACAGTATCAACCCCAAATATCATTAAAAGAAAAAAAAATCGTTGGCGCAGAAGCACTGCTGAGATGGAAACACACGACACTAGGAGAAATCAATCCCACTGAATTTATGCGTATCGTTGAAAAAAGTGACTACATTTTTGATATTGGTTTTTGGATACTTGAAACCGCACTATCCGAATTTAAAAAATGGGAAACACCAAGCACATTTCAAATTTCTATCAACGTCGCTCCAAAACAATTATCCTGTCGCTCATTTGTTGAAAATATATTTCTGCTGATAAAAAAATACAATTTAAATCCCACTACCATCGCTATAGAGCTCATTGAAAATGAAATGATTTTAGACATTAGTGACTATTACGAAAAACTAGACTTGATTTCAAAAAGCGGCATTCAAATTTTAATTGATGACTTTGGAACTGGATACGCCTCCTTTAATTATCTAAAAACACTGCCCGTTAATGGCGTCAAAATTGATAAAAGCTTCATCAAGGATTTACCAACAAACAAAGTAGATCAGCTCATTGTTAAAGCAAGCATTGAAATTGCCCATGCATTAAAATTAAAAGTGATTGCCGAAGGGGTCGAAAATCAAGCGCAAATCCTTGCGCTAGAAAAGCTATACTGTGATGAAGCACAGGGCTATTTTTTTTCAAAACCGATGAGCTCAGAAAAATTGATCGCCTTACTGAAGCAATAACTACACCTCCATCGGATCCACATCAATTATCCATTTTACACCCATTAATTTTTTTTGTTTCTCTTGTCTATCGAGAAAATGCGAAATGGATTGTTTAATCGTATTTCTATTACCTGATTGTAAAAATAATTGCGCACGATACACGCCAGCTTTTTTTTCCATCGCAGAGGGAAATGGACCCATAATCTCTATAGGTTGCTGTGATAAATTATTTTTTACACCCAATAAAAAAGCATGTACACGTTCTTTGCTTTTTCCTTCTGCACGAAATAAAGTCATATAAACATACGGCGGCAAACGTGTTTGCAATCGCTCATCTAATATGGCTTGTGCAAACTTAAAATAAGGTTCCTGAAACAATTTTTTCAATAATGGATGATCTGGGTGATGCGTTTGTACAAAAACTTCGCCGCGTTTTTCAGCACGGCCAGCACGACCCGCCACCTGAATCATCGATTGCCCTAATCGCTCAATCGCACGAAAATCACTAGAAAATAAAGCATGATCTACATCAAGCGCTGCAACCAAAGTAACCTGTTCAAAATGATGACCTTTCACTAACATTTGCGTCCCAATCAAAATATCAACTTCATGTGCATGCACTTTGGCTAAGGTTGTTTCAAGTATTTTAACATTTTTAATCACATCTCGATCCATGCGACAGATTTTTTTATCCGGAAAAAGTGCAGAAACGTTTTCTTCAAGTTGCTCAGTTCCCAAACCAACATCCACTAATTCACTTTGCTTACATGAAGGGCAGACACGCAACATCGCTGCCTGATGACCGCAATGATGGCACAACAAACGTTTGGGTTTGTCATGCAATGTCATACGCGCATCACAATGCGGACAAAGCGCGGTAAAACCACAATGATGGCAAATTAAGACAGGTGCATAACCACGGCGATTTAGAAATAATAAAACTTGATTGCCTGCATTTAAATGGGTTCGCATGATATCAATCAACGTCGCACTCAATCCTTGCTGTAATTGCTCTCCACAAATATTATGCAATGTAATTTTTGGCATACAGGCATTACCTGCACGCTGTGTTAATTCAAATAATTGGTATTTTTTCTGTGCTACATTTTTTAAACTCTCCAAAGCGGGTGTCGCAGAACCCAAGATAATTGGAATGGCTAATAATTTGGCTCGCATGACGGCCACATCACGCGCTGAATAACGAAAGCCACTTTGCTGTTTGAAAGACAAATCATGCTCTTCATCAAGAATAATCACGCCTAATTTTTTAAGTGGCGCAAAAACAGCAGAACGTGTACCAATCACAATACAAGGTGTATCTTGTGTTGCACGTAGCCAAGCTTTACAACGTTGGCTATCAGTTAATCCAGAATGCAATAATAATACAGGCACATGGAATCGCGCTTCAAATCGCGCAACGGTTTGTGGTGTTAATGAAATTTCAGGGACTAACATCAATGCTTGCTGATTTTTTTTCAATACATCCGCAATCACACGCAAATACACCTCTGTTTTTCCACTGCCTGTGACACCAGCCAATAAAAAAGGTTGGAATTGATTGGCTTGCGCAATACCCTGAACTGCATTTTCTTGTTCTGCGGTTAATTCAAAATCCGGTAATGTTTTTTCAATAGGAAGTGGCGCTGTATTTTTTTCAAGAGCGGTACAATGGCCATCACGAATTTTTTTAGGCAATGTTCCTAATATCACATCTCCAATGGGATGCTGATAATAATCACTCGCCCATTGATACAATGATAACAAACTACCATCAATCAACGGTAAATCATCCACCAACGTATCGACTACTTTTAATTTATCATAAGGATAATCTGAGTGTCCTGATATGCCCACAATGACACCCACCAACTGCCGTTTCCCAAAAGAAATGATGACACGCTGACCCAGTTGCCATTTTTCATACGCAATGTCTTTCGAAGGCAAATAATCAAACGTTTTTCGTAATGGCGTTGGAATGGCTATTTGTAAAACAAGCGGCTTTGATTGCATTAATTTCCTAATATTATTTTTATCAACTGCTGCTAATACCGCTGATTTTTTCATGCCCCACTCCCACTCCCAGCAACAATATGATAATGTAACCCGCAAAAGTTAGCATCAATCGAGGATACCATGAGCAAGTTCACAACAAACGAATTTAAAAGCGGGTTGAAAGTCATGATGGACAATGATCCGTACAATATCTTAGAAAACGAATATGTCAAACCCGGTAAAGGCCAAGCATTCAACCGCGTCAAATTGCGCAACTTAAAAACAGGCCGCGTGATTGAACGTACTTTTAAGTCAGGTGATGCATTAGATGGCGCCGATGTTGTGGAATGCGACATGCAATATCTTTATTGCGATGGCGAATTCTGGCATTTTATGAACCCTTCTAGCTTTGAACAAATCTCTGCAAGCGCCGTCGTCATGAGTGACGCAAAACAATGGCTGAAAGAACAAGACACTTGCATCATGACATTATGGAATGGCGTGCCACTAACCGTAGAAGCACCCAATACGGTCACATTAAAAATCACACAAACTGATCCAGGTGTTCGCGGTGATACCGCAACTGGCGGCACAAAACCAGCAACCTTAGAAACAGGTGCGGTTGTACGTGTACCTTTGTTTATCGAAGAAGGCGAAATCATTAAAGTCGATACACGCAAGGGTGAATATCTTTCTCGCGCGAAATCATAATGTCTATTCGCGATAATTTACAAAAACGCGCAGATTTATACGCTAAAATTCGCGCGTTTTTTGCAGAACGAAATGTGCTCGAAGTTGAAACACCGCTTTTATGTCAACACACCGTCACCGACCCGCACATTGACAGCTTTGCAGTACCCATCAACACTGAAAAAAATTATTTTTTACAAACATCGCCTGAATACGCGATGAAAAGATTGCTCGCTGCAGGCAGCGGACCCATTTATCAAATCACCAAATCATTTCGTGTTGGCGAGTCGGGTCATCAGCATAATCCAGAATTTACCATGCTTGAATGGTACCGCATTGGCTTCAATCATCATGACTTAATGGATGAGCTCGATGCACTGCTACAGTACACACTACAAACTAAGCCCGCAAAAAAAATCAATTATCGGCAATTATTTTTAAGTCATCTAAACATTGACCCGTTTAAAACAGATATCACCGTATTAAAAAAACGCATACGAGATCATCATATCATGGTAGATACACATGAAATGAATCATGACACTGCACTACAAATTTTATTGTCACATTTAATTGAACCTAAACTGGGTATTCAAACCCCCTTGTTTTTATATGATTTTCCACCATCACAAGCAGCTTTATCCAAAATTCGACAAGACAACCCTGCTGTTGCTGAGCGATTTGAATTATATATAGCGGGATCTGAAATCGCCAATGGCTTTCATGAATTAACCGACGCGACTGAGCAGCAGAAACGCTTTGAAAAAAATCAACTAGATCGAAAACACAACCAACAAGCAATTCCTGCAATCGATCATTATTTTATTGATGCCTTGAAATCAGGCTTACCCGCATGCGCAGGTGTTGCTATCGGCATCGATAGATTGCTCATGAAAAAAACAAAAACCCACGCCATTCAAGATGTGATAAGCTTTCCATTTGATCATGCTTAAAAAATAATTTGGAGCCGGAGATGCGCTTCACAAAAAAACAAATGGGTTTGCTTTTTTTTGGGTTTGTCTCAATTTATCTAGCTGCTTGGATTACACAAACACACTTTCTCATCGAAAATGACAACCTGTGGTTATTACGACTCTCATCCACCATTTTGCGCCATCATGGAAACTATTGGCATAATTTTTTTGAAACCAATCCCCCACTTGCTATTTTGCTATACGCCCCTGAACTGATACTCGAAAAATTATTGCCACTGTCTCATATCACTGGATTACGTATTTATTTTTTTCTGTGCGCCACTTTATCAATCAGACTATGTTACACACTGATTAAAAAAATATTTTTAGAAATTGATAGCAACGTGGCGTTGGTTTTTTTGTTAACACTTACTTTCGTTTTTTTGATTTTACCCAATCAAGCCCTCGGTCAACGTGAACATTTTTATGTGTTATTAAGCACGCCCTATTTATTATTGACTGTTTGTCGCATGGAAAAAAAAACAGTTTCGTTAGGTTTGGCTATCGTTATCGGCGTATTAGGCGCTATTGGGTTTTCAATCAAACCCTACTTTCTTGCCACTTTTATTCTCATTGAGCTTTATACTTTGTTCGTTTTAAGCAAGAAAAATGTGAGGAAAACCGGATCTAACCTTGCCCATCTGATTCGACCTGAAACCTTATGTGTCTTACTTTTTCTACTGCTCTACTTGCTGGTTATCTTTATTTTTTTTCAGCCTTATTTGTTTAAAATCATTCCCATTAGCATGCGCTTCTACTACGGATCCATCGTATCTTCATGGCAACTGCTCTTACTTGCACCAATCAATCTTTTTTGCCTGCTATCCTTTCTTGCCTATTTTTTACTTTATAAAAAAATACGGCAAAAAAATTTCGGCATGATGTTAATGCTTATGTTGCTGGGTAATTTCATTATTTATATTAGCCAACAATCGAACTGGCTCTATCATTTTTTACCTGAATTTTCTGCTGCCATTTTATGTGATGTTTTTTTATGTGCCACTTATATACAACATTATCGCCAGCGCGAAGGCACACTGGCTGTTACAGCGGTCACTGTATTTATATTTTTTTACCCACTCTATTTTTTATCTGCTGAAATTGCTAAAAATGATCGCATAAAAAAACAGTTCATGCCGCTGGTTCATTTTTTAAAAACCACTACGCCACATCAACCCGTTTATCTCATCACAGGCAGCTCACCTTTTCTGTTTTCTATATTTGAATATGGGAATGTGCAATTTCATTCGCATTTTGAATTTTTATTATGGATGCGGCGATACAGCGAAAAAAACTATCTTAAGGCAAGAACACCCCAACAAAAGCAAGACGCCAACCAACTCAGTGGTATTTTTGCAAAAGACATTGAAACGCATCAACCCACATTGGTCTTTGTAAACGCTTCTTGCGTCATTGTAAAAAATAAGAAATGTTTGTTTACGCCGTATTTGCAAAGTTTAAAACAAAATAATCAGTTTCGCTCTGCATGGAAACCTTATCATTTTATTTTTACGTTATACACACACGATTTATTTGCTTACCAAGTTTACGCGCGCAAAAAAAATCAACCTCGCAGTCGCGCAATAGATTCACCTAACTGCAAAGATTTTCCAGCAAGTAAATCGAAATCCAAATTCACTTTGTTATGCTCAAATAACAAAATAACAGTGGAACCCAATCTAAAATGACCCACTTCATCACCACGCTGAAACAACAATGATTGATCCTGATATTCCCACGTTGTAATCTGTTTCTTTTTTTCTGATGCTACAACACCATGCCAATGCATCGAGATGCTACCTACAATCATTGCACCCACAGCAATCAATGCCATCTCACCAATTTCTGTTTCAAAAATACAAATCACACGTTCATTTCTAGCAAATAAGCCGGGCACATTTTTTACAGACGACGCATTGACCGAAAATAATTTACCTGGAACATAAATCATTTTTTTTAATCGCCCTTTGAAGGGCATATGAAAACGATGGTAGTCTTTTGGTGACAAGTATGCCGTTAAAAATGCTCCGTTATGGAATTGTGTTGCTAATTTCACATCGCCACCACACAAATCTTTCAATGAAAAATAAGCACCTTTGGCCTGCAGTAATTGATCTTCCTGAATAAAACCGCACTCACTAACAGAACCATCAACTGGACTCACAATCACATTTTTTTCTTGCACTATCGTACGCGCATTTAATTTTAATTCGCGCGTAAAAAAATCATTGAATGTTGCAAACTGCGTATAATCTGATATTTTCGCTTCAGATAAGTTGACCTGGTAATGATCAATAAATTTTTTAATGCCATAACGCGTCACACAGCCCCATTTGGCATTGGCCAGTTTTCCCATCAAATGAGATAAAGCCTTTTGTGGAATTAAGTTTTGTTGCCAAGATTTCATAGCATAAATCCGATATAATTGTTTGCAGGAATTTTGCTTAAACAAATTCCATCAGTACCATTCGCAATGGTAAATTAAAGAACGACGAAGGATACCACATTTGAAGATCTATTTAGTAGGCGGCGCTGTACGAGACGAACTGTTAAAAAAACCGATCCGGGAACGAGACTGGGTTGTTGTCGGCAGCACACCCGAAGAAATGATAAAAAAAGGTTATCACCCAGTCGGAAAAGATTTTCCTGTTTTCTTACATCCCAAAACACACGAAGAATACGCGCTAGCACGCACTGAAAGAAAAACAGGTAAAGGTTACAAAGGTTTTCATTTTTACGCAACGCCCGAAGTATCCCTTGAGGCAGATTTAATTCGCCGTGATTTAACCATTAATGCCATGGCCAAAGAAGAAAGCACTGGAAAAATAACAGACCCTTATCATGGAAAAGCGGATCTAGAGAAAAAAATACTGCGCCATGTTTCTCCTGCCTTTGCAGAAGATCCCGTACGTATTTTACGTGTTGCACGATTTTCTGCTCAACTACCTGAGTTCCAAGTCCACCCAGAAACCAATCAATTAATGCAAGAAATGACACACTCGGGTGAAGTTGATGCGTTGGTTGCAGAACGTGTATGGAAAGAATTATCACGTGCGCTGATCGCAAAAAAACCCACTCGATTTTTCGATGTGCTCAAAAATTGCGGCGCGTTTTCTATTTTATTTCCTGAATTTAATCACAAAACATTGCCCTTATCTATTTTGGAACAAGCAATCCAACTCAGCACAAATGGTGCTGTGCGATTTGCTGCATTGCTACATGTTTTATCATCAAAAGAAATTCAATCCTTATGCGATCGTTTTCGCGCGCCACGTGAATTTTCAGAGCTGGCATTATTAGTTGCAAAGCATCATGAGGCTTATCATCATATTAATATGCACGATGCAAAAAAATTATTGGATTTATTAAAATCAATTGACGGGTTTCGACGTCCTGAACGTTTTGCAGAATGGATTCAAGCTTGTCACGCGATTTATCCTAATCAAAATCACAAAGACGTATTATTTCAAGCATTAACTGCGGCAAAAAATGCGGATATCAAACCCTTACTTGAAAAAAATCACCAAGGAAAAGCCATGGCAGATGCGATCTATCAGTTACAGTTAGCATGCATTCAAAGCAGCATCACAAAATGATCTACGATCATAGCCATAAACAAGGCCATCAAATAAATAATCGAATATCGAAACAGACCAAACGCAACAGCGGGATCTGACGTGCGCTTTAAACGAACAGCATAATGTAAAAAATAAATATTAAGCGCAACAGCAACAATCAAATAAAGCAATCCACACATGCCAATCGCAAATGGCATCAACGTCATCCCAAATAGCATCACGGTATATAAAACAATATTCAATTTGGTGAATGCGATACCATGGGTCACTGGCAGCATAGGCACATCTGCATTTGCATAATCATTCACGCGATAAATTGCCAGCGCCCAAAAATGAGGCGGCGTCCATAAAAAAATAATCAAGGTAAGTATAATTGCGCCTGGATCAATTTGTCCTGTCATCGCAACCCAACCTAACAATGGCGGTGCTGCACCCGCTAATCCACCAATCACAATATTTTGCGGTGTTTTATGCTTTAAATACAACGTATAAATTCCAGCATAACCAATTAAAGTTAAAAACGTTAACATTGCTGTCAATGCATTAACGTACTCGATTAAAATAAACATTCCTAGAAAACACAATACAACAGAAAAAATAATCGCGTTTCTTGTGCTGACTTTTCCCTGCACAAGCGGTCTATTTTTAGTGCGCAACATGATGCAATCAATGTGTTGATCAACAATATGATTTACTGCCGCTGCACTACTGGCGAGCAATGCAATTCCTATATTGCCCCAGAAAAAAATCACCCATGAAAAGTTTTGAGCAGAAGACAAACACATCCCCACCATTGCGGTGAGTATCATCAATAACACAACACGCGGCTTACACAACGTAAGATAATCCGTAATCCTATCTGAACCCAAAAACACCCCATGTAAATTTGCACGTGCAAAAATGCTCATATCATCATCCCAAACTGAAGCAATTCATCATTTCCAAATTGATATATTAATAACGGGTATCAACATCACCAACAACATCACAAACGGAATCACAGCCCATATCCAATGATCTTTTTGATGCGTTTTAACCCGCGACGACATAACACCCATTGTTTTTTGAAAAGTAAATGAAGCCGCGAGCAACAAAACAACGGAAACAAGAATGGCTGCGCTAGCCAAATAGAAAATACTGGTGCGCAAATGCACGCTCGCAGTATGCAGAAAATAAAAAAACATAGCCATCTCCTTATGCAAAACAAAAAGCGGCATCATTAAAACACACTAATAAAATAAAACAACCTGGGAGTTTTGCTGAGCCTTGCCTCAACTCACCCGTAATTTGGTACGCTATTCCAATAAAATGGACATTAGAGATAGAAAATGATCAACTTCAAAAGGGATCCTCCTTTAAAAAGGCGCTCTACATGAAAAATGATTCATGCGTCAATACAGCAGAACTCATTCAGGAGAAATTATTTTGCAAAAACAACAATACACTTGCCCAATGCATCCTGACATTATTAAAAGCAATCCTGGCTCATGTCCTATTTGTGGCATGGCGCTAGAGCCCATGGTTCTGTCAGCAAAAGAGACGCCTAACGCTGAATTAATAGCGATGTCTACACGCTTTTGGGTCGGGGTAATTTTAACCGTTCCGCTTTTATTGCTAACGATGGGTATGCCTATTTTTGCTGCCCATCTTATACCGCCGCGCATTTCTGCTTGGTTGCAATTCATTCTCGCAACACCCGTCACGCTTTGGTGCGGCTGGCCATTTTTCAAACGCGGATTTTTTTCAGTGATTAAGCGACATTTGAACATGTTTACGCTCATCGCACTTGGAACGGGTGTTGCTTACAGCTATAGCGTTATTGCATTATTATTTCCGCACCTATTTCCAGCCGCATTTCATGAATCCAATGGCGAGGTGGGTTATTATTTTGAAGCCGCTGCGGTGGTCACAACACTGGTTTTAATGGGGCAAGTGTTGGAATTACGAGGACGAGCACAAACAGGCAGTGCCTTACGTGCATTGTTAGATTTGGCTCCAAAAACCGCACAAAAAATCAATGCTGATGGCAGTGAAGTGAAAATTCCTTTAGATCAAGTACAAGCAGGCGATCTTTTAAAAGTGCGACCTGGAGAAAAGATTCCAGTTGATGGGAAAATAACAGAAGGTCACAGCACCCTTGATGAATCAATGATTACTGGTGAATCCATTCCTGTTGAAAAAGAAAAAGAAGGCAAGGTAATTGGCAGCACGATAAATTTATCGGGTAGTTTTATTATGTCTGCTGAACATGTGGGTAATGATACCCTGTTATCTCAAATTGTTGCGCAAGTATCGGAAGCACAACGTTCGCGCGCACCCATTCAACAATTGGCTGACACCATTTCCAGTATTTTTGTTCCTATTGTGCTTGTGCTCGCTATACTTACTTTTTTAGTTTGGACTTTTTTCGGTCCTGCTCCTGCAATGACGTATGGTTTAATCTCTGCTATTTCAGTATTAATTATTGCATGCCCCTGTGCATTGGGTTTAGCAACACCCATGTCTATTACAGTTGGCATGGGACGTGGCGCACAAGCGGGTATTTTAGTTAAAAATGCAGAAAGTTTAGAGCGTTTTGAAAAAGTAAATGTACTGGTTATTGATAAAACCGGCACATTAACAGTAGGGAAACCTGTGTTACAAAAAATTATTCCATCACCTCATTTTAATGAAAATGAAATTTTATTATTGGCAGCAAGCCTAGAAAATAATAGCGAACATCCATTGGCCAGTGCGATTGTACTTGCCGCAAAAGAACGTCATATTGATTTTATTACGCCTACCGATTTTTCTGCCATCACAGGAAAAGGGGTTCAAGGCATAATTAATAACAAACAAGTTTCATTAGGCAATATCAAATTATTAGCCTTATTAAATCTTGCGCCAGGCACGTTTGCAAATGAAACCGAAACATTGCAGCGCGAAGGAGGAACCGTCATGTTTGTAGTTGTTGATGGTGAAATTATAGGACTAATTAGTGTTGCTGATCCCGTAAAAAAAACAACACCATTAGCATTAAAAAATTTACGGCAAGCCGGTATTCGTATTGTCATGGTAACAGGAGATAATCAACTTACCGCAGAAGCAGTTGCTAAATCATTGGAAATTGACTCCATTATCGCGGGGGTTTTACCACAAGAAAAAAACGCCATCGTGAAACGCTTGCGAAAAGAAGGCAATATGGTTGCGATGGCGGGCGATGGTATTAATGATGCATCCGCACTTGCAGAAGCAGATATTGGCATTGCCATGGGAAATGGAACAGATATTGCGATGAAAAGTGCTGGCATTACTTTAGTAAAGGGGGATCTCAGCGGTATTGTCCATGCACATCAACTCAGTCGAAAAGTGATGAGAAATATTCGTCAAAATTTATTATTGGCATTTGCTTATAATATTTTTTGCATTCCCATTGCGGCAGGTATTTTATATCCATTCACGGGTTTATTATTAAGTCCGATGATTGGTGCACTGGCGATGAGCTTAAGTTCCGTTTCTGTTATTGGCAATGCATTGCGACTAAAGCATTCCTAACAGCAAGCTGCCTCAGCTGCGTGATGCGGGCCATTAAATACTTTGATCGCCAATTTTTTCACTTTAAATTTTTCCATAAAAGCGTGGTCATGGGTTAATTCACGATAAAACCATTGCGACAAAGTTTCCAATGTCACATTATCCAATGTCAACAGCACAACATCTTTTTTTAACAGCCACATGGTTTCATGATTAAACGTAATGGCGTAATGCTCACCTTCTTCTTTTATTATTAAATAAGGAGAATGCTTCGGGATCAAACAATGCCAATTCAATTGTAAGCATAATGAAATCAATTTTTCTTCAAACAAACGATAATCAAATGTAATGCCTGGCTCATTGATTTCCGTCGTCACGATCACTTCGAGCGTATAATTATGACCATGTAATGTTTCGCGTTCACATTCTGAAAAAATAGTAAAATGTCCTGCGGAAAACTTTAACTTCCCATGATTAAAATAGAGTGTTGCTTCATTTTTTTTCTGTATCATAACTTCACCAATTGACTCATTGATTGAAAACCCATTAACGCACATCTGATTTTTTTTGTCAGTGCCATGACTTTAAATAACTCACCCATTTCACCGGGTAACGTTAACTGCTTTATTTGCTGATGCTGATTAAACCGCGTTATTTCATCCGCATTTTGATCAATCAAAGACAACAAATCACAATTCATTAAAAAAGCAGCCTGGTTTGTATAACCTGCAACCGATAATCCACACGCATCAGCGGCTTCTGCTACAGCAGTAAAATCCACATGCGCTGTGATATCCTGAATACCTGGCAGAATAAGTGGATTCGTGTGCGCATAATGTTGATAGTGACACATCAACGTACCCTGAGAACGATCTGGATGGTAATACTCGCTACGTGGAAATCCATAATCGATAAGCAATACAACCCCTTTTGATAAAAAGGTCGCGATACTTTTTATCCAGGCAGGTAAAAATAAATTAATTTCAGATAAATACCCTTGCGCAAAATCAATTTGGTATTTTTCAATTGCATGACGCAGCAAATCATCTTCTTCTTCAAAAACAGAAAAACACAACCCGTTACCATCTACGACAACACCGCAACTTTTAATGCCCTGATTTACAGTAAATAAATTCACCGGCATTGCATCCAACACTTCATTTGCCAAAACAACACCCTGAAAATCTTTCTCAGGTAACTTACTTAACCATACAACACGATCCAAACAACTCGGCGCTTTTTCTTGTATCGTCTCCCGTTGCTGTGATTGTAGTGCAGCACTTAGCTCTAAAATATAATAGTGATCGGGTAATTGTTTTTTCTTTTCGAGTGCTAATAAAATATCCGCAGCCATTACACCCGTTCCTGCGCCAAACTCTATTATATCGCCACCTGTTTCTTCCAGTACTTGCGCACACTGATTGGCAATGCAATAAGAAAACAAGGGCGATATTTCAGGCGCTGTAACAAAATCACCCCCTTTTCCGAATTTTTTAAGCCCATTACGATAATAACCCAGCTGCGGCGCATACAATGCCAATGCCATATAACGCGCGAAAGTTATTTTTCCGGTTTGATTAATTTCAGCTATAATTTGGGCGTTTAATTGATCAGACAATGCCTTGGCAGCAGGATCGGGAGACGGTAAAGTAACAGGCATTATTGATAATCCGCGAGTTAAAAAAGGAAATTATAAGCCGATGAGCGAAAAACACCAGCCAGTTGCATTAATTACCGGTAGCGCAAGACGGGTTGGTGCCTGTATTGCAGAAACATTTCATCAAGCCGGTTACGCGATTATTGTACATTATAGGCATTCTGATCATGAGGCAAACAGGCTCGTTGAGAAATGCAATCAACAGCGCGCACACTCTGCAATTGCATTATCTGCTGATTTGGATGACGTCAGCCATTATGAAAAATTAATTCATGAGGCGCATCGTGAATGGGCGCGCTTAGATGTATTGGTTAACAACGCTTCTTCATTTGCACCCACGCCCATTGGAAAAATCACAGCAGCAGATTGGGATCACTTATTAAATTGCAATCTAAAAGCTCCTATTTTTTTATCACAAGCAGCTGCGCCTTTTTTGTCTGAAAAAAAAGGTAATATTGTCAACATCACAGACATCCATTCTGTATCCCCCATGAAAGCGTACTCTGTTTATAGTTGCGCAAAAGCAGGATTATCGATGCTGACCAAATCACTGGCATTAGAACTTGCACCACACGTCCGAGTAAACGCCGTTGCTCCCGGCAGTGTCATTTGGCCTGAAGGCATTAATACCTTGCCTGAAAAAACAAAGGAAGCCATTCTATCTGCTACGTTATTGCATAAACAGGTAGCACCAGAAGATATCGCCAATGCGGTTTTATTTCTCGCACAACAAGATTCAATTACAGGACAAACCATTGCTGTTGATGGTGGTAGATTCTATTAAAAGATAACTGGATCAAAAAAAACGGAAGCGGTTGCTTGATAGAAATTAGCGTTTTAACACTACCGCTCGACCACCACGCTCACACCTGAAATCTGCGGCATATCAACAGGTTTTTTGGTAATCACCAATCGCATCCCAGTTAATTGAAATTTATTTTTCAAGTGATCAATCAATCGCTGCGCTAATGTTTCCAATAACCGACAAGGATTGTTTTTCACAAAAGCAATAATATCAGTATAAACTGCAGCATAATCGCATGTGTTTGCAATAGAATCCGACTTTGCCGCACAATCCGTGTCTACAGAAAAAGCAAAATCAATTAACAAAGGTTGCGCTGAAGCTTGCTCATAGCGGTGCACGCCAATCACAGCATGCACGCTTATATTTGATAATAAAATTTTATCCAATGTGGCTCTAACCGCCCAATTGTTTTTCACGAATTTCTTGAAATGTCTTACAATCAATACATTTTACTGCAGTAGGACGCGCTTCTAACCGGCGAATACCAATTTCTGCACCGCAATCTTCACAAAAACCATATTCATTTGTATTGAGTAAATCAAGGGACTGCTCAATTTTTTTAATCAGACGTCGTTCACGATCACGTGTACGCAATTCCAAATTAAAACCTTCTTCTTGTGATGCACGATCAACTGGATCCGCATAAAAAACAGCTTCTTCTTTTAAATGACCCACTGTTGTGTCAACGTCCTGCATCAATTGTTGTTTCCATGCATCCAAAATTTTGCGGAAATGATCACGTTGGCGTTCATTCATATACGCTTCACCTTCTTTTGGATGATGAGGCGTGAATTCTAGTGCGCCCAATAAAGTGGTGGGTCTGGTTGATGGGGTAACATCCATTTCTACGCTATTTTCTTCGATTCGAGATTGTTGATACGGTCTACTCATCGTTTTTTTGCTCTGCTTTATCTTAGGTTGTTTTTTTGGAATCGGTTTCAAAACGGGTTTCGTCACCGCAACTGGCTTAGACGCAACATCCAATTTCTTTACCGCGACCGCTTTTGATTTTGTTTTCACCTTTGGTGCTAGCTTCACTGGTTTAGATTTTTTAACCACTTTCTTAGCAACCACTATTTTGGCCACTTTCTTTTGGATTTTTTTATGCGCGGTTTTTTTTACCTTAGCTGCTTTTTTAATTACTTTCTTAGCTACTTTTTTAACTGCCTTTTTAACTGGCTTTTTAGCTACTTTTTTCACGGCTTTTTTCGCAACTGCCTTACCTGCTTTCTTTTTTTTCACCGCCATGGGGTCACTCCTTAATGAAAACGCCTCCGAAACTAACTCGACATTCTATACGATTTACGAGAATGAGCAACTGCCTTCAAAAACAGTTGTTGCAGAACCACACAATTGAATCCAATCATCAGGGGATTGCCAATTGACCGTTAACACGCCGCCCAGTTGATGCACGCGTACAGTGGCATCTAACTGCCCCGATTGCCGACCAATCGCCATCGCAGCGCAAGCGCCACTGCCACATGCTTGCGTCATGCCCGCACCGCGTTCGTACACACGCAAATGAATAATATTTCGGGAAACGATTTTAACAAAACCCACATTAATGCCTTCGGGAAATAAAGCACTGGCATTAAGCGCCTTACCCACAGCGATCATTTCTGATTCCGTATAATCCTGCTTCAACACGCAATGGGGATTGCCGATACTCACGACACCACACTCCAACACTTCATTTAAAACTGTAATGTGAAACGGTGCTGATATTTCCGATGTGATAAAAGGCAAACTCGCCGGATGAAAATCTGGTTTTGCAATATCCACTTGCACTTCATCACCACGCATACATGCCACACGAATCAATCCACGTTTTGTTTCCAACGTGATGGTTTTTTTATCGCTTAATTTTTTTTGTTGCACAAATAACCCCATGCAACGCGCACCATTGCCACACTGAAAAACCTCAGTGCCATCGGGATTAAAAATCTGATAACCAAAATCAGCAGCAATATTTTGAGGTGACGTCAGCAATAAAATTTGATCGCAACCCACGCCACGATGACGATCGGATAATGCGCATGCCAGTGTTTTTGTCATCTGTACAGGTTGCGACACGGCATCAATCACAATAAAATCATTTCCCAACGCATGCATTTTCGTAAATAAAAAACTCATGGCGTCTTCTCACGATTAACTTGAACAGCAATATCAGGCGCATTATCCGGCGCTTTTGAGTTAACTGCCTTTGTTTTCGCAGCGCTAGGCAAATATAACGCACCATATTGTCCGCAGCCTGATAATAAGGCACAAACAATTATCATCCAAAACATTTTCTTCAAGCTGTTTTTCCTATGTTAAAATGAAAAGAATATATCACAAAATAAGGCTCTGTATTTTTATGACCCAAAAAAACATACTCGAAACACACATTATTAACCCCAACAAAAAAAGCAAGGGCTCTGTGATTTGGATGCATGGCTTAGGCGCTAACAATCACGATTTTGATTCCTTAATTCCTGCGCTATCTAATGACGCCCTACCACTACGATTGATTTTTCCCAACGCACCCATCCGTCCTGTCACAATCAATCATCAAATGCCCACGCGCGCATGGTATGACATTTTCAGCCTCACCGATTTAAGTCGTGAAGACAAACTGGGTATTGGCGCATCGCAAGAAGCAATCACCCAATTAATTCAAGACGAAATAGCACAAGGCGTACCCGCACATCGCATTATGATCGCTGGATTTTCACAAGGTGGCGCGATGGCATTGTATACTGGTATTCGCCAAATACAACCTATTGCCGGCATACTGGCTTTGTCTTGCTACCTTCCTCTGCTGCATGAACACGCAGAAAAAGCACACCCCAAAAACACACAAACACCTATTTTTATGGCGCATGGGGTACACGATATGACATTACCTTGTTTTGCAGGAAAAATGTCATATGACATTGTGCGTCGTACACACAACAATGCGCAATGGCAAGAGTATGTCATGGGACATGAAATTACACCGTCTGAGATACAGGACATTCAAGTCTGGCTGAAACAAGTTTTTGTTTAATTTTTCAAAGATGTGTGTGTCGCTGCGAGCGCGGCAAGCTCTTTTTCAGTGCCCACATTATGCCATTCACCAAAATAATGCTCGCCTGTAACAAGCCCTTTTTGAATGGCTGGGTTTAATACTTGCGTTAATCGAAAAACACCAGGAATTTCAGAAGAAAATAATTTGGGATTCAATACACCAATATTGGCGTAGGTTAATTTTTTTTCAATGTCAGCACGCACAATATGATGCACATCCAAACCATAATCACCTTGCAAATGATAACTGGGATTATCCACGAAAACCAAATGTGCGCCGTCGGTTTTTTTCTGCGTTAATTGCAACAAAGGATAACTCGTCCAGACATCCGCACTTAATACTAAAAAAGGGGATTGACCCAATAAAGGCAACGCCTTTAAAATACCGCCCCCCGTTTCTAATAATTCATTTTCTATAGAGTAGTGAATCGTGACATTGTATTTTGAACCATCGCCACAATGATGCATGATCTTTTCTTTCAAATGATGCACATTAATCACGACTTCTTTAATTTTGGCTTTTTGAATAGATTGCAATGCGTGATCAATTAACGTGATATCACCCACTTTTAATAATGGTTTAGGTGTTTCCAGCGTGAGTGGCTGCATACGCTTACCCAAACCAGCAGCAAGAATCAAGGCTTTCATTTTTTGTCTCGGCTCATACAAAATTAAAAATCAAGAGAGTATTTTTTTCAATCCAGATAACTCAGGATATCGATTGCAAATGCGTAAAATATAATTCAGAACGCGCGGAATCTCATTAAGATAACTTGTTTTTTGATCACGATAACATAAGCGTGAAAAAATACCGACGCACTTTAAGTGACGCTGCAAACCCATCCAATCAACCCATCGTGAAAATTTCTCAAACGTGATCAACGCCAATCGATTTTCACGATGCAGCTTTGCATAAAATACAGACATCCACGCTTCTACTTGATTATCAGGCCATGCAATATAACAATCACGCAACAATGAAACCAAATCATAAGTAATGGGTCCGCGTACCGCATCTTGAAAATCCAACACACCAATCTGACCATCTGAACACAACATTAAATTACGAGAATGATAATCTCGATGCACGAATACAAACGGTTGCTCATTCGCTGAATCAATGAGCAATTGATAAATGCGTCGCAGTTCACTTTCATCTTGAGCAGATAAATTGATACCCAAGTTTTTCTGAAGATACCAAGTAAAAAATAAATCAAATTCGCGCCAAAATAAATCTGCATCAAAAGCAGGCAAACAGTAACCTGAGATATCTGAACAAGACTGCATTTTGATCAACACATCCATAGCAGAATGATATAATGCATCAACCGTATCAGGACGCAATGCTGTCAAAATCTGCTGATCTCCGAAATCAGACAACAGCAAAAATCCATTATTCAAGTCAGCTGAAAAAATATAGGGCAACCGCACATCAGATCCTTGAAACGCTTTTGCAATGGCAACAAATGCAGTTAAATCTTCTTTTTCAGGTGGCGCATCCATAGCAACGAAACTTTTATCACCATAATTCACACGAAAATAGCGACGAAAACTAGCATCACCCGCAAGAGGTGCGATCGATATTGGAGAGTGCGGCAAAAATGTTGATATCCATTTTTGTAATGCCAACCTACGCTGATCTGTATCGATAACTATATTTAACAATGACATGACTCGCATCTTTGAAAGCAATCAGTATAATACAGTAATCTGATTTATTCATGAAGGACTTCGCTTTTGAAAAGTATTCACCTTTTGAGTGCGATCATCACGATCACGGGCACACTATTTTGCAATACGATTTTTGCCGCATCATCAAAATGGGATGATCAAAAAACAATTGCTGATGCACTGGGCTGGCACGCTAGCAAAAACCCCAGTCGTCAATGTCAGCTATGCGGTGGGTACTACATCGAACCCAGGTCAATCGCAGCCGTTCCCAATCCGCCCAACCCAAAAAGTGTGCCGGCAACCATCACAGCAAAAGGTCCCGTTGTTTTTCGTGCCAATGGCGTTTCTGTTTTACGAGACGATGTGGTGATCACACAACCAGGGCGTATTGTGCATGCAGATCGCGCATTGATTTATCATAATCAAAAAACTGGGAAAATTTCACACATTCACTTAATGGGGCATGTCAAAGTAGAAGAAGATGGGAAATTATTGGTTGGTCATGATGCAGAATATAACATCAGCAAGAATACATTTACGATCAATCACGTCGCGTATCATCTCGTCGGTGAACATTTACAAATATCCAATGCAGCCAAATTCAACGCATGGGGGACTGCTAAAAAAATTCATCGCACAAACAATGGGGTAATTGATCTCACCAATGCCACTTACTCTACTTGCCCGCCCATTGATCCTTCTTGGATTATCAGCGCAAAAACGATGCGACTGGATCATGCGTCAGGTGAAGGCTACGCTAAAAATGCCGTAGTGCGATTCAAAGGTGTTCCTATTCTTTACACCCCTTATTATTCATTTCCACTGAATGATGACCGTAAATCTGGTATTTTGCCACCCTCAGGTGGTTATGCAACAGGACACGGATTTTATTTTTCTGTTCCTTATTACTGGAACATAGCGCCAAACTATGATGCCATTATCACGCCGCAATGGTATTCTGATCGCGGCGTTCAGCTCAACACTTTTTTTCGCTATTTGACATCCGTTTCCGATGGATTTTTCTACACCAGTATTTTGCCTGATGACAATGAATTTTTATCATTCAAACGAAACACGTTAAATAATTATAGAAATAATACATCAACTGACGCTGCACCTTACATTAGTCAATTAAATAGCGACCATCGCTATCGTGGCTTTTTTGATTTTGAAAATCATGTTGAATTTAATCAGTTCTGGAGTGGCAAATTTTACGCGCGATACGTCACGGACCCGTATTTCGCTGAAGACTTTCAATCTGAATATTTAGGACAAAACACCAATCAAGTGCCCAGTCTTATGGAACTGGACTATCAAGGCACACATTGGGATGATACTTTTTTAGTGCAATCGTATCAAACACTGCATCCAATCGACCAAATTTTATCACCCGCACAAAATCAATACACGCGTTTACCTGAAATAAATTTTAATGCGGCCTACCCTGATGCGCTGCCTCATGTGAACTTTAATTTATCCGGACAAGCAGTCAACTTTGATTACAACAGTGCGTTCACACCATTAACTTATCAAATGCCCATTGGTGGTCGATTACATATCCAACCCAGCATCAGTCGCCCATTCACTACTCCTTCACTGTTTTTAACACCAAAAATAACAACCGATATCACCAGTTATTTTGCAAGATTACCCGCAAACAACGCAGTCACACCTCGCCCCAGTTTTGATAAAACGCGCACGTTACCTATTTTTGATATTGACTCTGGCCTGTATTTTGATCGCATTGCGCATTTTGGTGGAAAAAATTATATTCAAACATTGGAACCACGATTATTTTATTTATATACACCTTATTTAAATCAAAATAGCTATCCCAATTTTGATACGCAGTTACTGCCGTTTTCTATCGTTAATTTATATTCACTGAATCAATTCACCGGATTTGATCGCGTACAAAATGCAAATCAATTAAGCATTGGATTAACCAGCAATATGTTACGTGCCAGTGATGCCAGCGATGTATTAAATGCGCAACTCGGCTTTATTGATTACTTCACCGATCCACGCGTTTGTTTAGCGCAAGGTTGTAATCCAAAAACTGGGTCTATCTCTCCTATCACAGGATCGTTGACTTGGAGTCCGAACGCATTATGGGCAATCAATTCACAAGCAGCCTGGGATACTACATCTCATCAAATTAATAACGCGCAACTCAACACAGAATATCGCATGGATGAACGACACATTATTGTGCTCGGTTATCAATTTGCACATAGCAACTCAGACACCCCTTTTGATGCGTTCGGATTCAGCACAAACTCGTCCCTCATTACGGCGGGTTTAGTTTGGCCTGTAACCTTGCATTGGCACTTTTTCGGTTATACTTATTATGATTTAACCCATCATCGCCCACAAAATCAGTACGTTGGCTTGTCTTACGGTACTTGTTGTTGGGCAGTACGCGCTATCATCGCTGATAATTTTATTGGCGCCACATCTGAAAACAGCGGCACCACCTACCAAAATCAATATTCCAGTGCTTACTACGTTGAATTTCTATTAAAAGGATTGGGTAGTGCAGGCAATCGACGCGCAGAAGATATGCTCACATCCACCTTACCCGGATTTTCAGATCTATTCTCCAATCGCGGGCATTATGGATACAGTTAATTTGTTTTTTAGGGGCGAGGCTTAAGTCATCTTGTACAAATAAAAGATTATTTCAATAAACAACATTCATGATACAATGCTCACCTTTTTGATTTGGCCATTGTTGAGATGATTATGAAAAAGATGAATGCTATTTTTTCCGTGATAATAAGTGTTTTTTTCACGCATTGTGCGATTGCAGGCACAACACAATCGCCCAAAAACACGACACCACCTTCATCCTATACATCACCTCAACATCTCAATACGGTGGTTGCTGTCGTCAATAACGAGATCATCACGCAAGATGAACTCAATGCGGCACTGTCTCAAGCATCAAACCAACTCGCCGCATCTCAGTCACCCAATGCAATAGATCAAAATAAATTGAAAAAAATGGTATTAAACCAACTTATCGATCAAAAGTTGCAATTGGAATTAGCAAAACAAGCTAATATTAAAATCAGTGACCAGCAGGTGATGCAAGCTATTCAGCATGTTGCGGAAGCGAACCACTTAACTGTCGCCGAGCTAAAAGAACGCTTATCACAAGAAGGGATGTCTTTTTCGGCATACCAAAAATTAATTCACAGGCAATTACTTGTTCATCAAGTTCAGCAAAATGCCATTGCTTCAACAATCACCGTAACCAATCAAGACATTCAAAAAGTACGCGCGCAATATCAAGCGCAAACAAACGGACAACAAAAATTTCATATTATCGACTTGCTTGCAAGCACAAAACAACAGGCACAACAATTTCAAGCCCGCTTAAAAAAAGGTGAAGACTTCAGCAAATTGGCGCCCAATCAAACAAAAAATTTAGGCTGGCAAACAACAAATACATTGCCCAGTATTTTCTTAGCACAATTGGCGCACATGAAAACGGGCGATATTTCTACTGTCATTCAAGCACCCAACGGTTTTCATATTATCAAACTGGTTGGCGTGAAAGGAAATACAGCAACACTGTCAACAGCACAATTACGCAATTATGCTTACCAAATGAAATTTCAAATGGCTGCAAAAAAATGGTTAGCAACCGTACGTAAAACTGCGTACATTAAAATCACACCATGAAACCCATCGCATTAACCATCGGCGAACCTGCTGGCATCGGTCCCGATATTATTTTGCAATTGGCACAAAAAAAACCCGAATTATTTTCATCTGAAAAAATAAGCATTATTGGCAACAAGCAATTACTGCAAGCACGCGCACGACAACTCAATCTCACCTTGGATATCGACCAACTCTCATTACTTAATTTACCATTAGCAGAAAAGGTCATTCCTGGGGAATTAAATCCAGACAATGCAAAATTCATCATCAATATGTTAGATACCGCCACTGAATATGCTTTGCAAAAAAAAGTCGCCGCTGTTGTCACGGCCCCTATTCATAAAGGGGTAATCAATGATGCTGGATTTGCTTTCAAAGGTCACACTGATTTTTTTTCACATAAAACACAATCTAAAACAGTCATGATGTTAATGACAAACACATTAAAAGTAGCCTTGCTAACAGACCATATCCCCTTGCGAGCCGTTTCAGATTTCATCACAGAAAAAAATATCACAGACTGTTTGAACATTATTATTCACGATTTTCAAATGCGTCTAAAGATAAAAAGTCCACGCATCGTCGTTTGCGGATTAAACCCGCATGCAGGCGAAAGCGGTTACTTGGGCAGCGAAGAAAAAAACATCCTGATTCCTGCTTTAAAACAATGTCGTGAGCAAGGTCATCTCATTATTGGACCTATTGGAGCAGATGTTGCTTTCACCAAAAAATATCGCGATCAAGCGGATGTGATTCTTGCAATGTATCATGACCAAGGATTGCCTGTGATTAAATATAGTGGATTTTCTGATGCAATCAATGTGACATTAGGCTTACCTTTTGTTCGCACTTCGGTTGACCACGGCACCGCACTTGATATTGCGGGCAGCGGGTTAGCTGATACAACCAGCTTAGAAAATGCCATTGTGTTTGCGAGGACGTTATCATGACATCCCATCATCCGCGTAAACGCTTTGGTCAACATTTTCTAAAAGACAGTCATGTATTACAAGAAATGATGCGATGCCTTGCGCTACAAAAAAATGACAATGTCATTGAGATTGGCCCGGGCTTAGGCGCACTCACAACGTACTTAACCGAATCACTTGATCACTTAAATGCCGTCGAACTCGATCGTGATTTAATCACCCATCTACAAAAAAAATTTGATGCAAAAAAACTCACGATTTTTTCAGCAGACGCATTGGATTTTTCCTATTCATCACTATCAAAAAAGAAAAATGATTTACGTATTGTAGGCAATTTGCCCTACAACATTTCAACGCCTTTATTATTTAAACTATTTTTAGAAATAGATTGCATCCATGATATGCATTTCATGCTTCAAAAAGAAGTGGTCTTGCGATTAACAGCAGAAATCGGCAGTGCTGACTATGGCCGACTAAGCGTGATGTCGCAGTATTTTTGTGACAATCATTATTTGTTTGATGTTCCACCTGATGCCTTTGATCCACCACCCAAAGTTGACTCTGCCATCGTTCGATTAACACCCAAAAAACAAATTCTCTTATCCAATAAACAATTTGATATATTTTCTACCATTGTAAAAGAAGCATTTAATTATCGTCGAAAAAAAATAAGCAATAGTCTAAAACGTTTTATTGATGCCGATTCGCTTATTAAAATTAACATAGACCCTAATACGCGCCCACAAGACACCAGCTTGGCAGAATTTATTCGCATCAGCGAAATGATTTCGGTAGAATGATGCCGTTGCGTAACGCAAAGGACATGCCAATGACAAAAAAAAATGCACTTTATAAAAATATTTTAGTAGCGCTCGATTTAACAGAACACAGCAACAGCATCATGAAACGTGCTGTACAAATCGCCAGTCATGCAAAATCAAAATTAAATATCGCGCATGTATTAGCACATACCCCTATTCCTTATGCTGGTGAATTTTCAATACCCATTGATGTGGAAGCTGAAAATATCATTCGTAAACAAGCTACAAAACGCTTGGCGCAGTTAGGCAAAAAATACCAGATTGAGTCTGATGCACAATATTTACTCGAAGGATCCGTGAAAACTGAAGTCACCAATCTGGCTAAAAAAATTCATGCGGATCTCATTGTCGTGGGCACACACGGACACACTGGCATTGAAGCATTGCTTGGCTCAGAAGCAAATGCTATTTTACATGCAGCAAAATGCGATGTATGGGTAATACGTATTACTTAAAAAACAGGGATAGCGTCTCATGACTCAAGAAACAGAAAAATCAACACTCGAATACCAATTGGTTCAGTCATTACTGTCTGAACAAAAAACGATGCGTCGCTGGAAAAATACCCGGTTTTTTATTTGGGTTTTTTTGTTTTTATTGACTCTTTTTATTTTAATCGCGCCCAACTTTTCAGATAATACGCATGGCAGCGGCCATGCTGATAACAACTACGTTGCGCTGATTCGCTTAAATGGCGTCATTAAACCAGGTGAATCATTTTCTGCCAGAAAAGTGTTACCTGAACTAACACGTGCTTTTCGCGATAAAGCAGCAAAAGGAGTTGTCTTGTTAATTAATTCACCCGGCGGCAGCCCAGTACAAGCCTCCATCATTCACGACAAAATCATTCAACTGAAAAAAAAATATCATAAAGAAGTTATCGTGGTGGGCGAAGATACACTGGCATCTGGTGCTTACTTAGTAGCAACGGCAGCTGATAAAATTTTTGTGAACAAAGATACCGTTACTGGATCCATTGGCGTCATCATGGAAGGGTTCGGTTTTGAAAATGCCATGGCAAAAATTGGCATCACGCGTCGTGTATTTACTGCGGGCACAAACAAAGATCGACTCGATCCCTTTGAAGCATTAAAACCACAAGATAAAGCAAAAATTAAATCTATCTTAGATGCCGTTCATCAAGATTTTGTGAATGATGTCGAGCAAGGACGCAAAGGGAAATTAAATGGTGATCCAGCAGAATTATTTTCAGGTGATTTTTGGACCGGTACACAAGCAGTTAAATTAGGTTTGGTAGATGGCACAGCAAATATCTGGCAAGCAACACAAGAAACATTTGGCACAACTCAGTATCGCGATTACTCTCCAACACCTGGTTTTTGGGAATCGGTCATGCGTGATGTCTCTACTGAATTGCATGTAAGATTAATTAATCACACGCAATTACAAGAGAAATGGTAAGCATATTACGAATCCCGCTACACTTTTACAGTATGGCGGGATTTATTTTTTGAATTATTTAAGAATCGGCGCTGATTGAGTTCCTCGCAATGGGACACCACAATCATCTTCATCACTATCTGCTTCAACTGCAAACATGCGACATGTTTGTGATTTCACAGTTGGCTGATCACAGTCATCTTCATCTGAAACAACTTCAAACGACGTGTCTTTTTGTAAAGCCATGGGTTTTTCTGCATCCGCAGTTGATGGATTCGAAAAATGCGCAGTCGAAGGATCAAAGTCACAATCTGGAATGTTGCGACAGGCTTCTGCTTGCACCATTTTTTTCAATTTCTCTGACTCTGCTTTCAAAAAGCCAACAAAAATTTCATTTCGCAATAAGGCAATCACAATAACAAGCACACCGTTTGGCACACCCGCAAACAAGGTCAACATATCTTTCAGCGCAGGATTATGATTGCTGACAACGTGTGTAAATTTTTGAGCATTATTGGGCAATCCCAAAAATCCAGCAAACGAAGATGCACCTGTTGCACATAAGCGACCCACTTTTGCATTTGCAAATAACGCAAATGGCGTAAAAAAACTCAGCAAAATGGCATGCTCCTGTATGGGCTCGATGTAGGTCTGATAAAACTCGACCATCGAAGCACAACCTGTTATCACATCTTTAAACGTTAAAACAATATCGATAGATTTCGTGGCTTTTTTTGCAACCAACAGCCAATGTTCTCTGACTATAAAATCTTGCTTCATGTTATTCACGTTATGAAATAACGCTGGCAGCGCCAATCTTAAAAACTTTTGCACAGCGGACTGTTTTAAAAAATGCATTACTTGCTCGGTGTACGTTTTATCCGGGGCTTCAATTAATTCAAACTCATCACTTTGACTTTTTTTGATTACCTGATTATTTCTTCGCTTCTGTTTATAAAATTGTTTTCTAGCCTCAACCATGGCATCAAATTTTTTTATCACCCCAGGTATTAATAAGTCGAGCATTTCTGCAATCATATTTCGCACTATCATCATAGGCTCATAAAAATGACGTGATACTTTTTCATCGACAGATGGCAACAATAAATACGGGTTTTTATTTTTTTCTGTTGGAACACTGGCATAATGCATAAGACCAATCAAATAAAACAGCGAAAGCGTGGCAAGTGGCCCGGCAATTAAACTGCTTGTCTCAGAAAAAAATAAGAAGGTATTTAGCATTATTTGTGGCAATGCCAATTCCGACAAACCCAACAATGAAAAGCTGAATTGCATCACTCGATAAGCAAGATACAATCCATTGTTAATAAAATAATGTAACAATCCTACCGCGAGAAACAATTCCGGATGTTGATGCAAATAAGCCGTACGATGACGATCACATATATCATCATTTGCCAAACGTGCCTCAACAATAAATTGACCATTATGTGAAATACGTGATGCGACACCTAACATCCAGCCAATGTGTTCGCCCAGCACGCTCGCGTAAGCAATACCAAGCTTGCTAATTAATACGCCAATTGCGTAAGGCGTAAACTCTAAAACAGGAATCATAGATTGCTGAATAACATAGGCCAATAACGCGCGCGCTTCACCTTTTACACGACGTGCGGTTGTGCAGTTTTTTTTACAAAAATCTGAATTTGATTTAATTCTCAAATGCATTGTTGCTTTATCAAATGCTTTTGGACAAACAACAGATAATAAAGTTGAATGTGCAAAAAAACCCATTTTTTTTCGAAACAACAATGTGGATACCAAAAGATAAGACGCAGTAATGCCTAACTTGCTCATGACTTGCCAGGCAACAGCATCATTTTCCTTGCTTTGAAATACAGATAGCATCGTTACGTGAACCCAATAAAAAAACAACATGGGTAATAAATCAATAGCAGCAATCTGTGCCGTTTGAAAAAACAGTTGAGGCGCCTCTGGATTTGAAATTTGCATGCCAATTGAAGTAGGAATAGCGGAAACAATCTTTCTCATGTCGTAAAAAACAATCTGGCTTGACTCAGCGATACGCCACTTGGTTTTTTTATCTCGCATATTATTTTCCTTGCGCGGCTTTTTTCTTATATTTGTATTTTTCTTTAAAAAAGTCGAATTTTTTTATTTCCTATTTTCTTAATGCTACCATACAACACTATGAGCACTTATATTATTGGCGATGTGCAAGGCTGTTTTGACGCATTGCAGATGCTACTCAAAAAAGTAAACTATGACCCCACGCGAGATCAACTCGGTTTTGTGGGTGATCTTGTCAATCGCGGACTGCAATCACTCGAAACACTCCGTTTTATTACACAATTAAAAAACCCCATTGTCGTTTTAGGTAATCATGACCTGCATCTCATGGCATTGTATTTTTTGCGCAATCAAAAAGACAAATTCAAACACATTGATCACACGCTGCAATCTATTTTAAACGCAGATGATTGCGAAAAACTAATCCATTTTTTATTACAACAACCTTTTATGTATTGGGATAAAAAAAATAACCTGGCAATCACACATGCCGGCATTCCGCCACAATGGTCGATAGATGAGGCGTTTTCTCATGCCAATGAAATTCAAAAAATAATGCGCGATCACCCTCAACAATTTTTTGAAAAAATTTATGGTAATACACCCGCTACATGGCGCAATGACTTAACAAGCTGGGATCGCACGAGATATATCGTCAATGCATTAACTCGCATGCGGTTTTGCACAAAAACAGGTGAGCTTGATTTAGATAACAAAACAAACCTGTCATCAAACCCTTTGTTTCGTCCATGGTTTGAATGGCGAACACAACAAACCACTTCCCTTGTTTTTGGTCATTGGGCAGCTTTACAGGGACAATGCAATCAAGCACACATTTTTGCCATAGATACCGGTTGCATCTGGGGTGGTCAATTAACCGCATTAAAATTGCCTGATTTCAGCTTATTTGGCATTAATGTACAAAATACGATCTAATCTATTGATTTTTCGAAATTAAAACTCGACAATGCATGGAAAGTTTCCTATTTGTGCACTATGCTTTTAAGTATCAGGATGATAAACAAGGCAGAGGGAGACGACAAACAAACGCACACTGATAAGGAAATCAATTTTTTTGTAACGGAGTCTTTAATTAACTTAAAAGAAGGTGATGCAAATGAACACAAAACGAAAAGCATCTGGTTTTTTTATTGTGGAAATTTTGATTGTATTGTTGATCGTGGGTATTTTGGCAGTTGCCTTATTGCCCAACTTAACAGTCTACACTCAAAAAGCAAAGTTTAGAGATGATATTGCTGCTGCGGCTGCATTAAAACCCGCAGTTGAGTTTTGCTTGATTAAAAACCAAAGCGGAACGACATTATCAACTCTTTGTGCTGGAGGCGCAGAAGGTATTCCAGCGAACATTGCGAGTGGTTATGGTGGTTACGTTGGTAGCACAGCAGTGGCTGGTGGCGTTGTCACGATAACAAGCACCACTAACTTTGGAGCAAGCGGTACTGATGAATACACATACATTTTGACGCCAACTATTACAACAAATAGCGTCATTACATGGGCTGCAACTGGTACTTGTGCTGCACAAGGCTTATGCTAAAAATCGAGAAATGCTAATAGGGGTCCTTTTTTAGGACCCTTTTTTTAAGCTCACTTTTTTAACTCCATTATTTTCACACGCATAGACTAACAAATGAGTTCGCATCTCAAAGTTCATTGGGTATATAATCGAAATAATATTAACGATTGATATTGGCGTCATAGAAATGGCTTTCACTTCATCTGCTTCACTATCTCCATTTGCGCAGCATTTAGTATCTGAGGGATTGCTCGTTGAAGCACAAGCTAGAGAGTTAGCAGATCAAGCACGCGCAGAAGAAACGCCTCTATCTGTGTATCTAGAAAACAAAAAGTGGGTGAACGCCACATCACTGGCTGAAGCAACATCCCGTTTTTTTTCATTACCACTGTATAATCTTGATGCTCATCAAGCTGATAAAATGCCCGTCGAATTTATGTCTTTAGATGTAGTACAAAAAGGATATGCTATTCCCCTGCTCCGCAGAAAAAATACACTTTTTTTTGGCGTTGCTGATCCAGAATCCGTTAATGCCAGTGAAATGAGTTTTGCGCTAGGCGTACAAATTAAACTTGTCATCGTCGAGGCTGGGAAACTGCATTCACTAGCCAGCGACATGCGTGAAGCACAAACCGTGGCTGGATTAGAAAATATCAGTGAAAATGCATTATCGAGCCTAGAAATCACAGCTTATGAAGAACCCAAGGAAGCGCCTCTTACCGCAAACATAGAAGATAAACCCGTTGTTTCATACATAAATCAATTGCTATTAGAAGCCATTAAAATTAAAGCTTCTGATATTCACTTTGAACCTTTTGAAAAATATTTCCGCATTCGCTATCGCGTCGATGGCATTTTGCATGAAGCATCACGATCACCTTCTCAAGCAGCAGGCCCTTTGGCTGCACGATTAAAAGTATTAGCTGGCTTGGATATCGCAGAACATCGCTTACCACAAGACGGTCGATTCAAAATCACCCTAGCCAAAAATAAAACAATTGATTTTCGTATCAGCACCTGTCCAACAATCTATGGTGAAAAGGTGGTGCTTCGAATTTTAGATCCGGACGCAATGCCACTGGATATCGCCGCGCTTGGTATGGAAGAAGCCCAACAAAAATTATACTTGAAAGCAATCAATGATCCTCAAGGTATTATTTTAGTCACTGGCCCAACAGGTAGTGGTAAAACCGTTTCATTGTACACCGCTATTAAATTATTAAACTCCATTCAAAAAAATATTTGCACCATTGAAGACCCAATTGAAATTTATATGCCTGGCATTAATCAAGTCCACATGAATGCAAAAATAGGCATGACTTTTGCAAAAGCCATGCGCTCTTTTTTACGACAAGATCCCGATATCATCATGGTTGGTGAGATTCGAGATTTAGAAACAGCTGATATTGCAGTCAAAGCAGCACAAACAGGGCACTTGGTATTATCAACCTTACACACCAACAGCGCGCCCATGACAGTGGTTCGTTTGATCAATATCGGTCTTGAGTCTTACAACATCGCCAGCACATTATCATTAGTTGTAGCGCAACGATTGGCTCGAAAACTCTGCAAACACTGCAAAAAACCAAAAGAAGTACCGAAAGATATTTTAATACAGCAAGGATTCACTGAAAAAGAAACAGAAATCACCTTATATGAACCCGGAGAATGTTCAAAATGCACCAATGGTTATAAAGGCCGAGTTGGTATTTTTGAGGTCATGTCAATCACACCCGCATTACGTGATCTCATTATGCATAATGCTGATACCAGCCAGCTCACAGAACAAGCAAAAAAAGACGGCATGTTAACATTACGTCAATCTGGATTACTCAAAGTTAAAGCTGGTATAACTTCTTTAGAAGAATTGAATCGCATCATTACACTAATGGAATAAGCATGAAAAAATTTTTCATGGGAAAATATAAGGCCTACGTTTGGAAAGGCCTTAATAAATGGGATCAAAAAGCCAAAGGCATTATTGTTGCAGAAGATGATGCGCAAGCTGAAAATGAAACACGAAAATTAGGCGTTAACATTGACCTTCTCACTTATCGCCATTTTCTATTATTACCAAACGCCACATCGAAAAGCGTTAAAATAATGGATATCGTGCTGCTCATGCGTCAATTGACCACACTCATCAGCGCTGGCGTTCCATTAGTGCAATCGCTCGAAATTGTCTCAAATGGCGCAGAAAAAGTAAGATTGCGCGCGTTGCTACTCACTATTCGGGACAGTGTTGCTAGCGGAAAAACATTTTCAGAGGCATTAGCGCCTTATCCTTATTTTTTCAACCCACTGATTTGCGGCTTGATTAATGCGGGCGAACAATCTGGTACACTTGAAAAAATGGTTGATGAAATAGCCAATTATTTAGAGCGACAAGAATATCTAAGAAATCGCATTAAAAGAGCCATGTATTATCCATTCACCATGCTTGGCATTGCCACAATTGTGATTCTGGCTATGCTAATTTACTTGGTGCCACGTTTTGAAAAAATTTATGCCTCTTTTCATGCAAAACTACCTGCGTTTACACAAAAAATTGTCACATTTTCACACATCATTCGTGATGATTGGTGGATCGTTTTAATTGGTTTTTTTGTATTAATCTACCTCATCAAAACATTAAATCAAAAATCCATTCGCTTTCAATATATTCGAGACAAACTCGCATTTAAAATGATTATTTTTGGTTCATTAGTGCAAAAAGCCACTATCTCTCGAATTTGCTCAACACTTGCTATTACTTTAGCTGCCGGAATTCCGCTCATTGATGCATTAAATCGCGTATCACGTGTTGCTAATAACCTCTGGTATCGCGATGCCATGTTGCATACACGCGAACAAGTCACACAAGGTGAATCTATCGCATTGGCCATGCGCAGCACACAGCTATTTCCAGCAATGGTAACGCAAATGATCGAAATTGGTGAAAAATCAGGTGCATTGGATCAAATGTTTTCAAAGGTGGGTGAATACTATCGTGATCAAGTGAATACAGCAGTTGAAGGTCTCACTACGATGATCGAACCCTTACTCATTGTAATTATCGGCGGCGTAGTTGGTGTATTTGTATTTGCCATGTACTTGCCTATTTTCAATTTGGGTCTGGCCATCAAATAAAAAGGGATATTATGTCATTTCAAAAAACGGAAGGATTTTCACTTGTTGAATTAATTATTGTTTTGCTCGTTATCAGCATATTAACGCTAGCGCTGACCCCCGCGTTCAAATCTTATAAAATTAAAGCCAATCGCAGCGATGGCATTAAATCATTGCTAGCATTGCAAATCGCACAAGAAAAATACCGTCTCAATAACACAGCCTATGCTTCATCAGTCGCTGCAGCAGGCCTTTCAACTAACTCAATTGATGGATATTACACATTGGCGGTATCTACAAGCGGCGCCAGTAATTACACATTAACAGCAACAGCAACAGGTGATCAAACTAATGATACTGGCTGCACTACACTGACTATCACCTACGCTACGAACACCACAAATAAAACACCAACTAACTGTTGGCAATAATTAGGTTGATCACTCATGAGCGATAAAATTCAACTCACACATCAATATGCAACACTGACTGATCTTAAAAATGCTTTCATGCCTTTTGTACAAGACGGGGGTATTTTTATTCCAACTGATGTTATTTTTCATTTGGGTGATTTAGCAGCAGTCTCTCTCACCCTGCCTGAAACAGGCCATACATTTTCATTTGCCGGAGAAATCATTTGGATTACACCTAAAACAGGGCAACATAGTGCGGGAGTTGGCGTTCAGTGTAATTCAAATGAAGGTGACACTTTCCAAAAAGAAGTACGCGAACTCATTAGCATGCTCAAAGACAACAATGACACCAGCAATTCTGAGACCATGTAAATCTCTTTTTGGTTATGATAATGTTGGCACAGCCATGGAATTGAACTATTAAGGATGAAAAAATGTCAACAATAGCAACACCCACTTCAGAAAAAACAATCGATACAGCAGAGTCTCTTTTGCTTTCTAATGAACAGTATTATCACACTTTCACGCAAAAACCTTTTTTCAAAATGATTGCTAGTGGCTTATTAAATCAAGACGAAAAAAAACGGGATGCTTTTTTTAACTATGTACAAATATTTTCTGATTATTTTCAAACTATGATGCAAACTCGGCAAGCAGCTTGTCGGGATGAAAAGTTTTATTTTACTTTTCTTACCCATTTTATGGATGAACTGGGTCATGATGACTTACTCAGACAACGACAAAAAATCACTCAAGTTTGGGATCCCATTTTAGTTGCGGTTTGCACGTGGTTTGTTCATCAAATGCAAGTGCTCGATAATATCGAAAAAGCGGTGGTCATGCATTTAGTATTAGAAAAAACAGGTGACTTTTATCATTCGCTGGCAAATAAAAAACTCAGCCAGCATATTGAATCAAATTATTATGAAGTGCATGCAGAACATGATGAAGATCACACCACCATGATTCTCGATTTACTTCCCGGATATCCTGACTTTGTCTATCAACGTTTAAATAAATTGCTTTATGAAAGCTGGCACATGATGTACACAATGGTGGATCGCGTACACGAATTGGTCATGCGAGCATAAAGCATGGAAAACAATTTAATTTGGATAGATGGCAATTATTTCGAAAAAAATGATGCAAAAATTGCAGCACTTTCACAAACGTTTCATTACGGTTTTGGTGTTTACGAAGGCATCCGCAGCTATGAAATCAACCAGGAAGCCAGCATTTTTCGTTTAAAAGATCACACTGATCGCTTATTTCAATCAGCACAATTACTCGGCATCACCATTCCCTATGAAAAAGAAACAATCAATGATGCGCTCTGTAATATTTTGCTAAAAAACCATTTAGCCAACGCTTATTTAAGACCTGTTGTTTTTATGGGTGATGAATTTTTAGGATTGCACACACAATTGACTTCAGTGCACCTAATGATTGCTGCTATAAAATGGAATGACTTTTATGTCAGCAAAGAACAAATGAAAAAAGGTGTTTCAATTAAAACAGCATCACACGAACGGTTGGCATTGAAAAATGGACTGCAAAAAGCAAAAGCAAATGGATTATATTTGATTTCTATTTTAGCCAACAATGAAGCACGCGCAGCGGGATGCGACGAAGCATTACTACTTGATCCCAAAGGATATGTTGCAGAAGGCAGTGGCGCTAATATTTTTATCATAAAAAATAAAATACTGTACACTCCTTTTTTAGATTTTGCTTTAGATGGCATCACACGCAGAACAATAATACAACTCGCCAAAGATCAGAACATACCCGTTGTTGAAAAAAATATAACCCTAGCAGAATTATATTGCGCTGATGAAGTTTTTTTCTGTGGCACTGCAGCTGAAGTATTAGCTGTCACGCAAGTGGATGGCAAAAAAATTGGATCCGGAGAAATGGGCGAACGCACTGAAGCAATGCAAAATGCTTATCGCGAAGTGACGACAGGAAAAAACGCACATTATCAGCACTGGCTAACGCATGCATCAAATCGAGAAAAAGTATTATTATATTAGTTGGAGAAATAACATGGATATTGATATTACGGTTGTACCGAAGAATGACATTCCAGCCATATCACAAATAGAAAAAGATGGGAAAACTGAAATACTCGGCGAATTACGTGATTTTCGTTGGCATGATGAATTAAAAAAATTTCTACCGCCAGAAGAAGTCGTGAGCTTTAGCTGGGTAAAACTCAATCCTGACGAAACACTGCGTCCACATGAACATACCACTGCATCTATGATTATTTGCTATCGCGGCAATGGCACTTTCATTGGAAAGAAAAACAGGACGCTCAATGAAGGTGATGTCGTTGCTGTTCCCGCTCATTGTTTACATGGTTTTACAGGCGGTCATCCAGATGGCTTATTTGCGCTATCCATTCAATTTGGTTATGGACTTTACACTGATCCCAAAAACCCTCGTGTTACTTTTATCGATGAAACACATACATTTGAGTCTCTGCTTGCCTTTAACAAGCAATGCATTGAAGACTTCACGCACTGTCGTTTTCTCAAAATGCTAACAGATGGCACACTGGATAATCCCAGAAAACGGCAGTGTTATGTTGATGCCCTACAAATTTGGTCCAACCTCAATCAAGATTTATTGTTTGCAAGACAAGGCACCACATCAAACAAAAAATTTGCGCCTGTCTTTTTGCAGCACATGTTTGAAGAAGTGGGACATGATGATGTGCATCGCGATCGCCATGAGTCATTTGATACCAGCAAAACGCTCACTGAAGACCCCATCATCGAAGCCATTGCCAATTGGTTTATTTGTCAAATGTTTCGAAAAGACAATGCTGAAAAAGCCGCATTAATCCACTTGGTCATTGAAAATGGCAGTGATATTTATCATAAAATTGCGCGACCCATTCTAAAAGAAACCGTCAATGATGAATATTTTCAGCTACATGAAGCAGATACCGCTCATGCCGAAATTGGAATAGCCCTTCTAAACCATCTTTCTGCTGCGCAATATAAAGCAGTTCATCATACTGTAGAGAAAGGATGGAAAATGCTAAGCTGTATGACAAATCGGATTTGTGAGTTGGTCGATGGAGTGAAATAAACATGTCTAAGAAACAGATTGACTATGCAATGGTTGAAAAAACCATTCTAGTTATCGTCAATCAAAATCAAAAGCCCGACTTAGCGTCTATCAAAAAGCAAATGGGTATTTTAGACAATCACTTTGATCAAATTATTGAATACTATTTTTACATGTGGGAACAACGACACACCACCACTTACTTAGACACCATTGAACCCCTCAAAACTTCTGAACTCAACGAATTTCAAGTAAAAGATTTTGCAAAACGCACCGTGCAACTAGAAGAATCCTTAGCCATGATGCGCGCCACCATCGAAGCAACCGAAGATTGCCTACTCATGATCAACAAAGAAGGCAAACTGGTTGGCTTTAATAAAAAATTAGTGGATTTTGTGGGATTACCGCAATCTGTTTTAACCTCCAAAGATGAAACAGAAGGATTAAAGTATCTATTCAGCCAAATTGTTGATCAACAAGAATTAGCAACGCTGGTTACTCAAAAATATCAAAATCCTGTTCCAGGTCCTTGCGGAGAAATGTTATTTAAAGATGGCAGAATCGTCGAGCGTTATTACCAACCACAAATTGTGAACAATGAAGTGGTGGGGCATGTCTGGAGTTTGCGTGACATTACTGAGCGACGCAAACAAGAAAAAACTTTGCGACTCGCTAATCGTGCCATGTCTGCTAGCACACACGGCATTATTCTTATCGAAAACAACGCTGAATTTATTGTTACTTATATTAATCCAGCCAGTATTGATTTATTAAGTATCAATACATCAACAACACTACAAAAACCACTATTTGATGGCATTCCAGAATTACGCTCCCATCAAAACAAGCTGTTGGAAATATTGCAAATTGAAAAAAAAGGAGCGTTAACTTTGCAATATCCATCCAAAGAAAAGGTGATTTGGCTGGATATTAAAATCGATCCCATTTATGAAAAAGATCAAAAAACCATTTCACACTTTGTCTGCATTATTAACGATGTAAGTCGAAATAAAGAATTAGAAAATATTTTACAATATAAAGCGGTACATGATGCATTAACTGGATTGCCGAATAAATTATATCTTGAAGACAGTATTCGATATCGAATCAATGAAGCATCACGTAACGTTGAAAAATTTGGATTGCTCTTTATTGATATTGACCGCTTTAAAAACACCAACGATACACTTGGGCATCGTGTTGGCGATATTTTATTGTGCTTATTTAGCAAACGCATGCAGCATAATTTACAAAAACAAGATGTCATTGCACGTATTGGTGGTGACGAATTTATTATTTTGGTTAATCAGGTAAAAAATGAAGTGGAATTACATCAGATCGCAAATCGCTTGCTTGAAGCTTGTCGAAAAAAATTCACACACACCTATCATGAGTTCAACATCACCGCGAGCATTGGAATCGTCATGTTTCCTGAATCAGGAAGAGACCCAGAAACATTAATTCGTAATGCCGATATTGCTATGTACCAGGCTAAATTTGCAGGCAGGAATCGTTCATGTTTTTATACAAAATCATTAAACCATACCGTTTCTCGTCGCGTTGAAATTGAAAATGAATGTAACTTCTCAATAACCCGGGGCAACACCCAATTTCTAACTTGTTGATTTTGCATTTGATGTGATATCGTTCTGTCCATGA
>PFPT01000064.1 GCA_002793195.1 Gammaproteobacteria bacterium CG_4_10_14_0_2_um_filter_38_22
AAATCAGCGAGTTATCTGTTCATTTCATCTGAAAGTTAATTTTTGTCCTGCGCAAAGCTTTCGCTACGGTGGTGAAGAATTTTTAATACTCCTTCAAGATTCGAGTATTGAAAACGCACAGAAATGGGCCAAAAAAGTATGTAAAAAAATCAGCGAGCTTCAAATAAAAACTAATGATAAGCGAATTATTCAAATAACTGCGAGCTTTGGTATTTCCAGAATAACAACTGACATAAAAGTAGAAGAAACCGTTGACCAGGCGGATAGAGCACTATATAGAGCCAAAGAAAGTGGTAGAAATTGTGTAAAGGAGTGGGGAGACTAAGCTATTTTTTATGGCTAGGTTTTCTTAATGGAGAGCATGAAATTGTGGGGGTCATCTTGACAAAAATCTTTTAATAAACTTAACCTGATAGTTATATCTTTAAAGACATTGGAGCTATCAGGTTTCATTTGTGCTGCTACATTTGATTTTAACGAAAACAATTTAGTGTATTTTGATTTTTGTTTAAATTGAATTACACAGTTAACTGTGCCGATTTAGTTGATAGGCGTTCAAGAATTAGTTCCATATTTACTTCTGCGTTGTAACCAACTAATTTCCCATCATCTATGGTATATGTTGTTTTTCCGACATACTCAAATTCTACATTGTTGCTTTTAATTCCACAAAAATCAGCTCCTGTATGTGTTGCAACTGATGACCACTCAATGACAACAGTCCCTGGTTTCACTTCTGTAGCAGAAGACCATGTGCAAGTGTTGTTGGGTAATGCATGAAGCCAATGTTCCATAATTAAAAACATGTCAGCAACAATATCGCCTTGACCACGAGAAATATATTCATCGATTGGGCTTTTAATAGTTGCTTGCTCACTCACGAGTGGCCGGAGTTCTTCTTTTGATCGTTTGCACCACCACACATTTAATATATGCTTAACAAGTGCAATATTGTTTTCTCCATTTGCTGGATGATGAAATAGACTTGGGCTAAGACAGTGTGGTGCATTTATGGGTAATGCTAGTGGATTAAATTCAAATTTGTTTGCACAAGCCACCAATGTCTCATCAATAATCATTTCAGGTGTTTTGTTATCAGCTTCAATGGTAATATCTGCAACTGCGCTATATTTAGGTATTCTATCTTCTCTGTGCTCAAGTGCTAGCTGTTGCCATCCAGAACCACTTTCTTCAGCAATCTTATAAATTCCTCTGGTACTCCAAGCATTATTTTTTGACAAGTGAGCTAAAATGGTTTCGTGGCTTACATTTAAAAATACAAATATGACGCCTTGTCTTTTTAAAGCGTGTGCAACACCCTCTAAAATAGGTGTTTTACCACCAAGATCGAAATATATGTTTTCCTTTGCGTTGGCTACCATTGATAATACAATTTGTGCCTCTAGCTGTCTAAATACTGGTTCACCATATAATGTAATAAAGGTTGCTGTTGGTGAATCAGATTCAGAAACAGATGGGTCAATATCAATCCCTTGTGCTTTTTGAAATGATAATATTATTGGATTGGCTCTATCTCGAATAACTTCTAGGATGCGCTCATCTGTTGATACTAGATTAGCAGTGGGATTTTTTTGTTGTAATTTCTGAAGAAGTGTTTGTGATGCTGTAGATTTACCCGAACCCAATAGACCGATAAATACGATATTTCTTCTGCGTGTTGAATAAAAAACAGGGGGGTGATTTCTCATGATATTTCCTTGTAGATTACTTGTAGAATCTTTCTTTTTTTCAAAAGCACCATGTTCATTATCTTTGTGTGATGCAGCCACAAAATGGTCCATCTGAGGCTGAAAAGTTGATATAGCGTTTAACTGTACAAATTCAAAGTCTAATGAGCCATCCCTATTAACAGGAACATTTGCCGTATACTCTCTAAGTACGTCGTTGATAAATTCTCTTTTAATATAATCTTCAGGGAATATATCCAATATCGGTAGGAACCCATATAAATATCTGCCTAATCCTTCAGGGCCATCAGGATAGTTAGTTTTTTTCGGCGTGATATTTGTTCTAGATTGACCAAAAGCATTGTTTTTAAGCATTTGATCTATTTCATCTGGTAGATAGCTTTGGTAGGGCGAGACATAGTCGGGAAAAAATTTTTTCCACCTTGTAGTCAAAGCAACTTTATCAATTGCATCCCATAACCCTGCAGCTCGTGGATAAATCATAAATAGAAAAGTAGCGTTCTCATTTAGCAGTGGGCATATATTCCTAGATAATACGTCGACTAGGTTTGGCACCCAATGAAGGCAATTAAAAGAAACCACCAGGTCAAATTTTTGATCTGATACGTATGTGCTAATATCTGCTATTTCAAATGTTAGCATTGGATATTCACGTGCTGGAAAATTTTCTTGAGCAACTTGTATCATCGATTCAGAAGCATCTATCCCTATAATTCGGGCATTTAGAAATTTTCTAGCCAAAAGCTGGGTTATATTACCTGTGCCACATCCAATATCAAGAATTTGTAATATCGGCCTTTCAGTGTCTTCTAATTGAGATAATGCTTCAATAGCATTTCTTTCTTGTGCTTGGTTTCGTTCTTTATATCGCTCACCTGACCAATGTACATATTTTCTCATGATTCTAGATCCTTATAGTGTGTGAAATGCAATTAAATCTATTTACGTTGAAGTTTCTCATTAATATAAAAAAGATTTGATTTAGTGTAGACTGCGCTGAATTATATCAGCAGCTAAGTCATTTAGAAAAAGAAGCGGAACAGTTTGGTTTTAAATGGGAAAATACACATCAAATCATGGCTCTGGAAAACTTGGCGCTGATCTTAAAGAATTTATCTCTTCCAACAAAAAAATTGATTGAAAAATATGGATCAATTATTAATTACCGTTTATTTACAAACAGGCTCTAAAAAAACTGAAGTATCAGGTATACATGGCGGTCACATAAAAATTAAAGTCAATTCACCGCCAGTTGATGGCAAGGCTAACGAAGCGCTCATTTTATTTTTATCGAAATTTTTAGATATTCCAAAATCCAAAATAAAAATAGTATCAGGTGAAAAAAGTAGAATTAAAAAAATATCGATTGAAACGTTAATGAATAAAACTGAGATTGAAAATAAATTGATGATGAAATAAAAACGGGGGACTTTCATCCCCCCGAAATCATCATCTGTTTTGATACTGTGGAATATACTCAACTTTTTGATCGATAATATCTACCATGCTATCGCAGTAAACACCGTCAATAGTCTCGATATTTTTCCATTGACGATTACGCCAATGACCAAAATGAATCATATACAAATCATCACCTTCATCGTACGCAATACGTACATGTCCACGAAAGTGATGTCCTTGCACCCTAAACTGCAACGTCAATTCGTTCATCTTCATCCACGCATGCGCGCCCCAAGACCACACTTTTTGCCTGCCTGTCGCCATCATTTATGCGTAAATTGTTTTGACGATATTTGATGTATCCATGATAATCTCTCCTAAAAAATAGTTAAAAGTAATCGAAGCTGCGAATATCAACTTCCGAAACAGCGGGGCATATCCGCATGCCGATCCGTCAAGGGTGAATGTGTTTTACTGTGGACTTTTTCGGAAAACGAATGTTAAGACGTGATAAAAAATTGGCGCGCACATCGCGCTAGAGAAACACATTCACGCAGCACTGCCCTTGACGGGAGGTCGGATATGACACGATGGGCGGAAGTTGATATGACTAATCCCGTTCGTATAACCGCTTAATAGAACGAAGCGGGAATATTTTTCAGTGATTTTAATAAAACCCGGTAATTCTGGTTACTGGGCTTATTCTACAGGGTGAATTATATGAAAATTGATGATGAAAAATTAAAAAAACTTTCAGAAAGCTTGCGTGAAAAATGGAAGAATAGAGTATGTCCAATGTGTCAATCCGGTAACTGGATTATACAGGAAAACTGTTTTGAATTACGTGAGTTTAATGGTGGAAATCTTGTAATAGGTGGAACAGTAATTCCTATTGTACCTATTGTATGCAACAACTGCTCCAATACAGTGTTTATCAACGCAATTCTATCCGGTGTTGTATCAGTGGACATAAAGGATGGAAAAAATGGCTGATCAAGAGAAAGGAACACTTACAACAGAAACAAAACAAATTTTAGTTTGTAAAACATCTGATCAAATTGAAGCAAAAATCATCACTATTCATGAATGGAATGCCATTAAAAATGGCGTACAGAAAAAAGTAACAAAAAAAACTTTTTTCAGGTCATTATGCTGGAAGGACCTTGGCATGGTTTTTCTTGGTATTGGGATAACAACCTTAATATCAATCTGTATTCCAGGTTTTTCGTCGTTTAGTAAAGCACAATTAGCAGCTTGGTTTTCTGTTTCAGCCTTATTTATTTTATTTTCTGCTGTCTTAGTAATAATAGATTTTCAATTTACTAAAAAGGACAATGAAATATTTAATGGTGTTATCGATACAATGGATTTAGTTGAAAAAAATAGATTTTGATTTCTTTATATGAGCAGGTGAGATGGTATAAAAAATGATTTCAGAGTATGGGTATTATATGAACCAATTTTTCAGTTGCGTTTAGCTATAAGTTCGCTGGAATTTTAATAACAAATCTTGAGCCACC
>PFPT01000033.1 GCA_002793195.1 Gammaproteobacteria bacterium CG_4_10_14_0_2_um_filter_38_22
TTCTGAGTTATCAGTGGATTTTAATAATTCAGATGCACTTTTTGGGAGCTTCTTAATTAACGCATCAGGCAATGATTTTGATAAATCGGGGTTTGGTTCTTCAGATATAAAATGATCGCGCAATGTTTTAATTAATTTTACGATTAAAGCGTCATCTTTATAAAATTCTAAATCGACAGCCAATAAAATGGGGCGAAAATACATAGCGATTCGTCTAGCTTGAGATTCATAATACTTCCATTTTTCAGACTTTTTATCAAAGCCAGTACCAGAAATTAAATCAGCAATTGCCACTTGTTTTTCTTTGGGTAAAATATCAAATCCGAGCTGCCTGTATTCTTCAGTTGTTATGTTTTGTTTTATTTCTTGGGTTGAATTCCAAACCAGAAATTCTCCCAGGTTCGGTAATTCCAGCATTAATCCCCTCACAAACTCCTCTTCTTTTGCGTCCGCATGGTTATTTGCCTCATTAACAAATGCACGCAGATGGAACATGAAGCTCGTGATTAGGTTGTCCATGAATTCTTGATAACGATGAAAAATAAAGCACAACATGTACAATGATTGCTGTGGCTTTTTTAATCTTCGCAATCTTGATGCGGTATATTGTTCTGCAAGTGATCCATAATAACGAACGGCATTATTCGATAACTGTAATGATGGAATCAGCGTTTTGCATAGCTGATACAGCTCTTTTATTTTCAGAACTTTTTGCACTTCAAGTTTTAATGCAGTATATGTAAAATCTCTTTGATCCATTCGAATAACATTTAATTGCGTAAGTCCGCCATCATTCTTAATAATTTCTTCCAATTGCTTCTTTAGATCACTAGGTATTTCAAGAACTATTTTTTCAAGTCGATCACGTTCTGTTTTAAATACACGTGTGAACAAATCTTGTATTGTGCGGTACGATGGAAATATTATTTTTTCATTTTCAAGAAAAATATATAATTCACGTAACGTATCACTTCCTTTTGGGTGAATTCGGATTAATTTTTCTAGTTGATTTACAGTGATTTTTTTAAGTGGGTATGACCACTCACGATACCCGTACAATGTTAAAATATCTTCTTTTTGCGTGCGATAATTATCTTTCCATAAAGTGCCAGTTAATTCTTTCTTATTTTCTTCCGATGAGTAATGCTTTTTTATAATAAAATTAACATCATCCTTAACGTCGTCGAGTGAAAATTTATAGAATTGTTGTATTGCTTTGAAGTAGCCGATTTGCATTATCAAATAGACTTTTGATTTAACGCTGGTGTATTTTTTTAATAGTTTATGCTCTGCATCGCCCAGTGTAAAAAAGTGATCTCGTTCATTATCATCATTAAATATAGGTATTGAATAAAGATCTGAAATCTCGGAATCGGTTAATAAATTAATTTGTTTTTTGCTCATGCCTGACAGATTTAATTGTTAGTTTTTTGTGCGGCCATCTCGTAATATGTAATCGGAACATTTCTATGACGTAAATATTTATAAAGCGTACTTTTTGAAATGGATAATTTTTTGCAAATATCATTCACTGATAACTTTTTCTCTTTATACAATGTTTCTGCAGCGCAAGCGGTAGCCTCTGATGCTTTTGCTAATCCTTTGGGTCTGCCGCCACAACGTCCGCGTGCACGCGCCGCACTTAATCCTGCTTGTGTGCGCTCACGAATAACATCGCGCTCAAATTCAGCAAGCGATGCAAAAATATTAAAAATTAATCGTCCTTGCGGATTGGTAGTATCGATTGGATCATTCAAACTGCACAACCCAATATTCTTTTCCAGTAATTGTTGAACGAGTTCAATTAAATTTTTAAGCGAGCGACCCAATCGATCTAGTTTCCAAATCACGAGCACATCATTGGGGCGCAGCTGACTGATTAAGTTATTTAAGATGGGGCGGTCGACTTTGACGCCACTGACTTTCTCCTCATAAATTTTTTCGCAGCCAGCATTTTCAAGCGCGATGACTTGCATATCTAAATTTTGTTCGCGTGTGCTGACCCTGGCGTACCCAATTTTCATGGAAAAATCCTTCTTAAAATAATTGATAGTTCACGATACTTAAAAAATTCATCATTCGGTAGACTTAGATTACGAAAACCAGTATCTTGTACCGTAAATAGGGCGTTAGTGTACCACTAAAATCAAATCATGGTGGTCCAATAAAACGAGGGTTTTATCGAACCGTCGAATTTGGTTATTATAGATAGACAAGGATGGCAAACATGCCAACTGTATTAAGAATTAAAGGCTATCGTTTTTTCTTTTTCAGCCTGGAAGGGAATGAACCACCACACATTCATGTCGAACATGGTGATAAGGTGGCAAAATTGTGGTTGAAACCCATAAACCTGGCAAGCTCCTCAGGTTTTAGAAGCCACGAATTAACTAAAATTAGAGCACTTGTTATGGAGCATAGCGAAATATTTTTGGAGAAATGGTATGAGCACTTTAGCAGTTAAATTTGATGATCATGCAGTTGATGTCAGTTTTACAAAAAATGCGCTGCATTTTGTGTTAGCGGATGGAAGAGAAATTTCAGCCCCACTAGAATGGTTTCCACTATTACGAGATGCAACTGAAAAAGATAGAAATAATTGGCGTCTAATAGGTAATGGTATTGGCGTGCATTGGCCAGAAATTGATGAAGATATTGCTGTTGGTACGATTATGAAAGGGCATGATTAACAGGATTAATTAAAAACCGGCCGGTTTTGGAGATTCTTCCAGAGAACCCCAAGAACGCCATGGCGTTGGAATTACATTTGATGAACCCGTTGCAATAATGATATTTTCGGCATGAATAAGTTCGTTATTAACGCGCAAGGTTTGCGGATCAACAAAACTTGCTTCACCAATAATTAAATGATCCTTCAATGATTCAGTATATTTGACAACACCATTTGTAAATTGATCTCTCAATGCGCGTACGCGCTGTAAGACTCGCGGTATATCAGCCGTGATCATATCACCACCGGAAATACCCAGAGTTGAAAAGGTGTTTCTTGAATAAAAAGCATTTGCCGCGCGAATAAAGATTTTAGAAGGCATGCAACCAATACGTGCGCAGGTTGTACCTAATGGGCCTCTATCAATGAGAAAAGCTTCCTTGGTATGCTTTATCACCTCTTTAAATGCAGATAGTCCTGCTGTACCAGCACCAATAATAGCTACCTTACATTTCTTGCTCATTATCATTTCCTATCAGCTAAGTCGTGATCTTAATTCTTCCCATGAGGTCATACCAAATTTAATCCATACCAATTCCCACAATATTTCAACCCCAATATATATAACAATAAACAATGTAAAAGAAAGTAAAACGCTGTTAATGATTTTACGTTTATTGCGTTTTACTGCATCAAGTGTGCAAACCTGATTTTTTCTCCAATAAATAATTAACATCACTGCAATAAGCAATATACCTATCGCAATAAATAACCACCAAAAACCAAAGAAAAAGTAATTTCCCCAATACGCTGCTGTGGATGCAGCTGCTAATCCGAACAAAACAAAAATAATGGGTGTGAAACAACATAGCGATGAAATAAATGCTGCAATCAGTGCGAATATCAAAAAAGGTTTCTTATTCAATTTTTTCTCATTCATACAATAACCATTGATGTGGGTAAAACGACAGATTCAATCAATCCTTGTGTAATCCAATTTTTTAATAAACTCGCTGCACGTAATCCAGCCTGATCTTCAGAAACATAATCACACAGTTTTTCACACATCATCGAGAATGTTTGATTTTGTGCAATGACGTCAAATGCAGCGACCTCATCATCTGATAATGAAACATATTGTATTAGTAAGTGCTTTCGCCAAATAACCCAAGACACAGGGTTTTTAGTGCTAGTAACAACAGGTATCTCAGTTTCATCGAAAATAGATTGCCAAATAGCGACAGTGTTATGTGATAACAAAATTCTTTGAACGGTTGGATGAATTTTAAATGTTATCTCTGACCAAGCTTCAGGGGGGATCGATGCCATTTGCGCGACATCCAATACGGGCGCATCTTTTGCATCAAATGCCAATGCACTTTTCCATTCCCATAATGCTAACTCAGATAAATGCTTCATTTTCTTATATTTTTTGTGTTGGATCAAAAAAGCTGGGAATTGATCGCCAAACCATCGAATAGAACGGTAAAATGAAGGATATTTTTGAATATATTCATGGCACAACTTTTCAAATGGTTGATGACCTAAATAAGCTTTTAACACAGGGAAACTGCTATCCAGTGCTTCTTGTAATCTTAATCGATAAGCATTGTAATAAATGCTAAGACGCATTTCTTTCGTGACTTTTTGTGTGCCGATCACATGATCGGCGATCGAAGAATCATTTTCAAAAATATATTTCTGGAAATGTGTTTGTAACTCTGAAAAGGTGCTCACACTGTCACCTCCACTTCAGATACGATCGATTTTGCCAAATTGAGTTCATTCAATAATTCAGATAATGGCGGAATATTATCATCTCGTTCAATCATCGTTGAAACAAATCCATGTCTTTCGATAGTCTTTCGATATAAATCCCACACGGGATCAACAATGTCATTGTCATGTGTATCAATAATGTAATCACCCATGTTGCTATGCCCTGCCAAATGAATCTGATAAATACGCTCAGTTGGTAACGCATTAATATAATCATCAGGATTAAATTCGTGATTAATGCTGCTAACATACACATTGTTTACATCCAGCAAAATCAAACAATCTGATTGCAGGCTCATTGTTTTCATAAACTCCCATTCTGTCATTTCATCTTGTTGATAGCTGACATAGCTGGATGGATTTTCAATAAGAAGTTGTCTTCCCAAAAAATCTTGAACTTGCTTAATGCGATCAACAATGTGAGATAACATGGCTTTTGTATACGGCACTGGTAATAAATCATGCGTGTTTTTACTTTGAATGCCTGTCCAGCACAAATGATCTGATATCCATTTGGCTTCTATGCGATGCGCTAATGCTTTAACTTCATTCAAATATTCGAAATCCAACGGATCGCTGCTGCCAATGGAAAGTGAGACACCATGCATTACCATGGGATAATGTTCACGGATTTTATCTAAGTAATAAAGCGGTTTTCCGCCCGGCACCAGGTAATTTTCAGTGATAATTTCAAACCAATCTACGGGTGGTTTTTCTTTTAATATTGTCTCATAGTGATCAACGCGAAGCCCTAGCCCAAAACCAAGGATGGGTTTTTGGTGATTCATCTTTTTGCCTCGATTTTGAAATTGATATCAATGCTATCTTTGATCGCATCAGTTTTTTTCCATTCCCCCTGACCTACGCCAAATTCAGTACGTTTCAATATGGCACTTCCTGTCACAATGACTTCTTTATCAGTATATTTTTCAAAGGTAAAATGAAGCGTCAACGGTAAGGTGATATCACGCAAAGTAAGCTTGCCAATCGCTTCATATTTTTTGTCACCCACCTTTTTAAAATCTGTTGCCCTAAAAATTGCTTTAGGGAAAGATTTCACATCAAACCATTCTGCGGTTTTCAGCGTGTCTTCAACATCTTTAAATGACGTTGAAACAGAAGCAATATCCACCTCAATTTCAACATGAGTTTTATCAAGTGCATTCTGATCAAAATCAATGTTGCCTGCAAATTTTTTAAATTCGCCCTTAATCGGCGAATTATTTTGTGTTGCTTTGAAATGCAGGCTGCTTTTATCCGGCACAATATGCCATTCAAATGCAGTCACCATTGTCGGAAACAATAAAACAAAAAATAAACAAATAAAAAAACGATTTATGGCCATAACATTCGCCTTAAAATATTATCTTTGTTAATAAAGTGATGTTTCAACGCTGCACCCGTATGCATACAAAAGGTTGCAATCAACGCATATCCCAACCATTCATGGATTGTAGAAAACAACAGTCGATTGGCTTCATTGCCAGATATCAAATTTGGAAAAGTAAATAGCCCAAAAAAAGAAACCGGCAAATCTGCACTAGATGTGATTAACCAACCTGTAATAGGTAGTGCAAACATAAAAAAATAGAAGGCCCAATGGACCGCACGAGCGGCTAATTCTTCCCACATGGGTATTGCATCCAAAACTGGGTTGATATTGCGAAGCCGCCAAGTCAAGCGCACAATAACGAGCATTAATACCAACATGCCCCATTCTTTATGCCAGCCGTAAAATTGTAGTTTGGTCAGGCTAATGGGGATTCGAACCATAATGAGGCCAATGACTATTAACCCAACCATCATCAACGCCATCAGCCAATGCAATACAATTGCGATGAAACCAAAACGATTTTGCGTGTTCTTAAAAATCATTTGGAATCCTTTTGCGCTTCAACATCGATTAGCAAGTTGACTTGATCACCCACCATTGGCAAAAATCCTTTCACACCAAATTGAGATCGGTGAATGACAGCGTCTGCACTAAAACCAACAGACGGCTTGTCATTTATCATGTTTTTTCCAAGCTTGTTCAGCTTGGTGTCAAGTTTTACCGATTTTGTCACACCATGAAGCGTTAGGTCACCCATGATTTCAGCTGAATCTTTTGATATCAGCTTTATTTTTTGAGAAACAAACGTTGCCGCTGGATATTTTGATTCATCAAAAAACATGGGCCCCATCAAGTGTTTGTTAAGCTCACTATTTCCTGTGACCAGTTGATTCATCTGAATCGTAACATCAACCTTGCTCTTGTCAGGGTTTCCTTGATCTAACAAAATAGTGCCATTAGCAGGCCATTTCCCCATTTGTTTCGAAAAACCTAAATGATCTATGCGCCAAACCACAAAACTGTGCGCTGGATCAATGGTGTATTTTTCTTCTGTTGCTAAGGCAAAACTAGAAAATAATGTGATTGAAAGAAAACATACAAATTTGAGAAACGTCCTTGTCATAAAATCACCTTGATTATTTAGAATCATCATCGCCTTGGGTTAAACTACCACCGACAATTTTTTCGCAATCCCCTTTGGGCAAAAAGATAAAAGCATCTTTTTGATTATCTTTGGTTGCAGAACCAGCGCATGAAGCCGTTTTGGTTTGGCAATCATTCATGCCTTTTTTAACTATGCCGTAACATTTTTCCATTTTATCAGCATGATCGACGTTCGTTTCTGCAAGTGCATGTGTACTTGATGCCATTAAGAAGCTTAGTGCAGCGGCTTGCACAATTTTTTTTGTTATTTTGTTGGTATGTTGTTTTTTCATATTATACTCCAATTCATCCATTTAGATTGCTCAAGAACGTCAAACGGAGAAGCACGTTCTTGAGCTAATCGTACTCAAATAAAAAATAAAATTAAATTACATAGTTTTCATTTTTTTAGCTGCTTTTTGAAGTTTCTTACACGCCTTAGCAGATTTGACAGTTTTCACAACAGGTTGTCCCTTACCTTGACATTTATTCATTCCTTTGCAGCTACTGCTTGCAGTTTTGCATGCGCTTTTTCCTTGACATGCATTTGGTATAGAGCATGCGACCTTCGCTGTTGCAGCCATCGTTGATGTAACAGGTGCAGCCGAAAATGCTAATGCAGCAGCCAAAGCTAACGTTGTTCCAATTACTTTTTTACTCATTTCAATAACTCCTTTAATTTCATTTTCCCCGGGATTTTGAGACCTTTTTTGTGGAATGAATAGATTTCAGAAAATCCATCACGCCGCGCAATTGATTCTCAAAAACTATTTTTGGCGCCTTGGAGCGGCATAAGGTAAATAGACCAAATACGTTTCCCACCAAAAAATCTGCGATGGCTGTATGATTGCCATCATATTTCAAACGACCATTCATTTTTGAGGCTTCAATGTTATTCAAAAATAATTGTCGTAAATTTTGGATAAACTCACCAATAAACTTAGCAACTGATTTTCCATGTGAAGGTAAATCAGATGCTGTGGCAATAAAAAAACATCCTTTTGATAAATTATTTTCTTGATGTAACTGAGAAAGACTTTGAAAAAATAACCGAATGTTTTGCAATCCTAACTCATTACTTTTCCCACCCTTTAATGGCGCTATCAAGGTTTCTGTCACATGACACTGATATCTCTTTAACATGGCAAGAAACAGGCCATCTTTTCCATTAAAATATTTGTAAATAGCAGCACGATTAAAACCAGTTGCTGTTATAATATCTTCTATTGTGATACTAAAATAACCTTTTTCCCAAAAAAGGATCATCGTTTTATCTAACACCTCTTCTGATAAAACGCGTTGTATAACATTTGGCATAACTCACTCACATTAATCATTCTCTTTAACAGAATAAACATTCTGATTAATTAGGTCAATTGATTTACCTCACCTGCCTTATATTAATCTTTAAACTGAAGCTCGACCAAAATACAAGGCCCATTTGCAATCACATTAACATCATGATCCTGACATTTTTTAATTGCAAAAGCGCTTTCTGCGCCCGGTTGCATCCAAATATTCTTAATTCCTTTTTTAATTGCCGCATCCACAATAAGTTCCGTTATATTAGGCGGTGTGATAATTGAAATACTATTAACTGTACTTGGCAGTTTAGTGACACTTTTAATAGAATCCAGTCCTAATATTTTTTCTTCATTAGGGTTTACTGGATAAACCTTAAATTTATTTTGCAAATAACACCGCAACACCTTATTTCCATATTTTTTCACATCTGATGACGCACCGACAACCGCAAAGGCTTTAGACATAAAAAATAATCCAACTTTATCAGACTTTCCCTCTAAGAATTCATCGCTGATCCAAACCATCTTTTTCCCCTCATCATCGCTAATAACACTTGTTTTCCAGGGCAAATTGGCATAGGCTCCTTTTTTATCGATTGGTAATATGGGATATTTAATCACTGAAAAATAGGGTGAATAATCAAAATCGCTGGGTGAAAACAATCTTGGATTGCGCCGAACGAGTTCCAACGTGTCTTTATCACCTTCTACTACCAATGGCAAAATTGGATATCGAACCGATTGAAATGCGTTTGCAATCATAGAAGAACAGATATCTTCTGTGGGTTGCAGCGCATTGTGTTGAAATAAAGAAGATCGCCATCGTCTGGGATACAAGCTCCATGGAAATAAAAAACGCATTAAATCCATTAAATGTCGGATATTATATTTTCTACCTAATCTGCCAATTGCAAAAGCAATCACTTTCTGTGCATCTTCCTCTGTTAAAGCGTCAGCTCTTACAATTCGAATATGATCATCTTTATATTTTTCAATGGAAGAAATGACAGTGCCTAAGCCAATTTCACTTTCAACCAGCAATTGTGTATCCGCATCACAATTGAGATTTCTCAAAATTGAGTCTCTAAGGGTTATATCGCTGATCTCATCAAGTTTACCAATATAAAGTGCCGCATGAGACCATGGACTATGCGTCACTTGTTTGATAATGCGGCTCGCTCTGCTTCTTCCTTCAATTAATAAGATATCTGCCAATTTTAAATTCTCACTAATTTTTTTAAAGTTACATAGATAGGCGTGGCGCGCAGGATATTTTTTTGTTAACCAGTTTCCTACTTTTTCAAAAATCCATTCTGAAATATTTTTTAGCATAATTTATCCAACGCAATAATTTAACCACTTTTCACAAACTGAGCGATCACCTCAGGTGTTAGTGGTTTTGAGAATAAATAACCTTGTCCATCATCACATCCCATTTCAATAAGCGCTTGAAGCTGCTCTTTTGTCTCTATGCCTTCTGCAATTACGCCAAGTTTTAGCGTATGTGCCATATCAATGGTTGCTTTAACAATAACTGAGTCTGTTTCCACTATAGGGTAAATTATCAATAAATGATATATCGAGCTTAATCTTATTGACCGGTAATTTTTTTATGTATTGTATAGAGGCATAACCAGTGCCAAAATCATCTATTGCAATCGTAATGCCACTTTGCGCTAATCGTTTTAATTGTGCTAAATGATCATTAGAATTAGATACAAATTCATTTTCAGTGATTTCTAACTCAAGACAAGACGGTAAAAATTGCTCATCTTTTAAAATTTGCAAAATTCTTTCAACAATATAATGACTGAATAATTGCCTGGGTGATAGGTTAACAGCAAGAAAAATAGGTGTCTTCAATACCCATGACTTATAATGCTGACATGCTTCACGAAGCACCCATTCCCCGATATCAAATATGAGATTAGACTTTTCAGCAATAGGGATAAATTCAGCCGGACTAATCATCCCTAATTCTGGATGAGACCATCGAATAAGTGCTTCTACGCCAACCAATTTATTTTCTTTCAAGGAAAATTGCGGTTGAAAATTAAGAAATAATTCATTCTTTGATAATGCATATGGCAATGCTGACTCAATTGCAATGAGACGATCAACAGACGCTTGAACTTCCGTTTTATAAAAATGATATTCATTTAATTTGCTTTGATGTGATTTCAACGCCGCAGTTTTTGCATTTTGAATCAATTGTAAAGCGGTTAATCCACCCGTTGGAAAAACCGCGATACCAACACTAAAGCAGCAGTATGTTGCATGATTTTCTGTCAATTGTTTTGCAAATTTCCCAATATCATTTTTATCGTGTATTCCACAAACCATAAAACAAAAATGATTTTCTTTTAAATGAAAAAGTGTGATATTTTCATTTTCCTTTGACTTTAAATGATCGTATTCTGAAGAAGAAATAGTTTGCAGATTTTCTGACCCCTTATTCATATTTAAAATAACATACACAACGGCAATATGTTGGCCGGTATATTTTGCGTAGATGACCCCTTCTCTTAATCGTTTTATTAATTCATTGCAATTAAACACCGATAATTCCTTTTATCCGTATTTTCTAAATCCAAGGAAAAGCAATTGCCAAAATAACAATCAACGTTACTATCCAAAAAATAATGTGCGTAGTATAAGATGTACACGTTTGTTTCGCATCACAAGATATTGGTTTGATATACAATTGCCAAAATGCCAATCCCAAAAAAATCAATGCAACCACAATGGCAATGGGTCTTAAAAATGCAAATTGTGTTAATGCACCAACAAAGGCAGTCCCTATTCCTAACGATAATAACACCACGGGGCCTAAACAACAGAGCGATGCTACAATGCCTGAAAGCAGTGAAGCTACTAATGATCCTTTAATAATTTTTGAATTTTTACTCATAATCACCTCCACCTTCGAAAAATTGAATGATAGAACATTCATTTTCTTTAGATATTTTTTCACAGGTAAAAATCATCGCATTCAACGCTTTTTTCAATTTTTGCAATTCCTTAATTTTTAAAACGACATCATTCAATTTCATTTCAGCTTGTCGCTTAATGTCATTGCACGTGTTTTTACTGGTGCGCCTTAATGCGAGCAGTTCTTTGATTTCATGTAACGTAAAACCCATTGTCTTGGCGCTTTTAATAAACCGAATTCTTGCAATCACATCTTCTGAGTAAGTACGGTAGCCATTAGACAAGCGCTTTGGCTTATCGATCAATCCCTCGCGCTCATACAACCGAATGGTATCTCGACTAATCAATGCTCTTTGTGCTACCTTCCCAATGGTGAACATATTCATACTGCTTTCAACTATGCTTTACGTGTGTCGCAACAACTTTCAATTTCATCATCTTCTTTATATGCTTGGTAAGCTTTTAATGCCCACATCTCACCCACGCAGCCGCCCATCGTCGAGGCAATTGCTAAAAATTCGCCAACCTCTTCTTCTGTTGCGCCTAACTCTTTTGCCTTCATTATGTAATATTTTAAGCAAGGCTCACATCGCGCACTGATGCCCCATAAAGTTGCAGCCAGTGCCTTTACCTTGGCAGAAAAAATACCTTCTGAAAAAATAGTATCTTGGCGCATTTTATTAATATGCGCACTGGTACCTTGGCTTACTTTACTAAAATCAGCCATTAACCCTAGTGCTGAATCAATGGATTTTATATTTTTCGCTGACATCGTCATTTCCTCATTTATGTTACTCAGGCCAAGTATAGAGTATGGACTATAGTCCAATGTCAAATACACATAATTCATATACTTACATAACTTGTCATTTAAATTGCGTATCAATTGTGGTATGCGCCATGTGATTGGTGTAATTTGACAGAGTTTTTAACCCGATTCCTAACATGACTTCCAGGATATTCTTGGTTGTATAACCATTTTTTAAAAAATTTCTTACCATATCATCACCTGGAAATCCACGGGTGATTACAACACTGCAAGTAAAAGCATGTAATGCCTCTAATTTTTTATCTTCCAAAGATTTTGAATCAAAAATAGCATCAATTACTTCATTAGATACGCCTTCACCTAAGGCGATTTTTGAATGAGCCGACATACAGTAATCACAATTATTGGCGCGGCTTACTGAAAGCAGAACAATATTTTTTTCAACAGCACTTAATGTTGTTTGTGAAAACAATGTTGATAGATTTAAGTAGGCTTGTAATAACTCGGTCGACTCAGACATGATCCCAAGTAAATTAGGAATAAACCCATACTGATTCTTCGCTGCTTGAAGCAGCGATTTTGAGTCTTCTGGCGCTGTTATTTCCGTGTACGTGTTAAGTAAACCCATGACCATTCCTCCTGGAATAATCTATAGCGCCACCCACTAACATTTATACTTTGTTGCAAGCTCATTCGTCTCCAGTCATGTACTTCTGTGCACACTCCTTCGACTCAATCGCTTGCGCCGCGTCTAAATGCTAGTGGGTGGCGCTATAGAATGGAATATTTCATATTCAGAATATCTGTTCTGAATAATTTCAGCAAGCAATGAAACCAGGGTGGGAGAAAATGTCGATAATTGGTGAAATCAAGAAAAAACTCACCACTCAAATGGGCTGCCAAAATACGTAAGTACCCAGAGTACGATCAAAAAAGCGCTAATAATCGCTTGAGTGCCGCTTAAAATACGAACCCATCCCTTACTTTTTTGAGATTGGAAATTCGATTTGAAACTCTGTTCCGTCCTTTTTAATCGCAGTGATTTCAATTGTTCTACCAATAATATTTCCCTCACCTGTTTCTTGGAAATGTTGAAATCCATGAATATGTTTACGAACGTACTGCATCGGAACAATGATTTCATGAATAAATTTCCCCACTGCCTCTGAATTGGGAAATCCAAAGATAGATGTTGCAGCAAGGGGCCGGACCTCTTTTTGAGGTAATTTTTTCATCAGCTATTGCTTCAAGAAATTAACGCTCAATAATTGCGGCAACACCCATTCCGCCAGCAGTGCATATACTAAGTAGAATACGACCATGACCTTTCTCCTTAAGAATTTTTGCTGCTGTTGCTATTAATCGCCCACCTGTTGCAGCAAATGGATGCCCCAATGCAAGACTGCCTCCTTTAATGTTCATTTTTAATTGGTCAATTGAACCTAAGGCACGATCTTTCCCAAGTGATTTTTTACAATACTCTGCAGACTCCCATGCTTTCAGAGTGCATAAAACCTGTCCGGCAAAGGCTTCATGTATTTCATAGTAATCAAAATCCTGAAGCATTAATTTATTTCGTTCAAGCAGACGTGAGATTGCTAATGCTGGAGCCATTAAAAGCCCAGCACCATGAACAAAATCAACAGCTGCCACTTCACAATCTACAAAGTAAGCCATAATCTCAAGCTTATTAGAGTGTGCCCATTCAGGTGATCCTAATAAAACAGCAGATGCACCATCAGTTAATGGTGTTGAATTACCTGCCGTCAGTGTTCCGTTTTCAGATTTATCAAAAGCTAGTTTTAACTTTGCAAGCTTTTCAATCGTTGTATCTTTTCGTATGGCGCTATCTTTTTTTATATTATCAATTTCAACAATGAGATCATCATAAAATCCTTCATCATAGGCCTTGGCTGCATTTTGATGAGATCTTAGCGCTAATTCATCCTGATCTTTTCTGGAGATATCCCATTCTTTTACCATTAGCTCACAATGTTCACCCATAGAAAGTTTTGTTTGTGGTTCACGAACTACGAGAAGTTGTGGTTTTAATAGGCTGAATCTAAAATTTTTCAATGCTAATATTTTTTCATTAAAATGCTTTGCATTTTTCAATTGAATTAAAAAATGGGTTAATTTTCTTTGACCAATGAGGGGGATATCTGAATTAGTATCAGTGCCAGCGGATATGCCAGACTGAATTTGATTACTGGCTATTTTAAGTGCGACGATATTTGCTGCTTCTAAACCTGTACCGCACGCCCTCTGAATCGTTAATCCAGGTGTTTCAGGAGAAAGATCGCTTTCTAAAACTGCTTCTCTCGCAAGATTCCAGTCAAAAGGATGATTCATTACTGCGCCTGCAACAACATCACCGATTAATTTATCTTTTATATTTGTTTTTCTAACTAAATCATTAATCGCATAACCCAATAAATCCCGATTGGATTTTTCTAAATAAAGTGTTTGCGATTTTGCAAATGGTATTCGTGAGCCCGCTAAAATCGCTACTTTTTTCCCAAAGCTCATATTAATTCCTTTTAAATACCATTCAAAAAAATTTCATTAATATTATATCACCATCACTCAAAATAATTTTGATTTTTTTATGCGATTTCTGTAATAAATGTCAAGTAGTCGATCCTTATTGCTGGAAAACAACTAGCCAACGAAACATGTGAATCCAAATCAATTATGTCCTTGTCTATTATAAAGCATTGCCCTTAAACAGTAATCTCTGAGTATTTGTGATATACTACAAAATTCTCTGTTTTCTTTTCTAAAAACTCATTTTTACTTTCGCTCTAACTGACGGAAAGTATGAAAGTATATCTATGTCATTAACGCATAAGGACATGCCATGAATATTTCTCAAAAATTAATTCACACTCATTTAATTGAAGGTAAAATGATACCTGGCGAAGAGATTGCTATTCAGATGGATCAAACGCTTTCTCAGGACGCAACGGGAACGTTGGTGATGCTAGAATTAGAATCAATGGAACTTGATTACCGTAAAACTGAGCTTTCTGTGCAATATGTCGATCATAATTTAATACAGGAAGATTATAAAAATCCAGATGATCATTTATTTTTACAAAGTGCAGCTGCGCGCTTTGGCCTGCACTTTAGTCAAGCGGGCAATGGCGTTAGTCATCCTGTCCACATGCAATATTTTGGTCGACCTGGTATTACGATGGCAGGGTCAGACAGTCATACACCTGCAGCGGGTGCTTTGGGTATGCTCGCGATTGGTGCTGGTGGATTAGAAGTGGCAATGGCGATTGCTGGACACCCACTCTATCTTAAAATGCCCAAAATATGGGGTGTAAAATTAACCGGAGAATTACCTGATTGGGTCAGCGCTAAAGATATTATTTTGGAAATGTTACGACGACACAACGTGGAAGGAGGCGTTGGCTACATTATTGAGTATTACGGTCCGGCACTCAAACATCTTACGGCAATGGATCGACATGTGATTGCTAACATGGGAGCGGAGCTTGGGGCTACGACAACTGTATTTCCCTCTGACGATATGACTAAAATCTTTCTAGAAAGCCAGGGGCGTGGCAATGACTGGAAAGCACTCGTTGCTGATCACGACGCCACCTATGATCGTTTAGATGAAATTGATTTATCAACGCTCGTACCATTAATCGCATGTCCATCAAGTCCTGGTAATGTAGTGCCAGTAAGCGAAGTAGCGGGTGCTCCAATTTACCAAGCCTATATTGGATCTTCTGCAAATCCTGGTTATCGAGATTTTGCGATCTGCGCAGAGATGGTTTCTGGTAGACAAATAAAACTGGGGGTTTCATTCGACATCAACCCCTCTTCACGAAATATTTTAGAAGAATTAACGCGCGATGGATATCTTGGAAAATTAATTCATGCGGGTGCGCGCATTCACCAAGCTGGTTGTAACGGTTGTATTGGCATGGGTCAAGCGCCAGCGACAGGTCGAAATAGTTTACGCACGGTGCCACGTAATTTTCCTGGTCGTTCCGGTACAAAAGAAGACAGTATTTTTTTATGCAGTCCAGAAACAGCGACAGCATCTGCATTAAGAGGTGTTATAACGGATCCGCGTGATATGGATATGCCATATCCTAAAATAAAATTACCACAAGTAACCATTCGAAATTCTGAATGCATGGGTCAACCATTGCCACAGGATCAAGCAAAAACAGTACCTTTAATCAAAGGCCCCAACATTGTATCGTTATCACTGCCAACAATAGAAAAATTTGCAGATAAATATGTGCTTCCTGTATTATTAAAATTAGGAGATGACATTTCTACAGATGCAATATCACCTGCAGGTGCACAAGCATTGCCATTTCGTAGCAATATTCCAAAAATCAGTGAATTTGTTTTTAAAAATACTGATGAAACATATCCTGCGCGTGCTAAAAAAATAAAAGACACAGGTGGACATATTATTATTGCTGGTCATAATTATGGACAGGGATCTAGTCGAGAACATGCAGCATTAGCCCCCCTTTTTCTAGGATTACAATGTGTTATTGCAAAAAGTTTTGCCCGTATTCATTGGCAAAATTTAATTAATTTTGGAATACTACCCGTTACTTTTGTTGATGAAAATGCATATGATTTTATAGCTCAAGATGATGTAATAGAAATAAATCATTTAGAGGAATTAGCAAAAAATAATACGTTAGATGCAGAGGTAAAAGGTAAACCATGTAAATTTAAAGTTCAGCATGAATTATCACCAAGACAAATACAAATATTATTGGCTGGCGGATTAATTAATTTTGTAAAAAATAAGAATAAGTAATTGAATGGGATTTTGTAATAATTTAAAATCCCATTGTTATTTATTAAGATTACTTACATCTTAATTTTTTTTTGGCAGCACGAACCATTGTAGTGCTAATTAATTTTCCGTCAAATTCGCATGAACACCCTTTTGCTTTTTCGTAAATATCAATAATGCATTGCGCATGCTCAACATCTTCTTTAGATGACATAAATACCTCTAAAATTGATTTGATATGTTTCGAATGAATTACAAATTTCCCAGTAAATCCAAGTTCTTTGACTTTTCGTGTTTCTTCTAGAATTCCGCTATCATCTAAATCATCAAGATTGAAATAAGGCGTATCAAACACAGCGATTCCTGCAATTGCTGCAGAACGTACCAGTTTAGAGCGCGCATAGAGCATTGAATCCCATGTTAAAGTTGAACCTAAGTCAGCAGAAAGATCTCTACCACCTAAAAAAATCCCTTTTATATTTTTACTGCTCAATGCAATTTCATCTGCATGATGCAGTCCAATGGCAGTTTCAATTAATGCGATGTAATACATTGGGTTTTGTTTTAACAGCATGTCGAGAAAAATAATTTCCTCAGGATATTCTGTTTTTGGAATAATGATCACATCAGGAGAAATTTGATTATCAATGAGCGCAATAATATCTTTTAATCCAGCGGGTGTCTTAATACTATTAATGCGCAAGCAGCGTAAAAAATTTTTTATAGGCGAAGAATTTTTAAAATAATCAATAATAATTTCACGGACTTTATCCTTTTCTGATAGCGCAATAGTATCTTCCAAGTCAATAATAATGCCATCTGCCCCAGAATCCTTTGCTTTTACAAAAAGTTCCAGATGATTAGCGGGTGCCAATAACATTGTTTTTACACTCAACAAATCGTTCATGGTTATTCCTTATAATATAATTTTCTATTTTAGAATATGCAGTTTAAAAACAATTCAAAATTGTTTTTTGAAGCCAAAATAATAACATTCTAATTTTTATCAATTGATTTAAAAGTGGCTGGTATTCCATTGATCAATTTAATAAAAGTAACTCAATTATAATGAGTTACATACGTAATTAGCTTGTTATCCACAGTATTACTAACAATTTCTGTGAATTAAAATTTCAATACAAATAATATTTAATAATTCTAAAGTGATATATTATTACCTCCGAATTGCAATAAATTTCATGAGCATGTAATAGCATGCAAAATTCCAGAGAGTATATCTATTGGCTTTGGAGGACATCCTTTCACAATATAATTAACCGGTATTACCTTACTGACAGCACCAATGACAGCATACGAGTCTTTAAAAACACCTCCACAATGACCACAGTCTCCAATTGCAACTACTAACTTAGGATTTGGCATAGCATCAAAAGTTTTTACGAG
>PFPT01000027.1 GCA_002793195.1 Gammaproteobacteria bacterium CG_4_10_14_0_2_um_filter_38_22
CGCTTTGTTAGAAACAAAGCGAGGTTAACAGGGGTTGAAGTGTTCGGGTAGGTGGGATTTGTGGGGGCTTACATTCCAAGCGACCAAAATGTTTTTCCAAAGCAACTAAAGTCCTTTGACCGAAAGAATCACCAACCTCTGTTTCAGATTCCGGCAACGATGCCAACAAAATAGCATTCGGAACCATCTTAAACGCTTCTGTTAGCGCTTGAATAAATTTCAAATTGGCTTCATAAGTCCCAGCATTGAGTTGTTTGCCAGGTTTTAAATCACTGAAAAACTTTTGTAGTTCATCAATCAATACAACGCACGGGGCAGATTTTTTTAGCAATTCAGCTAACACATCTTTTCCAGGCGCAGTGCCATCTCGATCACTAGCAGCAACAAGTTGATATCCTTCATCACCTAATAACTGCCAAGCCATCTCGCCCCACAGTGTATTTGCACAAACACTGCCATGACTTTTACCTTGGCTAACCGACAACGCTATACCATCCAACACGGCAATATTTGCCTTTGGTAAATCGTGAATTCCCGCTTGATCCAATAATTCTGGAATACCTTCTAACTTATCCGTACTGACTTTTCGAGTGGCCAGATGTAACACTGTTAGCATCGTATGGGTTTTGCCACCACCGAAAGAAGTTTGTAGTTGTATAACCGGATCACCACCAATGCCTGCTAAGCGTTGTGCAACAGAGATTAACAGTAAACGCATACCTTCTGTAATAAAAGTACGTGAGAAAAACTTCTCAGCATCTTGATATTCTGCTGTCGCCGTACCATTAGCCACTTGCGTGATATCAGCTGCAAATTCAGACTGTTTAAAGGTACCTTCTAAAACATCTTTGTGTGGGCGGGCAATTTCACGCCAGGGTTTTAAACTCATTATTTATTCCTCAAAATCGAAACCAAGTTTAGTTTGGGTGCCTTTATGTCCAACTTCATGTGAAGCCGCCACAATAGCATGCCAAGAACCAATTAATTCGTTATAAGCACGAGCATCAGAAGCCCATTTTTTTCGTTCACACAAGGTATACAAGTGATAAGATAATTGACGAATGGATTCACCGCGTTCTGGCATTTTAGCAAGCAAACAACCGGCTTCACTTTCACCTTGCTGATTCAAAACACGAATCATTTGGTGGCAGGCTTCCCAAATGGGAGTACGTGTATCAGTTTTTGGATCCCAATTTTTGGGATACTCACTCCACTTTAATAAACGCACTTTTCCGCCACCTGCTTCAATCACTCCAGCATCACGCACACCTTCCACTGATGTGCCCTTCGCGCGAGCTAATGTATCAGCTATACCAAATTGACCTTCACCCCAACCATATTGATTAAACCAGTCATCACAAAACAAAGTATCAGCATCAAAATTTCCACTGTTAGGATTTAAATAATCGGTAATGGCGCGATTAATTAGAATAAGTGCTTCATGCACGGTCATTTTGCTACCATCTTGATTCAAAACAGCTGAGTATTTTGAATAAATCGCCATGCCCGGGCCGATGGCGGCTTGTGCTAAATCCACCGGAGCAATGGGTGTGGTTCCTGTTTCACCACCAATCATCGCCTCCAGCGCCTCAGGCATTTTCTCGCGCAATTCACGTTGAAATTCACGGCGAGAGATGGATTCAGCTTCGATTTCGCGTTTTTTACAAATAAGGACAACAGAAGAAGCTAAGGCATTGGTACCAGAACCAATCATACGATTTGCCATCTCCGTGCGCATCGGCCAAGTGCCATCAATAGAGAACCCTGCGCGAATCACAGCTTCCAAAAAAGTTTCCCAACCTGTACTCGATGTACTACCTTCTTTGGTTTCAGCTTGTTTAAAGGCGTAATAGATAGATACAGGAAAAGCAGGGTGACCTTTATCCGCCATGTTCTGAATAGCTTTCGTCATGCCATCCAAAAAAAAGGTTTCAGCTTTTTCCTTACTGCCATGTCGATAAGGGGTGGCAACCAATTCTTCTGCTTTCGGCACGACCAATGTGGAAAATAAATCAGGATAAATGGCTTTTAAAGAGCGTCGCATCCACACATAGAAAAAATCAGATAAATCAGCATAGCCGATATTGTCGTAATAAGGTGGGTCGGTTGAGATGACTTTATCAAGACTTATTTCTTGTGTTGCAGCATCTTGCTGGAGAGCAGTACCGCTGATTTTTGGTTCAATTTTATCCAACACATCACTTGCCCAACCAATTCCTCCCATAAAATTCCCAGTAGAATCAGAAAGAGGATTTGGTTCCGCGAAATCCCAAGTCATCGGTATTGCCTGGCGACCAAATGTATTTCTGGTGCTACTCCTAGATGAATCCCAAGAGCATATTGTTGAGCCACGATCAGCCATTTTATTAATCGAAAACCCCAAATAAACTGCCAACGCATCTCCATAAGCGGTTGCGCCTTTTCCACCAGCATTTATTCCAAGTCCATCATCTGCCATACCTGCCATCTTGGCATCAGCAATGGCTTTTTTGCGTGCTTCTTGGACCAAATCAGAAAAGGTTGTGAGTGCGACGAGTTGACGAGAAGTAAAGAGATCTCCAAAGCTATTCATGCCATAGTTTGGCGTTTTAAAATCACGAGGGTTTATGGGCAAGGCATGTTCAGGTTTCCACTCAGGATTAGCAGTAAAAGCTATCTTAATCATTTCCTCAGTTGGGGAGAGATAAATTCGTCCGCCTTTACCTTCGGCTACAATAGCCATTAATCTTTCACTTAACCGCCCAGATTTTCCTTCTGACCGTATGTAAGTAAAAGACATAGCAGATTGAGAAAGAATGCACGTTCCACCTGTTCTAACGACGGTACCCTCGATTGCGCCTTTAGGCAATTTTCCCATACGTACTTCAAAGTGATAGTTATCATCCTCAATAACTGGTTCTACCCAAGCTTCTTTACCTTTTTTGCTAGATAACACAAAAGAACGAGCTAATGGGACATCCACATGGCTAAACGCTGGATTTGGACTTTTCACGGTACGCGCCCATAACCAGGCAATCACTGTTAATTCTTTGCCTACATAGACTTTTAAATCAGGTCGCTCAGCAGTCATTGCATTGGTAATTTTTACATTTGGGTATAAATGGCCAATCCGTTTAAAGGCTTCTTCTCGCATCCAATGACCGTAACGACGAACATCTTCCGCCAAGCCTTTAGCCCCACTCCAATCTTCCATCAAGTTTTGTTGTTTCTCACTTTTTGGTAATGAACCAATGGGTGCTTGGCCTGCAAATTTCGATGGAATCTCAATCATGGCTTTATTAATCATCACCGCCACTGGATTTAAATCACTCGCGTAGCTTTCTAATCCCAAACGCTGAGCTTCTAACGGGATAGTGCCACCACCAGCAAATGGATCATGAAAAGCGGGTAATTTTTCTGGATTAAATAATTCTGCCGCTTGCGGGTGGTTACGATTTAAATGACAAGTTTCACCCCAACTTTCTTTAATTGCTTCGCGCGCACGAGTAAGCACTTCTTCATTAGTAGTGTTTTCCCACTTAACTAAATCACGAATAATTTGAAATAACTTTTCACGTTTTATTTCCGCTTCTTTTTTATTAACGCCGTATTTAAAACCGTCATCTTGTTGATAACCTGGATCATTTACCATTTGCGCAAAAATGACTGCACGCGCTGCTGCCAATGGTCGGCGTGCCCACCATAAATGCAGTGTACTTGGGTGACCATGACGAATAGATTTTTCTCGTGCAGCAGCTTCGTTAATATCATCTAACGGCAATGCCACTTCGATGAGTTTTTTTGGACTGTAGATTTTTGTGTTTTTTGAGTTACTCATCATATTCTCTTAAATTGTTGCATTCGGATCTACTGCTTTAGTTAGCAAATCAGTGAGATCGTAATTAATACTAGCCACACAAAAATCTGGTTCAACTGCAAATGGATTTCTCACATAATAAGGTCCTTTGTGTGAATCTTCATCTACTATCACAATGGCGAGAATAAATTTGTCGGCTTGATTTAATCCGTAAATAATTTCATTACGACTGACTGTAATAGTGTTTTGTCCTTTAGCTCGGCCTTTTACTTCAATATGACGATCAGGTTTAATGGAACCATCTGCATTGACTGGTGGACGTGAGGTAATATCCCAGCCGCATTTTTCTGCGCCGACATCTTTCACTTCATGACCAAAATTACGCTCAACATCCATCACGGCATTCATAGCAATACGCTCAATGTGCGAACGCGTTTCTGCATCTGCTGAAAACTGTATTTCACCTTTGCGGAATGCCAACAAGCCCTTGGGTATGACTAAAGCACCACCGATAATAACTGGCGTGCTAGATACCACATTTTTCATGGCTAAAAGTTCGTTCTCTCGTTGTTCTAACCTAGCAGCAAGCTCTTCTGCTTTACGCTTAAACTGTTCTGGTGCTACTCGAGGTTGTTTTCCTGCTTCAACATCGAGCTGCAATTTGATTGCACGATCTTGTTGATAATTGATCTCTTTTACTAAGCGTTCTCTCACGGCAGCATGAATTTTTGTAACTTGTTTTTCACGGCGGTCTTTTATTTCCGCATAGTGTTCTGGTACCAATTGTTGTGAAGCATAATTGAGAGCCAATGCTTCAAGATTATGATTCAGCCAACCCGCTTCCAGTACATCACCTATTAATTTTCGATCGTAATCGTCTATGGGCTGTAAATCTAAATGGGGTGCCCAACCCGCATTGATTGCATTGCCTTGTTTATCTATTTCAACAAATTGTAAGCGTCGCGATGCAATCCCATTTGCAGGTGCGCCCTCACGTACTGTGTGATCTATCATAAACAAAACTTTAGGTTCGGTACTGTCATCACTTTGATCTACCAATACAGCGCCTTGTTTGAGTTTTGATCTGTTTGCCTGTAACACTAAATCGGTAGTTGAATGCATCAACGGGTGCATGGGGTGAATCATATCTGCCATCGGTTTACCTGTTTGACGAACGTACTGTTTTTCAAAACAAATACGTTCATATCTTTTCAACACAGGCGTGCGACTTTCACCGATAATACGATCACGTTCACGAATAACAGCTGGCACATGACGCACTTCATAACGGCCAGATTCACGCGCGCGGAATTCACCACCAATTTTTTGAAATGCTTCAGTAAAAAAAGCGCGGATAAAATAGGGTTGAAGCTTGCGCGCTTCAGCTTTTTCCATTTCTTCTTTTACTGTATAAAGCGCCTCAAGCCCCATATGCTGATCGACCAACGCATTACGTTTAATAATTTCTTTCAGGTGGTCTGAATCAAGTGCATCTTCAATGGCTTCATCCATTCTCGCTTTAACTTTTGGGTCTTCTCCGTAACGGATAGCTTCAACCAATAAATCTTTCAACGAAACGTTATTGAAGGCTTCACCTAACACATCAAATACTTTTCCGCCAAGCGCTGCTTTTTCAATCTCAATTTTATCGAATAATTTTTGAAATACTGCGCCTTCTCTCGTTTCATTGGCGACAATATTCCAAAGATGACACACTTCAGTTTGACCAATACGATGGATACGACCAAAGCGTTGCTCGAGACGATTAGGGTTCCAGGGTAAATCGTAATTTACCATGAGATTGGCGTTTTGCAGGTTGACGCCCTCTCCTGCGGCATCTGTTGCTACAAGCACAACAACTTCAGGATCATTACGAAATTCTTCCTGCACTGCCCGTCTAGCATCACGATTTGTAGAACCAGAAATTGTGCGTACTGAATTGGTATTGCCAAGCATGCCGGTGATTCTGGTGACCAGGTAATTTAACGTGTCTTTATGTTCGGTAAAAATAATTAGTTTTCGACGACTGCCACTTACTGTGAACATTTCTGGTCTGTCTTGTAAAAGATAAGAAAGCTCTTCCCATTTTTTATCATTGCCTGATTGCACTACAGCTAACGCTTGCGACTCAAGATGTTTAAGGCTGAATATTTCCGCTTCAAGTTCAGGAATTGTTTCAGAAGCTGATGCTTGATCAATCGCTTCATCGGTATAGATTTCATATTCTTCAGCGCTTAAATCTTCGTCTAATTCGTCATAATTATCCGGCAGGTCAATTTTTTTCTTAACATTGTATTCAGCGACTGTCTCAGCAAAATTATTACCTTTTGCTGATCGACCACGTACCATTAATTTTGCTTCTTCCAACCGTTCTTCCAGGCGTTTGCGGCGACGCTTTAATGACTGATAAATAGCTTCTGGACTAGAAGCTAATCGCCGTTGAAGCATGGTTAATGCAAACCCCACATTATTTTTCTTTTGACCGCCGAGATTATCTGCGCGATTCATTTCTTCACGAACGTAAGTGGTAACTTGTTCGTAAAGCGAAGCTTCAAGCGGTGAAAGTGCATAGTTTGCTGTATAGGCGCGACGTTCTGGAAATAGCGGAGTTCCATCAAACTTAAGCAACTCTTCTTTCACCATTCGACGCATCATATCTGACACATCTACTTTATGAGCGCCTTCACGGAATTTTCCATAGAAACGATCGCCATCAAGTAACGACAACCAAATTTGAAAGTCTTCTTCTTTACCGTTATGGGGTGTTGCTGTCATCAGTAAGTAATGACGAGTAATAGAACCAAGCAATTCACCCAACTGGAAACGTTTCGTTTTATTTATTTTATTTCCAAAATAGTTGGCAGATAATTTATGAGCCTCATCGACGATGATTAAATCCCATTCGGTGTTTTTAAGTTTTTCCTGGAACTCTTCATTACGTGACAATTGATCGAGCCTACAAATAAGCTGATTAGATTCATCAAAATAATTACCAGAGGCGCATTGCTCTTGTTTTTCAGGGCTGAAAATATCAAAGGTAACACCAAATTTTTCGAGCAATTCGTCCTGCCACTGTTCAGTAAGCGATCCAGGAGAAACAATCAGGATACGTTTAGCATCAGCGCGCATTAATAACTCACGAATCAATAATCCCGCCATGATGGTTTTACCAGCGCCGGGGTCATCAGCTAACACGAAGCGTAAAGGTTGTTTTGGCAACATGTGCTCATAGACAGCTGAAATCTGATGAGGCAAAGGTTCTACATTTGATGTATGCACCGCCATCATCGGATCGAATAACGCAGCCTGAGTAATACGATATGCTTCTAATCCCAACTTGAATTCTGCCCCAGCCGCATCAAATGCCCATGGTCGACCGGCTGTGGCGATTTCTAATTTCATTTCGTCAGAGCGAAACAACATTTGCTCACTCACTTTTCCCTGTGAGTCTTTGTAATAAACGGTGATGGCATCATTACCAAGTTGTTCAACCTGAATAATGCGAACAACCTCCTCTGGCTGAATACCACGAACCTGAGCATCTTTTTTAATATCTTCGAGCTTTAGCATTTAGTGTTCCTGCTGTTCAACAGCTTGTCCAGATCGAACCCATTCATCCACATCGTATTTTTTGAATTTCCACAACCTACCAATTTTATGAGCAGGCAGGCCTTTCGTTTCAATCCACTTGTATATGGTGTCATTACTAACACCGAGGTATTTACAGATTTCACTGATAGATAACCAACGATCATCCATTTCAATCATTTTTTGCCTCATTGAGAACCGCATTTTTAGATAAATGTGCGAGAAAGAGAGAGATTAATCTCATCGCACTGAACTTGAATGGAAGTATACAAATAGAATGCATAATTTCAAAGGATCTTTACCGAATAAAACCGATTTATACCTTTTTTGTGTACATCTAGCAATAGAGTTTATTTAATTGGAATTAATACAATTGGTTGTTAATTGATCAATTGAAGCTGATTAAGGATATACACCATCGCCATCGTATCCAGCTTGCAATACTCCAGTAACGCCTTTTTGATCCCTATACGATCCGCGCTATTTTCAGATAGATTAATCAACTGCTGATACTGAAACTGCGCCTCATCACCCTTTTGAATCGCCAAGTTCTTATAACTCAACTCAGGCACAAGCACTGGCAATACATCCTTGATGGATGCAGAACCATTAAAATCTGGATGGTAATACCACTTTTTTGCAAAAGGAGTTTGCAAATCCCAAAGACGTGTATGAATCGAGAGCAACTGCTCTGATAAATCATTAAACGTTTCCGCCATTTCTTTTATACGGCTGCCTTCAAAACTTGCGTAATACACAACCACACTGCCTACCGATCCAATATGCGAAATTAATTCTTCAGCAAGCGATCGCGATGGATTTTCTTTTTGATCAAATAAAAATTCATAATGCTCAAGTTCTGCATCTGGAGTGCGCCTCACATGCAAGCTATATTGAAATGGTAAGTGCTGATAGGGTTTTGTCTCGTCATACTGCGGAATAGCATAACCACAGGTTTCAAAATCTAAAAAATATAACGGATACTGCAATTGCGATAAATGGTTTTTAATAGCAACAGTATCAATATGGGTATCTTGGTTTTTTTCACAAGAAACTTGAATCGATTGAGGTGCCGTTAATTTAAAATTTTCTGGTACATCTTTTGTTAAGCTAATACCATTATCAATCAGATCTCGTCTCTGTTTATCTGTAATTCGTGAAATAAAATGAATGGATTTTTTACTCACATCACGCCAACAATAATTTTTAAATTCGCACTGATAGGGATTTTTGCAAATTGATCCAATATCCCAAGATGGTTCATTATTCTGGGATAAAGCAGCGCGAATAGTATCAAGATACATTGGTACATTTGCCAACTCATCATGAATGCGATCATCAATGGCTTCAATGATAAATAATTTTTCTAAATCTAATTCCCCTATTCTGCGATATTGATTATTCAAATACATCACACAAACGCGCTGTAATTTAATACCGCACTGTTGCAAAACATACGCTTGAATAGCACAGTCTGAAATATGTTCTTTTTTAAGTGATGTACTACTTTTGACTTCAATTAAATCAAATGAATCATCGTCATTGCGTTTTAAAATATCCACTCGAATTAAAATATCATCGTAGACAAAAGCACCTTCAAAAATTGCAGCGGGATTTTTTGTCATCACTGCATTTGTATGATCAACAGCACCAGAAATATTTTGATAATCCTCATCAATTAACACACCACCTGGAAACAAACATTGAGCCAATTTTCCAACTTCTGTGCCTTGCCTCATAATGGATTCTTGAAATGCGGATTGTTCCTGCATCAAATCACGGCGATAGTTGTACAACCAAATACGTTTTAAGCAGTGGCGGCCTTTGAGAAATTGAGATTTTGAAAGTAAATTTGTCATGGTTTAATCACTATCTATTTGTTCGATTATAATGTGCTGACAAAAACTCAGTAATTAATTTTTGATACTCATCATTTTTATCTTTAGAAATGGAATGGCCTGATCCCAACACTTTTTCAAAATGGATATCATGAATAGTATGAACCACAGACTCAATCAAACACGGATCATTAATCCAATCACACTCACCCACCATCCATAACACTGAAGCAGTTATTTCAGAAAGGCGATCTATAAAATCAAAATGCTCAAACTCATTTGCAAAAAATTGATTGAGTGCATCCAAATTACAAGTCAACTGATAAGGATTTTGTAATGTTCCTTTTAAAGAAATTGCATATAAAGGCGCCATTACTTGCATAAAATACATATAATCTTCTTGTGTTTGAAATTGACCGCGCCATAAAAAACGATCACACACTTCCTTTTGTTCGTCACTCCCTCTTTCCGATAAATTCTTTTTGGCTTGTTCTAAAAATGCAAAACTGGGTGAGCCGCCAATACAAATAAATGTTTCCACTTTTTGTGGAAAATGAATTGCAAAATGCAATCCAGCCATAGCACCAAATGAAGTGCCGATAATACGTACTTTTTCTATATTAAGATGCTCTAAAATTTCTGATGCATCACGACTAAAAAGATCAAATGTATAGTTTTGATTAGATAAGGCTGTACTTTTTCCACAGCCGCGAGGATCAAAAAACAATAATTGATATTTTTCTTTTAAAAACATCAGTTGATTTTTATAAATCAATGAATCAAAACCGGGACCACCTGGAAAAACCATTAACACAGATGCATAGGGATTCTCAGTTTCATTAATTAATTCACAATAAATCTCTATACCATCAGATATTTTAATTCGCAATTTTTTTTCACTCTCATTACATTTATGATAATACACTTTTATTCTTTACATCCTCAGCACTTTTTTAATTTCAACTGAAATAAAATCAGCAAAAAGACCATGCCCTTTTTCATCCAGATGAATACCATCAACTTCACTCATTGTTATATGTGGTTCCATATCAAAATAATGGCAACCATATTTTTTAGCCACTGCTGAAAAATAAAAATTAAATTGCTTTGATCGAATCACGGCATCTTTAAATAAATCTTTGTCTCCGTAATTGATACCCGCCTTATCATGCGCAATCGCTGGATATCCAACGAGTAATATTTTTGGCGGAGACTGCATATCCTTACCATATTTTGTTGATTGAATCATTTGAATTAATTCAGCAGCACCATTGGCAATATCTTCAGCTGTTCGACCATAAACATTTTTTAAATCATTACAACCAAGCATTAGCACAACCAAATCCAATGGTGAATGCGTATATAAACAAGGTAATAAATAGGTTTTTCCATTACGATCCGGTGGATCAATACCTTCAAGATTAGTAGTGCGACCATTTAAACCTTCTTCAATCACATAAAAATCATCGCCCAATAATTTTTGCAATCTCCCCGTCCAACGAATATCACGCGGATAACGTTCCATATACATCGTTTTCATATCAAATTTTCCGGCAACGAATCCCCACGTGTTGGAATCACCGTAACATAAAATGTTTTTCATGATTTGCACCTCATATTTAATAGATGAGTAATTTCTTCATCACACGAAATGATACCCCTTGAAATTCAACCGGCTCTATTTCAATCCAACCTAATTGTTTATAAATCCGACCATCTGTTTTTGTATATAAATAAATTTCACGAAATTGTTTTTTAGCAAAAGTTTCAATATCAGCAATCAACTGTGTTGCGATTTTTTTTCCTCGATATTCAGGCACAACATACAACGAAGAAAGCCAAGCCTGATCTGCTTTATAATCACCCATGCCGTACAATTTTAATGTGACAGTACCAACGGGCATGTTGCTCTCAGTATCAATTGCAATAAGTGTGAATGGTAATTGATTTTCAACAATTGAAATCGTATCTTCCCAATCTTTTTCTGTACGATCAGGAAATCTTGAACCCCAATAACTTTTATACCAAGCAGCAACAACAGATATAAACTCAGGGTAATCAATAATAGGTTTAATAATGATAGGCATTGTAATCAAGTTATCCTGTAATTTTTATTATGTCGTAGTCGCCGAAATAATATAAGGATCAATATTCACCCGAAAATTTCGCATTTTTTTGCAGTTTTCTTATATGATTTCTCACATAATCTAAATTTCAATAAAAACACTCACTACCATATTAATACAAAAAAAATTAAAACACCTCCATGTCAGTCGTGCCTTGTGCCTTATTTTTAATTTATCGCTGCACGGTTAAGCGTTTCCTCAATATTTTGTAGCAACCCAAGCGAAAAATATTTTTCTGAATACCTATCTAAATTTGCAAGTTGTCTTGATAGCGTCCCATGCGTGCATCGAAATAATTTAGCGACACCGGTAATATTGATTTTTGAATACCGAATTAAATAATACGCTAATAGAATTCTTTGCTTGGCATGTTTGCGATTTCTGGATACCACAAACAATTCTGTTTTTTGAATATCGAGGTTATTACAAACAATAGCCGACACTTCATCTTGTGTTAAAAATTTACGTATAATCTGCGAGGTAATTGCGTTTTCCTGCTGCTTCCAAATAGTGTCCTTATCATAAATTATCTCACCCGCTTCAGAAATAGTGATGGCTGGTTTCCATGCATCGCGATCAACGGGTTTATTGATAAACTCAGAATAACTAAAATTGGTTTTGCGCTGGATTGCCTCACACATTAAATGAATATCCATCCATCGCGCCTCACACCCGGTATAATAACGATGACTTGTCCATGGATAATCTTCCATACAATCCACAATTTTTGCCGCAACTGGATTAAAGTGAATATATCTGCATAAATTCACAAGATATTCGTCATTATTTACTTCCAGCGATCGATATCGCCCCTGGAATAAATGTCCTATGCGATTCTGCTTGTGATTTACCCAGCGCGCATATCGAAAATTAATATTTTTCATTATTGCTGAAAGCGGAGAGTCATGAATGTGAATCAACAAATGCACATGATTGGACATCAAACAATAAGCAATTATTTTATGATCAAACTGTTCCGCACTTTGGGCAAGTAATTCGAGAAAATGAAAAAAATAAATATCTCCATGAAATATCCGTTGGCGATTATTTCCTCGAATCATCACGTGGTGAATCGTATTGGGTATATGAATCCGCGGTTGTCTTCCTGTTCTATCCATCTCACAAAAATATAGATTTAATATCTTATTTTCAATACCGTGTTTTTTAGTGATTATTGCGAGATAAGATATTAATAAAATAAGGCGCAAGGCACGACTGACATGGATAATGGATAACATGAATTCACGATACAAGACTGTTATTCAGTGATTTTTTTAGCTGGAAATTATGGCTAACCAATTATTAGGATTTTTATGACGGCGTCAATGCGTAACTTCTATACTAGATGAGATATTAAAAAATAAGGCGCAAGGCACGACTGACATGGATACCAAAAATAAGGCACAAGGCACGACTGACATGGATACACAATCGTCTCGTCTTTATCTGTGCAAAAAATAATTCCCAAGGTTGGGTTATCATCCACGCCGCGTTTTAATTCATCAAATAGGCGCACGTACATATCCATTTGCCCAATGTCTTGATGCGTTAATTTCTCAGTTTTTAAATCAATAATAACAAAACATTTTAAAAGATAGTTGTAAAACACAAGATCAACATAGAAATGCGACGTCTCTGTGCTCACACGCATTTGACGCGCAACAAATGAAAAACCTTTCCCTAGCTCCAAAAGAAATTTTTGCAAATGCGTAATAATATTCGACTCCAGGATACTTTCTTTTCCAGTTAAATCATCCGGCACATCTAAAAATTCGAGCACGTAAGGATCTTTGATAAATTCCCATGAATGTTTTTCATTGATTTGCAATGGCGCATTCTGTGATGACAATAATCGCCGATAATAACCACTTTTGATATTTCGCTCTAAAAGCCGAGAACTCCAATTTTGTGCACTGGATTCTTTCAGGTAATAATGACGCTCTTTTTCATCATCCAAGCGCATAATAAGGCGTATATGTGTCCACCCTAGATTCGCTACGCAGTGCGTAGCGAATTGATCAAAATCTGAAAATCGTAGATAAAATTGTCTAATATTCCGTATATTGGCCTCAGAAAATCCCCTCCCAAAACAATCTGTTAAATAACGCGATAAATTCACAATCAAATGCTCACCATAATTGGCACGCTCCTGACCCTGCTGTTCTTGCTCGACAATACGCCGACCTATTTGCCAATAGGTTTTAACCATGACTGAATTAACAGATCGATAGGCTGTTTCACGTCCAACACGAAGCATTTCGCCAATATCTACAAAAAAGCTTTCTTCATGCACAGCACCCTGTGTAATTTTTTTAGATACCATACCCCCAAACCCCTCAATATTTTTTAATCTCGTTTTCTAAACGCTGCAACTTTTGAAGCCAGCTCTTCAACCGCCTCATCTTTTCTGCAAACCGTCACTATCATCTGCTTAATTCAGTGCAGGATTTTAACTTGTCTCTTAATGTAATGCCCGCACATTCATGTTGTAGTCACCGTAATAATGTATGGATCAATATGCACACGAAATTTTTTGGCGTATTGCTGCAGCTTTCTGATATCCAGCTTTTGCTTTTTTTGCGTTATCGCAGACCTTAGCGCTTTGATACCTATTTCCAGCGTAAGATAGCGAAATGCATCTATGATCGTGCGCTCGCGATCAAAAATAGTGATAGTTTCACCGCCCAGTTTCATGCTTGTTTTTCCGGTGGTCACATCTCGCATACGCACAAATCGTGTCATGCTCCGTTTGGGTGAAGTTGTGGCATGAGGAATAGCTATCCAATGTGCGCGCGGAATCTCGTCTGTCAGTTCATAAAGCGCCAGCGCCGAGATAAGACAAACTACCCCGCTGGAAACGCTCTTGGCTGTAAGAACAAGGTCTTCCCACTGAAAATCGACATCAACCGCTGAATCCACACCACGGTAAACACCCCGACCCACCCGCTCTATGATTTTCTTTTTGACATAGTAGCTAAGACGACTCGGTGGAATACCAGCCATGCGTGCATCATGGGCTGAAAAGAGCGCCCTTGCAGTGAGATTTTTTAGACTGTCATTACTGGTTTTGTACATAATTCAAATTTTAACAAAAACACCCATATATGTAAACTGGGTTTTATTGTTAAAATTTAAAAATGGCACTTAAAACTCGCCAAAAGACATTCAAACAAACATGCGTCTTAAATTAGATTTTATTTTGACTGTGGGCTTTTTGTGGGTCAGAGTGACCCTCAGTTATGCATTGTGGGGCGAAATGAGGCGTATCACGGCCTGTTTAATTAAATTTTGAACTGTCTGAAAAGTTATAACTCATTGAAATAAAACAATTTGCATCATTTCAACCAAAGCCCTCTTTCTCCACCGACCAACTGTTAATCACTTGGTTGCTGGTTCGAGTCCGGCCCGGGGAGTACAATTAAGTCTTATTTTTCATATAGTCATAATACTTTTTCAAACAGCCTTTTTTGTCAATTTCTTAGCATGTAGTAAATTTGTCACACAAACTTGTTAAAATATTGATGCTCATATCGCTAAAACAGCTAATCCATGATGATCAACCAGACTTAATAATTTTAAAGCAATACCGTTTGGTTTTTTTTGCCCTTGTTCCCACTTTTGAATAGTTGATGTTGTCGTATTCAGGTATAAAGCAAATACTGACTGACTAACTTTAAAACGTCTGCGAATACGTTTTATTTGATTAGGTGTATATTTTTTAATAGATGGTAATGACTTCGCGTCAAATTCCCGCATGGTTTGCTCACTCATCACACCAGCATCATGAAAATCTTTTGCTGTTTCGAGAATTGTTTCACTTAATGTTTTACCTAGCATGTTCCACCTCAATCAATTTTCCTGTTTCTACAAGTGTATTCAGTTGTGTTTCTGAATAACTTAACAATTCTTTTGCAAATGCCTTTGCTTGTTTTAGCTCGTCATCACTTACGTTATCTTTTTCATTTTTTGAATATCCAAATATAAAAAATGCATTAGAAGATGATCGATAGACTAAAATAGTTCGTGTACTGCCTCGTTTACCCCGTCCTTTTTGCGCAACACGTTTTTTATAAACATGTCCACCTAAATTTGCATCAATCAGTCCCTGCTCCATTTCGCTCACAGCTTGATTTAATGCATCATCAAACAATTTTTCCTTTTTTGCCCATTTAGCAAATAAGCGGGTTTTAAAAATACGCATACATTTTCCCTGTGTCACATAAAGTATAGCACTTAGTGCTATACTTTCAATCACGCGTTTGATGATTTTTATTTTATGTTATAATTCAAGCAATTATCGAGTGCAGCTTATGTTGCGCAGTGTGTAGAAAATTTTTCTTTTTGTAAATAAATCTCACGAAGGACTCCTCATTATGACGCTTTCCTCTTTACCAGGTGACACAAAAATCTATCGCGCTCTCGATAAGAATGGCTTGCTTTGCACCCTTGGAATTTTTACTGGAGCCGTCCCAGATCGATCTAAATTACAATCTCTATCGCCAACACTGCTTTTAAGATCATTGGGTGCGTACGCGAAAATGGAGGGCGAAAAAGGAGACCCAACGGAAAATGGGATTTATGCAATTCACAGAACCGCAGGACTCAACATTGATCCTACGCTGGTATCCTGCTGGTCACTCACCAAATCCTTTACAACTTTTTCAAATACAGTCGCTGTAATTGAATCCACTGTGGATGATATTCATAAAATTATGACATGGGCATCTGAAGTGTTATGTGACTCGAATATCGTACACAGCACAGTGCATTACTACGAAATTGGAACCAAAGACCCAGAGCTCGACAAGACGCTACTTCCACACGGATTTGCCAAGCCAAAAAAATACGAATGCGAAACGGAGTATCGATTTCTAATGAAACACAAGCATCCTAATGTGCGCATGAGGCTCGATGATTTTAAGATTTCTTTATCACACCACACGGATTTTCGTTATATTAGGCATATTCACCTATCTCCAACCATTGAAAAAAAATTTAGTTGTTACGACCTCAGAGTACTTAAAGAAGTTGCAAATATGCACATGACTAAATGGGAGGCCATAACACATCACGCTCCTGATAGCATTGCAACGACATAAAATAACCACTTTTTTTAAAACCGGCCGCTAAGCAGCGGTCTTTTCAATTTCAGTTAAACTTGCCTAATGAAGAATCTATTCAAACACCTTAGTCATTTTGGTAAAAGAATTGGGAGGGAAGCGTGGTGAGCGAGAAGAATTATTTGATGAAGTTGGAGGAAAAGTTTGAGTGTGAGATAAATATTTTAAGTTGGATTGGTGTTAATTAGCAGCGAATAGAGTTGAAGTTCAAGCGAACACGAAAAAATACGGAGTTTTATGGAATTTGAAGTTATAAATTATTTGCCTAAACCTGGCGAAGCGCACTCATGGGTTTACGACATGGGGATTGCAATCGTGGGCGGGTTGATCGCCGGTTCCTTTTCTGGAATTGCCTCTGGATACTTTGTTTATGATCGAGTCGTTAAAGTTAACGAGAATAAGCGTGAAATACGTCTTAAAGAAGAGCAAAAAACAAAAGAAGAACGCGAAAAAAAGCATGAATGCACAAAAGCATTTTTAACGGTACAAACGAAACTAATACTGCAAATGTGTTCACTGAAAGGTTTGCTTACAACAGTTGAAAATATTTTGAATTGCGATATATCTGGCGAGACGATTAGAGAAATATTTTCAGGCGGGTTTGATCGAAAAATTTTTGAATCGAAAAAATATGATATTTTGAAACCATCTAGTATCCATGTTTTTACTGATTATCTAATAACACCATTATCTTCTGATATTATTATTGATATACCATTTCAGATTTACGATATGAATAACTTTAAAGGAAAAGAAAATCTAAGTGTATATTTTAATGATTTGAGTAGTCATAATAAAAATTATTTTGACATTATAGAATTAATTAATCGCAATAATCACATGAGGGATTTATTGTTATTAGATGCGTCTAAAGATAATCTTAATCCTAATATTCTTGAGTTAGTAACATGTTCAAGCTTAAACATGGCTTTTAGCTTGTGCGATAAAATAAAATTATTAATTATTTCGGAAAATAAATCATTTAAAAAGGCACAAAAATATATTTCAGAGCTTGGTCTGACAAGTCCTTTGCAGGTTGAATTAGATGAATTAGAAATTCCTATTTTTGATAAAAAAGAATAAGTGAATCATAATTGGTAAAAAAAATCATTTATCAATAACGCCGCTGTTAAACGGGGTTGAGGAGCACAACATAACGTTATTCCTGTCGCCAGAAGAAAAGTGGTATCGTCGTGGCGATCAAGAAATTGGTCATCGACAATTTATCGTCGCTGATCCAGATGGTTACTTGTTGCGATTTTATGAACCTATTGGCATCAGGCATTACAAAAAAACCGTGTAGCCAAAACGTCACCAACTGTAGCAGTGCTCACCTTGTTTTAGACGGTTGTAGACGGTTTTTCAAACAAATGTGCATCGCAAGTGCTTGATTTATAATAACCTATTAAACATAAATGCGACTGTTAATCACTTGGTCGCTGGTTCGAGTCCGGCCCGGGGAGCCATCTTTTCAAGTAGTTACACCACTTTCTGGGTAACTTCTCAAAAACCCGGGGCGCTTACGTAGCAGCTGAAGCCGCTTGAACGATCAAATCTGGAAGCCATGGAATTTGTGT
>PFPT01000046.1 GCA_002793195.1 Gammaproteobacteria bacterium CG_4_10_14_0_2_um_filter_38_22
GGCGAGATTGACCCAACAACACTGTTGCCTCAGTTCATTAATTCTGAAATTTTAAGCTGATAAGGCTATGTGGCGGGGTGGGATTTGTGGGGGCTTACGCGCAATCCAACCATGGTAGCAGTGCGGGTTACACAATAGGTTTTGATAAAGCATATGATTTAATCAGTAAAACCCTTAACACCCTGCAAAGCGTTTCAGCGGGTTTAACGCTGCGTTATGATCCAGTCACATTTAATGGCCAGGTTTGGCAATATCAAGATCCCACACAAAACAATTATAACTATCATTATCAAATAAGGCCCATTAGTTTATTTGCTGAAAGTGATATTGTGATTGCAAAATTTCACTGTGTATCACCCTTTGCCATACTGGGTTTAGGGTTAACAGAAGCAAATCTTACCTATCACGAAACTGCGATCAATGGCGCACAACCCATCAGCGCTCAGAGTGGATCGAAATGGTTAGTAAAACCTGATGTAGTGGTCGGCGCTGGATTGCTATGGGATTTTAAAAACCCCCATTATTTTTTGAAAACTCAGTATCTCTACCAATATCGCGGCATGGCGCGATTTGGTGGTATTGCTGCTTTTGCACAAGGCGTTCCGGTAAATTTGAATGAACAAAGTGTAGATGTGTTGTTTGGAATGAGATTGTCTTAAGTTTTATGCAAATAAAAATCAAAGCAATCAGCATAAAATAAAAGAATGGAGTTGATTATGTTAAAACTGCTGAATAAAACGGCAAAGAAAATTTTTTCTATCGCTGCTTTTTTTGCATTTATCGCCGTATCTTATACGGCTTTTGCACTACCCATTACCGTTGTTGGAAGGCCAACTTATCCGACAGGAGGAATAGCGGTTAACGCAGGGCAGTCCACTTCATTAACTTACACCATCCGAAATAATTTAAACCCAAAAATTACATTAGCTCCCTCATTAGACACCAATTCAAAATTCACCTACGCCAGTGCTGGTAGTGTTAGTCCAATAACCAGTGGAACTTGTGCTGCCGGCGTATCAGGTGGCAATACCTGTACGATTATTTTGTCTTATACAGCACCGACGAATGTACCAACACCTAACCCAGTTCTTGCAACGATTCAATTTCAAGCGAAGGCTGGCGGACGAGAAGGGGAGATACCGGCAGAGCATGGGACGTTTAATATCAGCAGTGGCATCACTGTTTTAGCATCACCGACTTATCCACAAACAGTTACCGTCAGTACAACCGTGAATGTCACATACACTATTCACAGTACTGTTTTTGTTTCAGTAACGCCACAATTAATCAGCGGAAGTACAACCGTTTCAGCGGGTAGTATTACACAAACGGGCGGTACTTGTTCCAGCGGTGTGACATCAGGAAATAATTGCACAATTCAATTAACCTACACTGCACCAGCAACAGTACCTTCACCCAATCCAGCAACAGCTTCTATTGTCTTTGGGTATACAGGCGGCAGCAATACAGCCGCACAAACTGGGACATTTAATATTGTTGAGCCACCATCCATCACCTTGCTTTCTGTAATCACAGGCTCTGTCAATGGTGGTCAAAGCGTGACAATCACGGGGCAAAATTTAACAGCGTTGCTATTAAAATCGAAAGGCATCAAAGAACCTAATGCGCCATTATCAAAGCTGGGTGTTAATCCTACGGTTACCTTTGATGGACAAGCAGCGAGCATTGTTGGAACACCAACATCAACACAGATCATGGTGACAACACCATCAGACACAGCTAATTATCTTGCGCCAAGCAGCACACCATCAGGCAGTCAAACTGTTCAACCAGGTGCGAGCAGTGGCAGCGCTGGCGGCAGTGGTCGCGCTGTGAATGTGGTTGTTACAACAACAGCGGGGTCAGCAACCGATACCAATGGCTACACCTATGTTGGCTTGGGTGACAATTATGATGACGGGATTATTTACTATCTTAATTCGTCTGATGCAGGTGGAAAGGTGGTGAATAAGAGTGATGGCTCCGCTACTTTATGGGCCGGCGCAAATAGTTATTGCACAGGTCTTGGCTTAAACTGGGGGCTTCCTGATCCTTATTTTAATAGTCTTAATGGTGGTCCAAGTAATAACGGCTATGTTACAGGAGATTTTTATTTGTTGTGTAATAATGGCTCAACTCCATCAAATTGTACAAATGCATATGCAGGAATGTCTCAGTATTATTGGGGATTAACTGATACAACGGTAAATCCTAATGGAAGTTACGCCTGGTACGCCTACTTCAGCCTTGGCTACGCGGACTCGTACACTAAGACGAGCGCCTTCAGTTACGGGCGTTGTGTCCAGGCGTTTTCAGAATAAGCAATTCAGCTAGTTAACAATATAAAATTATCAAACGATTCTGGACTTAAAAAGTCCAGCGTTGAATTAAAAAAATCTTCGGCCTGTACGGCATGATCAAACAAAATAAAAATAATTTTTCGACAAAATGATGTGCAAATGACCAAATTACAACGCATCAAAACTTTGCTGCAAGACTCTGAATGAAAAATGGGAAGCAAACTATTTCCCGTATCGCGCCGTATAAGCGTTGCGATTTTTGCCTACTCCTGTAGAAAAAAATCTATGCGTACTTTTCAGCCTTTTTAACTTAAACACACGATTTAATATATTAAGATTTCTTTAATTTGTTTTTTATATACTATGCCGCATCAATATCAAAACTAAGTAAAAAGAGATTTAAGCCCATGAGTAGACGTTCAGATACCCCGGCGCCATTTTCAGAGGACGCTTTAACCAGCACTGCTTCTGCAGATTATGCAAGTGATTCGTTGGATTTTAACGCTGAGAAAAGCAGTCATGTTGCTCAATTAGAAGATGAGATTAAAAAACTGAATCTTGAGCGTGAAAAGCTTAAGTCTAGCAGTGAGTTTTGGTGGAGTCGTATTTTAAAATGCGAGAAAGCCATTGTTAATAAAGAAAGATTGAAAAAAAATCCGACATTGCCTGATGAAGCTTCTCTTGTGCAAGTGAAAATTTTTTTAGAGGAAGATAAGAAAAAATTTGCTACTTTAGAAAAGCAAATGGCCAAAATAGAACAAGAGTTATGTGAAAAGCGTCAGGCGTTGGTATTAGCGATGGTGCAAGAATACGAAAATCAGGATTGCCATATTTTTAGATTAAATGCAGATGTTGCTGAGCTTAGAAAAAAACTAACTGTGTTAAAAAGAAAAGAAAGCAGTGCTCAACTAATGAGAAATTTAGGTGAACGTCCTGTTAGACAAAAATCAGTTCCAAAAAATCTTGAAAATGAGCTTCGTATCGCTCTGATGAATGATATTCAGAGTAAAGAAACAATCCTTGAAAAATTAATAGCGAAACGGAATGAATTGGGTGAAAAAATAAAGACACTTAAGTCAGCTACTCAAACCACAATAAGAGCAAAACCGATGCCAGCAACACCGCAGATTGCTCAAAATAGCTTTAAGTTAAGCTATGATGCCGGATGTTTGACAAAAAAGGAATCAGCAGAAAAGAAAGTAGCCTTAGGGTTAAGAACTGATATTGAGATGAAAGCACAAAGAGAAGTTGTTTTAGCAGAAAGGAAAAAACACAGCGAAACTATTCTTGCGAGTTGGGTGAAAGAAGCCTCTCAGACAACGCTTTCTGATAAAAAATGGTTTTTAAAGTCTTTGGTTGTTGAGAGTGTAAAATACAGGCTTAGAAAAAATTTAAATAGGGCGAGTGATATTGGTTATGTGCAGTCGCTTCTTGAGAAAATAGAATTAATTATGAACAATAATAAATTTAAAGTTGGGAACAAGACGCTTGAATTACCAGAAGAGCGATATGGGTATATAGCTACTGAGGTACAAAAGTCTTGGGTAAGCCCCCACAAATCCCACCCCGCCACATAGCCTTATCAGCTTAAAATTTCAGAATTAATGAACTGAGGCAACAGTGTTG
>PFPT01000019.1 GCA_002793195.1 Gammaproteobacteria bacterium CG_4_10_14_0_2_um_filter_38_22
ACTGAATTCTCCCAAACTTCGCTAAAAGTGTGGTGAATTCTATTCTTGGATTGGCATTTTGTACATTTTCAGCTCTTAATTCGCATTATAATTAAGTATTAAATAGGATTGTTAAAAAAAAGAGCGCGGGGGAGTGGTCAATGAAATTTTTGACATACCAGATTAAAAAAGAGCGGGGATTCGGAATCATTGAGCTGCTCATAGTGATGCTTATCATCGGTCTACTAACCGCTGCTCTCCTACCCAATATACAGACCTATATTGCTAAAACACGTTTTTCTGATGTAATTCATTCAGCTAGCGCTGTTAAGCATTCAGTGGAACTCTGTATTTTAAAGCACGATGGCATAATAACCAATTGCAATGCAGAAACAAATGGCATTCCTGCTGATCAAACTTTTTCATCCGGCAATGTAGCGTCTCTGGCAGTAAGCAGCGGAGTTATTACAGGAACCGGCTCAATCGATCTGGATAGTAGCACTTACATCCTCACACCGACCTCTTTAAATGGTGGCGTGAGCTGGGCTGTCACAGGCACTTGCGTAGACAATGCGCTTTGCACAGCTAGCGAAAGCAGTAGTGGCAGTGGTAGCACCACTAGCATCACCGCTGAAAATTGCGGCGCTGGCCCTTTCGCTGCTGGTTATTACTATCTTGGATATTATATTGACGGAGTGGGAGCGCAATGTGGTGGTTCCGGCGGCGCCAGTGGGCTCGCATCTTGCGAGACCACAAAAGCAAACGTAGAAGCTGCTTTCTCAAGCGGCCCTTATACCGGCACCGTAGGCGAATGCGAAATATTACAACCTTAATCGGTGATTCATCTGTGGATTAAATCCAAATAAACAGCAGCCTTACCTTATGCACAGCAGAATCCATTTAGCAATGTCATTTCAACGACTGATTGATAATGGATTCTCAATGTTTAATCAACATCATACTGTAAGATCAAGATCAGAAGGCGCGACTGGCACTGCTTCTTGTTTTTTCAAACTAAACAATCTTGTCGAATACTGAGAAGCAGAATAAGGATCATTTCGATAAGAATAAACAAACCCCGCCTCATTAGCTGCTGCACTGCTCAACGCCATTGCATTATCTGCTTGTTGGTCGCGGCACGCGAACATCGCTTGAAAAACATAACTTAGCAAACCGATCCATTGATTATCCCGTGCGGCAGTAATAATTTCCCTCACTCTGTCTATATTACCTGGGTGCCTGCTGAGCAAAATTTGCAAAACATCCCATACTACATATATATCTTGATTCTTTCCTGCAGTCATAATCACCCTGCTCAACATCGCTGCATCTTGACTGTGGCGCGTGAGCAAATTTTTAAAAATACACCATACTGCATCTGCACCTTGATTATTTCCTACAATGGTAATCCATTCTATCAGCCTCGCTACCTTAATAAAGTGACCACCACGATGCTTGCTTATTGCTATCTGAATGCTTTTTTTCACACAGGTATCGACTTGCCTTCTGTATAACGCATCAATATAAACATCCAGAAAAATATCCATACGATCATAACCCGCGACAACCCCCATCATATTGCCAAATAGCTGATCATCTGTTTGATTTGAAGCTAGTGCTGCTTCATAAACAGCTTTGACAAATGCCATCTCAGCACCATTGTTACTAAAACCAGCTTTTCCAGCGATGCTGATCATGGCAGTATAAGTCGCAACATTAGCTAGTTTTCTATCAATTGCCTCACTATAAACTGCTTTTACCTTCTCTAAATCCGCCCCAACAGCAATCATCATGCTGTTAAATACCACCGCATCAATTTGGTTTGGCCGTGTTTTACTTCTAGTTAATGCTTCACCATAAGCCAAAGCAGCTAACGCTGTGTCTTTGTTATTTCCTGCAGCCACGATTATCTTCGCATGTGTATATCTATCAACTTGCCCACTTATTAATAGCTCGTTATATTTTTTTTTGACCGATTCTATATCATTAGCATCGAAAATCGGTTGATTAATAATATCTACCGCTACATTTCTTCGCATTTGACCTTCTCCTCAATAATATTTGAAGGCAGTATAGAGTCGCATAGAATAAAAAACGAGTTAAGGAAAAATTAATAGATTGATTTTTTTAAATTGAAAAGCGTTTTTAACATGTACAATTCAAACTATTTTGAGTTGATTTTGTTTTCGCTCGGGAAACCATAAACTGCCTCACTCACACTTTATCTCCTTTTATAAAAACAACACCCACTTTTAGTTGCGCTCATTTATTTTCAAATGCTATTCTGATTGGCTCTCTATCGAGGAAATCATGAAAATTATTTTGCCACACAACGGCTTTCTCTAGCGCGTAGTTTTTATGCATCAACCACATTGGATGTCATTCAACGCTACTCATGATTTTTAATAGGCAATACTGTCATGTCCCATTTTCATCAACGTCTTCAATTATTAAAACGCCCCGCCTTTTTATCTTACATGATTGGTTTTTTCTGCGCTGCCTTTGGAAACGGCATGGGCTATATTGCCATGAGCTGGATTGTCGTGACGCGACACAGCAATGTGACAGCAATGGCCATTTTAATGGCCTGCTTTTGGGGGCCGAACGTGATCCTAGGTCCGTTCATGGGCGTACTAGCCGATCGACTCTCTCGCAAAGGCATGATGCTTATTTCTAATTTTGTTCGCGCTGTTATTTTTATTATTTTTAGCATTTACCTTCGCAATCATTTTAATGTAAACACAGTTTACATTATGATGCTGTGCATTGGCGTTTCATTTAGCGCTTTTTTCAGCTGTGTCTTTGCATTTATGCGTGAATTGGTGCCTGAAAAAGATTTGATGCACGCAAATTCAACCATCGACATCATTTATGAAGCAGGCAATATGATTGGCATGGGGTTGGCTGGATTATTAATTGCTTGGACATCTGAGCAAACTGCCATATTAATAAATGGTATTGCATTTTTGATTGCCACAGCCTCATTATTTTTTATTCCTCAAAAAGCACTGTTACATGGCGGCAAGCGTGAAACAAAAAAAATAAAACTATTCCAAGACTTTCAAGATGGACTCACTTATTTATTCGCCAACAAAAAATTGATTGTGCTCTCTGTTGTTCAATTGCTCATTTTCATGACCTTTTTAACAACGCCTTTATTACTGGTGCCATTTAGTAAAACAGTCTTACATGCAACAGTAGGGCAATTCGGCATGATTGAGGCTTTTGCCTCTATTGGGATTGTCATTGGGGGCATCTTCATGCCATGGATTAGCGAACAATTTGGGTTTTGGCGAGTCCTGTTGTTTTTTTCATTTGTACTATGCGTCATATTTATGGTGTTTGGATATAATCATCTTATCCCAATTGCGGCCTTTTTATATTTCGCTATTGGCTTTTCAGGCGCAATATGGCCGCTCATTATTACCAAAGCTCAAGCCATAACGGCAATCGACTTTCAAGGGCGAGTACAATCTACTTTTAATAGCGTATCTGGCACAATGATGTTAATTTTTTATTTCACAATTGGATGGATTGGAAATCATTTTGCAGTAAAGCATCTGTACTGGCTAGAAGTAATCATTTCCCTGTTGGCTATATGCTTTTTAATTTATGCTAAAAAAAATGATGCTTCACAAAAACGCGTTTCAACGATGTAATGTGAAACGCGTTTTATCTCACTGGAAATCAAGCATGCACACCGTCACAAGTGCCTGGCTTATGCGTACACATTGCCGCCATTCGTTTTTTCATTTCTTTTGGGCTGACATCTTCAACGTGCGTTGCAACATACCAAACATGACCAAATGGATCTACTACAGCACCAGAACGGTCACCATAAAATTGATCCTCTACGGGACGCAATAACTTTGCTCCACTACTCACCGCTTTTTTAACGGTAGCATCCACATTTTTCACATAAAGATGAATACTGATGGCAGAGCCGTCATAGGATTTTGGACCATGCGCACCCATTTCTGGAAATTCATCTGCCAGCATGATTTTAGTATCGCCAATTTGCAATTCTGCATGTGATACCTTTTTTTTACCTTGATTCATGCACATCACCATTTTTGCACCCAATGCTTTTTTATAAAAAGCAATCGCGTCCAGTGCGCCATTTACAATCAAATATGGCGTTATCGTGTTATACCCTTTTGGAATGGGTAATACTTTTTTCTTAGCTGTTTTTTTAACTACTTTTTTAGCTGCTTTTTTAGCTGCTTTTTTAGCTGTTTTTTTAACTACTTTCTTGACTCTTTTTTTAATGAGTTTTTTTGCATCTGATTTTTTATTTATTTTTTTTACTGATTTTTTTGATTTTTTGGTTTTAGCCACCACAATCTCCTGAAGTTTTTCAAAGGCAAGTATCACATTACATTGCGCTCTCATTGTAACGACTTAAAAAATATTCTCAAGATTCAGGTGCTAAATTCATTTCATCCAGTGTGGATGGCGCTGACACTGCATTGATAGATGGGTAAGATTTTAGGAGTGTCGTTAAAAAATAACCGGCTAACAAAGTAAAGGATAAGGCAAGCAAGGTGAAATGGATACCAAAAGCAACTTGAAAAGCAGGTAAAAAAATAGTTCCTAAAAAGGCGCCAAATTTTGCAACGCCAGATGCCAAACCATGACCTGTTCCCCGAATAGCAGTAGGATAAATTTCAGCAGGTAATAAATAAGTAGTTGCACCCGGACCCATATTAATAAAAACATTGTAAGTTAAAAAACAGGAAAAAATGATGGGATAAATCGGTGTAATTTTAAAATAATAACTAAGAGATAACAAAAAAAGCCCTGAAAATGCGCCTAAAAAACCCATTTTTTGCAAATTAACACGTGAAATCTTATCAATGACAAAAATAGACAAAAAGGCACCTACCGCCACAAATCCATTTAGGAAAATGGTATTTTCAACAATGGTTTTGGTATCCGTAATAAAATTTCCACTGGTTGCTAAATGCATTGCGCTTAAAATATCGGGTGTAAATAAACCAATGCTGTAATACGAAACGTCCATCAAGGCCCACGACAAGCACAATGCCAACGTTGCTTTGAGGTAATGCGCATTAAATAAAATACGATAAGCAGCAAGCCCAGATGCTTTTTTTTCAGTTGATGTAATGCGCTGATTGGCTCGCCACAAAAAACTTTCTGGCAATCGTGATCGCATCAACAAAGCAATGAGCGCTGGCAATGCGCCAAAAGCAAACATAAATCGCCATGCATCAACATATGGATAATATGAAAAAATAGCATAAGAAACGGCAACACCAATAGGAGAAGCAAGACAATTGATAAACATCGCGCTGGCCATTAACTTTCCGCGAGAATGATTAGGCGACATCTCCGACAAATAAGCCGCACAAACAGGGTAATCGGATCCCACGCCAAATCCCACAAAAAAACGAAAAATACAAAGCGAGTAAACATCCCAAGCGACGGCAGATAACAGCGCTGAAACCACAAACAAAATAAAATTAAAAACCAACATGGTTTTTCGACCGACACGATCCGTAATATAACCAATTAAAATAGCACCGATGGCAGCACCAATTGGCGCCGCTGCTTGTGTGATACCTAACCACAAAGGCGATAAAGCCAAACTTTTTTTAAATAATGGCTCAGCAACCGAAGTCACATATAAATCGAATCCATCTACAAAAAGACCCAGCGCGCAGACAATCCAAATCTGAATCAGTAAACGCTTTGACATATCCAAACCCAATCCATTTTTATTACAGGCGTTTTTCATTTCATTTACCAGCCAATAATAAGCTATACTCCGCGCTGGCACAAATTGGAAATGAACCAAATAATATGAAAAAAAATATTTTCTTTTTTATTTTTTTATTTTTTATATCATGTTTAGGACAAATTTCATCTGACCTGTATTTGCCTGCACTACCCACCATACGAAATTTATTTTTCACATCAGAGCATTGGATGCAAATTACCCTTGCTATTTTTATGTTCGGATTTTCAGTGTCTCATTTAATTTATGGTCCGATCTCTGACTATATAGGACGCAAAAAACCATTGATAGTTGGTGTTGGCATTTGCATGATCGGAACACTTATATGCCGATTTTCCACTTCTATCGAATCACTTATCATTGGACGCGCACTGCAAGGTTTGGGCGCTGGCGCTGGCGCTGCACTTTTTTTATCTATATTACGTGACGTGTATGAAGGCAATACCCTAGCTAAAATAAGTTCTTTTCTCGGTATTTCACGCGTTATCCTACTAGCAAGCGCCCCATTAATTGGCAGCTATCTGCTTCACTTTTTTAATTGGCGTGCTTGTTTTTCATTTTTATTTATCTACAGCACACTCTGTTTTATCGGTTCTTTTTTTATTTTAAAAGAAACCAATCAACAACAAAATATTAATCCTATTCGAATAAAAGTCATTGCAAAAAACATGTGGGGATTATGCATGCATCCTGTTTTTATCAGCAATGCATTTTGCGTTATGCTGGCATTTTCAGGTATTTTAGCTTGGCTTACAACCCTCCCCTTTTTATTGCAAGATGTGGTTGGATTAACGCCCATACAATTTGGCTGGATTTCTGCCTTAGCTGGCTTGTTTTTTATTGTCGGTGGATTTATCAATGCGATGGTTGTAGAACGATTTGGTCTGGTCAAAATGCTTTTTGTTGGCCTATTAATCATGTTAATCGCTAGCTTAGTGATGCTGAGTTTTGGGCTCACACATAAAATCAATACCACTGTGATTATGGTGCCTGTTATTATTTACATCATTGGCTCCAGCTTTATTTTCTCTAATGCTTACGCCGGCGCCATGCATCCTTTTTCCAAAATGGCTGGAACAGCTGCTGCCGTATTTGGATTCTTACAAATTCTAGGCGGCGCTATCAGCAGTGCTTTAATGTCAACATTTAAAAACCACAATCAAACACCACTTGCGCTTATTTTATTTTTTAGCTCTGTGCTGGCGCTTTTGATTCAGCATTTTGCTAACAAATCGAAATTGCATGACAATGTTGATCGGCACACCCACAAAGTAAATTAATAACACGAGCTTCATAAAAACACCTTGATATAAATCAAACCAATCTATCCAAAATAAAGCGGTTAGATTATGCGTGTGTTGCGCCAAATTTAAATAAGGATAGCAGTAAGACAATAAAACAGCGGCTGTTAATAACAAAAAATCAAAACCACCTGAAAATCGACTGAGGTATAATTTTCCAGTATGGGATTGCACTAAAAATACCATTAATGCCGCTGTTAGTCTCAGCATCAAAATATAAATATATAACACCTGCGCTAGATCAAACTTAATAACAAAAGCAGTCAGCATAAAAATAAAATAAATATCATCCAAAGCATGATCTAAAAAAGCACCATACTCCGAAGACTGCCGTGTGAAACGCGCATGCATACCATCCAGCGCATCCAAAATAAACCACCCAAAATTAAATATCACCCAATACAAATAAGCCACGGGGGTTTTTACAAAAACCAATAATGCCGTTCCAATCATGGCAGAAATAAAAGCCAATACGGTAATATGATTGGGTTTAATTTTTTTGGGAATATAAGGAACAAGGGGCGTTAACAAATAATAAAATAATCGATAAATATAATCATGATAATCAGTTGGAACCAATGAATTTTTATTTTTCATACGACGATTTCCATATCAATAAATGGGTACAATGCCTTAGCGCGTTGAAATTGAGCAAAATTATCAATTTCACTCCACAGTAAATCCGTTATTTTCAAACAATCCACTTCGCAGTATTGCGTCATGGCTACCAACCCCTGCTCATCATAACAGCCTGTTTCTAACAAATGTTGATCACGACTCAGCATCAAAGTTAATCGCTGATAATCAGTCAATGACAATCTATTAATACCAACAAATTCTCCGTAAATTTCATTCTGAACTAATTTATTTTTTTGCTTGCTCATTTGAATGAGTTTTTTATTACATGCTTGAACATACACCTCATCATTTGAATTTGTTTCACCACTCAGCAAAATAACATTGGGATTTTTATGTTGACTTATTTTTTCAAGCGCTCTTTTTTCATAAATAATATCAGATTCTAATAACAAAAAATCATCCTTAATCCAGTCCTTTGCGCAGTACAGAGAATATAGACTACCAAATTGATTATAGGCTTTGTTAAAAATAGTATGAAGATGATTTTTTTTTGCGAAATCCTCGTAATAATCCGCAGCATATCCGGTTACTATTAAAATATCAGCAATGCCTACTTTTTTTAATTTTTGCATGGATTCTTGAATAATCGATGTATCGCCAAATGAAATAAATCCTTTCGGTAAAACATGCTGCTCTCGAATTCGATTACCCATGCCTGCTGCGAGAATAACTGCTTGCATATTATTTTTTTCCAAAATATAAAAATCGATCTTTTGTATGCGATATAAAACGATTCAATGATGACATGCGATTATCGGTCACATATTCCATTGTAAGCACAATACGTTCTTCATTCGCTGCTAATGGCGTTACCTCATGCCATAATGTATCACCATTAAAAATAACCAGCGTACCTGGATGCGTATAAACAGAACGGGGGTTTTTTCTGCGATTCAATTTATTGGCGCCAGGATAACATAACAATTTTGATGCAGCGGCATCTTGAACCAATCCAAGCAGTACCGTGTAACGACGCCCACGATAAAATGACTTATCATAATGCACGCCAATATGATCACCTGGTTCTGTATAGCAATATAATGCAATGCCATGCGGATCTTCTGGCGGACAAAGCGATACTTTCTCACCCACGACCGCCTCAACAAATTGTTTCATCCATGATGCGTTATATAAAGAAAATAATTGGGGTGCGAATTTCTCGAGATTATGCCGACTAACACTACCCGATTTTTTAAATGAACCCACTTTAACGCGATGAATATGCGCGCGACAACTTTCAATTTCCGGCAAAAAATGAGCTTGAACATAGTCACTTGAAATAAACTGATCAATCACCAAAAGTTTATTGGGTTGATATTGCTCCTTATATAAATTGATTTCATCTGTTTTAGCGATACAGTCACTGGGTTGTGATGCTACAGCTGCCATTTTATTTTTTCCTAATTTATAAGTGAGACTCATCAACAATTTTTTTCAACAATTTGTTGCAAGCGAAACTCAATATTTTCCATGGAATACGACGATACCATGGTAAATGTTTATAATAAATAGCCGTATATTCTAGTACTTGCGTGCTGCCTCTGTTTAATTTAAATTCATCAGAACCACCGCCCATATTAAAAATAAATTGATGTTCATTTGCATATTGCAAACATAATGCAACCAACTGTCGATACAATCCCATTTTTCGATCAACTTCAGAATCATAACCCAACGGGCCACACAACATTATTTTTTCTGATTCAAACCAACTAATAAAGGCATCAATCTGTCCTGCTGAATTGCGCAATGCAGTGTAATGATGCCAGTGATGCTTAATAGCCTGCTGAAAATAATCTGCTGTATAGATTGGATTACAAGTCGAGTGCTTATCAATAAACAATAGCCGATATAAATCAGCCAACCTCTCAGCATCTTGCGCTGTTAATGCCTCATGCAAAACAACCGTATAAGAAGTGTTACGCAACAAACTCAAATCTCGCTTACTATGACTACGCTGTAAAAATTTTTTTTCAGGTAAAAAAATATGCGCGGCACGATCAGGGAATGTATCGTATTTATTTTTTTTCAATTCGGCCAAAAATGCTGCATCTAAAGTTTCATTGACTCTGAAAAATAAAATAGCATGACTGGGGTATTTTTTAATCAATGCAGCGGTGATCTCTGGTAACAAACTGGAAAATAAAAGAGGGTGTTTTATTAAACTATTTAAATTATTATTTACCTGCACAACCCGATTAAACTGAGTTAATCGAAACACAATCGACATGATGCCTGTATAAAACAACATCAATAATTTAATCCATGGCTTTCCAAATTTTTTTAATTCATCCAATGCATAAGTAATATATGTCGTATAAGGTGAACAGATTAATGCGTTTTCATATTCTGCTTCGTTGATAGTCAGCAAGCACATGAGATCATCACATTGTAACGCAGCAATTTTAGTTTTAAGATTGCTAACAAAACAGGCAGATTCTCGAATGAACAACTCTTTTAGAAAGGGATTTGTGAACTTTATTTCATCTATTTTAGTTTGGAAATTATGCTCATCAATAATAAGTAACGCCATGAACATCCTTGTATCAGTCAAATAATAAACAAGCCGAATTATTGTTTGCTACACCTGAAATGTCAATAAACTCAGCATCCCTATTCAGAACAAAATCAATATGGTAATGTTGTCGCTTTATCGAATTGAATCGTTACTCAAATTAAAATACTAAGAAGGATCTTGTTATGCAAAAAACACAATCCAACATTAAAGATATTGTGATCATCGGCGGCGGTACTGCAGGCTGGATGTCAGCAACCTATATCGCAAAATCTCTTAATTTCCAGGTTAATATCACCGTTATCGAATCTGCTGAGCACAGCCCTATTGGTGTTGGCGAAGCGACCATCCCTACAATTAAAACAGAATTTTTTGATCGTCTTGGCATCCCCGAAGAAGAATGGATGCCTAAATTAGGCGGTACATTTAAAATGGGAATTAAATACGCCAACTGGAAAACGCCCGCAGAAAAAGGGGGAGATCATTATTATCACGTATTTGGTGAAATTCCTTTAATTGACGAAGTACCTTTAAGTTCAGTATGGATTAAACAATATCTGGAAGGACAAACCAAACAATCTTTTGCAGAAGCTTGCTTTCCTTCTGCTGTTGCCTTTGATCATCACTTATCACCACGATTATTAGATGGTACCAAAGTACAACATTACGCTTATCATTTTGATGCCTTAATGCTGGCGCAATACTTAAAAGAATGGGCTATTACACGCGGCATTCGTCATGTCGTTGATAAATTAGTAAGCACAGAACAAGATGCTGATGGTCAAATAACGTGTGTTATAGGACAAAGCGGGAAAAAGTATCCTGCTGATTTTTTTGTTGATTGTTCTGGATTTGCTGGATTTTTAATCGATAAAGTATATCAAGAACCCATTGTTTCTTTTAATGATTTTTTATTAACTGATCGGGCTATCGCTATCAACATTCCGGATGCACCCAATAACACTGACATTCGCTCTTATACAACAGCAACTGCAATGAAAGCGGGTTGGACCTGGGAAATCCCACTGTATCAACGTTCTGGTAATGGCTATGTTTATTCTAGCCAATTTATCAGTGACCAAGAGGCGCAAGATGAAATATGTCAACATTTTGGCAAACGCGTTGAAGGCCTTAATCTTCGCCCCATTAAATTCCAATCAAGAAGACACCGTCATTCATGGGTTAAAAACTGTGTTGCCATTGGCTTATCTAGTAGTTTTCTAGAGCCACTTGAATCGTCAACGATTTATTTTATTTATGCAGCACTCTATCAACTCATTAAATGCTTTCCACAAAAAAACATTGATCCTGTCTTGCGTGAAAAATTTAATAAAAAAATTAATTACATGGTTGATGATAACCGTGACTTTATTGCCATGCATTTTAAAACGGTGCAACGTGAAGACACCGAATTTTGGCGTGTTAATAAATATGAAACAAAAATACCTGAAACATTGGAGTTAATATTACAAAAACACAAATCAGGATTACCCATCAAACGACCCACCGTTGATAACAACAATATTTATCCAACGTTTAAATCGCTCTTCCAAAATTTTTGGACAGAAACAAACTACCAATGTATTTTGTGTGGTGTTGGCTATTTACCCAATAATCCTTATCCACTTTTAAATTATCGTGAAGATATCATGACTATTGGAAAACAACTGCTTCAACAAATCACAAAACGCCAAAAAGAATTAATGAAAATTTTACCTACGCATTATGAATATTTAACCCATCAACTTGAGCATTCAAAAATGAAAAAAGAGAAAGTAGATGCTTAAAAATGAATAGTGCTCTCGACTGAGCTACGCTATTTCGTTATGATGACATTTTTATTTTAGAAGGAATCGACTTCATGAAAAAACTACTCACCGTTTGCAGTGCCGCTGGTTTTCTCTTGAGCACAGCGATATATGCTGATGCATCAACTAACCTGTCGTACGCAATGGGATATAAAACAGGGCAAGCTTTAAAAGCACAATCTGTTACAATCCATACCAACAACTTTTCAAAAGGTTTGCAAGATGGATACAATGGCAAAAAACCCATTGTATCAGAACAACAAATGCAAACTGCCTTAAACAACATGCAAAAAGAGATGGTTAAAAAAATGCAACATACCTACCAAGAAACAGCACAAAAAAACGAAAAAGAAGGCCAACTGTTTTTAGCAGCTAATGCTAAAAAACCAGGCGTTGAAACAACTGCCTCTGGATTACAATACAAAATTTTAAATAAAGGTGATGGTGCGAGCCCAACGCCTAATGAAACAGTCACAGTCAATTACGAAGGCACTTTAATTAACGGCCAAGTTTTTGATAGTTCTTATCAACGTGGAAAGCCCGCTACGTTTAAAGTAGGTGATGTTATTAAGGGTTGGCAAGAAGCATTGACGATGATGAAACCTGGCGCAACATGGATGCTATACATTCCAGCTAATCTGGCTTATGGAAAGCAAGGCGCTGCCGGCGCAATTGGTCCAAATGAAACTTTAATTTTCAAAGTAGATTTGATTTCTATTAAAAAATAGAAAACTATTTAACCATAAGATGCGATCTCAAACCAAAAACTGAGAACGCATCTTAATGGAAAATAACTGATTTATTTGATACCTATCTTACTGATACGTTCAGCAATATCTGGAAACGTTGAAAACCAAGTTCGAAGTCTTTTGTTAGAAAGTGGATTAATAAAAAACAAGTGTGCGATAGCAGGATAGGCTTGCACTCTTAAAAAAACCACCCCTACTTCCGTATTGATTTTTTCTAGCGCAGAAAGCAATGAGAGTGGATTATCTAATAACCGAATTGCAGCTTGATCTGCTCTAAAAATCCGATTCTTTGAGATCAAGATACGAACAATCACTGCAGAAATAGGGCCCACGACACACATCATAGCGCCATTGATTTTAGTATCATCTGAATTTTTTAAACCAAATAAAGATCGCCAAACGGATAAATTAGCTAAATTACTAAAGCCCCCTGCAACAGAAGCGGTCACAGCACCTAAAAAAGTATCTCGCGCAGCTATTAAACTTACTTCTACTGCAAATATTGCCTTTATTTCTTCATCATTAAGCAGTTGAATCAATCCAGCTGTCACTGCAATGCCAGCATTATTTGGATTTTTCCCAACAGCCAACACATTAGACGCATCCGAATCAATCAGATATAACTTAGGTGGCGCTATTTTTGCTTGATCAGCCACTGATTTTAATAGCGGTACCAAACGAACTAATTCATGGCTCTCCATTTCCCGCGCACCAGAAAAACGTAATGCTGACTTATCACTGTAAAAATAAGCGCTAATATCAATAATCATCATAAGAAAAAGCGCTAATACAATCCCAACATACCCAAACAAAAAATGACCGATCCATAAAAAAAACAAAGTCATGATCACCAGTAATACGAATACTTTAATACTGTTCATATGCATTCCTCGCTATATGTACGTATTGTATCAAAATTGTACGGTGGAATCTTGGAAAATTTTTATATCAAATTACACCCAGCAATGATAAATTTCCATCGGAACCGGACGCTACCTTACCCTTAATGTATCGACGAATGTGATTAAAGTAAAATTTCTTTATTTTGAATCTAAACTGAGGTCAACCAGGCCATGCTCATCTCGAAAAATTTTTTGCGACTCTTGCCGCTTTTATTGTTAATTTTTTTAGACTCTTTTAGCTTTTTTGTTGTTATTCCTGTTTTTCTTAAAATATTTTATCACGCGCGATATGGATTATTACCTGTCACAACAACATTAGCCCAACAAAATAAAATGATTGGCATTACACTGTCACTCTCCATGCTAGCAGCATTACTATCGGCTCCTTTTGTTGGCGCTTTTTCAGATAATTATGGCCGAAAAAAAACATTATTGTTTTGTTTGCTGTGCGTAACAATAGGTTTTTTATTGCCCATTATTGGTATTCTGAAAAAAAATCTCTATCTTATTTTAATCGGACGATTTATTGCTGGTATAGGCAGTAGCAGCCAACCCATAGCGCAAGCAAGCGTAGCAGATTTATCTCGCGATACAGAAAAAGCTTATTTTTTAAGTTTAATCGCCTTAATGATGACATTGGCCTTAATTTTAGGACCTTTAATTGGTGGCTACTTAACTGATACACACTGGGTGCATTGGTTTAGCATTACGACACCACTCTCATTTGCCTTAGGGTTAAGTGTTTTTAATATACTGCTTTTATTATTTTTCTTTAAAGAAACACTAAATGAGCGTGCTCGAAACTCGGTTACCAGCCTAAAATCCATTGTGCTGGGGTTATCAAAAGCCATCAAAACATTTCGATTCGGATTACTCCTCATTACCTTTTTCTTTCTAGAACTGGGTTGGAGTCAATATTATCAATCGATCTCTCTCTTTCTGCATCTGCAATTGCATTATTCAGTCGATAAAATCAGCCTTTTTACAGCCACTATGGGCATCACCATGTCATTAGGACTGTTGATTTTATACCCTTTGTTTTTGCGTATAGCGTCCATTAAAAGCATCATGCGATATAGCGTATCGCTGGTTTTTATTGGTCTGTTTTCCTGTGCGCTTTTCCCCTTCTCTACCGCGCATTGGATTTTTTCAAACTTGATTGCTGTTGCAACTGGTTGTGCTTATGTGAGTTTGGTTGCCTTGATATCAAATAAAATGGATAGCAAAAATCAAGGAAAAACGATGGGGTATCTTTCTACCTTGCTATATCTTGCGTGGATGATAACCGCATTTGATGGTGGATTTTTGGTTTCATGGCATACCGCACTGCCCATTTATCTATCTACTTTTTTCTTATTCATTGCTTGTTTTGGGATTGTTTAACATGAAATAATGCAGCATTAAAAAAGGATTTCACATGCGACAGTTAAGTCAACTCATTCAAAAATCAGAAACCTCTCGAAAATATTTGTGGTTACTAAACCGCGTCATGAATCACTCGGTAAAATTTAACAAACCACATGGATTTCAAGTCATCAAAGTTTCAAGCCATCAAGTACAAACTTTTGCACCCTATCACAAAAAAAACTTTAATCATGTGCGTGGTATTCATGCCTGTGCTATTGCAACAGTCGGTGAATTAGCAGCCGGCATTATACTGATGTATCATTTTTCACCACTTGACTATCGTGTCATCATGTCACATATCGCCATTGATTATCATTATCAAGCAAAAAAAAATATCATTGCAACAGCCCATTTTTCAGATCAAGATAAAAATGCTGTTTTAGCGCTATTAAATAAAGAACATAAAACCACACACACAGTAAAAACAGAAATCAGAGATGATGATCATCAATTGATTGCTACTGTATTAACCACTTGGCAAATTAAAGCATGGGAAGCAGTGAAAACAAGGATGTAATCTAACGAAAGCCGCGTAAGCGGCTATTCAAAACTTGCATATAACGCACTTCAGATTTTTCAAAAACCATGCTACAAATAGAGCACCTTAACAATCTCATAAACGATTTCGCCGCCAGGTGATTGCACAGTGACTTCATCACCTTCCATTTTACCAACCATCGCGCGTGCAACTGGTGAGCTCACAGAAATTTTTCCTTCTTTGATATCTGCTTCATCTTCACCAACAAGTTGATAAACGACCTGCTCTTCTTTATCAATATTCAGTAGCGTAACAGTCGCACCAAAAATAACCTTGCCTTCATTGTTTATTTTGGAAATATCGATTACCTGACATTGCGATAATTTTGCTTCAACCTCACGAATACGCCCTTCTAAAAAACTTTGTCTTTCTTTTGCTGCGTGGTACTCTGCGTTTTCTTTTAAGTCCCCATGCGCTCGCGCTTCGCTAATCGCAGCAATAACTGCAGGACGCTCTACTTTTTTCAAATGATCTAATTCGGATTGTAACTTTTTGTGGCCATGGATAGTCATTGGTGTTAATTGCATAATCATACTCACTTTAGTAGATAGAAATACGCTTTGTTCTAAGGTTTAAGGATTATTGATCATCTTGTAAGCACACAACCGCACCAATATCAGATGTCTCAATTGCCATACAAACAGCCTCGCTGCCTGCAAGCGTGGTAGTGTAACAAATTTGTTTTTCGACTGCACTGCGTCTGATAGTGTACGAATCAGCAATCGCTTTTTCACCTTCAGTCGTATTAATAACCAATTGAATTTCATTATTGCGAATACGATCTACAATATGTGGTCTACCTTCTTCTACTTTATTCACAACATCACAAGCCACGCCATGCTTTTGTAACGTTACAGCAGTACCGGTAGTTGATACAATTGTAAATCCCAGTTGAATTAATTTATTGGCAATTGAAACAACACGCGGCTTGTCCGCATCACGCACACTGATAAAAGCACAACCTGATTTTGGCAATACACTTTTTGCGCCCATCTCTGCTTTCAAAAATGCTTGCCCCAATGTTTTTGCAACACCCATCACTTCACCTGTCGATCGCATTTCAGGACCCAAAATCGGATCCGCACCTGGAAATTTAGCAAAAGGAAAAACTGGTTTTTTAACAGAAATATAGTGAGATTGAAAATCAGAAGTCGCACAACTGAGATCAGACAAAAAAATACCGGCCATACATTGCGTGGCCATTTTTACCAAAGGTAACCCCGTTGCTTTTGCAAGAAACGGAACCGTACGCGATGCTCTTGGGTTAACTTCTAAGACATAAATTTCATTTCCTTTAATCGCAAATTGCGCATTCATTAAACCAATCACGTTTAATGCTTTGGCTAACTGTGTCATTTGATGACGCAATTCATTTTGAACCGCTTCTGATAAACTGTGCGCGGGAAACACACAAGAAGAATCACCTGAATGCACACCAGCTTGTTCAATATGCTCCATAATTCCAGCAATAAAAACCGTTTTACCATCACAAATGGCATCAATATCCACTTCAATGGCATCATCTAAAAAATGATCGAGCAACAAAGGATGCTCAGCAGAAATATGCTGTGCCTGATTCATATAGTCTGCTAATTCACGCTCATGAAAAATCACTTTCATATCGCGGCCACCCAACACATAGGATGGCCGTACAATTAATGGGTACGCAAATACTTTTGCAAATCGCAACCCTTCTTCACGTGAACGCACTGTTGCATTGGCAGGTTGTTGTAAATTCAGTTGCTGTAATATTTTTTGAAAACGCTCACGGTCTTCTGCTAAATCAATTGAATCAGGCGAAGTACCCATCATCGGCACCCCCGCTTTTTCTAATGCGCGCGCTAATTTTAAAGGCGTTTGCCCACCAAATTGGACAATCACACCTTTGGGTTTTTCAATAGCAACAATTTCTAATACATCTTCCAATGTCACCGGCTCAAAATACAAACGATCAGAAATTGAAAAATCCGTTGATACTGTTTCTGGATTACAATTTATCATGATGGTTTCATAACCCAATTCACGCATTGCTAAGGCAGCATGCACACAACAATAATCAAATTCAATTCCCTGGCCAATACGGTTTGGACCGCCACCCAATACAATTATTTTTTCTTTTTGCGTGGGATGACATTCATTTTCCTGCTTGTAAGTAGAATAAAAATAAGCAGTCTCCGTTGCAAATTCAGCGCCACATGTATCAACACGCTTATAAACAGGATGTAGATTTAATTGATAACGCTGTGTACGAATATTTTCTTCAGTGGTATTTAATAATGTAGCGATACGAAAATCAGAAAAACCTTTTTGTTTTAAATAAAACAAAAAAGAAGGGTTTGCTTTAAACCCCTCATCGCCATATTCACTAATTTCATCAGATAATTTTTTTTCAATCTGAATTAATTCTTCAATCTGTACTAAAAACCAAGGGTCAATTTTAGTATGCCGATGGATTTCTTCTAGAGAAAAACCAAATCGGAAAGCATCGGCAATATAAAACAAGCGATCCGGGCCGCACATACGTAATTCACCTTTGATGCGATCACGTGCTTGCTCTAAATCATACTCAACACTTTCAGAATGTTGATCTACAGTTATTTTTGGATCTAACCCATGCACACCAATTTCTAAACCACGCAACGCTTTTTGTAACGACTCTTGGAAACTAGAACCCATCGCCATTACCTCGCCAACGGATTTCATTTGCGTCGTTAATCGATCATTTGAGTTTGGAAATTTTTCAAATGCAAAGCGAGGAATTTTGGTAACGACATAATCAATTGATGGCTCAAATGACGCGGGTGTTTTTCCATTCGTAATTTCATTCTGTAATTCATCTAATGTGAAACCCACTGCCAATTTTGCAGCAATACGTGCAATAGGAAATCCTGTTGCTTTCGATGCCAACGCTGATGAACGAGATACACGTGGATTCATTTCTATAACCATCATTTCACCATCAAGCGGATTAATAGCAAACTGGACATTCGATCCACCTGTCTCAACACCAATTTCACGCAAGATTGCAATTGCCGCGTCACGCATACATTGATATTCAACATCAGTTAAAGTTTGTGCCGGCGCAACGGTAATGGAATCTCCAGTATGAATACCCATTGGATCGAGATTTTCAATCGTACAGACAATGATGCAATTATCATTTTTGTCACGCACTACTTCTAATTCATATTCTTTCCAACCAATAATGGATTCATCAATTAATAATTCGCACGTCGGCGATAACTCCAAACCACGCTGACAAATATCAAAAAATTCATCGCGATTATAAGCAATACCGCCACCACTACCGCCCATGGTAAATGACGGACGAATCACCGCTGGAAATCCAATATCTTCTAAAATAGAAGCAGCTTCATTCATTGAATGCGCAATACCAGAACGTGGTGTTTTCAAGCCAATATTTTTCATGGCTCCGCGAAATTGCTCGCGATCCTCTGCTTTATCAATCGCTTTTTTCGACGCACCAATTAACTCAACATGATATTTTTCTAAAATACCTTCACGCACCAAATCTAATGCGCAATTTAATGCTGTCTGCCCACCCATGGTCGGCAACAACGCATTCGGTTTTTCTTTCGCGATGATTTTTGCAACCACTTCCCACTGAACAGGCTCAATATACGTAGCATCTGCCATATCAGGATCAGTCATGATTGTTGCCGGATTAGAGTTAACTAAAATCACCCGGAAACCCAATTCACGCAAAGCAACACACGCTTGTGTTCCAGAATAATCAAACTCACATGCCTGACCAATCACGATCGGACCGGCGCCGAGAATCAGAATGGATTTAATATCAGTTCGTATTGGCATGTTGCCCGACTCGCTGTGCGTTATTCAATCAAATATTTTATTCGCTAATTTACCGTCAGCATTTCAACAAACTCATCAAACAAACACACCATGTCATTGGGTCCTGGCCCTGCTTCAGGATGTCCTTGAAATGCAATGACTGGTTGATGTTTATGTTTAAAACCTTGCACCGTTTGATCAAACAATGAAATATGCGTGATTATTAAGTCATCCGGTAATGTTTTTTTATCTACACAAAAACTATGATTTTGACTGGTAATGCATACTTTTTTTGTTCGAAGATCTTGCACAGGATGATTCGCACCATGATGACCAAATTTCATTTTTTCTGTTGTTGCACCATAAGCCAATGCCAAAATTTGAAATCCCAAACAAATACCTAAAATAGGGATGTTTTTTGCTAATAATTTTTTGGTATGCTCAATTGCGTAGTGACATGCTGCAGGATCACCAGGCCCATTTGATAAGACAATCCCGCTGGGATTTAACTGCATCACGGCTGCTACTGAAGTTTGCGCAGGGACAACGGTAACTTTGCAGTGACGCTCTGCCAGTAACTTTAAAATATTTCTTTTCACACCAAAATCATACACAACAACATGATGAATTGGGGCATGAACATCAGCAAAATCATAGTTTTTTTGCGTTGTGACAGTGATTGCCAAATCTTTTCCTTTCAACCCTGCAAATGCACGCGCTTTTTGTATCGCCAATGCAGGATCGACTTTGCCTGTCATAATACAGCCATTTTGCACGCCTTTTTCACGCAATAATCGTGTTAAACAACGCGTATCAATATTGGCAATGGCAATGATATTTTGTCTTTTTAAAAAAGCAGGTAGTGATTCGGTTGCACGATAATTGCTAACAAGCAATGATAATTCACGCACAATGAATCCCGCCGCAAAAATACGGTCTGATTCATTATCTTCATTATTAATCCCCGTATTGCCAATATGCGGGTAAGTCAGCGTGATGATTTGTTGGCTATAAGAAGGATCAGTGAGCATTTCTTGATAACCGGTCATGGCGGTATTAAAAACGACCTCACCAACGGTTTCACCCGATGCGCCAATAGAAACGCCCTCAAATACCGTGCCGTCTGCTAAGGCAAGCAGCGCAGGTACTGAGTCTGAGAAAATTGCAACATTCATGGAAAAATGACCAACAAATGATTTTATGAAGAATACGTGATTTACTACAATTTGTAAAATCAAACATGATAGTATACGCGCCATGAAAAACACGTCCGCCAAAACGCTTTGCGCAGTCGCGATCTCCATTTTATCGTGGTCATCCTCATTTGTATTTATCCGCTTTTGTTTACACAGTTATTCTCCTGGCGCATTGGCTCTATTTCGCTACTTATTCGTTTCAGCCACCATGCTGATTTTTTATTTGCGCTTAAAAAAACGCACCAAACCAACAGGCAAACAATATATTCAATTATTTTTCCTGGGGTTTTTTGGTATTGGCATGTACATGATTGCCTTAAATTATGGAGAGATCACTGTAACTGCCAGCATCACCAGCTTCATTATTGGCATGAACCCTATCGTCTCAATGCTTTGGGCTATGCTATTTTTTCATGAAAAAATCAACATCAAGCGATGGCTGGGTGTTTTTGTCAGTGTCATTGGATTAGGCGTTATTGCTGCTGCCACCTTTCATTCAGGAACACTTAATTGGGGAATCGCCTATATTTTATTTGCTGTATTATGCGCTGGTGTTTATAACGTCGGACAAAAACCACTGCTCTCCACTTTTCATCCCATTGAAGTCGCTGCATTCAGCGCATGGTTCGGCACACTGGCCATGCTTATTTTCACACCTTCACTCATTCATCAAATTCCACAAGCATCCTGGCAAGCCACTACTTCGGTTATCTATTTGGGTGTTATTCCTGGTGCGATTGGTTATGCTGCTTGGAGCGTAGCCTTAAATGGTGAATTTGCACCATCAAAATTGGTGCTCTCACTTTATGTTTTACCGTTATTTTCAACTTTACTGGGATGGCTCATGTTGGGTGAAATGCCAGTTGCATTTGCTCTGGTTGGCGGTTTCATTTGTTTATTAGGCGCATTAATAGCCACTCGATTTTAAATCACTATTCCCACTCAATGGTCGCTGGCGGTTTACCAGAAATGTCATAAACGACACGCGATACATTTTTAATTTCATTTAATATTTTATTGCTGACATACGCTAAAAAAGCATGTGGTAATTCCGCCCATTCTGCAGTCATAAAATCGGTTGTGACCACTGCGCGCAATGCAATGACATAATCATAACAACGCGCATCTCCTTTAACACCAACTGATTTTACTGGTAAAAAAACAGCGAATGCTTGTGCCACTTGATCATACAAATGATGTTCACGTAACGCATGAATAAAAATGTCATCCGCATCCTGTAAAATAGGAATAAATTCTTTTTTCACTTCACCCAAAATACGAATACCCAAACCCACACCTGGAAAAGGATGGCGATACACCATTGTTTTTGGCAAACCCAATTGCATGCCAAGCGCACGCACTTCATCTTTAAATAATTCACGCAACGGTTCAATTAATTTAAATTTCATGTTGTCAGGCAATCCACCGACATTATGATGTGATTTAATCACATGAGCTGTGCCCGATGAGGCCTGCCCTGATTCAATGACATCAGGATAAATGGTACCTTGCGCCAAGAAAGTAATGCCTTGTAATTTTTCTGATTCTTTTTCAAAAACATCAATAAATAAATTACCAATTAATTTTCGCTTTGCTTCTGGCTCTACTACATTTTTTAATTTTGACAAAAATAAATCTTGGGCATTGACACGAATTACTTTGACACCCAAGTTATCTGCAAAAATTTTCATGACGTGATCACCTTCATTCTTACGCATCAATCCGGTGTCCACAAATACACAAATCAGTTGATCGCCAATCGCCTCATGCAACAACGCTGCTAACACAGATGAATCGACACCGCCCGATAAAGCAAGTAGTACTTTTTCTTTTCCTACTTTTTCCCGAATATGAACAAGACTATCTGCAATAATATTTTTTACATTCCAAGTCGATTCACAATGACAAATTTGTTTTACAAAGTTATCTAACATCTGCATACCATTTTTGGTATGCGTGACTTCAGGATGAAATTGTACCGCATACCATTGCCTTGATTCATCACACATTGCTGCGATGGGCGCATTATTGGTTTTTGCGATCACTTTAAATCCTGGCGGAATTTGCGTGACATGATCACCATGACTCATCCAAACTGGAACGGAAAGAGAGCAATTATCAGTTTCAGATTCTGAATCAGATGCCACAAACTCATTTGCATTTACACCCTGAAATAACGGAGTTTTTAAATCCAATTCACATTGAGCCAATCCAAATTCACGGTGATCACTTGAGGCTACAGCGCCACCCAACTGCTGCGCCATGGTTTGCATACCATAACAAATTCCTAAAATAGGCACATTCAATTCAAAAATAACGTTAGGGGCACGGGGCGTATGATGCTCAATCACTGTTTCAGGTCCACCCGATAGAATAATACCACTTGGATTAAATGCACGCATTGCTTCTGCAGTTATATCCGGATGCATTAATTCACAATACACACCACACTCACGTACACGACGCGCAATGAGCTGCGCATATTGAGAACCAAAATCAATAATTAAAATACGGCTCTGATGCATATTCATTAATTTTCCCGAGAGTAATTAGGCGCTTCTTTTGTAATCGTCACATCATGCACATGACTTTCACGCACACCTGCGTTGGTAATACGCACAAATTCAGCATTCTTTTGTAATTTTTCAATCGTAGGCGCACCCAAATAACCCATTGAGGACCGCAAACCACCCATCAACTGATGCAATACACTGCGCAATGAACCTTTATAAGGCACACGTCCTTCAATACCCTCAGGCACATATTTTCGAAACGCATCCGCATCATCTTGCTTTTCTTGAAAGTAGCGATCATGAGAGCCATGCGCTTCTGACATCGCACCCACAGAACCCATACCACGATAAGCCTTGTAAGAACGCCCTTGATACAAAACCACCTCACCAGGCGCTTCTTCCGTCCCTGCAAATAGCCCGCCAATCATTACGCATGACGCACCCGCTGCTAGGGCTTTAGCAACATCACCTGAAAAACGAATTCCCCCGTCTGCTATCACCGGAATATTTTTTCCACGCAAAGCAGAAACGACGTTTGCAATGGCTGTAACTTGAGGCACACCAATACCAGCCACAATACGGGTTGTACAAATAGATCCAGGACCAATTCCCACTTTCACGGCATTTACACCTGCTTCAACCAACGCTTTCGCTGCATCTGCTGTAGCAATATTGCCACCCATAATTTGTTGGTTGGGATAATTTTTTCGAATCCATTTAATCGTCTCAATCACACCTTTTGAATGACCATGCGCTGTATCCACTACAATCAAATCAACACCTTCAGCAATTAGCGCACTCACACGATCCGGCGTCTCAAATCCGGTTGTCACTGCAGCACCCACACGTAACTGTCCATTTTCATTTTTCGTGGCCAACGGTTTGCTTTGAGATTTTAAAATATCTTTAACGGTATACATGCCACGTAATTCAAACCGATCATTCACAATCAATATTTTTTCAACACGATGCTGTCGAAACAAGGCCATCACAGCATCTCGTGAAACACCTTCTTTTACTGTGATTAAACGCTCTTTTGGGGTCATCACATTAGAGACCACATTATCAAAATTGTTTTCAAAACGAATATCACGACTGGTGACAATACCCAATAAATTTTTTCCATCAACAACAGGCATGCCAGAAATATTATTTTTATCAGTGATAGCGATTAATTCACGAATGGTTGTAGTGGGAGAAACGGTGATCGGATCTTTTACCACACCACTTTCAAATTTTTTCACTTTGCGTACTTCACGCGCCTGAGACTCAATGGACATGTTTTTATGAAGCACGCCCAACCCACCTTCTTCTGCCAAACACACTGCTAAACGATGCTCTGTAACAGTGTCCATTGCAGCGGAAAGAATCGGAATATTCAGATTGATTTCACGCGTTAATTGCGTGGTTAATGAAGCGTCTTTCGGAAGTATGTCGGAAAATCGCGGAATTAATAAAACATCATCAAACGTTAAAGCATCTTCTATGATTTGCATTCACTCACCTCGCAACAAAGCCTGTCGAATAAATGCAGGGCATTGTAGCCGAAAGCAAACATAGAAGCTATAGCTGCTTCACCCCCAAGAGATGATATATCTAGTATTCGCATCTTGAAGCCAAATCGGTATATACTTTGCGCATATACATTAATCTGTACTTATAGTCGATGAAAAACACCATGCCTCAACTCAATGAAAATAATTTAATTTGGATCGATCTCGAAATGACAGGACTGAACCCTGAGCATGATCGTATTATCGAAATCGCCGTTATTATAACTGATTCAGAACTGAATATTCTGGAAGAAGGACCTGTATTTGCTATTCATCAGGCACAAAAATACTTAGATCAAATGGATAACTGGTGTACAACACAACATGGCAAATCCGGATTAACACAACGCGTGCAAAACAGCATGATATCGGAGCAAGAAGCAGAAAACAAAGTACTTACTTTTTTAAAAAAATGGGTTCCTGAAAAAGCATCACCGATGTGTGGCAATACGGTCTATCAAGATCGGCGTTTTTTAACAAAGTATATGCCGACATTAGAAAACCACTTTCACTATCGATTACTGGATGTCAGTAGCTTGAAAATTTTAGCGCAACGCTGGATGCCACAAATCATAAACGGTTCTAAAAAGGAATCCACGCATTTAGCGCTACAAGACATTCGTGATTCAATTGAAGAATTACGCTACTATCGAAAACATTTTATAAAATAAAAGCCCCACAAAGCGTGAGGCTCTTATGCTGTTTATTTCATTTTATTCATTAACGTTGCCATAAATTCCATCGGCAATGGGAATACAATAGTTGATGTTTTATCGCCTGCAATATCAATTAATGTTTGCAAATAACGCAACTGAATCGCAGCGGGTTGTTGTGATAAAATTGCCGCTGCTTCTTGTAGTTTTTGTGCTGCTTGCATTTCACCTTCTGCGTTAATAATTTTTGCGCGACGTTCACGCTCTGCTTCTGCTTGCGCTGCAATAGCACGCACCATGGTTTCATTCAAATCAACATGCTTCATTTCGACATTCATCACTTTGATTCCCCAATTATCTGTCGATGCATCTAAAATGGCTTGCAAATCCTTATTTAATTTTTCACGTTCAGCCAACAAATCATCAAGCTCATGCTTACCCAATACGGAACGCAACGTCGTTTGCGCCAACTGACTAATCGCTTCGTAATAATCTTCAACTTGGATAATTGCTTTTTCAGGATCCACTACACGAAAATACACCACCGCATTCACACGAACAGAAACATTATCCCGCGTAATGACATCTTGACTTGGCACATCCATCACAACCGTTCTCAACTGGACTCGCACCATTTGTTGAATCATTGGAATAATCAAAATCAATCCTGGTCCTTTCACCTTCCAAAATCGACCCAACATAAAAACAACACCACGCTCATATTCTTTTAACACGTTAATCGCGCTAAATAATAAAATAGCAACAAAAATAATTACAATATAAATCGCGATACCCATTACTTTCTCCTAAAAAAATTACGCTCTCTCAAGCACTTTAACAATGCATGTCAACCCATCAACACGCACTATTTTTACAGTTTGCTGGTCATGCAAAACATCTTTCGATGCTACCTGCCATCTTTCTCCATTCACTATAATCCAAATACAATCCGCGTCTTTTTCAATCACCCCCGTTTTTCCAATCATCGTTTCAATACCACTAACAACAGGTTTGTATCGTGAACGCAATAACAGCTGAATCAATCCAATCAAAAACAAAGCACTGATAATCGTCACACCCGCAATCAATCCCCAAGGTAAGCTTAACCCGGGTACTTTTGTTGTGAATAATAAAAATGACCCGACAACAAAGCTCACAATACCACCCAAACCCAACGCGCCAAAACTAGGTACAAAAGCTTCAGCCACCATAAAAATAATGCCAAGCACAATTAAAAGCAAACCCGCATAATTAATAGGTAACAATTGAAATGCATACAGCGCAATTAATAAAGCCATTGCACCAATCACACCAGGTGCAACATAACCTGGATTCATAAATTCAAAAAATAAACCACACACACCGAGCATCAATAAAATATAAGCCACACTGGGATCCGTGATCACACTTAAAATTTTATTTTTCCAATCAGGCTTTATTTTTAATAATTGCACATGAGCCATATTAATAGTGACTGGCTTTTGATTGACCAAAACACTCTTTCCATTCGCTTGTTTTAGCAGATCAGGAATCGATGAAGCTACAAAATCAATGACATTCAATTTAAGCGCTTCATCTGCAGACAAGCTTTCTGCTTGCGTCACTGCCTTTACTGCCCACTGCACATTACGACCATGTAATTGCGCGAGAGAACGTATATAAGCTTTGGCATCATTAACTGATTTCAAGGCTGATGCATTTTTTGTTTTTTCTTTTTTTTCTGAAGCAACAAGACTAACCGGCGTTGCAGCACCCAAATTGGTGCCTTTTGCCATAGCCGCAATTGAGCTGGCATATAAAATATAAGTACCGGCACTCGCAGCACGTGCGCCGCTTGGATAAACAAAACTCATAACCGGGATGGGTGAGCTTAAAATCGATTTAATCATACCGCGCATAGATGTATCTAAACCGCCAGGGGTATCCATTGTTAATACAATTGCTTTGGCATGCAGTCTTTCTGATTCTTTAATACCGTCTTGGACATAATCTTGCACTGCAGGGCCAATCGCACCTTGAATAGTCAGGACAGTTACCAACGAATCGGCATTGTTTGTTTGTGCAATCGCCGTTAATTGAAAAGATAACAGCCCTAATAGCAAAAAAAACCAAGCTAACAAACGCACATAAATACCGCATTGATTTTGCTTCATATGATTTTCCATATTCATGACATTCCAAAACCATCCATCTGAGATTTTTAATCGCATTTTTAAATATATTCAGTATATACTATTTCAACCCAGTCTATTAAAAGGATATTTGCCATGTCAGCACTCATTGCCATTGTACTTGCTTACTTACTCGGCTCTTTGTCTTCCGCTATTATTATCTCAAAAATACTCAAAACAGCTGATCCTCGCACCGCAGGGTCAGGTAATGCCGGCGCCACCAATATGCTACGTATTGCTGGCAAACGACAAGCATTGCTCGTAATGATCGCCGATATACTGAAAGGTTTGGTTGCCGTTTGGATTGGGCATCTATTTCATATGCATGCCTTTTGGTTGGGTTTAGTGGCTTTTGCAGCCGTTATCGGACATATTTTTCCTGTTTATTTTGGCTTCAAGGGTGGTAAAGGCGTGGCAACAGCGATTGGTGCCACAGCGGGATTATCTTTCTTGGCAGGCATTTTGATGGCAGCAGCTTGGGGCGCAGTCGCATTAGTGACACGCTACTCATCTTTGGCTTCTATTATCGCCGTCATTTTGGCACCGATATTTTTACTTATTTTTGCAAAAGCGATTCTTTTTATTCCCAGCGCATTGATTGCTGCATTAATTATTTGGAAACATAAAGATAATATTGGACGCTTACAAAATAAAACAGAAACCAAAATTGAATTTTAAAGCAAAGTTATCGGTGAGTTATTCTCACCGATCACTTTTCTATGCCAATACAAAATCAATTTTACGATCATCCAAATTCACACGCGCCACTTGCACACGCACGTGATCACCCAATCGATACGTGGTATTGCCTGATCTGCTGCGCAATAAGTGATGCACTGCGTCAAACTGATAATAATCATTTTTCAGCGCTGTCACATGCACCAAACCTTGCACATAGATATCTTTGAGTTCGACAAACAAACCAAATCCCGTCACATCGGCAATAAAGCCATCAAATATCTGACCCACTTTATTTTGCATGTAATCGCATTTCAACCAATCCGTAGCATCTCGCGATGCCCGATCTGCGCGTCGCTCTGTCATTGAGCAATGCTCTCCAATCAATTCAATTTTTTCTGCATTATAAATAAAAGTGGCTTTCTTTTGTTTTTTAATCACATGTTTTAATGCACGATGCACCAATAAATCAGGGTAACGTCTAATCGGTGAGGTAAAATGACAATAACGCTCGTAGGATAATCCAAAGTGTCCACGATTATCAGAAGTATAAATCGCTTGCTTTAATGAACGCAGCATCACCGTTTGAATTAAATGTGCATCTGGTCTTTTTTCAACGCGATCAAGTAATTTGGCATAATCTTTTGAGGCGGGACTATCACCACCGCCCAAACGCAATGAAAAAGATTTTAGAAAATCGCGCAAGCTAGTTAACCTATCTGTATCAGGCAAATCATGCACACGATATAAAGTGGGTATTTTTTCTTTTTCCAAATGTTTGGCTGTTATTTCGTTAGCTAGCAACATCAACTCTTCGATAATACGATGCGCAACATTACGTTTTCTTGGCACAATACGATCAATTTTTCCACCCGCACTGAAAACCATTTGTGTTTCAGTAGTTTCAAATTCAATCGCACCACGCAATTGTCTTTGTAAAAATAATTTTTTAAAAATATGGTGTAAGTTTTCCAGATGTTGATTTAATGTTGCTTCACCAGGATCCGTGCCATCTAAAATAGCGGCGACTTGGTTATAAGTTAACCTTGCTTTTGAGTGAATCACTGCATTATCAAAACGATAATTTTTTACTTCACCATCTGCAGTTAACTCCATTTCACAAACCAGAGTTAAACGATCACATTTTGGGCGAAGAGAACATAAATCATTTGATAATTTTTCCGGCAACATCGGAATAACACGCGTGGGAAAATAAACTGAATTACCACGCAATTGTGCTTCTTTATCTAGCGCAGATTGATGTGTCACATAATGCGCAACATCCGCAATAGCCACCAAAACTCGCCACCCTTTTTTGAGCGGCTCACAGTAAACAGCATCATCAAAATCTTTTGCATCTTCACCATCAATCGTGACAAAAAACAAATCTCGTAAATCATAACGCTGCTCATCAGGCGAAACAGTGACCGTACTGGGCAACTTAACAGTCTCACTCAATACATCAGACGGGAATTGATAAGGCAAATTATGTGCACGAATCGCAAGTTCAACTTCTAAACCTGGCGTTAAATGATCACCCAAAATTTCAACCACTTCACCAACAGGTTGTCTGCGCGTACTAGGCTGTGCTGTAATTTTAACAACCACAAACTGCCCTGATTTTGCAGCACCTTCAGCGCCAGGTGGAATGACAATTTCTTGCGCATTGGCTTTACGATCAGGATCAACGAACGCCACGCCATTTTCAATGTAAAAACGACCCGCGAGGTGTTGCGTATTTCTCTCTAAAATTTCAACAATCGCCCCTTCGGATCGACGTCCTTTTTGAGAAACCAGACGCACTAAAACACGATCATCTGTGAAAACTTGTCGCATTTGACGTGACGGTAAAAAAATATCAGGACCTTTGTTATCAGGAATTAACCAACCAAAGCCATCTCGATGCGCTTGCACAAAACCCGCAATTAAGGACATGCGATCAATCAAACCATAATGATCACTACGATTGAGCACCAGCTGACCATCACGCACCATCGCAGCTAAGCGACGCTGTAACCCATCACGTTCTGGTTCTGTTTTTAAACTCAATGCATCAAACAAATGTGAAAAACCAGCTGGTTTTTTCCGTTCTTTTAAATAAGCCAGAATAAATTCACGACTCGGAACAGGATGTTCATACGTTTCTGCTTCACGCGCAAAGTAAGGATCTTTTTTATGGGACTTTTTTACATCACGGGATTTTTTTTTATTTTCTTTTTTCGACACGATTCTACTTGCTCAAATGGACGGATTATTTTTCATTGCTCATTATCCATTGATTCCACATGATATGCATCTCTTTTTTTAAAACGCCCGTTCTGATCATTATCAGAACCTAATGCGTAGGCAATTCAAAGCCTCGCTTACGAATGTGCGCTTCTAATGCAGCGTACGGCAAACTTTCAGCAACCCAATAACCGCCGCTGATTGGATTTTTTGAAAAAAACTGGCTGAACTGACAAACGCGTAAAACAGCGCTACACGAAACAGTGCTTATTCGGCCTGATTTTGCTTGTCGCTGACAAGTTAATGAAAAATGACGGCGCGTTACCAGTAAAGATGACCAATGCATCGGCATGATTTGTGAAGCCCAGCCTGCGCTAGCACCTGGATTATGTTTTTTTTCATGCGTTACCCAAATAGGATAATGCGCTGTATTTTCCATCACATACAATCTTGGCTTGGAGGTATGTTGCGAGAACAATAAAACATTAGCCTGTTCATAACGTAATCCAGACACACGACATTGCGCAGGAAATTTTTCTGCTGCTGTTGCCAATAAACTCACCGGCAAAGCAACGCAAGCACTAACTAACACCCATTTTATTTTCATAAAAATAACCCTTTCTTTATATTATCTTGAAAAACCAGAAATAAAGCATAACAACAATGACAAACACAGCCGACAAAAATAATAAAATAGTTTTGGGCTTCAAGGTATACATCACTGGAACAACAAACAGCGTAAAAATAGTACCAATCGCCATACCACTGGCAATCACCAACCCAATATCAAACCGGCTCACCGCACCAGCACCCGTTGCAATCAGTAATGGGAAAACACCTAAAATCATTGCTGCTGTTGTCATTAAAATTGGACGTAATCGAATTGCCGCTGCTTTCTCAATTGCTGCTGCTCGATCTAGCTTTTCTTTTTCACGCAACTGATTGGCAAAATCCACCATTAAAATACCATGCTTACTAATTAATCCAATCAAAGTAATTAATCCAACTTGCGTGTAAATATTAATGGATGCCAATCCCCAACTGATCGGTAATAATGCACCACAAATGGCCATTGGCACGCTAATCATCACCACCAAAGGATCACGAAAACTTTCAAACTGTGCCGCCAATACTAAAAAAATAAAAATTAATGAGAAAGTAAACGCCATCATCAATGCATTACCTTCTTGCATATAACGACGCGACTCACCTGAATAATTGTATGTTACACCAGATGGAAAAAGCGTTTTTGCTTTGTCTCTAAAAAATTGCAACCCTTCATCAATGGTTTTTCCTGGCATCATCATACCCTGAATGGTTGCTGAATTGAGTTGTTGAAAACGCGTTAATTTATTTGGTTCTGTTTGATATCGCAATGACACTACGGTTGACAATGGAATTAAAGTACCCGCCAATGTTTTAATATAGATTTGATTTAATTTATCGGGGTTGGCACGAAAATGCTGATCCAATTGCGGGATGACTTGATAGGCACGTCCATCCATTGCAAATCGATTCACATAATTTCCACCTAATGTAGTAGATAACGCATCGGCAATTGATTGCATGCTAATATCCATTTGCGCAGCTTTTTCTCGATTAATCATTACTTCAACTTGTGGCTTATTATATTTCAAGTCACTAAAGACAAATAAAAATAACCCACTGCGATTCGCATCATCAATTAATTTTTGTGCCAACGGATAAATCACAGATAAAGGTTGAACTGATGTCACCACAAAAGAAATGGGGAACAAACCAGAGCCAGGCAATGCGGGTGGCGCTACTGCCTGCATATCTAATCCTGTGATTTTTCCTAAATCGACATTTAGTTTTGCGACCAATTGCGCTTCTGTCATCGATCGATCTTGCCAAGGCTTCATTAAAAAACCAGAACCCATGGTATTGGCGTTACCCCAACCATTAATTACAAAAAAATCTTGTAATGCATCGTTATACTTGTGATAAACCCCACCGAGTTCTTTTGTAAATGCTTCCGTGTAATGAATATTAGCTGATTCGGGTGCTTGCCCCATCACCCAAGCAACACCTTGATCTTCCTGTGGCGCCAATTCTTTTTTAGCAGTGAGAAATAAAAAGAAGCAACTCACCAGCACAATAACAGAAAAAATAATAAGAAGTTTTCGATAATTTAAAACAGTATGCAAATAACCCTGATACCAATTTTTAAGTCGCGAAAATTGTTGATCTACGTAACGTGCTAACGGTTTTTGTAATTCAGCCTGACTTAATACATAACTGCACATCATCGGCGATAAAGTCAAAGCAATAATTCCCGATAAAACAACTGCGCCAGCAAGTGTTAATGCAAATTCTTTAAATAATGCACCCGTGATGCCACCCATAAAAGCAATGGGCGCATACACAGCAGCTAATGTAAAAGTCATCGCGATTACTGGGAAAGCAATTTCACGTGCCCCTTGCAATGCAGCATCATGTGGCGGAATACCTTCTTCAATATGACGATGAATATTTTCAACAACCACAATCGCATCATCAACAACCATCCCTATTGCTAAAACCAATGCCAATAAAGTTAATAGATTGATGGAATACCCCATCATCAACATCAACGCAAAAACACCAATCAGTGACAATGGAATCGTGACAACGGGAATACTCACTGATCGGAACGATCCTAAAAATAAAAAAATAATAACAATCACAATCAATGTTGCTTCAAAAATTGTTTTTAACACTTCATGCAATGAAGCATTAATAAATTTCGTTGCATCAAATACCACGCTCGCATGCAAACTGGGTGGAAACTCTTTCTCTAGCGTCGGTAAAATTTGTCTAACATGATCAATCACCGTTAATGGATTTGCTTCAGGCGTGGCATTGACTGCCATAAAAATTGCTTTTTTTCCGTTGAAGTAAACAGATGAATCATAATTCTGCGAACCTAACTCAACACGCGCCACATCTCGCAATCGCACCAAATTGCCTTTATCTTGCTTAATAATTAAATCTTCAAATTCTTTTGCATTTTTTAAATCTGTATGTGCATTAATCGTTAATGAAATATAATCACCACGCGTCGATCCAGCCGCACTTTGATAGTTATTGTTGATCAAGGCTTGCTTAACATCCGTTGGTGACACGCCTAATGCAGCCATGCGTTTTGGATTTAGCCAAATGCGCATGGCAAAATCATTCCCACCTAAAATTTGTGCTTCAGATACACCTGGCACCGTTTCAATTTTTGGTTGAATAACACGTGAAATATAATCTGTGATTTGTTCCGACGTCATATGCGGACTACTAAATCCCACATACATTAAAGCAAAAGAATCACCGGTTGATTTTGCAACGATAGGATCTTCTGCTTCCGTTGGCAACTCATATTTTGCCTCTGAAACCTTGCTCATCACATTTGTAAATGCATCATTGGGACTGTAGTTTAATAAAATATGTGCGCTCAGTGTGCTCGTGCCTTCTGTTGTTTCAGAAGTAAGATAATCAATGCCCCCAGCACTGGCAATTTTTTTTTCAAGCGGTGTTGTGATAAATCCTTGAACCAAACGTGCTGAAGCGCCTGGATAATAAGTAGTGACTGTAATAACCGTATTTTCTAATTGCGGATATTGGCGAACGGATAACGAAAAAATGGCACGAAAACCTAATACCAAAATTAACAAACTCACGACCGTGGCTAACACAGGTCGTTTAATAAAAATATCTGTAAATCGAGAATACATTCAGATCATTCCATTATTTTAAGATAACCGCATTATTAATCAGAACACGGGCATCAGGATGTAATTTAATTTGACCTGTCGTTACAATTTCATCGCCCACTTCAATGCCACTTAAAATAGCGACATTGTTACCACGACGCTCACCTACTTTTACATACTTCTGTACTGCAATTAATTTGAGCTCACCTTTCTTATCTTTACCACGATTTTCGATGACATAAACAGAATCACCATACAAACTGTAAGTCAGCGCGCTTTGTGGAACCGTGATCACACTTTTTTCTGGCGGTAAAATCACTTGCACATCAGCAAACAACCCGGGATACAATGCTTCATTTTCATTAGGCAAGGTTGCGCGCACAGCAATGCTACGCGTATTCACATCAATAGCAGAATTAATTGCTGTAATTTTTCCATCAAAAATTTGGTTAGGATAAGCATCCACTTTTACATGGATATTTTGCCCATTGTGCAACAAGGGTAAATTTTGTTCCGGTAAAGAAAAATCCACATACAATGGGTGAAGCGCTTGTAGCGTTACAATGCCCGTGCCCGTTGTAATATATTGACCAATATTCACTTGTCGAATGCCAATTTTTCCCGAAAATGGCGCACGAATTTTTTTCTGCGTGATCATAACCTTGTCAGAAGCCACTGCGGCGAGCGATTGCAAATAAGTGGCTTTCGCAGCATCAACCGCATTACGCGCAACCGCATTTTTTTCAAGCAACACTGCTTTACGCTCATAATCAATTTTATCAAAACGCAACTTTGCTTCGTCACGCTGCAATGCCTGCTGATCCACCGCATCATTCAATTGAACTAATTGCGCGCCTTGTTTTACATGATCACCTGATTGAAAATCGATTGATAAAATTTGTCCGCTCACTTCTGAATTCACATCAACACCATTTGATGCTTTCAGCGAGCCTACTGCCGTGAGATAAGGATTCCAGGTTTTCATAATGACTTTAGTGGCAGAAACATAAATGGGTGGCTCTTCATAATTAGCCATATAACGACGAACCATAAAAATTTTCACACCATAGAAAAGAAACGTGGCGACAAACAGAAACAAAAAAAATCCGATCACCCAAATGATGCGCTTATTCATGAAACAGTCCTTTTGCAATAGCATTCATTATATTAGCACGCGCGTATTTTGATTTTAAGCAAAAAAATCAGCATAATTGGCTGCAGCAAGAAATCATAGTGAAAATAAAAAAACAATTTTGCCCCGGTAGCTCAGCTGGATAGAGCAGTCCCCTCCTAAGGGACAGGTCGGCCGTTCGAATCGGCTCTGGGGCACGCTTTGATTAAAAAAATTAACTCATTATTGCGAGCCTATTAACTTATCTAAAAAATTGGCTATAATCCGTCACACAACTCCGCTTAGGTAAGGAATTCTCATGTCAATGAAAACACGTATTGAAAAAGATAGTATTGGTGAAATCGCTGTTCCAGCGAACACGTATGGCGGCGCGCAAACGGAACGATCGCATATTAATTTTGCAATTGGCCGCGAAACAATGCCCCCCGAACTCATTCGTGCTCTTGGTATTTTGAAAAAAGCAGCTGCCATTGCTAATAATCAAATTGATAAATTACCCAAAGACAAATGTGACTTAATAGTCAAAGCAGCTGAAGAAGTCATTGCAAACAAATTAGATAATCATTTTATGCTAAAAATTTGGCAAACGGGCAGCGGCACTCAGACCAATATGAACGCAAACGAGGTAATTGCTAATCGTGCGATTGAAATAGCTGGCGGTGTTTTGGGTAGCAAAGATCCGATTCATCCAAATGATCACGTCAACATGTCGCAATCATCAAACGACACATTCCCAACTGCCATGTATATTGCAGCATCTGAAATGATTGAACACCAATTAATTCCATCTGTAGTGATGCTGCGTGATGCACTCTATAAAAAACAAATGGCATTTAAAGATATTATTAAAATTGGCCGCACCCATTTACAAGATGCTGTTCCATTAACATTAGGTCAAGAATTTTCAGGTTATGTTGCACAACTCGATACGTGTCTTGCTGAAATTGATCATACAAAAAAATTATTATTACGATTGGCTATTGGTGGAACTGCTGTTGGCACTGGATTAAATTCATCAAAAGCATTTGCAGACCATGCCGCGAAAGCAATTTCAAAAATTACAGGGTTGCATTTTATTTCTGCTGAAAATAAATTTGAAGCCTTATCGGCACACAACGAAATCGTATTAATGAGCGGTGTATTAAAAACACTGGCCTGCGCATTTCTAAAAATTGCTAATGATATTCGTTGGCTTGCTTGCGGACCACGCTGCGGATTTGCAGAAATCATTATTCCTGCAAATGAACCTGGCTCATCCATCATGCCAGGCAAAGTTAATCCAACACAGTCAGAAGCCATGACAATGGTCTGCGCACAAGTATTTGGAAATGACACCACCATTGGGTTTTCTGGATCACAAGGTAATTTTGAGTTAAACGTTTTTAAACCCGTCATGATTTATAATTTAATTCAATCAATTTATTTATTATCAGACACAGCCCGCTCATTTACGACGCACTGTGTAAACGGTATTGAAGCAAATAAAGCAAAAATTAATTACTATTTAGAAAATTCGCTCATGCTTGTGACCGCATTAAACCAACTCATTGGCTACGATAAAGCATCACAAATCGCAAAAAAAGCCTATCACGATGATACCTCGTTGAAAGAGGCTTGTTTAGCGCTTGGCTTTTTAACCGCTGAAGCGTTTGATAAAGCCGTTGATCCAAAAAAAATGATTTAACCAATTAAAAAAACCCGAGCCCTGTTCTCGCTGGGCTCAAGCAGGATTATGCATCCCCCTCATCTGTGTTTTTTTATAAATCATCGAAAGGAGGTCTAACAGAAGCGCTTGGCATTCCTGGAACTGCCTTTACTGCAATGGGTTTTGGTAAAAATGCCTGTTGATTATTTGCTGATTGCGAAGGAGACGTTGGCGAAAATAAATCCCGCTGTGACTCTGCATTTCTAAAGAAGCAGGGTGACTCTGGATATTGGGAACTTGGATCGATAGGCGATCTCACATCAATACTCGGTGTTTTGATACGTCCATCTTGAAATAATACTGGCGAGGGAGTGATGCCAGGAGGACTTAATTCAGCGTCAGGCGAATTCAATTGTGGTTTTGGAGCGGCAGCGTTTCGGCTACGATGATGCAGTGAAGCACTATCACAGGCAATTTCACGATTAACGCTATCCCTGCGTTCATTAATCTGATCTAAATTTTTACGACTCACCTGATCTAAAATTTGATAAAATTGCATCAAAAAATTTTGACAAAGATCAAACTCTTTTTTTTGAAAAGCATCGTCATACATTGCATAATAGCGAGACGCACATCTCTTAAGATTAAGATGCTCTTCTCCCATAGTGGCTTTAAGCGTTTTTTTATAGGCATGCTGTACGTTATCTCTTTCTACTACTAATTTATTATATGCTTCATAGTCAATCCGCATCGCTCACTTCTCTTTTTAACATTAAGAGGTGAACTATATTGTACTTATATTAAATCAATATTAAATTGCGGAATAAATTATGTCCAAATTGCTACAATGGCCATAATAGCAAAACCTAAAATAACAAACCAAAAACGCTTCAAATCACAGCATCGTGTAATTAACGTTGCATTTTCCAAACCATGCAGCGTACCCAAGTATAAAAAGGTACCCGCTGCTAAAGCGGTCACCGTTGGTTCCAACAAAGGATACTGCTGCAAAGTGGTAGTTGCAGATACGCCCAAAACAATCCCCAATGGTGTCATTAATGCAAACAAACAAAATAAAATTAAATTCACTTTCAAGCTAAAACTGCTTTTATTAATTTGAATCGAAAGCGAAAAACTTTCCGCCCATTTATGCGCTACAATCGCTAACAAAATAACCAACGCCACAGAAAAACTACCACTCAATCCTAATGCTGCACCCATTAAAAAGGCATGAACTGATAACATCAATGTTGCTAAGACAGCAAATGCACCACTCGACTCGCCTTTGTGTACAGCAATTTCACGACCAACATGCTCAAGCAATAATAAAAACAAAAACATCACACCTGCTAATAAAAAAGCAAATGGGTATTGATAAGATAATCGATAAAATTGATCTGACGCACTGCCCAGCATGTGAATCAATGCGACACCTAAAAATACACCTGCTGCTAATGATTCCGCAGCAGGAAACGCTTGATTTTTGCCTGATTTAAATTTTTTAAAAAATGGATAGAAACCTGATAAAAAAGTAATACCCAAAATAAGAAAAATACCAATAAGTTGCAGTGTCCACATATTATCTTCTCACAGCCGCTTTGAATTGCGGCACTAAAGCTCTTGAATTGGGTTTGTCCTCTGAGATTTCATTTTGAAATAAACCCAACAACATCTTTTTTTTAGTAAGGATATTGTCTGCTCGTTTCAAATCACTTTTTCGAAAACAGGCTGCTGCCTTTTTTAAATCCATCTTTAAATAATATATTTTTTCATTCAATGTACTAGGTTGAGTTAATACCATTTGCGCCGCTAATAAATAAAGCATTCCTATTATTTCTACTTCTATTTTTTTATCGTCATTCTGCTTTTCAAAAAAGGCAGCACAAGCAGCCCAGGCGCAAGAAGTGAATAAAGCTGCTTTTTGAACAAATAATTCCTCTGCTGTTGCTATTTCACCCTGCTTTTCTTCTTTTAAAACAAGCTCGGCAACTGCGATACATTCTTCCCAGTTAGTTCTGCTAGGTAATTTTTTTCCCCAACCTGATCTCATCGTATTTCCTCATTTATTTTTATTTTTTAGAGACGATATCAATCCATTCTCTCACATCATCAGCACTGCTATTTAATTCCAATGCGCGCGCTAAACAAGACAGCGCTTCTGCTTTGCGATTGGAATGATGGTAGCACATGGCCATATTAAACAATGTAATATCACTCTCACCAAAATATTGCTGTGATTTTTCGTAATATGAAATAGCTTCATCAAAATCTGAAACTTCCTGATAAAAAAGTGCGATATTAAATAAAGTATCTGATGCAGAAGGCAAATAATAAAAATGTGCTGCAATACGTGACATATTTTGAGACAAATACATAATAGCTTCTGGATCGCCATCTTCTATCATTGAAGTAAAATAAGTATTCACCTGATCAAACAAGTGCGGATCCCAATTTGATAAATTAAAATAAGATGCCATTTCCTCAAGCGAAGATTTTTTATATCCTTTGAGAAAGTGCTCGTAAATTAAAAAATAATCTGTTGGGCTAAATTCATCTATCACGTGCTGCATTGCAAAATTAAATCGCGATAATTCATCAAATGCAAATCCACTAGAAAAAATACCTGTGACCATATTTGCGCGAAAAGATTGGATATGATACTCGCCATCACACTGTTTGAGATATTCACCAATTGCATGATAATTAACCATCACTGAAAAACTGCCATGATAATCTAACTCAGGATGATCACAATTATCCAATTCTTCCAAATTGGTATAACCTTTATCGGAAGAGAGCAATAAAAATTGATTATGCGATAAGGCTTGCAGATTTTTTAATGCATGCAACCCTGCAATCGGGAATTGGAAATGGGTATCAGCCAATGTGTTAGCATAATCCAATAAAACTGTATCAAATTCATTCTGGTAATAACTTTTTTCAATAGCAGAAGGATGATAAGCAATTTTAATTTTCTTAAAATCAACTGGCTTGCCCGCTTTAAGGTTGGCTTGATTTGTTTCCACTGTCACTAAAGATTCAAATAACTGCCCATCTTTAGCTGTAAAAACATCAGTAGCGATAGAATCAAATAAATAATTTGCAATAATCACCATAGGATTATGCATTTGTGCTACACCAATGGTTTTTTTTGCGTGATGCAAATTAATTTTGGTTTCATGATACAAATCAAAAATACAAAAATCCAATGCGCCTGATTCAATAAATGGCTTTAGTTGTGGTTGTTGCGACCAAAAAGTAAAGGGACGTGAAGTCACATCTGACATCACATATAAAACTTTAATCTCGTCTAATTTTAGTTTTTTTTGCATCTCAATAAAATGCTTCAACACATAAAAACTAAATTGTCCCGTGCCTGCGCCCAGCTCTAAAATAACAAACGGATGATTTTTAGCATCTGGATTTTTAGAAATCCAATCTTGCATAAACGCAATCAACAGCTTTGCATAATCACGCGCGATAAAAGGATTGCTTGTAATATAAAAAGGCACATCTTCATCCCAAGCCTCAATCCCTTTTTGGTCATAATAATTTTTTTGATCATGCCACATAGCGGATTCTGAAAAACGGATGTTTTTTTCAAGTATGATATTGGTTTTAGACATGGTTATTCCTACAATGCATTATATTTAAATTTACTTTATCGTTTTATTTTAATTATTTATTAACAAATCAAAACGCTTGATCATGCAATGCATCATAAATTTGTTTTGCTAATACCCGACTAATCCCTTTGACAGCTGCAATTTCTTCAGTGCTCGCTTTTTTCAATTCTTGCAATCCACCAAAATGTTTTAATAAATCTATTTTTCTTTTTTTGCCAACACCCGCAATCAAATCTAATATTGACTGCAACTGTTTTTTACCACGTGCTTTTCGATGTGCTGTAATTGCAAATCGATGCGCCTCATCACGAATAAATTGCAGCAAGTGTAACACAGGATCATCCGGTGTTAAGGACACTTTTGACTCTTGCCCCCAGATTAATATTTTCTCTAATCCTGGCTTTCGCCCTTCTCCTTTTGCAATACCCATCAACATCACACCACTGATTTGCAGAGATTCCAAAACTGTGGCCGCCATTTTTAACTGTCCTTTTCCACCGTCCACTATAATTAAATCGGGTAACAACTGATTATCTACTTTTAATTTTGTGTAACGTCGCGTGAGCACCTGCTCCATCGCTGCATAATCATCACCTGGTGTAATATTACTGATATTGAATTGACGGTAAGCTTTTTTCATTGCGCCTTCAATACCAAACACAACACAAGACGCTTTTGTCACAGTACCCATCGTATGACTGATATCAAAACATTCAATGTGCTCTGGCAAAGCGGGTAAATGGCATTTTTTTTGAAGCCAGGCTAATTTTAAAGCCATGTTATTTTTTTCAGCTTGATGTTGTTTTAATGCCTCTACAGCATTGCTCGTCGCAATAGAAATCCATTGACGAAACGCGGGTGTTTTGCGATCTGATATGATCACAGTGGGATAGCAGGTTTCACGCAATGCATTTTGAATCCAGAGGCGATCAGTAATAGGATGGCTCAATACAACGCGATCCATTTTTTCTGACTCACGTGCAGGATTAAAATAATATTGCGAAACAAAGGCTGACAAAACAGCTTCGATCGTAAATTCAAGCGCTGCATTTGGAAAAAAAGTTTTGTGCCCCATTAACTGACCATGACGAATTGAAACGACGGCAATCGCTATTTGCCCCATTTTCTCAGCAACACCGAAAATATCAACATTGCCTTTTCCATCTGTTATAAATTGTTTTGCTTGTAATTTTCGCACGCGAATTAATACATCACGCCAATGTGCTGCACTTTCGTAATCTTGATTCAACGCTGCATTTTCCATTTGCATTTCAACAGATCGAATCACGTCATTGTTTTTGCCTTCCAGAAAATAAATCGCGTCTTGCACTTGTTGATGATAATTTTCTTTTGAAACATAATTGACACAGGGCGCTGTGCATCGATTAATCTGATATTGCAAACAAGGTCGAGAACGATGCGAAAAAAAAACATCACTACATTGACGCAATTTAAATAATTTTTGAAGAAAAGCCAAATTTTCCCGAACTGATCCTGCGTTAGGGTAAGGTCCAAAATAACGTCCATTTTCTTTCTGAGTGCCACGAAAATAATCTAAGCGTGGAAACGGATGCTGGGTAGCTAAATATAAATAAGGATACGACTTATCATCGCGTAATAAAATATTATACTTCGGACGATGCTTTTTAATTAAATTACATTCAAGCAACAACGCTTGATTTTCATTATCCGTAATGGTGATTAAAAAATCAGCGGCTTTTTCCATTAACGCATTGGTTTTTTGATCCGCACCTTTTCTTCGAAAATAATGCGCAAGACGCTTTTTTAAATTACGCGCTTTACCCACATATAAAATTTTTTTATGCTCATCCAAAAATTGATAAACACCCGGTTTATTGGGTAATTGTTTTAATTTATGCGCGGGGTTAATCATGGGAGATCAAGCAGTGACATTTTCAGAATCAACGATACCATACTTAATAGCCAATAATGTTAGCTCTACGTCATTTTTTATTTTTAACTTTGCAAAAATGCGATAACGATAACTATTCACTGTTTTAGCACTCAAATGCAAGCTACTGGCAATGGTTTGCACGGGAATCGCACGTGTAATCATCATCATGACTTGTAATTCGCGCTCAGATAATAAATCAAATGCAGAGGCTTCTTGATCACTCACATGACGAAAAGCCAATCGATTTGCAATTTCATTGCCAATATATCGCTGACCTGAATGTACTGCGCGAATGGCGCGTATCATTTCTTCTGTTGAAGTACCTTTTGTAATATAACCTGCGGCACCCGTCTGCATGAGCCTTGATGGATATAAATCATTATCACAAATTGTTAATACCAATACCTTGATATCAGAATCAATGCGCGCTATTTTTCGAGCTGTTTCAAATCCACCAATACCAGGCATTTTCAAATCAAGCAATACCACATTGGGATGTGATTTTCGCGCAATTTTTATGGCTTCTTCGCCATTGCACGCTTCACCGGTTACTTTGATTCCTGAAACATCGTCGAGAATTTTTTTGATGCCTGCGCGAACCAGGTCATGGTCATCCACTAACAGCACGTTTATCATAAGACATCCTGTTTATGATTGGCGGAGAGACAGAGATTCGAACTCTGGGAGGGAGTTACCCTCAACGGTTTTCAAGACCGCCGCATTAAACCACTCTGCCATCTCTCCACATTTTCGAAATCGAAATCTATCAGTAAAACCAACCTCATACAAGCAATTTTTATTATTTTTTTTATAGGTTAAGGTTTTTTTAAGCATATCTGAACTATAATTCGTTCAACAGAATTGAAGAGTAAAAGGGAAAGTGAGTATGCGTAGAAGCAAAGTTTTGCATGTATGGGAGACGGATGGAACAATTTTATTAGCAGGCGCGCCATATGGCTGTCTGGCCTCTACCCCCCCAAAGCTTCGTGGGGAGGGGGATCTTGAAATAATACGTGATTCTAACGATGAGCTAAAAGATATTGTCATTCCAAAATTATCATCGTTAGTTTTTTATCTTTATGATTATCAAAATCTATCTGCAATTGTAAATGCCCCAAAAAAATTGGAGGAATCATTTCCAGCTTTTGTTTTATGTTATACGTACTTATACAGCTCTTACTATAATGATCTCTGATCCATCCCCAAATTAACGGACACTCTGCTAAGCGACTTTTTTAACTTCAAATAACTCAGGACTTAAATATCCTAATGTCGAATGAAGACGTTTGCGATTGTAATATATTTCGATATATTCAAACACCTGTTTTCGGGCGATATCACGCGTTTTAAATCTTTCACCATGAACAGCTTCGACTTTAAAACTGTGATTCCAACTTTCCATTGCAGCATTATCGTAACAATCACCTTTTTTGCTCATGCTACAAATAAGCTTATTTTCACGCATTAAATCTTGATATGCTGATGAGCAATATTGACTGCCGCGATCTGAATGCACAATAACATTTTTCGGCATGCCACGACTCCATAATGCCGTTTGTAGCGCATCAATCACAAGCTTTGATGTCATGCGTTCTTGCAGTGACCAACCAATTAATTTACGCGAATACAAATCCATCACTACTGATAAATAAAGCCAACCTTCATCAGTCCAAATGTACGTGATATCACTCACCCATTTTTCATTTGGATTATTTGCATAAAAATTTTGTTGTAATAAATTTGGCGCAACAGGCAACGAGTGATTACTGTTTGTTGTTGCTTTAAATTTTCTCGCAGCTTTCGCGCGCCATTTATTTTCACGCATAATTTTTGCAACACGATTTTTACCAACAATATTACCATCTGCTTTTAATCGCTTTGTAATGCGTATCGAACCCGCGCGAGATTTTTCCTCAATAAAAATACGCTTAATTTCAGCTGTTAATTGCGTTTTTTCTTCAGATCGTTTTGAAGGCTTTCGATTTAACCAAGCATAATAACCGCTTGATGAGATCAAGAGCATTTTACACATCATATTCATCGGAAAATTATTCGAATTTTTTTGAATCATCGCGCACCTCACTTCGAATCTTTGGCAAAGTACGCTGCCGCTTTTTTTAAAAAGGCGTTTTCCATTGATAAACGTTCATTTTCACGGCGCAGTCGCATCATTTCTATTTGCTGAATTTTTTGATTCTCGAGTGTCGCGCCACCTGATTTTCTTTTGGAGCGCCAGGAATAAATCATCGATTCTTTTATGCCAAGATCTTTTGCTACTTGTGCAACACCGTCCGTTTCAGCACGCACCAATATTTGATCTTTAAATTCAGGACTGAATTTTCGACGGTTTTGTTTTTGTTTTGTATTTTCTTCGTTCATTTCACACCTCTGTTGTTGAGAATTTATCTCTTAACAGGGTGTCCGTCAAAGTGGGGTTAGATCACTCCGCCGGAAAGACTTTGTGATTTCAATGCCATTGCTAGGTATAGAAAAAGGTTGGTCAGCACAAGAGTCGATGCAAGCCGCTCAGTGTGCTTTTACGTTGCTAACTTCTCAGGTGAATGCTGGTACGTTTGAACAAGCAATTTGTTTTAATGGTTATAGCGAAGAGCAAATGAGGAAGATGTTAGCAGAAAAGCCTCCAGAAATACCAAGCAATGTTATTGAAACTATCAAAAATAAAATAACTCTTATTTGTAGAGGGAACTACCAGTACGGCATACAAGCTGCTATCGCTCAAATCATCTCTCGACAAGGAGGTACGCATACGCTAGCTTCTTCATTTGGTGTATCTAGTAGTACAGCTGTAGCTGTCAGCGCATCTGCTGTACCACGAGAAGAGCAGGCTGTTTTACCTGTTATCCAGGGTGCGACACAACGCACTATCGCTCAACCTGCTTTTTTTGCAGCGCTATATCAAAATCTTAATGCGCTCATGGCTGAGAAATTGAGCCGACCGATTTTGGAGTTCAGGGGCTATGATGGAGAAATATTAACGTTATCTCGCATGGATGATGGCGCTATAAAAATTAAGGCTGAGATCCAAGGTGCGGATTATAGGGGAGAAAAGCTTAGGTTGCTTGGTTTTACAGGGCGGAACCAGTATGGTGCTACGCCCTCGCCCTCCTGCTATGTTTTGACTGTTAGGCCGGAGGGGAGGATGACTTATTATTATCAAGATGTTGGTGAGGAGTCCTTCCCTCTCGATCAAATCTCACAGGCTCATAGACAAAATCAAGCGGATAGTCTTTGTCAATTATTTGCAGCACATTTTAAGGCGGGTACTTTTAATAAAAGTGGTAAGCAGCCACTCGAAGGATTGGCCGAGTTGTGCGCTGAAATTACTAAGGCCGTTGAAGAACAAGTTACAGTGTTGCCTTCAAATCAGCAGCATATTTATCATAATTTTTTATTACTGTCACAAGACTCTCAATATGAAATAGCCGTTGCTGATCTTCCTCTTGCAAGCCGTGCTAAGCGGGGGTGGGAGACTGGGCGTGTTTTGATGATGGAGAAAAAATTTTATGGTGGACAAGAACGAGGTGCACGAAGTACTACTGGTGAGCGCGGCATCGTTTTATGTTATGGGATAATGAAGAATGGGGATAGACATATTGATATTGTTTTACGTAAGTCTGATGACACGTATTATGCTTTTGAGGCCTCCGAGAATGCTGAGAAGACATCAACTATTAGGCTTATTATGGACGAGCATTCTAAAATAAAAAGTTCTACTTATCGAGCGATCAGTGAACACAGCTACACTGATCCTCTTATTTTTTGCTTTACAAGTCATCACACTCAAGTTTTGGGAACTGATGATAGCAGCCATGATGCAAGATATCCTAAACTATTTAACGATTGTGAGTATGTCCTTGGTGCGCTAAGCAGTACACGTGCCATGCTATTGAGCCCTGCAACGGTAGTTGACGGTTGTTATCGAACGGATGGTACCGTGTTATCTGACAGGGACTTCGCTGAAACATTCGCCATTCGTCAAGGACCCGTTCAAACAGAAGCATTTTGGGGGGGAGTAACCGAGGACAATGACAGTCACACGTTGCTGAGAAACGTATTTAGGACCATGCTTTACCAAGTAGCAAGTCAGCGTAATCCACTCTCGGATTATTCGCGTCTCTATTTTGTCGTTCAAACGCTTCACCTTGAGTGGCTGCAAGGAAACGCTTTAATGACCAGTGTTATTTCATCTAGTGCGACTAGTGCGCCACCTGCAGCGACGACTGCCAGTACTTCGATTTTAGCTTCCGCTACAGCGATGTTTCAAACTGTGTTTCGTCATGCTTCAGTCCCAATACCGTCTCATGATAAGTTACTAAAAATGCAAGCTCGATCACGATTTTCTATTGTCGACATGAAGATTGAAGCAGCATTTGATAAGGGCCCAACCGTTGTAAAACTTTCTGGGGAAGTGACGGTGCCAGGAAAACCTTCTCGTCCTCAGTGCGTATACATAAAAACAGATGAACAGGACAGCATATTTTTTACAAATCTTAGAGTATTTGGAGAAGGAGGGTTACATAATATAACTGATAACCCAAATGCTTTAACTGTAACACAGAAATCTCTTATCGCGTTTATTAAGGAAAACAGAAATGACATTGTCCTTGCGTTTGCGGCCAAAGATGCAGGAAAACCTTTATCTCCTACTGCGTAATTTGGGAATGAAACACGAGTGATGTTTCACTCAAGCTCGACCAGGTAATGTCCATAAGGTCTTAAACGCTCATTTAGGGAAAATAATCAAAAACTCAGTCCCCTGACCTGAGGCTGGTGTTCTGAATTTAATTTCACCATGATGCAGTTTGACGATTTGCGCAACGATACTCAACCCCAAGCCACTGCCTGTTGTTTTGTTGCCAATGATACGATAAAACCGTTCAAACACTCGTGTCCACTGACGCTTCTCGTCGAGAGATCAGAATAATCTTACCGCGTTTTCACAGACACCAACTTCTCAATTTCAACAAGCATATTCAAATTCAAATTCAAATGGCGCTTTATAATCAATAGAAGAATGCAATCTGCATTGATTATAATACGCTTCAATCTACTGAAATATACTTTGTTTGGCCTGTTCACGTGTTGCATATTGTTGTGTGTGAACAAGCTCAATTTTTAGTGTATGAAAAAAACTTTCAGCAATTGCATTATCCCAGCAATTACCCTTTCGGCTCATACTGCCAATTAGTCGATTATTTTGCAATAAATCTTGATACACTGCAGAACAATATTGACTGCCGCGATCAGAATGCACAATGACATCTTTAGGAAATTTACGCCTAAATAAAGCCATTGTAAGCGCGTCACAAACTAAAGCCTTATTTATCCGCTGATTCATCGACCAACTAATCACAGCGCGCGAATACAGATCAATAACAACAGCTAAATACAACCAGCCTTCATCGGTGCGAATATAAATTATATCGCAACACCATTTTTGATTTATTTTTGTCATATTAAAATCCCTATTTAATATATTTTTAAAAACGGGCAATGCATGTGCTGAATCGGTTGTTACTTTAAATTTATGTTTAGCAATTGCCTGTATTTTCATCG
>PFPT01000044.1 GCA_002793195.1 Gammaproteobacteria bacterium CG_4_10_14_0_2_um_filter_38_22
TTGACCCAACAACACTGTTGCCTCAGTTCATTAATTCTGAAATTTTAAGCTGATAAGGCTATGTGGCGGGGTGGGATTTGTGGGGGCTTACGTTTTATTTTGACTTATAAAGCCATGACTTTGGAACACCAAAGGCTTTATCACATGCACATGACAGAAAAAAAAGGATGGAACGCCTGCCGATCTTATTTTTTGCACCTATAAAACAGAGCTGTCAGAAGAAGAAATAAAACATTGCGGCGCTTATGTAGCCGACTTAAATCGAGTATCGCATCAAATACAGGAAGATCTAAAAAAGCGGACATAAAACAAACAAAAATAGAAGCGCCTTGCTCTACTTACTGTGGTTTTTTCCCAATCTCAAACCAATCCGTTGTTAAACGGGCAGAAAACACTACTGTCGCTAAAAACCAATTGTAATAAAAAAATAATTGCCTTGCTGCTAAATCCGCATCGGCATCACAACGAAGATACTACTGGCTTCATTGCCAGGTTCATCGATACGCATACTGCTGTTGGTGTCAATTAAAGTTAATCGCACCGAACCCACATTCACTACGCTCAACACATCTAATAAATAGGTGATGTTAAACCCCACATCCAAATTATCACCCTGATATTGCACATCCATTTCTTCTTCTGCTGCTTCATGCTCTGGATTATTTGCAGATAATTTTAAATTACCTTTTTGCAATTCGAATCTCACGCCACGCACTTTGTCATGACACAAAATCGCTGTACGCAATAAAGCCTGCTTCAATATATCGCGATCAACTAAAATAGTCTTATCACCCATTTTAGGAATCACGCGTTGATAATCAGGAAAACGACCCTCAACCAATTTTGAGGTAAACACAAAATTATCGCAGAAAATACGCACATGATGATGACCCAAATGAATAGTTAGCAACTTATCAGCATCTTTCAATAATCGCATTAATTCCATCACCGCTTTATAAGGCACAATGACTTGTAAGTTTTGCGCTGTTGATTGAATATTTGTTTGATTCAATGCAAGACGATGACCATCCGTTGCAACCACACGTAATACGTTATCTGCAATTTCAAACAACATACCATTCAAATAATAACGCACATCTTGTTGCGCCATTGCAAATGCCGTGCGATGCAATAACGTGGATAATTCTTCTTGCGTTATGGTAAATGTCACGCTCGATTCAGAAGATTCGACGCTCGGAAATTCATCAGCAGATAATGTCGACATTGTAAACCGACTGCGATTCGCTTTTAAGGTCACGCGATCACGATCTTGATATAATTCAATTGAACTGGATTCTGGCAAAGCTTTGCAAATATCAAAGAGTTTTCGAGCCGGCAAAGTTAATTTCGCATCAATTGTATCAGCATGTGTTAAATCAGATTGACCAATCAATTCAATTTCTAAATCGGTTCCCGTCACTGATAGTTTTTTATTAGTCACTTGCAACAATACATTCGATAAAATCGGCATGGCTTGTTTGTGATCCACCGCACCAATAACCAGTTGCAATGGCTTCAATAATTGTTCGCGTTGTAATGTGAGCTTCATATTATTGGGTATCCGTTATCTATTATCACGGTTAAAGTACTTACGCTGACAGTATTCGAATCAAGTTCTTTCTATCTTCCTGTAAATCAATATGTGTATCCAACAATTCTTTCACTTTACGACAGGCATGTAAAACAGTCGTGTGATCTCGACCACCAAAAGCATCACCAATTTCAGGCAGACTGTGTGTCGTTAACTCTTTTGCCAACGACATCGCCATTTGTCGCGGACGCGTAACCGAGCGATTGCGGCGTTTTGATAAAATATCAGCCACCTTTATTTTATAATACTCTGATACAGTACGTTGAATATTCTCAATCGTCACCAATTTTGCTTGTAGTGTTAATAAATCTTTTAATGCTTCACGCACAAAATCTACCGTAATATCACGACGCGTAAAATGCGCGTTTGCAATCACACGTTTTAGCGCACCTTCTAATTCACGCACGTTCGATTGGATATGTTTTGCAATGAAAAACGCAACATCACTCGATATATTGACTTTGGATTGCTCGGCTTTTGCCATTAAAATGGCCACTCGTGTTTCTAGTTCGGGTGGTTCAATTGCAATGGTCAAACCCCAACCAAAGCGTGACTGTAACCGTTCTTCCAATCCAGAAATTTCTTTGGGGTAACGATCACACGTCAATACAATTTGCTGATTGCTTTCGAGCAATGCATTAAATGTGTGAAAAAATTCTTCTTGCGAACGTTCTTTTTTCGCAAAAAACTGAATATCATCGATCAATAAACAATTCACAGAACGGTAAAACTTTTTGAACTCATTCATGGCATTGTGCTGTAATGCTTTAATCATATCAGCGACAAATCGCTCTGAATGCAAATACAACACCTTTGCGCGCGGATTTTTTTCTAAAATATAATTGCCCATGGCTTGCGTTAAATGGGTTTTTCCCAAACCAACGCCGCCATATACAAACAACGGATTGTACGCTTGTCCTGGATTTTCAGCGACTTGTTGCGCAGCAGCACGCGCCAATTGATTGGACTTACCCTCAACAAAATTATCAAATCGAAACGAAGGATTTAAATTACTTTGATGAGGTGCGTACGCTTTTTGTGAACCCGCTGTTGAATACGGATTTGAAACTGGGCGCCTAACTTGCATATTATGTTGCATGCTGCTGCTATTATTACCACTGTTGTGGTTGTTCTGATTTTCATCATCCGCTCTTGTTTTTGTGCCAATACGCAATCTAACAACAGGCGGCTCATCTTCACTTAACTGGCGCAATGTCTCATTTATTTTAAGTAAAAAATGCTCATTGACCCAATCCAAGACGAATTGATTGGGCGCTAATAACGTTAATGTGTTTTTGTTCATTTCAGCATGCAAAGGGCGCAGCCAAGTGTTGAATTTTTGCGAAGGAATTTCATCGCGCAAATAATTCAAACATTTTTCCCAGAGTGATAACACTTCGATTAATTCCGTCATGATCGTCCTTGAGATAAAAAAAGAGGCTCACGGCTCCTTGCCTAGCATAATAGCGCTTCAATCACAGCCATACGCACCGCAACTGAATTCTGCGTTTGCTGCAGAATAACAGATTGCGAACCATCCGCAACAGAAGATTCAATTTCAACACCGCGATTCATTGGACCCGGATGCATCACGATGGCGTTTGGTTTTGCTTTTGTCAACCTGTCCTGAGTTAAACCAAAATCTTGATAATATTGTTTCTCTTTTGGGTGTCGTGATTGTTCCATCCGTTCTTTTTGCACTCGCAATGTGTACACAACATCCGCATCCACCAAACCAGCATCAATGGAATGAAACACATCCACATCCATCGATTCTGCATTTTCTGGTGTAAATTCTTTTGGCGCGATAATGCGAATTTTTTTCACCTTCATTAAATGCAATCCCATAATCAATGATCTTGCTACACGCGAATGCGCAATATCACCCACAATCGCCACGGTTAAGGTTGAAAAATCTGGAAAATGTTGGCGAATGGTCATTAAATCCAACAATGTTTGTGTAGGATGTTCATTGCTACCATCGCCCGCATTCACAACAGCAATATTGGTTTTTAATTCTGTACTTAAAAATTGCGCAAGATGATTATCTGGATGTCGAATAACCAAGAGTGAAACACCCATTGCTTCTAAGTTACGAATGGTATCGATCAACAACTCACCTTTCAGTGTTGAAGATTGCTTCATGTTTGGCGATAACACAATGGCGCCCAAACGATGCTCGGCAATAGAAAATGAATTGCGTGTGCGCGTGCTGGGCTCAAAAAATAAATTGGCAATCACTTTTCCACGCAATGTGGTTAATACCGCTTCTTTTGCAATGACGGTTTTTAAAAAATATTCTGCGCGATCCAACAAGCCATGTATCTTTTTTTCATCTAATGATTGCATGGTGAGCAAGTGACGCAAGACTGAAGATTTACGCTTTAACATACCATCCCTCAAAGCCATACCTCTGCAATTTCCCTCAGAGATTTTTATTTTTTTACTTCATTTTGACTAAAAAACCACGATTCAATGATGAGCTTTGCACTCACACTATCGGCATTTTCAAATCTTGCAGCACCTTTTAAATTATCATGCATGATTTCTTTTGCTGCAATCGTTGTTAATCGCTCATCTACAAAAAAAATGGGTAAATTACATTTTTCTCTCAACGTGTTTCCGAATTCACGTGCACGTTGTGTGATCCATTGTTCGGTGCCATCCATATTTAACGGCAAGCCCACAATCAACGCATCCGCACCCCAAGTTACAATGAGCTTTTGAATCCTTGCCCAATCAGGTACGCCGCGATTGGCTTTTAAAATTTCAAGGGGGTTCGCGGTTTGTGTAATCAATTGGCCAACAGCAACACCTATTTTACGCAAACCAAAATCAAAACCGAGAACAATACGATGTTTATGCATGGCCAGTCTGTGATGATAATTTATTAACATCAATACCAATTAATTTCGCAGCCGCAATCCAGCGTTGCGCAATGGGCACCTCAAACAAAATTGATTTTTGCAACGGCACAACCAACCAATCACTTTCCTGAATTTCTAACTCCAATTGACCTGGCTCCCAACCGGCATAACCCAAAACCACCATAAAGTGATCAGGGCCTTTTCCACTGGCGATATCTTGTAGAATTTCACGCGAAGTTGAAATGGTCACGACTTTGTCATCTTCATCTTCTGCCAAACTCATGCAGTCGTGAATCACAAATCCTTGATCTGGTCCAACTGGTCCGCCAGAAAATACTGACAACCCTTCCATTGATTTATCTTTAATGGGAATATTCAAATGTTCCATCACATTGCCAAGCGTTGCAGACAAGGGTTTGTTAATTGTAAAACCAACCGCACCCGTTTCTTCAGCGTATTCGTAAATATATACCACTGCTTTTCCAAAAAATTCGCCTTGCATAGATGGCATCGAAATAAGCAAATGATTTTTGTAATTTTTAATTTGCATGAATGTATTTCTTTTTTGTATGAGGACGAATTGTAACAGGAGTTCCATACTTTGCGAAACTTCTGTTACCAGCAATCCATGGAGTTGCGCTTGATATTCAAAAAATCGGGACCAGACTGCGTCGACCTCGTAGGATGCATTTCATTTATGATGTCTTCCTAGGAGTAGGTGCACCACTACTATTTGATGTTGGTGGAATACTGTTTTGCGATGAACCGCCAGAACTCACAACAGAAGAGATAGGAACAGACTGCGTAGCAATTGTTTGAGAGCCTCGTTGTTCAAGATGATCTAAGCGATCTTGCGTCCACTCTTCAGATTTTCTATTTTGACCTGTTCCAGTATGACCGTAATGCACTTTCTCGAACCCCGCTTTTAAAAACGCTTGGATCAATAATTTTTCTTTTTCAGTGATAGTGATAACAGAAAGCCCGCCCTTATCTTTCATCCTTTCGTCTTTCAATTCACCCACTTGAATTGCGTTAGGATCTTGAGATTTTTTTGTCATGGCCTCAGCACAACGCTGATTCAATTCAAATGCACAAGTAGCAACAGCAAACATGCGCGTTGACCAATCAACTTCACCACGCGTTACCCACTCAGTGACCATCGCATTTGGGTCACTGGCGTTAGGCGCATATTTTTTTAATGGCACTTGCTCTCTGGTCACTGTTAATTTTTTTTCTGGTTCGGCTGTTTTAGTACCATCAGCAGCTATGTTTGCTCTAGTCATTGCAAAATCAAAATGGCACTGCTTATCTGAAGCCATTTCTGCTTTTTCCAATTTAAATGAATCACAAGAGGAAGCACCCCCGCTCATTGTTCTTGTGTATCCAGTTTGTAGTTTTGCTTTATAAGCGTCGTTCGACCCAAAAACTTTCAATATGTTTTTTTTATTCTCTACCGAGGTAGCGTCGTCATCAAAATAGGGGTGCGACTGGCTAAGGACAATTTGTTTGTTCAAAACGGGGGGATAAATAATATCACCTACAACAACACCAGATGACGCTGCTTTTTTTACATCCTCATCTGTTGCTATTTTTAATTTTGTAGCCGTCACTACCGCATTCTCAGTTAGTTCAGCTTGAATTTCTGCTCCTGTAGAAGTAGAGCTTTTTTGCCTTAATTCTGCTTCTTTATCTCGATATGCGGCTTCCGCCATTTTTTGCAATAACCATAAACGGCGTGCACTATCTTCTGCGCCCGTTAATGCAGCAACAGTAGCTTTAGCAGCATTAGCTTTAGCAGCATTAGCTTTAGCAGCATTAGCTTGATCAGTAGCAGCAGCGCTTTCATAATACTGCGCGATATTCGCAGCAACATAGGGAATACAATTTACCGAATCTGTTTGTTGAACGTCTTTTTTGTCGGCAAGGGTCATCTTCTGATGTGTTGCTTTTTTTATTTCGGAAGCTCCACTCCAATTTTGAAACCAACCAGCTCGATAGATTTCAACAACCGCTAATTCCACAGCAGTTAGATCCGTGCACCCAGTCGGCGCTGCTTCTGGCAGAAGTGAATCCAAATTAGTAATTGAAATGGTTTTTCTGTCTGCAGAAAAATGCACTTCAACAACCGTATTGTGTCCACGCTTAGGATCGTTAACACAAAACGCCAAGGTGACAGGGTGGTTTTTCAAGGGATCTTGATTTAGTTCTGTTTTATATTTTTCTAATATTACTTTAAACGCTGTAATGCCATCCGTGCTCTCTCCATTATCACGCGGCAAATAAAAACCGCCCGCATAAATATATTTTTCTGAAGTTTCGCCTACAGTACGATCAACGGCCTTACTTTCATATCCTTCCAACGCACGCAACGCATCATTATGTGAAAAATTTTCTGTTGCGGAATAAACACCTTTCTCTAATAACGGCGTCATACTTTCAATTGCTGTGCTTACTGTGTGTGCTACTGCTCTAGACATAGGGACATCCACTTTTTTCTAAATAGACTATTGCGTTAATTATGGTACAACTTTACAAAAATTGTACGCTTCTAACCTTAAGAAACTATTAAATTTTTTCATCTGTACGGTGAATACACGCTGAACTTATTGTTCTCATGAGACTTATTTTGTAAGATGAACCTCGTTTTTAAAAGCTCAACCACGGAGCGCATCATGGAACACACTGATTTCTGCACCAATCCGACCCTTGAATCTCTACTGAAATTTGCCGTACTCAATCACGAAGGCACACTCAGTCAAAATGGCGCATTAACAGTGACGACGGGGAAACGCACCGGTCGATCACCCAAAGATCGCTTTATTGTAAAAGATATCCATACTGAAAAAACAGTTGATTGGGGCGCGATTAATCAACCCGTGTCGTCTGATGTATTTCACGCATTGTGGAAACGCGTTGAAGATGATGTGTCTCACAAAAAATCATTTGTTTCCCACTTACAAGTCGGCGCTGATGATACGTTGTGCTTGCCAGTCAAAGTGATCACGGAGACCGCATGGCAACAGATTTTTGCACAACACTTATTTATTCAGCCTAGTAAAAAACATGATGCCGAAAAAACATGGACGCTGCTTTCTGCACAAAATTTTGTAACCGATCCTGCACGTGATGGCACAAATTCAGATGCCTGCGTGATGATTCATTTACACGAACGCAAGGTATTAATTTGTGGCATGCGTTATGCAGGGGAAATGAAAAAAGCCATGTTCTCAGTGATGAATTATTGGATGCCAGAAGAAAATGTATTGCCCATGCACTGCGCAGCAAACGTCGGCGAAGAAGGCGATGTAGCCCTTTTCTTTGGATTATCTGGCACTGGAAAAACCACCTTATCTGCTGATCCAGATCGCTATTTAATTGGTGATGATGAGCACGGCTGGGGCAGTCGCGGTGTATTTAATTTTGAAGGTGGCTGCTATGCAAAATGTATCGATCTTTCAGAAGATCATGAACCTGTCATTTGGCATGCGATTCGTGACGGCGCCATTATGGAAAATGTGGTGTTGGATGAAAAGGCCATCCCCAATTTTAAAGATAGCAGCTTAACGCAAAATACGCGTGCAGCTTATCCACGCACACACATTAAAAAACGCATTGAGCGCAACCAAGCAGGCATTCCTAAAGCTGTTTTATTTTTAACTTGTGATTTACATGGTGTGTTGCCACCCGTTGCACTACTCAACAAAGAACAAGCCGCTTATTATTTTCTAAGTGGTTATACAGCCTTAGTCGGCAGCACTGAAATGGGTAGCGCCAGTGCCATCAAACAAACATTCAGCCGTTGTTTTGGCGCACCATTCTTTCCACGCGCTGCAACCGTGTATGCTGAATTATTAATAAAACGTATCGAAGAATCTGGCGCGCAGGTTTACTTAATTAACACGGGCTGGACCAATGGCGCTTACGGTGAAGGCGGTAATCGTTTTACCATTCCAACCACGCGCGCCGTTGTAAATGCAGCCATTACCAATTGTATTGCTGAACAACCCACAGTCATTTTGCCTGGATTTAATTTCAAAATTCCAGTTGCGTTACGTGATTTAAATGCAGATGCATTAGATCCAAGGAAATCCTGGCCTAACCCAGAAGCTTATCGCAATAAAGCCAATGCCTTAATTGACAGCTTTATTGAAAATTTCAAACAATTTGACGTTTCTGATAGCATCAAAAAGGCAGGGCCAATGAGAATGTGATCGGGAATTTAAAACCGAGAATCAGCAGCGCTTATGTTAAAAAAAGACAAGATTAAACATAATCTCGAGATTATGTTTCAATCTATTCGCAATGCAGAAATAAAATACCATCGCGCAACCCAGGCTGTTGCGCTACTGGTTGTTAGCAAAAAACAACCTATCGAAAAAATTCGCGATGCATTTTTAGCAGGACAAACTGCATTTGGTGAAAGCTATGTGCAAGAAGCCATCGCAAAACAAAAAGCATTGCATGATCTTTCGATTGAATGGCATTTTATTGGCACCATTCAATCCAACAAAACAAAATTAATTGCTCATCACTTTGACTGGGTACACAGTGTGAATCGATATGCTATTGCAGAACAATTAAACACACATCGCCCATCCAATTTGTCTCGATTAAATATTTGCATTGAAGTTAATATCGATCAAGACGAGACCAAATTCGGCGTCAATCCTAATGATGTGTTATCATTAGCAACAAAAATCACATCATTGAAAAATCTTGCCTTGCGCGGCTTAATGGTTATTCCGCGTATGAATAACAGTGAAGCGGCATTTGAAAAAACCGCTGCGTTACAAAAAGAATTAATGCAAGCGGGTTTAGCGATAGACACATTATCAATGGGCATGTCCGCTGATTTTGATGCTGCAATAAAATCAGGCAGTACGATTGTGCGAATTGGTACCGCTATTTTTGGAGAGAGAAAACAAGATGAATAAAAATAAAGCCATTGCTTTTATAGGTGCGGGGAATATGGCACGCGCTATGATTGCAGGATTAATTCAAAATCATTTTCCAGCAGATCATATTTGGGCATCCAGTCCAAACATAGCAACACACCCACACTATAAAAATGATTTTCATATTCATACCACTGATAACAATATTGAAGCAGCCAAACAAGCTGATATTATTGTTTTTGCTGTTAAACCTTGGTTGATGGAAACCGTCTGCCAAGAAATAAAAAATGTCTTGCATGAAAAGCAGCCTTTGCTAATTTCGTTTGTCACTGGCATTACCACGCCAACCATTTCACGCTATCTTGAAAATAAGCACAGCGCCATTGTACGCACCATGCCAAACATTGCTTCTTCTGTTGGCGCAGGTGCTACAGGATTATTTGCAAATGATTTTACAACACCCGATCAAAAAATATTTTCAGAATCTTTGTTTCGTTCAATAGGCACAACGGTTTGGGTAGAGAATGAAAATCAGCTCGATGTAATCACCGCTGTTTCTGGATCTGGTCCTGCCTATCTGTTTTATATTTTTGAAGCCATGCAAAAAGCAGCTGAATCCATGGGGTTATCATCTGAACAAGCAAAATTATTGATCGCTCAAACTGCCACTGGCGCTGCAAAAATGTCGATGGAAACAGATCAATCATTTGAACAACTGCGTCGATTGGTTACAGCAGAAAAAGGAACAACTGCTGCAGCAACCGCCGTATTAAATCAACACGACGTAACCTCTATTATAAAAATGGCAATGGAAGCCGCTTTTAATCGGGCGAAGGAATTAGCAACCTAACAGGAAAATAAAATGAACATCATCGAAGGTAATCTTTTGACATTATTACTTCAAATTATTCGGCTTGTTTTCAACGCTTATATTCTTATTTTATTGTTGCGTTTTTTATTTCAAAAAATACAAGTCAGTTGGCATAATCCGATTTCACAATTTATTATCAAGCTTACCGAAAAACCACTACAACCTTTTCGAAAAATAGTACGCGGTGTTGCGGGTTTTGATTTATCGATCATATTGTTCGCTGTTATCTTACAACTGGTCGAAAGTATTTTATTTTTTGGTTTGTTATTAAATGGTAAATTTCCCCATCTTCTAGGCGTCTTAATTATTACCATTGCCAGCATACTCAATAAATTCATGGATATTTATTTTTACGCCATCATCATTGGTGCGATTGCAAGTTGGATTCCCTCGCTTCAAAAAAACCCCGCCATGGATGTCGTTTTTAGACTGACTGAACCCATGCTGTCACGCATTCGTCGTATTATTCCCCCTATCGCCAACATCGACCTGTCTCCGCTTTTTGCTCTTTTGGGGCTCATGTTATTGACCGCATTGATTATTTCTCCTATGACGTTCATAGGTACAAAATTTATCTTCCACGCAGTGACATCATAAAAAAATAGACTATAATTTATTGTATGAGAAAAATATCAAACCGCTTTATTATCGTAGTAGCCATTTCTGCCATGGCGTGGTGTCATTTAAGTTTGGCAGAAACAGCACCCAACCAATATTGCCCAACCATTGCTGAAATCAAAAAAAATAAATCTGCGGGAAATTGGACAGCGCAAACCCAAGCTGGATTTTGGAAAAGTTATGATGTTTCTTTGGCAACCAATCTAACCCGTTTTGTAGGCGCACAATGGACAGGCGAAAAAATAGGACAAGTCACCTGTGTGTATGAATCAGAACAACGATTCACTATTCAAGGCAACCCCACTGTTCAACCTACTATTCCAGTCACGCTGGCTTTTCACACGTTAACGTTTCAGCCCACAGAAGGAAAATGGAAACACGTTAAACCAGGCGTTTATAATTGCTACACCGAACAAGAAAGAGACTGCCCCTTTTTAATTCATACTAAATCGAGCGTTGGAAATATTTACGATGAAGCAGAATCACTGAAATCAAAAGCGAAGTTAGATACACTCCAGCAACCAACTCACTAATTCATTCAGGAGCTTTTCATTCATGCGAATTATACGCGGATGTCTTTCGTTGACTTTGTACGCCGCTAATCTGCTGCTGTTGGCTGTTGTCATTTTGCTGGTATCACTGTTCATTTTACCTTTACCGCGCAAAGCACGATTTGCAGTACAACGTGATTTTTTACAAAAAACACCTGCTTGGTTTGCCCATATTAACAACTGGATCTCAATGATCTCCACGCGCAACCGCTGGGATATATTAGGTACAGGTCAATTAAAAAAAACCGGTTGGTATGTGATGATTTCAAATCATCGTTCATGGTTAGATATCTTGGTCTTAGGTAATATTTTCAATGAAAAAATTCCACCACTTAAATTTTTCATGAAAAAAGAATTATTGTGGCAACTGCCTTTTGCAGGATTAGCTTGCTACGCATTGGGTTATCCTTTTATGTCTCGTCATTCTCATGCCGCTATTCGCAAAAATCCAAAATTAAAAGGAAAAGATGTCGAAACAACCAAAGCAGCTTGTCATCGATTACGCCATTTTCCCAGCACATTAATTAATTTTGCAGAAGGAACGCGATTTACTGAAAAGAAAAAAGAAAGGCAACAATCCCCACTCAAAAATTTATTAAAACCGCATGCTGGCGGCGCTATTGTTGTTGTAAATGAACTGCAAGATATTTTATCTGGCATTGTGAGCGTCACCATTTGTTATCCTAAAAAAACACCGACCTTATGGGAATTTGCTTGCGGTCATTTTGAAAAAATCATTGTTCGTTATGAAGTTATTCCCATTACACCTGATTTATTGGGTGATTATTATCATGATCGTCAATTTCGAGCGCACATTCAGCAATGGTTTAATGCATTATGGAATAAAAATGATGCGCTGATTGAGAGATTAAAATGAAAAAAAATCACATCCGCATCGCCACTCGCAAAAGTAAACTCGCTTTATGGCAAGCCCATTTTATAAAATCCAAACTTGAAGAAAAACATCCTGAACTCAACATCACGCTCATTGGCATCACAACCGAAGGGGATCAAGAACAAGATATTCCTTTAACTGAGATTGGTGGGAAATCTGTTTTTGTAAAGGCACTTCAAAGTGCGCTACTTAAAAATGAAGCCGATATTGCTGTTCATAGTATTAAAGATATGTCGGTTTACCCAACAGAAAAATTAGTTATCGCAGCCATTTGTGAACGCGCTGATGCACGCGATGCATTTTTATCGAATCATTATACGGAATTAAATGCCTTGCCACACAATGCGGTTGTCGGCACATCAAGCCCACGACGCGCTGCTTTGGTTAAATCCATTCGTCCTGATATTGAGATAAAATTGTTGCGCGGTAATGTAGATACGCGTCTTTCAAAATTAGATGCCAATGAATACGATGCCATTATCTTAGCTGCTGCTGGCGTTATCCGATTAAATCTTGCTCATCGCATTCGCGCTTATTTTCCTGACGATCTATTCACGCCGGCTATTGGTCAAGGCGCTATTGCAATCGAATGTCGCGAAAAAGATCACTTTACACGTGAACTCACTTTGTTTTTGCATCACCTTCCTTCTGCGCAGTGTGTCACAGCTGAGCGCGCAGTGAACCAAATCATCGGCGGGGATTGTCATACCGCAATCGGCGCTCATGCAAAAATCATTGATGATAAAATACAGTTATCTGCCATGGTTGGCAGCGAAAATGGAGAAAAAATTCTCCGTGCTGCAGCAACAGCACCTCTAAACACCTCAACACATATTGGAAAAAAAGTCGCTGATGATTTATTACAGCAAGGTGCTACAGACTTAATATGAGCCATATCTATGAAAGCAGATCTTCGACTATTAAACACACGCCCAGAACATCAATCAAAAAAACTAACCGAACTTGTTGAGTCAATCGGTGGCAGCATTTTTAATTTACCCTTGTTTGAGATACAACCCCTTCAATTTGAGAAACCCAACTTATCCTCATTTAATTATCTGATTTTTTTAAGCGCAAATGCCGTTAATGCTTTTTTTTCAGGTGATAGTGAAATAAACATTAAAGGGGAAGTTATCGCTATCGGCTCCGCCACCCAGCGCGCATTAAAAAACAAAAATATACAAAACGTCATTTGCCCTATGCATTTTAGCAGCGAAGGTATTTTATCTATTCCTGCATTGCAGAACATCGATCAAAAAACCATTTTGATCGTTTGTGGCGAAAACTCAAAGTCATTGCTACCCACAACATTTACTGCGCGCGGCGCACAAATTAAAATAATGATCTGTTATCGTCGTATTCTGGTTTCCCATGACATGGAAATTATTTTTCCACAACTGGTTGTCAACGCAATAAATACGGTTGTTGCAACCAGTTTTGAAAGCTTATCACAGCTTGTTGCCTTGTTTCATGCACCGAAACATAATCAATGGCTCATGCAAAAAAAATTGTGTGTGGTCAACGAAAAAATGAAAATGGAAGCCATTCACATGGGTTTTCAATCAGTGATGCAATCAAAGGATGCAACAGATGAATCCATTTTGGCTGCAATTCAATATTAGGAACATGATACAATCAATCAAAAAGCAAAAGGATTTTTTATGTCAACGAATGAATCAATAGGAAATACAAAAAAAAGCAACACCCCTGCGAGAGCCGCTTCCGTTGTCGCCAGTATTTCAATTATTATCGCGCTTGCATCAGGCGCTATTGGTTTTTTTAATTTTCAAAATGCACAAAAAAGCCAGCAACAACTCACACAACAAACACAAACCATTGAGACATTGCAAAAAACAGTTGCCCTACCTCAACATGCACAAAACAAATCTGAAGTCAGCTATCTCATTCATCTAGCCAACTTACAATTAACATTAGATAAAAATGCGGTGGCTGCAAAAAACACGCTGACGTTAGCGCTATCAAAAACGCATGATAATGACGCACTCAAAACAGCACTAACGCAAAACATAGCAGCATTAAATGCACTTCCCAAATTAGACACCCCCGTTATTTTTTCACAACTGGCTGAGCTCAATAAAAAAATCTATGCCATCTCCTTGTTAAAAGATGCAACAAAAGCGTCTGCTGGTTTACAAAAAGTCATTCAGGATATCCAAACCACCGATACTAAAAACACGCCTTGGTATCATCGCGTATGGGATCATCTGAAAAGCGTAAAACAATTTTTTATTGTGCGCCACATAGACAGTCGCACCATGCCATTAGTTGATCCTGAATTGGTATTATCTACTAAATTAAATCTTCAAATGCAAATCACCTTGGCGCAATGGGCTTTACTGCATCATGACCAACCAATCTATCAATCAGCACTACAATCCGTTACTCACACCTTAAATAATTATTTTTCACTCGCTCCAACAACCGCTTCATTGGTTTCTGAAATTGATGTACTTGAAAAAACAAACATTAACCCGCAATTGCCATCACTTGATACCACGCTGTCTCTTTTAGCAAGCTCAAAAACAGCTAGCATGGAGCAAGATCAATGAAAAAAATATTATTTCTGTTTTTAATTTTATTAACGGCCATCGGTATTGGATTTTTAATTCATAAAAATCCGGGTTACGTTATCGTGTCATACGAAGGCTGGATTGTTACAACCAGTATTTGGATTGCTCTCATCACCTTATTTTTAGCTTTCTGTGTTTTATATTTTTTCATGCGTGCCATAAAAAATATTGCTTTGATTTCTAAGAGGCTTGCGCATAGAAAAAAATTCAAATTTGCACAAAAATATCAACGCTGCATCACCCAAGGTATTACTTCCATCGCACAAGGTGAGTTCAAAAATGCTGAGAAATATTTTCTAAAATCGAATCATTATGCCGCTTCTTTTACAAACTACCTATTGGCTGCGAAAGCAGCGCATGATGAGCAACGCTTTGAAAAACGTGATGATTATTTACAAAAAGCGCTTGCCATTGATCCAAAAGCACGTTTTGCTATCACATTATCACAAGCGCGTTTTTACTTAGAATCAGATCAAATCGATGAGGCCTTGGGTATTTTAAAACAGCTTTATCAAAAAGAACCGAAAAATAAACTTATTTTATCGTCACTTAAATCCGTTTACATGAGAACAAATGATACACAAGCCATGCATTTCATTTTGCCACAACTCAAAAAATACAAACTTATTAGCACCAATGAAATTGCCATGCTAAATTCAAAAATGTAGCTTTATTTTTACTATACTTATTCATAGGGGTGATCTTATGAGTATTCTTCATGTTGAACCAACACGCATCGCACAATGGCGAACGCTGGTCATTGAAGGCCAAGAAAAATCAGGCTTTCAATTAAATGAAGGCATGGAAAGTTATGTGGTTATGACACTCGATGCTTACACAACTGAAATCAATTTATCTTCTGCCGTACTGGCCATTGATTTTCTAAAAAATGTTCACGTTACATCAACGCTCGCGATGCACGCACTACGTGAAGTAGGTGATCAATGTTTGATTTTATCCGGGCTATTCCCACAACGTGTTTTACGAAAAAATGTATCGGAACATTATTTTATTCAACTGGGAAAAAACGCCTATCATGTTTTATCTTATGCATCGATAGCGAAGCAGTTAGACCACTCATTATTTTTTCAGTTGTTTGAAAGTTTTTCAGAATTAACTCAGGTATTAAAAGCGATGCGGCTTGGCAATAATACCATGCCGACACATTAATTAACCATTATCTCAATGAAAATGGGTTTTAAAAACACTCACTTGAATTTTGTTAACCGTTAACCAAAAAAATATTCATATCAAATTTTTAAAATTCAAAAATAACTTTCTTTCTGGGGTCTGTTTAACGGTTAATCTATTTTTATTTTGAATCGCCTTTCATGCTATCAAAAAATTCAGCGTTGGTTTTGGTTAGTTTCAAACGGTCAATTAAAAACTCACTGGCTGCCAGCTCATCCATTGGGTGCAATATTTTGCGAAGAATCCACATTTTTTTCAATTCATCTGGTTTTGTAATCAATTCTTCACGACGCGTACCAGAACGATTAATATTAATCGCGGGGAATACACGTCTCTCAGCAATACGACGATCCAAATGAATTTCCATGTTACCGGTACCTTTGAATTCCTCGTAAATCACCTCATCCATTTTCGAGCCGGTATCAACCAATGCTGTTGCAATAATAGTAAGACTGCCGCCTTCTTCAATATTACGCGCCGCACCAAAAAAACGTTTTGGTCGTTGCAATGCATTGGCATCAACACCACCTGTTAACACTTTTCCAGATGAAGGAATCACTGTGTTATAAGCACGACCCAAACGTGTAATGGAATCTAATAAAATCACTACATCTTTCTTATGCTCAACTAATCGTTTTGCTTTTTCAATCACCATTTCTGCAACCTGAACATGACGTGCCGCCGGTTCATCAAATGTGCTGGCAACCACTTCACCTTTCACTGAACGTTCCATTTCAGTAACTTCTTCAGGACGTTCATCGATTAATAACACCATCAAAATACACTCAGGATGATTTTGTGCTATGGAATGCGCGATATTTTGTAACATCATGGTTTTACCCGCTTTTGGCGGAGACACGATTAATCCACGCTGACCTTTTCCGATCGGCGATGCCAAATCAATCATACGCGCAGTAATATCTTCGGTTGAACCATTGCCAATTTCCATCACCAATCGTTCATTTGGAAACAAAGGTGTTAAATTTTCAAACGCGATCTTTCTACGTGTTTTTTCTGGATCATCAAAATTTGTTTTTTCAATCTCAACTAAAGCGAAATAACGTTCGCCTTGTTTAGGTGGGCGAATTTTTCCTATAATGGTATCGCCAGTGCGTAATGCAAATCGACGAATTTGGTTTGGTGATACATAAATATCATCCGGACCTGCTAAGTAAGAGCTGTTTGATGAACGCAAAAAACCAAAACCATCTTGCAAAATCTCAAGAACGCCATCGCCGTAAATATCTTCACCATTTTTAGCGTGTGTTTTTAAAATCGCAAAGATCATATCTTGCTTGCGCATGCTATTCACATTTTCGATATTGACACTTTCAGCTAACTGACTTAATTCAGCAGGACTCTTATTGCGTAACTCGGTTAAATTCATAGAAATTGATTACCTTCGGTTAATGTTATACATGTTTTAAAATTATGATTTGCACGAAAAATGGGTTCACACTGAAATTGGTTGTTGTTACAAATTTATCGCTTTGGGGAGTAACATCTTGAGATTTATGAGATGATTCTAGTGGCTTTTTTTGAGGAATGCAAGTGGGATCTGGGGCCTGCGATAATCAATCGTCATTCAAATACAAAACACAGGTCCCAACCCCTAATCACCCATCACGCACCTTCTTCCAAGAAAGCAATCAATTGTGACTTACTTAATGCGCCTACTTTATTCGCAACCATCTCACCATTTTTAAACAACATTAAACTGGGTATGCCGCGAACGCCATATTTTGCTGGTGTTTCTTGATGTTCATCCACATTCACTTTCACAAATTTCACGCGATCAACAAACTGACCAGCCACTTCATCCAGTACAGGCGCAAGCATACGACAAGGACCACACCACGGCGCCCAAAAATCAACTAATACAGGTAAATCTGAATTCAACACATCCGCTTCAAACTGTTCATCACCTGTGCTTAGGACTAAATCGCTCATCAATAATCTCCATTCGTTATGTTACAATGCGCCCTATCCTAATCAAATTTTTCAAAATACGCAAAAGGGTCGTATCAAGTGGCTAAACTACATTTTTATTACTCAGCAATGAATGCTGGAAAAAGCACTACGTTATTACAATCCAGTTATAACTACAACGAACGCGGCATGGATACTTTATTATATACGCCCATTATTGATGATCGATTTGGCACTGGAAAAATAGCCTCTCGTATTGGATTGCAACGCGAAGCCATCCCCATCGATAAGCATTTTGATATTTTTGTTTCTGTAAAAAAAGAAGTTGCAAACAACCAAAATGTACATTGCATACTGATTGATGAAGCACAGTTTTTAACAAAAGAACAAGTAGAGCAGCTCAGCCTCATTTGTGATTTTTTAAATATCCCTGTCTTAACTTACGGTATCCGCTCTGATTTTCGTGGCGAACCATTCGAAGGTAGCGCTTATTTGATGGCATGGGCTGATAATATCATTGAATTAAAAACCATTTGTCATTGTGGAAAAAAAGCCACCATGAATTTGCGTATCGATGAAAACGGCTGCGCTGTTGTAGATGGAGAACAAGTGGATATTGGCGGAAATGAAAAATATATCGCCACCTGTCGCAAGCACTTTCGCCTGAAAAAAACAGGTGAGATAAAAAGGAAAACAACGGCAGACACGCTGACCTAACAAACTGCGCATTAAATTGACGATAAACCCAATTTATCCTTGCCTCACTTAGGCTGTCTGTGTAGAATCGCCCTGGGTTAAATCATGTGGAGTAAATATCACATGCTGACGACATCCGTGCCGCCTAGCTTGTCACCATCTGTCCATAAAAGGAAACTTTTTCAGCGTATGCAGCCCTGGATTGTTATCTTTTCAGCTTCACTTTTTTTCTTTTTCGAATTCATGCAAGTCAATATGTTCAACGCGATTGATTCATCGCTCTACAAAGCATTCCACCTAAAAGACGCTACCGAACTGGGCCAACTGTCCGCTTGTTATATGTATGCCAATGTTTTATTTTTATTTCCTGCTGGCATGATTCTAGATCGTTACTCAACGCGCCTGATTATCACCCTTTCCATGTTTGTTTGTGTTGCGTGTGCATTTTTATTTTCATTTACCACCGCATTATGGCAAGCAGAAGTATGTCGCTTGCTTACTGGCGTTGCTGGTTCATTTTGTTTATTAAGCTGTGTTCGCTTTGCATCACGTTGGTTTTCAGCAAGACAAATGGCTTTGGTTATCGGCTTGATTGTTACGTTTGCCATGATTGGCGGCATGATTGCACAAACCCCTTTCACCAAACTAACGGAACTATATGGATGGCGAAATACACTGCGTCTTGATGCGCTATCAGGTCTATTTATGTTAGCCATCATCATCATTTTTGTTCGTGATTATCCACCTGGCACAAAAGCATTTTTTGAAGAACAACAAGCGGCATTAGAAAGAATTGGTTTTTGGCATGCCTTAAAAAAGGTAATTTCAAATTCACAAAATTGGTTGGGTGGTGCTTTTATTTCTCTTATCAATTTACCCATTTTTTTATTGGGCTCAACCTGGGGCGGTTGGTATCTTGTACAAACACAACATCTATCTGCAATGGATGCTTCATATGTTATTTCCATGATTTTTTTCGGCATGATTATTGGCTCACCCACCATTGGTTGGATGTCAGATAAATTAGGGCAACGCAAAATCCCGATGATTATTGGTGCCATTACTTCTATCGCCGTGATTTTAATTATTATGTACTGGCCATCTCCTTCACTTTATACACTCTTAATTTTGTTTTTTATGTTGGGCTACGTTGTGAGCTCACAAATTTTAGGATATCCGCTCATCGCTGAAAGTAATTCAGCGATATTAACGGGTGCAGCAGAAGGATTAGCATCTATGTTGATTATGGCAGGCGGTTTCTTTATTCCCTTATTTCCAAAGCTACTCGATCTAGACTGGAATCATCAAATGCATCATAACGTACCGCTTTATTCGCTTTTTGATTATCACATTGCTTTTTTAATCATGCCGCTGGCATTTGTTATTGCTTTGATCTGCGCATCCCTTATTCATGAAACACATTGTCGTGCGCTAGAAGAAACATCATCAGATGATTCCCTTGAAATGAAATTGGCACAAGACAGCATGATGCTGCGATAAAAATAATCTCTATATTGTTATGACGAGGTAATCATGGCTCACGGATATCATGCATCTACTCACTCAACAGTAAACACACCTGCATCAGCAAATAGGCAATCCTGGTTGGTTGTCATGGTCGCCTCACTTTTTTTCTTTTATGAATTTATTCAAATGAATGTATTCGATTCAATTTCGATGTCATTAATGCATACTTTTCATATTGATGCAGGAAAGCTCGGTGACTTATCTTCATTCTATTTTATTGCTAATGTGATTTTTTTATTTGTTGCCGGGATATTACTAGATCGATGCGCAACACGCCGCGTTATTTTAACTGCATTGGCAATCTGCATTATTGGAACAGGCGCATTTTCTCTAACCAGCACATTTTCTTTAGCCTGCTTTTTTCGTTTTTTAACTGGTATCGGCAGTGCCTTTTGTTTTTTAAGCGTAATTCGTTTGGCTTCGCGCTGGTTTCCACCCAAACGCATGGGATTGGTGATTGGATTGGTATTAACGTCTGCCATGTTTGGCGGATGGGTTTCACAACGACCTATGGAAATGTTGGCACATGCAACACATTGGCGTACGGCACTGCAAATTGATACTGCTGTTGGCGTTATTTTCTTTTTATTGATTTTCTTTATTGTAAAAGATTACCCTCCAACACATGAAAAAAAACATTTAGATGAACAAAATGCTCTTGATGCATTAGGTTATGTAAAAACATTACGCCTTGCATTTTTAAGACTGCAAAATTGGATGGGTGGTTTATATGTATGTTTTATGAATTTACCCGTTGGATTGCTGGGTGGATTGTGGGGTGTTTTATATTTAACAAATTCACACGGTATCTCACGTGCGGATGCATCAGATGTATCATCGATGTTATTTATTGGCACAATGATTGGATCTCCCATTGTTGGCTGGATTTCAGATAAAATTAAAAGACGTCGCCCACCTATGTTGGCAGGTGCTATGCTTTCTTTGGGCTTAATATCTGTTGTGGTTTTTCATTCTAACCTATCATTTGAAACTTTATTTTGGCTGTTTTTGTTAATTGGTGTTTGCAGCAGCACACAAATTATTGGCTATCCTTTAGTTGCAGAAAACTCGATGCGTTTGGTAACCGCAATGTCAGTGAGTGTCGTGAATATTTCCGTGCAAGGTGGCAGTGCTATTTTCCAGCCTTTTTTTGGTTACTTATTAGATAAACGCATTTGGTTGCGCACTCATGAAATCTCTACCCACTTCGTTGCCAGTGATTTTACCTGGGCGATGTGGATATTCCCAATCGGTTTTGTGTTAGCTATCTTGCTTGTCTTTGCATTACCTGAAACACGCTGTAAACAAAAAGAATAATAGACTTACGTGATTACAAACTCATCTCAAGTTTGCAAATTGCAAAATTAACCATTTTGCACCATGACCATCAAACTTAATTTGCACGCGCGCAGAATCACCAGCGCCTTCTGCATCCACAATAATACCTTGGCCAAATTTATCATGCGTGACACGTTGACCAATTGAAAAACCAGAATCGTTTTGCTTCGGTTGCGTTACTTTATCTTTTTTTGGAAAGCGTTTTGTAAAGTAGCTCGAATTTTCAACGCCATAGGCGCTGGCTTTTGATACGGTTAATTTTGGACGTACATGATGCATCAGCTGCTCAGGAATTTCCGAAAGGAAACGGGAAGGCGCATGATAATGTCCTTGCCCATGCATATGCCGATACTCTGCGCAGCTTAAAAATAATTTTTTCATCGCTCGCGTCATACCCACATAACACAAACGTCGCTCTTCTTCTAATCCATCACGTTCATTAATCGACATTTGATGTGGAAATAATTGTTCTTCCATACCCACCATAAAAACAACCGGGAACTCAAGGCCTTTTGCAGCATGCAAGGTCATCAAGCTCACACAATCTGTTTGTTCATCGGCTTGCTGCATCCCCGTTTCTAAAACGACTTCAGCTAGAAATGCCTCGATTTCTGACAAGTTAGGTTGCTCACTGGAAACCACAAATTCAGCTGTTGCTGTAATTAACTCTTTTAAATTTTCAACACGTGACAATCCTTTTTCAGATTTGTCTTCTTTGTGTGATTGCAATAATCCACTGCGAATTAACATTAAGTCGACTACTTCAGCTAATTTTAAGTGTTTGCTTTCAGTACTTAACTGATCAATCATTGTTATAAAATAATCTAGCGCGGCATGTGCACGCGCTGAAAATAAATTGGTATCAATGCAATGACGTGTTGTTTCCCATAATGAAGCATTATTTTCACGTGCTAATTCACGTATTTTGGCTAACGTGGTTTGTCCAATGCCACGCGTTGGGGTATTAATCACACGCTCAAATGCAGCATCATCATGACGATTAACCATTAATCGTAAGTAACTTAATGCGTCTTTGATCTCAGCACGCTCAAAAAATCGAAATCCACCATAAATACGATAAGCTATTTTTGCTTCTAATAACGCTTCTTCTAGTACGCGAGACTGTGCGTTAGATCGATACAAAATTGCAAAATCATTTAATGAATACACATCGCGCGATAAACTTTTAATTTCAGAAACAACCTGTGATGCTTCTTCACGTTCATTGAACGCTTCAAACAGGTTGATCAAGTCACCTTCATCGCCTGATGTCCATAGTGTTTTTCCCATGCGGTTTTTATTTTTTTCAATTACGGCGTTTGCTGCGTTGAGAATGGTTTTAGTTGAACGGTAGTTCTGCTCTAATCGAATAGTGTGGGCATTTTTAAAATCACGCGAAAAATGTTGGATGTTTTTAACTTGCGCACCACGCCAACTATAAATTGACTGGTCATCATCACCCACTGCCATCATAAAAGATTTTGAACCCGTCAATACTTTCAACCAACGATATTGAATGTGATTTGTATCTTGAAACTCATCCACCAAAATATGCGAAAAACGCTGCTGATAATGAGATCGAATATTTTCATTGTTTTGTAGCAACTCATAGGAACGCAATAATAACTCAGTAAAATCAACCAAACCTGAACGCTGACAAACCGATTCATATTCTGAGTAAACTTGCTGGAATTTTTCAGTGGTATAATCCAATGCATCCGTGATTTGATTGGCGCGCACGCCTTTTTCTTTATGATTATTAATGTACCATTGCGATTGTTTCGGTTCCCATTTTTTTTCATCCAATGCCATTGCACGATGAATACGCTTAATCAGTCGCAGTTGATCTTCGCTATCAATAATTTGAAAGGTTTGTGGTAATTGCGCTTCAAGAAAGTGCGTACGCAATAATCGATGTGATAATCCATGAAATGTGCCAACCCACATGTGATTTACTGGAATGCCACGTAATTTTTCAATACGACCACGCATTTCAGCTGCTGCTTTATTGGTAAAAGTTACCGCTAAAATTTCATACGGTGACACCTGATATTTTTCCATCAAGTAAGCAATACGATGTACTAATACGCGTGTTTTACCACTCCCAGCACCTGCCAATACCAGCAAATGTTGCAACTCTGCTGTCACCGCTTCGCACTGCGCCGTGTTTAAAGACTGGGTAATGTCATTGTGTGATTTTGTCATGCGGGCATTGTACCGGAATTCAAAGCAGCCTAGAAATTTTTTTTAACTTTTCGAGTCATTTAACCTTTATGGGACATCGGTCCCTGTCAATTGATCAACCAAAAAAGCAGCCAATGGAAAGGAACAGGTGAATGCGGGAGAAACGGCATTTAATACATGCAAAGAATAATCATCTTGCTCAAAACAAAAATCAGTTACCAGCGTATCATTCCGTGTGTCGACTAATTGTGCACGAATACCTGGCTTTCCCCATTGTTTATAGTTTCTCGCGGAAAAATCATTCAACATATAAGCTGCTTGATTGGCCATACATTTTTTATTGTATTTTTTTAATTCTTGGATCGCTATTTTTCTAAAATGAAACTGGTTTTTTGCGAATAGAATAACTTCTCTTTTTAAAATTGACACCAGTTCACTTGCCGAAAAACGATTCCCAACATGATATTGTTCTCGCCAAAATGCAGGCATTGCAGTCGGTCCAATTTTAATTTTACCATCCACAGTAATCGTAAAATGCACGCCCAAAAAAGGATAATTCAAATCGGGTACCGGATAAACATGTGTTTTTAATGCGCCTACTTTTTCATCTGAATATAAATACAAACCTTTAAAAGGCACGATATCGTAATGCAAACTAAATCCAAATTGTTTTGCGATTTTATCCGCATAGAGGCCTGCTGCATTAATCACAAAGCCAGCAGATCGTTTTCTCTTGTTGGTAATAATCATTTTTGTTTTTTTATCATGATTAAGATATTTTTCACCGAATGAAAAGCGTATGCCTTGTTTTTCTGCTTTTTTTACTAATGATTGCATGACTTCTGTTGGATTCACTGATGCGGTATCGGGTGAAAATATTGCTTTTTCACAGGTTCGAACGCGCGGTTCAATTTTTTTGGCCTCATTTTCTGATATTAAATCAAGACGCACACCATTTTTTACGCCGCGATCATATAACATTTTTAATGCGCTCAGCTCAGATGCATCTTTTGTGATCACCAGTTTTCCGTTTTGATTTATTTTTAGGTTGTTTTCAAGACAATACCTTTTCATTGCGCGATTACCATCGCGACAAAAGCGTGCCTTTAAACTATCGGCTGTGTAGTAAAATCCTGCATGTAATACACCACTATTTCGACCACTTGCATGAAAACCGGCAATAGATTCTTTCTCAATGATCAGAATGTTTTGTTCTGGAAATCGTTTTTTTATTTCTAAAGCCACTGTGACGCCTAAAATACCCGCGCCAATAATAACAACATCGTCGTTTATTTTTTTCACAATTCATCCATTTGCACTTTATTTTTGGGCCATTTTATCGTTTTAAAAACACACAACGCAATGAAAAACTATTTTTAACACCTGTATTGACTGAGACGCGCAAAAACAGCATGATTAACCCACGTTTTTATCATTATGTGTTAATGAGATCTTTATGAAAAAACCGCGCTTGCTTACGGGCGATACCCCAACAGGAAAACTCCATTTAGGTCACTGGGTTGGCTCGCTTGAAAATCGCGTGGCCCTACAAGATAAATATGACTGCTATTTTTTGTTAGCAAACCCACATGCATTTTCTACCAAAGCAGATAAACCACAAGCCATTCATGATAGCGTACTTGATATTGTGCTCGACTACTTAGCTGCGGGAATTGACCCCAAGAAAAGCTGTATCTTTTTAGAATCAGATATTCCTGCTATTTTTGAATTGGCAACTTACTTTAGCATGATCATTTCATATCCCCGATTAATGCGAAACCCCACAATTAAAGATGAAATTCGTGACAAACAACTTGCTGATCAATATTCAATGGGGTTTTTGTTTTATCCTATTTTACAAGTTGCCGATATTTTAGCTTTTCGCGCTGATCTTGTTCCAGTTGGTGAAGATCAAGCGGCCCATTTAGAATTAACGCGAGAAACAGCGCGTAAATTTAATCAGCTTTATTGTGGTGTTGATGCCCATTTAAAAGATGAAGACAATATCAAAGCGGGTGGGTTGTTCCCCATTCCAGAAATGATGTTGGGTCGCACTAAAAAATTAATTGGTTTAGGTGCGCCCAACGCAGAAGGTACTTTACTCAAGATGAGCAAATCTTTAAATAATTCCATTTTGCTCAGCGATGATGCTGAGACTGTACGCAAAAAAATTATGGGTATGTATACAGATCCAAAACGACTGCGCGCAACAGATCCGGGTGAAGTAGAAAATAATCCACTCTGGATTTTTCATGATGTTTTTACTCAAGATAAAAAATGGGTGTTAGAAGCAAAAGAAAAGTATCAAGCTGGAAAAATTGGCGATGTAGACTGCAAGAAAAAATTAATCGAATCCATTATGACCTTATTAGAGCCCATACAAAAACGTCGCAAAGCGTTACTGGGCAATGAAGATTATATTTTATCCGTAATACGCGAAGGAGCAGAAAAGGCCAATATGATTGCAAATAAAACATTGCAGGATGCAAAAGTATTTATCAAACAGTGTTATTAATTTTTTCTGGAATATCCGCTATAAGCAAGCAACAACGTATTCTAAAATCGGTATAACACCCTATCAAAAACTTATCTGACAGGGTGAATATATCTTTATTTTAAGATCAGTAACGATAATGTTCTGGCTTAAATGGGCCTTTTTTACTAAGCCCTAAATATTTTGCTTGCGCGTCCGTTAGTTTTGTTAACTTTGCGCCCACTTTCTTCAAATGTAATTCAGCTACTTTTTCATCAAGGTGTTTTGGCAGCACATACACTTTATTTTCATATTTTTCGCTATGATTCCACAGCTCAATTTGTGCAAGCACTTGGTTTGTAAATGAGTTTGACATCACAAAACTGGGATGTCCTGTTGCACAGCCTAAATTTACCAAACGACCTTCTGCTAAAATAGTAACGCGTTTTCCATCTGGAAAAATAACTTGATCCACTTGCGGTTTGATATTTTCCCACTGATATTTTTTTAATGAAGCAATATCAATTTCTAAATCAAAATGACCAATATTACAAACAATAGATTGATGTTTCATTTTTTTCAGATGCTCATGCGTAATAATATCGCGGCAACCTGTTGCGGTAACAAAAATATCTGCTTTACTAGCCGCATCATCCATGTTGACCACATCATAACCTTCCATCATCGCTTGCAATGCACAAATCGGATCAATTTCAGTTACCCATACTCGCGCACCTAATCCACGCAATGCTTGTGCACAACCTTTACCAACATCACCATAACCACAAACCAATGCAATTTTACCGGCAATCATCACATCCGTTGCACGTTTAATAGCATCAACCAATGATTCACGACATCCATATAAATTATCAAATTTAGATTTTGTAACCGAATCATTTACGTTTATTGCGGCTGCTTTTAATGTTTTTTCTTTTGCCATATCATATAAACGATGCACACCCGTTGTCGTTTCTTCTGAAATACCGCGAATATTTTTCATTATATTCGGATGTTTTTCATGCACGATTACCGTTAAGTCACCGCCATCATCTAAAATCATATTGGGTTCCCAACCATTAGGGCCTTTCAGTGTTTGCTCAATACACCAATCGTATTCTTTTTCTGTTTCGCCTTTCCAAGCAAACACGGGAACACCTGCTTTTGCCATTGCGGCTGCTGCATGATCTTGCGTAGAAAAAATATTACAAGAAGACCAACGCACCGTTGCACCCAGTTCAATTAAGGTCTCAATTAATACGGCTGTTTGAATAGTCATATGCAAACAGCCGGCAATACGCGCACCTTTTAATGGCTGTTTTGCACCATACTCTTTACGTAATGCCATTAATCCTGGCATTTCATTTTCAGCAATGACAATTTCTTTTCGACCAAAATCAGCTAATGTAATATCAGCCACCTTGTAATCATGTAGCGTTACACCAGTTTTTTTGTTGGCTGGTTTTTTTGTAGTGGTTGACATATTCGCTCCTCATTTAATTTAACTGCTTTGCAAAATAAATTCTGATACTTAACTTTGTTTTAATAAAACGGCTTTGTCTGTTTTTTCCCAACTTAAATTCAGCTCATTGCGACCAAAATGGCCGTAGGCAGCTGTTTGAAAATAAACTGGCTTTAACAAATCAAGCATTTCAATAATTGCGTGTGGACGTAAATCAAAATGCTTCTTAACCAGCTCAGCAATATGATCTTCAGGAATTTTATGCGTACCAAATGTTTCAACTAAAATAGAAGTTGGATTTGAAACGCCAATTGCATAGGAAATTTGCACTTCACAACGGTCAGCCAAACCAGCAGCAATAATGTTTTTTGCAACATATCGTGCTGCATAGGCTGCAGAACGATCTACTTTTGAAGGATCTTTTCCAGAAAAACAGCCTCCGCCATGACGCGCCATACCACCATACGTATCTACAATGATTTTTCTACCCGTCAATCCACAATCACCAACTGGACCACCAATAACAAATCGTCCTGTTGGATTAATAAAATATTTTGTTTCTTTATGTAGCCATTTTTCTGGAATAACTGGCTTAATAATGGTTTCCATTACCGCTTCTTGCAAAGATTTTTGGTCAATTTCAGGATCATGTTGCGTTGACAACACAATGCAATCAACCGCTATTGGTTTCTTATTTTCATAACGGAGTGTAATTTGACTTTTAGCATCTGGACGCAACCAAGGCAACAGCCCTGATTTTCTTACTTCAGATTGTTTTTTTACCAACCGATGCGCATAAACAATCGGAGCGGGCATTAATTCATCCGTTTCATTTGTTGCATACCCAAACATCAAACCTTGATCACCTGCACCCATATCTTTGTCTTCACGATGATCAACCCCTAGCGCGATATCAGGTGACTGTTTACCTATTGCGGAAACAACGGCACATGCTTCACTATCAAACCCATAACTGGGATTATCATACCCAATATCTTTTATGGTTTGACGTGCAATTTGCTCCATATCAACCCATGCGGTTGTCGTGATTTCACCCGCGATCATAACCATGCCATTTTTAATCATTGTTTCACAGGCGACTCGCGCAAACTTATCCTTTTCTAGTATCGCATCTAACACAGCGTCCGAGATTTGATCAGCAATCTTATCGGGATGGCCTTCGGAAACTGACTCTGATGTAAAAATTTGGTTACTTGACATATTTTCCCTCGCGTAAAACAAGCCTTTCGGTTACAGTATGAAAGAATGGAACCATCGGGATAATAAAGCATTTTTAGGTAAATTGCACTTCGCTAAAAATTCAGTTCTCCCAAAACAACAAGAGGAAAGTTTTTACTGAAAAAATCACATTGAACAACACAATAATAACAGCGTGTTTTTCATACATCGTAATTCATAAAGCCTGCTAGACGTGAAGTTCCGTGTGGAAACACAAACGGATAAATGCAACCAATTGATTATAAAGGTTTTTATGTCTATCGTGACTTTACAAATCAGCAATCTCAGAAATATCACTTCCGCTAGTATTGAATGCTCCAAGCATTTTAATTTATTTTTTGGCGACAATGGCGCCGGAAAAACAAGCATTCTGGAAGCGGTTCATTGTCTTAGCATGGGAAAGTCTTTTAGAACAAGCAGTCAAGAACATATTATTCATCACGGAGAAAATGCTTTTGCGCTTTTTATCAACTTTCTTCATAACAACGCAAAAATTCCTATTGGCATTCAACGATCACGTGATGGCAATACAAAAATTAGAATTAATGAAGAAAGCTTATCATCTGCTACAGCAATTTCATCTTATTTACCTGTTCAATTCATTGGATCAGCAAGTCATAGAATCTTAACAGACGGTCCAAAATCACGTCGTCAATTCTTAGATTGGGGGCTTTTTTATACTCAACCTGCATTTTTTCAGGCTTGGAAATCATTTCAAAAATGCTTGCATCATAAAAATGCTGCATTAAAAGCACACGCCCCACAAGATGAAATTGCTGTATGGAATAACGAACTTGCAATTACTGGCACTGCACTGCATGAAATGAGAGAACAATATATTCAACAATTTTTACCCTTTTTTAAAGATATTATGTCTGTTTTACTTAAAGAAGTTGACATTCAGCTCAGCTATTCAGCGGGCTGGGATTCCAAAACTTCTTTAATTTCGGCTTTATCAAAAAATATGTTTCGAGAATATCATCTTGGTTATACTTTGCATGGCCCGCATCGCGCAGATTTAATCGTTTCTGTTGATAACTTGCCCGCGCAAGAAGTTTTGTCTCAAGGTCAACAAAAATTAGTTGCTTATGCCTTGCGTTTATCTCAAGGATTACACTTTCAGTCTTTAACGAGCCGCTCACCTATTTATTTGATCGACGATCTTCCGTCTGAGTTGGATGCGACTAAACGCTCGCTTGTAACCAATATTTTATCGACAATCGAAGCTCAAGTGTTCATCACCGGTATTAAGTCAACTGATCTTGAGCAAATTCTAATGTTAAATCATACAAATCGGATGTTTCACGTGAAACATGGTGTAATTTCAAACTATCTGTCAGAAAAATGTTTCACGTGAAACATCTCGGCGATATCAAGAATAAAAACACAGCACAGTAATGCGTAAGTTTAAAAAAACGTAAAATCACAAAAAGCCAAAACAAAATCGCGCTTACAAAACAAGTCTCGAAGTCACGTTTTTCAAATAACTTCGGGAATCATCAGTCCGCTTTTGTCTGTTTCTCAATTAATGTGTTTAAGCTTCTTAAAATTTACGTCATGAGTTGCTTGAATAACAAAATCAAAGTGGATCAGGCTAAGGCAAGAACTATAAAGACAGATAAAGACAGATAAAGACAGATAAAGACAGATAAAGACAGATAAAGACAGATAAAGACAGATAAAGACAGATAAAGACAGATAAAGACAGATAAAGACAGATAAAGACAGATAAAGACAGATAAAGACAGATAAAGACAGATAAAGTATTTTAAATGCTTTTTCTATGCAAAACAAAGCAATGGGTGTTATTTCAAAAAAACACGCAGCATTTACCCGGACAAACATATTGTGTTTTACAAAACCACTCACTAAAACCCAATTCTTCCAACATAGAAAATCAAGTGAGCTAGAGTGGCTTTAGGAAGCGCAAACAGATCTGTTTTTTGCATCAAAAATAGCGATGATTAAAATTGATTTAGACAAAAAAGGCGAAGTCCAAAATAACCTGCTTTTATCTTAAAAAATATATTAAAAAATCAACAGGGCGGCCATTTTTATGGTACAATTCTCACTTTTAAAACAGTTAGATACTCAACAAAAACGAATCAAAATTATGTCAACAAATCCAAATACTACTACATACGATTCTTCGTCCATTAGAGTCCTAAAAGGTCTTGATGCTGTCCGAAAACGCCCGGGTATGTACATCGGTGATACCGATGACGGATCAGGTTTACATCACATGGTCTTTGAGGTGGTCGATAACGCCATTGATGAAGCGCTTGCGGGTCATTGCAATAACATTATTGTGAAAATTCACAGTGATGGATCCGTTTCTGTTAGTGACAATGGCCGTGGAATTCCAACAGATATTCATAAAGAAGAAGGACGTTCAGCTGCTGAAGTTATTATGACTATCTTACATGCTGGCGGTAAGTTTGATAATAATGCCTATAAAGTTTCTGGTGGATTGCATGGCGTTGGTGTTTCGGTTGTAAATGCATTATCAAAAGAGCTTATATTAACCATTAAGCAAAAAGGTAAGATCTTTCAGCAACACTACAAAATGGGCGAGCCTCAATACCCACTTAAAGAAATTGGAGAGACAGACAAAACAGGTACTACTGTGCAATTTACGCCAAGTGGCGAGATATTCACTGATACCGTTTTTCACTATGATATTTTAGCCAGCCGATTACGAGAATTGTCTTTTTTGAATTCCGGCGTAAAAATCACGCTTAAAGAAGAATCAACTGATAAAGAAGATATTTTCCAATACGAAGGTGGTATCAAAGCCTTTGTCGAACACTTAAACCGCAATAAAACACCCATTCACCCTGACGTAGTTTATTTCACACAAGAAAAAGATGACGTGGTTGTTGAAGCCGCTTTGCAGTGGAATGACGGGTTTCAAGAAACCATTTTTTGTTTCACCAACAACATCCCTCAACGTGATGGCGGAACACACTTAGCAGGAATGCGAGCTGGATTAACACGAACAATTCACCAATATGTAGATTCATCAGGAATTGCGAAAAAAGCAAAAATAGAAACAACAGGGGATGATGCGCGTGAAGGTTTAACCGCTATTTTATCGGTAAAAGTGCCTGATCCAAAGTTTTCATCACAAACAAAAGACAAACTGGTTTCTTCATCCGTAAAACCCGTTGTTGAAAGCGCCGTAAGCGAATATTTAAATAATTTCTTACTTGAAAACCCAGCGCAAGCAAAAGCCATTGCAGGAAAAATTATTGAAGCGGCTCGTGCACGTGAAGCGGCAAGAAAAGCGCGCGATTTAACACGCAGAAAAGGCGTATTAGACGTCGCTGGATTACCTGGAAAATTAGCAGATTGCCAAGAACGCGACCCCTCACTTTGTGAGTTGTATTTAGTCGAAGGGGATTCTGCTGGTGGTTCTGCAAAACAAGCACGTGATCGAAAAAACCAAGCTATTTTGCCACTGAAAGGTAAAATTTTAAATGTAGAAAAAGCACGTTTCGATAAAATGCTCGCCTCTCAAGAAGTAGCAACCTTAATTACGGCATTGGGTTGTGGAATTGGTCGTGAAGAATATGATCCAAACAAACTGCGTTATCATCACATTATCATTATGACCGATGCCGATGTTGATGGTTCACACATTCGCACATTATTACTGACCTTTTTTTATCGTCAAATGCCTGAGCTAATTGAGCGAGGTCACATTTATATTGCTCAACCGCCGCTTTATAAAATCAAAAAAGGTAAGCAAGAAGTTTATGCTAAAGATGATGAAGCCTTGCACCATTTTGTACTGCAAATTGCGCTAGAAAATGCGAAATTATATCCAGGCAAAGATGCGCCCGCTATTTCTGATAATGCATTAGCATCATTGGCCAATGATTTTTATCACGCTGAACGTGCCATCACACATCTTACCATTCATTATCACAAGTTTATTTTGCAACAAATGAAATCGTTGCCTGTCATCGAAATAGATCATTTAAAAAATGAATCCACGATAACCGAATGGACAAATGCTTTGAGTGCAGCACTCAATAAAAACAACTCAGAAATAGGCACTCAATTCGCTGTTATGGTAAAACAAAACCAGGAAAATAGTTTATTTTACCCTTGCGTCATTGAAACCAAGCACGGCATCAACAATGAAATTGAACTGGACGATGATTTTTTCCGTTGCCATGATTACCAATCCATTGCGCAATGGAGCAAAACTATCTCAGGATTTTTTGAATCAGGGGCACAGGTTACTCGCGGAGAACAAACCAAACCAATCACTGACTTTGGTCAAGCATATGAATGGCTACTTAGCCAAGGCAAAAAAGGACTGGCCATTTCTCGCTACAAAGGTTTGGGGGAGATGAACCCCGAGCAACTATGGGAAACAACCATGGATCCTTTGTCACGCCGTTTACTCAAAGTCACCATTGAAGATGCGGTACAAGCTGATCTCATGTTCAGCACATTAATGGGTGATCAAGTTGAGCCCCGTCGTGAATTTATTGAGAAAAATGCTTTATCTGCATCCAATATTGATGCTTAGCATTTAGCATTCATAATAGAAGCGCCAACGAAAAGTAAGCGCAAAAATAAATTATACGGCTACAGGCATGCCTAAAAAAAAACCTTCTGAACTTCGTATTATTGCGGGACAATTTCGCAGCCGAAAAATAGTGTTTTTTGAAGAAGACGGATTGCGCCCAACACACAATCGTATTCGAGAAACACTTTTTAACTGGCTGGCACCTTATATTGAAAATAGCGTCTGCTTAGATGCCTTTGCGGGTAGTGGTGCTCTGGGGTTTGAAGCTTTATCACGTGGCGCAAAGCAGGTAACTTTTTGTGACTTATCAAGAAACATTATTCAAGTATTAAAAGAGAATGCAACGACCTTAAAAATTACAAATGCAGATTTTATTCAAGGTGATTTTGTAAAACAAAACATATTGCAGAATAAATTTGACGTGGTTTTTCTCGACCCTCCTTTTCAAAAGGAAGCATTATTACCGGCTTGTGAATTCATCATGACCCATCAATTATTAAATCCACATGCACAGCTTTATTTGGAATTTAAAAAAAAATCGATTGATTTGTCTCAACTCCCCAAAAACTGGGTGATCAAAAAACACAAAGAAACCGGCACAATTGAATACCTGTTGTGTGAATTTTTAGGATAATACTTTTTTCCCAACAACCACCGTCACCAATTTATCTGCACTTAAGTTTTTTCTAAATGCCCGCTTGACATCAAGCGGTGTTACAACAGAAACATGTTGTGCAAATGTGTTCAGGAAATCAAGCGGTCGATGATAAAAAGCGATATTGATTAAAACCCTTAAAATACCGCGATTTGATGCGATTGCTAAAGACAAACCACCAATTAGATTTTGCTGAGCAATCAACAATTGATTTTTTGTTGGGCCTTCATTTAAAAAGCGATCGAAAACATTTTTTGTTAGTAACAAAGCCCGTTTCGCACTTGTATTTTTACTTTGTAGCGCCATTATAAACGGGCCACGATATTTCAAAGGATCAAATCCACTGGATGCAAAATAGGCCAATCCATTTTTTTCACGCACGGCTTTATATAGTAAAGACGTTTGCGATCCACCTAAAATTACATTTCCCAAAATTAAAGGGAAATAGTCTGGATTTTCACGCGTGATCCCAACTTGTCCCAGCATTATTGTATTTTGTGTTGCTGAATATGGAATATATTTTGTAATACCAGCTGTTAAATTATTTGCTTTAACTAAAATAGGCGCGACTTTTCCAGATGGTAACTTTCCCCCTACATTTTCTGCAATATTCTTCGCTTGAGCAGTCGTAATATCCCCCACTAAAATGATATCTGCATTTGCACCCACATAATATTTTTCAAAAAATTGCATCAATTCTTTTTGTTTCATCATACGAAGAGATGCGCTGTTTCCTAATGGATTATGGCCATAAGGATTGTGTGGGTATAGCAAATGAAAAAAAGCATTACTAGCAATATCAGATGGGTTTTCGTTTTGTAATGCCAATTGTGCGAGCGTTTGTTGTTTGATACGTGATATTTCTTTTTTAGGAAAAGTAGGAGATGAAACAACCGTTTTGAAATTTTTGAGCGCGGAATTTAAAAATTGCACATCAACCAAGCTACGTAGTTGTAAACCAGCCATATCACGATTCACAAAAGTATTAAATTGTGCACCAACTGATTCAAAATTTTTTGCAATTTGTTCTGCAGAAAAGTGCGCTGCGCCCTCACCCATCATGGCATTGGTTAATGCAGCAATCCCTTTTGTTTTTCCATCTAAAGAAGAACCCGCGGAAAAAATAACAGCCATGTCCAACATAGGCACTTCTGTTCGTCGAACAAAAAATACGTGTGCTTTATTTTCCAAAACCCAGTGCTGAATATTTAAAACTGGGTTTTTTGCAAAAATAGAAATTGAAAAAAATACACCGAAAATAAAAAAAATGGTTTTTTTAAAATACATTTATTATCCTAAATTAACGATAAAATCGCAGTAAAATATCTAAAACTAATTTGGCACTAACTCTGCCACAGTTAAATTATTTTTAATAAAATATTTTTTTGCGACGGCTTGAATTTCTTGTGGCGTCACGGCATTCATCTTTTTTGTAAAATCATCGCTCTCTTGCCACGACAACCCATCCATTTCTAGACGACCCAAATCAAACGCTTGTTTCATCAGTGAATCATGCGCATAAATGCGATTTGCAATCAACTGTGCTTTGACACGCTTTAATTCTGCAGCACTAACCTGTGTTGTTTGTAATCGTTTTATTTCAGCCAGGATCGCTTTTTTCAATTGATCTGTTGTATGACCAGAAGCGGGAATACCGGACAAAGAAAATAGCGTTTCATGCAAATGGAATCGATTATAATTGGCATCTGCGGCAACAGCGACAGCTTCTTTTCGAATTAAATCTGTAGAAAAACGAGCGCTATCACCACCACTTAAAATATAAGCACATAAAGTTAATGCATAAGGGGTCTTCTTATTGTGCGCCGTTGTTAAAGTCGGTACACGATAACCCATCACCAACCAAGGCAATTTTGCTGGTAGATTTACTGCTATTTTATTTTCACCCAAAGTAGCCATTTCATTGCGGGGTTTTAATTTCGGAATTTTTTTTGCTTTTATACTACCAAAATATTTTTGTGCTAATGCAAAAACTTGTTTGGGGTTTACATCACCAATCACAATGATGACCGCATTATTTGGGGCATACCATTTTTGATACCATTTTTGTAGATCGTGAATGGTCAAATGCTGAAGATCCGTCATCCAACCAACAACGGGATGATGGTACGGATTATTTATAAAAGCGGCAGCAAAAAAACGCTCTCCTGTTTTTGCTTCAGGATTATCATCAACGCGCATACGCCGCTCTTCCATCACAACTTGCTTTTCATTTTTAAAAATTTTTTCATTGAGTAATAAATTCTCCATCCGATCTGCTTCAAGCTGAAAAGACAAAGATAATGCTTTTGCGGGCAATGTTTGGTAATAAACGGTGAAATCTGCTGTTGTCATCGCATTGTCATCAGCTCCGCGTGTACTCATTTTTTCATTGAAAACACCCGGTCCAAATTTTTTGGTACCCCGAAACATCATGTGTTCCAAACAATGTGAAATACCTGTTATGCCATTACTTTCATAACTGCCACCCACGCTATACCAAATTGAACTCAGCACAATCGGTGCACGATGATCTTCACGAACAATGATTTTCAAGCCATTTTGAAGCTGAAAAGACGATGTCTTCTCCGCAAAGGCCGGTAAGGCAAAAAAAGCTGAAATGGTCAGTAATAAAATGTGGCGCATAAGTTGTTCGTTTTATCCATAAAGTGATACGATTTCCAACCATATTAACAGACAGATACATTTTATAGGTATAACGACTCATGTTCCAATTTTTAAAATCAAAATCATCTGAAAACGAGAACAAAAGCTGGTTTGGTCGACTAACAGATGGATTAAAACGCACACGAAAAAATCTCTCAGACGGATTATCCAATTTAGTGCTTGGCAAAAAAACAATTGATGATGCGCTGTTTGAGTCATTAGAAACTTTATTATTAACCGCCGATATCGGCATTGAATCAACTGATTTTTTAATGCAAAAAATAACAGAGCGGGTCAATCGAAAACAATTGTCTGATCCAAGCGCATTGGCTACTGCATTAAAAGAAGAAATGGTTGCTTTGCTTAAACCTTTTGAAAAACCATTAGCAATAAATCAACAGCCTTTTGTTATTTTAATGGTGGGAATCAACGGCGCAGGAAAAACCACTAGCATCGCAAAAATAGCACAATATTACTTAAAACAAGGTAAATCAGTTATGCTGGCAGCAGGCGACACATTTCGTGCAGCAGCCATTGATCAATTACAAGTGTGGGGTGAACGCAACCAAGTTACCGTGATTGCACAACAACCGGGCGCGGATAGTGCATCAGTGATTTATGATGCCTTGCAATCAGCACAGGCTCGACATATTGATATTTTGATTGCCGACACAGCAGGACGTTTGCATACGCAACAACACTTGATGAACGAACTAAAAAAAATCAAAAAAGTCATTCAAAAAATAAATCCGGGAGCACCTCATGAAACGATGCTCATCGTAGATGCTGGTATCGGACAAAATGCCTTAAACCAAGCACGCGAGTTTAACGAAGCCATTGGATTAAATAGTATCAGTGTGACAAAATTAGATGGCACAGCAAAAGGGGGAATGGTATTTGCGATTACCCATCACACGCAACTACCCATTCGATTTATTGGTGTTGGGGAACAAATGGATGACTTAAAGCCATTCGAAGCAACCGCTTTTGTGGACGCACTGTTTGAGGGATCATCTGATGATACACTTCGCTAATGTCACCAAAGAATATGATGGGCATCATGCTTTATCTGGTGTTACTTTTTCTGTTGAACCCTCGGAAATGGTTTTTTTAACGGGTCATTCTGGTGCTGGGAAATCCACCGTTTTAAAATTAATTATGCGTATCGAATCTCCGACGCATGGACAAATTCATGTCAATCAACTTAATTTATCACGATTATCCAAACGACAGGTGCCTTTATTGCGTCGTCGTATTGGCATGATTTATCAAAACCCCCAGCTGATTCAAAACCGTACGGTATTTGATAATATCGCTTTACCACTGGAGATTCAGGGGTATCGTCATCGCGATATTCAACGACGCGTTCATGCTGCTTTAGATAAAGTAGGTTTGTTATCAAAAGAAAAATGCTTTCCAGACGCATTATCATGCGGAGAACAACAACGCATTGGTGTTGCGCGCGCTGTTGTGAATAAACCTGATATTTTATTAGCTGACGAACCCACAGGTAATTTAGATCCTTATTTATCCATGGAAATATTGCGGTTATTTGAAGCGTTTCAAGCAGTCGGCGTAACGGTATTAATTGCAACACACGATTTATCACTCATTGCGCAAATGCCTTATCGCATGATCACGTTACAAAATGGAACGACAAAATAGGATACTATGTGAGTAAACATAACACGCAAACACACCATTTTTTTTCCCGATGGATTATTGCTCATGTACGCGCCATACAATTTGCTTTCCGTGAATTAATTCGCACGCCTATTGCTAACTTCTTTACTATTTGTGTGATTGCCATTGCTATTGCGCTGCCATTGAGTTTTTTTGTGTTGCTTGAAAATTTACAGTATGTAGATAACGTATGGGATGCAAATGCACCCACTATTTCTTTATTTTTAAAAACAAACACCACCCGAGCAGAAGCAGAAATATTGATACAACAATTACAATTAAATCCTACTATAAAAAAGTTGAAATATGTCTCGCCTAGAAAAGGATTGGCTGCATTTCAAAAAGAAACCCCTTTTGGTGATGCCACGAAATTATTTCAAAAAAACCCCATTCCCGGCGTGATTACTGTTTTTCCTGCTTCAACAAATCAAAACACAAATGAAATTAATGCACTGTATCAATCACTCAAACAGCTACCCGCCGTAGATGTCGCTCAAATTGATATGAATTGGGTTGCACGCTTGTTTGACATTATCGCGATTGGGAAACAAGTTACCAAAGCATTGTCTCTTTTGTTTGCCTTTGGTGTGGTATTAATTATTGGTCACTCATTGCGTGCTTCTCTTTCAGCGCACATAAAAGAAATTCGGGTGATGAAATTAATGGGTGCTACCCATACCTATATTCGCAGACCCTTATTATACCGTGGTATTTTATATGGTTTTTTAGGTGGTTTTCTTGGATGGGTATTAACAACTGTTTTTCTAGCACAATTACAACATCCCGTTTCAAGATTAGCAAAAACCTATAACACACTTTTTCATTTACAAACCATTTCTTTTTCTGTGTTTGTTTTATTATTACTCACAACGATGTTTTTGGGTTTTATTAGCGCTTGGCTTATTATCACCCAATTTTTAAATCAACCTGAACAAACTGATTAGTGCACACTATGAGACGATCATCTTCTTTTTTATCTGAAACCACAAACACTCACTTACGTCGCTTACAGTTAAATATTGCGTATGGAAAAAACTTAAGAGCCAGCCAACTAACTAAGCAATTCCCAGACTTATTAACTAAAAAAGAGGGGGTTTGTGATTATTCACAGCGAAAATTTATGCCGCTATATCCATTGCAACTCGCAGCGTATTACCAAAACACCAAACTGTGCGAAGTGTTACGCTCTTATTTACCAGATAAGATAGCAAGAGAACAATTGGAATCACTTGAATTAGATGGTGCGCATTACACAACACCTGATAAACCGGGGATGTTTATTTTAGAGCCCCATTACTCACCCGATGAATTACTTTATAAGCTCTCCAAAGTAATTGAGTGCGCCGATCAATCACCAGAAAAAAAATATCGCGCGCTATTGGCTTTTGGGAAAGAACAGCAAATGATGCCGCCACAAATGGTGATGTGGTATTGCAGTAAACGAAAAAATTTGCACTGTTTTGATTTGTTTTCTAATAGGCAAAAAAAACACACGCTATCAACAGCAGAAGAACCCTCAATGGGAAATTTGTATGTTATGCATGCCACCACAAAAGAAAAATATTTTTGGTATCAGCAAGTTTCAACACAAGCAAATTACTTAGGAAAAACAACAGCTGCCTTTGGCTTAACAGACCCACTTCTAGTACGAGCCTACGAAGACATCTCTCCTGAAAAAGCAGCGTCTGATTTGCACGCCTTAAAAAAATTTTTTGCAGAAACCTCTTTTGGTTACAAGCACTTCCTGTGTGTTGTCCAATCATCGTTTCGATACAAAAAATACTAAAACACACTGTATTGATGACATTCAATCAACTATGTTAGAATCCACCACTATGAAAAATAACACATTGGCTTTTGCAACAAGTGCATTATCTGTCGGTAGTTTAGGCGCTTATATTCACTGGGTGAATCAAGTGCCTATGCTCACCGAAGAAGAAGAACAATCACTTGCAACACGCCTTCAAAAATTCAATGACTTAGAAGCCGCTCGCAAACTGGTTTTATCACATCTGCGTTTTGTGGTAAAAATTGCGCGCTCTTATTCGGGCTATGGTTTGCAACAAGCTGACCTTATTCAAGAAGGCAATATTGGTTTAATGAAAGCGGTTAAACGCTTCGACCCCTCTGTTGGTGTACGTTTGGTATCGTTTGCTGTCCATTGGGTTCGCGCAGAAATGCATGAGTTTATTATTCGTAATTGGCGCATCGTTAAAATCGCAACAACCAAAGCGCAACGTAAATTATTTTTCAATCTACGAAAGGCGGCAAAAAAAAGGGATTGGTTTAGTAATGACGAAGTGGCTGTTGTCGCTGAAGAATTAAAAGTATCTCATCAAGATGTGCGACAAATGGAAATGCGCATGCACCATTATGATCAATCACTTGAATTTTCTGGTGACCATGATGATGAAGACACACAAGCATGGCGAGCACCGGTTAATTATCTTGAAGATAAAAGCGCAACACCTGAAAATGCATTAATTTCTTCAGACTTTGAAAATCAACAAGTAACACAATTACATCACGCTATTGCGACATTGGATGAGCGCAGCCAAATCATCATTCAAGAACGTTGGTTGAATGAAGACAAATCCACACTCGAAGCATTATCCAAACAATTCAATATTTCTATCGAACGCGTTCGACAACTTGAAAAAAATGCAATGAAAAAAATGCAAGATGTCATCGCATCCTAATTTTCACCCCCCCCCCTTTTTTATTTTATTTTGCACTTTTAAATTACAATAAAGCCTGTTAATAACTCGGGTATTTTTCATGTGTAATTCCGGGATGATTTCGGCCTCACCTTTTTCTCCCCAAACTACCAGCACAATTCACCTATTATTATCCACAAAGTGATGCCTTTTAACTTATTGATTATAATTGAGAAATTAAAGTTATCAACATATTAACAACCACTACTATTACTACTAATCTAAATATAAATATAGATATTAGTTGTTGATCACCAATATTTTTTTGATGCTTTGATTGAAGTCAGCGGGTGAACTCGATATAGTTATCTGCCCAGAAACTATTTCTTAAGGAAAGACTGTGAAAAAAATTATTCGCACTATTTTGTTATCAGCAATAACTGTTTTAAGCATCAGCACTATGGCTTTCGCTAATACTGTACCCGCTATGACAAAGCCGATGGTTGAATCAGCTCCGTTCACAGCAGCTCAAACAGAGCAACTTGATAAAATCATCCATGATTACATTGTAAATAATCCACAAACGCTTGTTGAGGCATCACAAAAATTACAACAAGAACAAGAACAACAAATGCAAACTGCAGCGATGCGTGCTGTTGGACAATACAAAAAGGAATTGTTTGATGATGCACAATCACCTAGCGTTGGTAACAAAGACGCTTCAGCAACAGTTGTTGAGTTTTTTGATTACCAGTGTGGGCATTGTCGTGCAATGGCACCTAGCATTGAAAAATTAATTGCTGGAGATAAAAATCTACATTTTGTATTTAAAGAACTGCCTATTTTTGGTGGTATGTCACAATATGCAGCAAAAGCGGCATTAGCAGCAGCAATGCAACCAGATAAATATTATAATTTTCATACCGCATTGCTCACAACAAACAAACCTATTACACAAGAAAGCGTAATGGCTATCGCGAAAGCATCAAAATTAAATATCGCGAAATTGAAAAAAGACATGGAACTGCCTGCAATTCAACAACAATTGCGAGACAATTTCACGTTAGCGCAGCATCTGAAAATCATGGGCACACCTACTTTTGTGATCAGCAATAAAGAACAAACAAAGTTTGCTTATATTCCAGGTGCGATTTCATTACAAGATTTAGAATCAAAGATTAAATCCGTTCAATAATGAAATAATGGGACGCGAGGATTAATCGCGTCCCATTCATCAATCATGCAAACATTATGCAAAATCAAAAAAAAATCCTTACTTTTCAAGACATCATTTTCCAATTACAACAATTCTGGGCAAAACAAGGTTGTGTAATTTTACAACCACTGGATTTAGAAGTCGGTGCGGGCACATTTCATCCCACCACTTTTTTACGCGCCATTGGCCCTGAACCTTGGAATGCGGCTTACGTTCAACCATCACGCCGTCCAACAGATGGTCGATATGGTGCTAATCCAAACCGAGGTCAACATTACTATCAATTTCAAGTTGTGTTAAAACCATCCCCTGATAACATCCAAAATTTATATTTGGATTCTTTGCGCACACTTGGAATTGATCCACTGTTACACGACATTCGTTTTGTCGAAGATAACTGGGAATCACCTTCACTTGGCGCTTGGGGTTTAGGTTGGGAAGTGTGGCAAGATGGAATGGAAATCACACAGTTTACTTACTTTCAACAAATCGGTGGGTTGGCTTGTCAACCCGTTACGGGTGAAATTACTTATGGCCTTGAGCGTCTTGCTATGTTTTTACAAAGCAAAGATAGTATGTTTGATTTGATTTGGACAGAAGGTCCTCATGGTGCGGTAACCTATGGCGATGTGTTTCATCAAAATGAAGTTGAAATGTCCGCGTTTAATTTTGAACATGCTGATACAAAAAAATTATTTGAATTTTTTGATTTTTATGAACAAGAAGCCGCGCGATTTATTGAGTTAGCATTGCCTTTGGTTGCTTATGAAATGGCTTTAAAGGCATCACACACTTTTAATTTATTAGATGCAAGACAAGCGATTTCTGTTTCTGAAAGACAACGTTTTATTTTACGAGTACGGAAATTAAGTTTTGGTGTCGCAAATGCTTATTATGCAACACGCGAAGCATTAGGATTTCCATTAGCAGCAAAATAATTGAGAATGACAATTATGCGAAAACAAGATTTTTTATTTGAGATAGGTTGCGAAGAAATACCTGCTGGTGCGCAACGTCTTTTATCTATCGCATTGCTCGAACAGTTTACACAAGCACTCAATGACAATAAATTAACTTTTTCTGATATTAAATGCTTTGCGACACCGCGTCGACTAGCCATCATGGTTGTTGGATTAGAAACAACACAAGCGCCACAAAAAACAGAGCGGCAAGGTCCAAGTGTTCAAGACGCTTATGATAAAAATGGTACGCCTACTTTGGTGTGTTTGGGTTTTGCAAAATCATGTGGTGTTTCAGTAGATCAACTATCTGTAAAAGAAACCGCGAAAGGAAAAAGATTGGTTTGTATTTGCGAAAAACCAGGGGCGGAAACAAAAACATTACTACCTGAAATGATAATAAAAGTAATTTCAAAATTACCAATTGCAAAACCCATGCGCTGGGGGAATCATCATACGAGTTTTATTCGACCGGTACATTGGGTTGTTGTGTTATTGGGTGAAGAGTTGATTTCAACTGAAATTCTAGGTGTTCAAACAAGCCGTGAAACAATGGGGCATCGCTTCCATCATCCCAAACCCATCCGCATTTCAAAACCCGCTGATTATCCGGTGTTGTTATATTCACAAGGGTTTGTGATCGCTGATTTTGAAACCAGAAAAAATGTGATTCGAAAAAATATTTTATCCATTGTTGATGCAAATCAAAAAGCAGTGATGGATGAAGATTTATTAAACGAAGTAACCGGGTTGGTTGAATGGCCTATTGCACTAAAAGGTAAATTTGATCCTATATTTTTAAAAGTTCCCAAAGAATGTTTGATTACCGCGATGAAAACACATCAAAAATGTTTTCCTATTGTAGATCAACATGACCAACTGCAACCCCATTTTATTTTAGTAAGCAATATTTCTAGTAAAAACCCCGAAGCGGTTATAAAAGGAAATGAACGTGTGATTCATGCTCGGTTGTCTGACGCCAGCTTTTTTTATCAACAGGATATAAAACAAAAACTGATTGATCGTTTACCACGTTTAGACCATATTGTATTTCAAGATCAACTGGGTAGTTTGGGTGAAAAAACAAAACGGCTTATTAAATTATCCGCTTATATCGCAAAAAAAATTGGAAGTGATACGGATGTGGTAAAACGTGCAGCCATGTTATGTAAATGTGATTTGGTTTCCGATATGGTGTTAGAGTTTCCTAATTTACAAGGCACGATGGGTTATTACTACGCATTAAATGATCATGAAAAAAATGAATGCGCACAAAGTATTTACGAACATTACTTCCCCAGATTTTCCGGTGATCAACTGCCTGAATCAATGGCGGGTTGTTGTTTGGCATTAGCAGATCGTATTGATACCTTAATCGGCGTGTTAGGAATAAATAAAATACCAACTGGTGATAAAGACCCTTTTGCATTACGCAGAGCCGCCCAAGGTATCTTTCGTATTTTAATAGAAAAAAATTTAGCGTTAGATTTGATCGCGCTATTAACGGAATCTCAAAAAATATATGCTATTAAATTAGCTAATTTAAACACAGTAAAAGAAAGTTTCCATTTCATCATGGCAAGATTAAAAGCGTGGTATATTGAACGCAATACTGCTATTGAAATTTTTGAATCTGTTATGGCTTGTGAGCCCACCTCCCCCGCTGATTTTGATCAGAGAGTAAAAGCCGTTTTAGCATTTCAAGCATTACCCGAAGCCAGTAGTTTAGCGGCAGCGAATAAACGCGTGAATAATATTTTAAAAAAACAAACTAAAAAAGATTTTAAAACAACAAATAGCGCATTATTTGAATTTGATGCTGAACATGTACTTGCAGAAAAGTTATCTGAAAAAACAAAAATTGTAAATGCACTGTATGAAAAAGGGCATTACGAAGCAGCGTTATCAGAATTATCAGTCCTCAAAGAACCCATTGATCAATTTTTTGATTCCGTCATGATCATGGTTGATGATGAAAAGAAAAAACAAAACCGATTAGCGCTACTTGCTTCAATTAGAACATTGTTTACCAAAGTAGCTGACATTTCACTATTACCTTAAAAAAATTATGAGCAATACACGCGCAATAGCTACACAAATCATTCACGCTGTTTGTTATGACGGTGTTTCACTGTCAGAGGCATTTGAATTAGAAAAATTACCAGATCAAGATCGCGGATTTATTAAGGAAATGTGTTTTGGCAGTATTCGATTTTGGATACAGCTTCAGGCTATTTTAAAAACACTATTAGAAAAACCACTCAAAAAAGATGATAAAGATATTGAGTGCTTGATCTGCATAGGTTTGTATCAAATTCTTTTTATGCATGTTCCAAATTATGCTGTGGTTAATGAAACCGTAACCGCAACACGTATATTAAAAAAAGCCTGGGCATCAAAGCTAGTCAATAAAATTTTACGCATGGCGATTCAACAAAAAGATGAAAATAAAATAGAGATACGCGGTATCACTGCTCAATATGCACATCCAAATTGGATTATTGAAAAAATTCAACAAGCTTATCCAGATCAATGGGAAACTATTTTGATTGCCAATAATCAAAAAGCACCTTTATTTTTAAGAGTAAACTTACAAAAAACAACATTAGCAGCATTTGAAAAACATTTATCTTTTGAGAAAATAGAGTCTAGCCGCGTAGTAGGTTTGCCATGCGCATTACTATTACCCAACGCTTTGCCCGTTGAAAAAATTCCAGGGTTTTTTGAGGGGTTGTTTAGTGTACAAGATGCAAGTGGGCAAAAAGTCGTCGCGTATTTAGATCTACAGCCAGATCAAACCATATTAGATGCTTGTGCCGCACCGGGTAGTAAAACAACACACATATTAGAAACATGTCCAGACATTAAAAAATTAATATCTGTAGACATTAGCAAATCACGTTTGCAAAAAATTGCTGATAATGTAGCGCGCTTACAATTAAAAAAACAGCCTTTAAAATTAATGGTTGCTGATGTGTGTGAAATTCATAACACATTTGCAAATGAAACTTTCGATCGTATTTTGTTAGATGCACCCTGCTCGGCAACAGGCGTTATCCGACGACATCCTGATATTAAATTATTACGTAAAAAAACAGACTTGGTTAATTTGATTCATACACAAATTAACATGCTCACTGTTTTGTGGCCTTTATTGAAAAAAGGCGGGAAATTAATCTATACCACCTGCTCCATTTTTCCAGATGAAAATAATGGCGTTATTCAAAAATTCATCTCTCAGCATCCAGACAGCACGCTTATGTTTTCTGAGCAAAACATAACGGGTGATCAAAATCGAGACGGGTTTTATTATGCGGTTCTCAGCAAAAACCCTGTGGATAACTCAGGTATTATCCGGTCGTAATCAGGGGGCAATAAACAGGGCTATTTTATCCACAGCTTTATCAACTTGAAATCCACCCGCTTTTGCTTGTTGCTATGCTTTCATTATTTCATTGATAAATAATGTTTTTTCACGCTTATACACAGAAAATCAAGTCACTAATAATAACTACTATATTTAAATAAGATATATATTAATAATAGATGTTTGTAATGAGATAAACGATTACGTATGATGTGCAACCATCACCGAACGGAAACTTTTTATGTTTAAAAAAATAATTTTTGCTGTGTTACTAGCAAACTCGACTATGGTTATGGCTGGGCCAATGTGGCATTGCATCGCAAACAACACTGTAGGCGCCGTATGGAACCGTTACGGGCAAACTCACGAAGAAACGCGCTCAGCAGTGGAAAAAGAATGCACGCCTTACAATCAAGATAAGACCTGTCAGATCATATGCTTCCCACCTAGAAATTATTGGCGCTGTGTATCGCACGATACGTTACCGCCAGAAAAGCCAAGCACAAAAAACCCAACACCGCCCAAGCAAGGATCGTGGTTTTGGACATCGTTTAGCAAACAAATCGCAATTAATGGTGCTCGAGATGCCTGTCGTCACAATAGTGCGTTTGGTGGTTGTTATGTTGACGTGGATGCTTGTGCATCGACAAAAACCCATTAAGAGGAAATCATTATGCGCCATTTAATATTGACCGCATTTATTGCAATTACACTAGCTTCATTATCAGGTTGTGGCTCTTTTGTTGATTCATCTATGCAGGATGCTTCAAATAAACACGATGGTAGTTTGATTAATGGTAATAATAGCAATTCAGCAACGACCGCCAATAAAAAACAATGTAATCAGTGGTGCCATAATGGTTGGTGTTCAACACATTGTGAAGATGTTGTGAATAGCAGTGGCAATTAATGCAAGCGCAATTTTTTATTGATAATAAACCATTTTTTTCAGAAATAAATGAACAACTGAAATTGGATATCCACTCAATTCCAAAACCCTACTCTGTTTTTTTTGATGTAGCGCGCAATCCATTTGATCGCATTTCATCCTGCTTGATAAAAAACAACGTACTGTTTATTGATGCAAATATTATAAAATATTATCAACCGATGCTTAAAATCGCATCAGAAAAAATAATGATTGTTGAGGTGAATGAGCACCTTAAAACGCTAGACGGTGTTTCAGCTGTATTAAGTTTCCTTGCAAAAAATGAAGTAACTAAAAATGATCAATTAATTGTGGTTGGTGGTGGTGTGCTTCAAGAAATAGGCGCATTTTCAGCTGCGATGTATAAACGGGGAATCAGCTATGTTCATTTCCCCACAACCTTATTATCAATGTGTGATAGCTGTATTGGTGGAAAAACAAGCTTAAATTATCTGGATAGTAAAAATCAGTTGGGATTATATTATGCACCAACAGCCGTGCACATCAATACGTGTTTTTTAAAAACAGTTCCAGAAACGGAAATCCAATCTGGTTTAGGTGAAATATTAAAATCATGCATTATCGGCGGAGAAAATTGTCTTCGTGTGTATGAAGAAAAAATAGAAAAAGGATGCATCAAATCATTTGATGATTATCAAACACTCATTCAAATTGCATTGGGTATTAAAAAATCAATAGTAGAAGCAGATGAGTTTGAGCTTAATTATCGGCGCAGTTTGAATTATGGGCATACATTCGGACACGCTATTGAAGCATTATCAGAATATACGATTCCACATGGATCAGCGATTGTGTTGGGTATGATTTTAGAAAATCAATTAAGCGTTCAACATCAATTAATGGATCAAGCAACTTGTGAAAAATTAAATAACGTTTGTTTTGCGTTATTAAGTGAAAAAAGCAGAATGATTTATAAGAAAATGTCATTTGAAAAAATACTTATTTTTTTAAAAAAAGATAAAAAAGCCAATGGTGATTCAATCACGTTTTCGTTAATGCGAAGATGGGGTGATATCAGTTTTCTTAATTTACAGCAGAGCAAGTTGTATTTAGCGCGTTTTGAGCAGATAGATTAGCCAGTCTAATTTCGCTATACTTCGGCGCAGAAAACAGTTTGGCGGGAGCTATTGGGCATGAAGGCAGTAATTTTAGCAGGTGGATTAGGCACTCGTTTAAGCGAGGAAACAGCTGTAAAACCAAAGCCGATGGTTGAAATTGGTGGTAAACCCATTTTATGGCATATCATGAAAATGTATTCCGTGCACGGCGTGAATGACTTCATTATTTGCTTAGGATACCGAGGTTATTTAATTAAAGAGTATTTTGCTAATTATTTTCTTCATATGTCTGATGTCACTTTTGACATGACCCACAACCAAATGCATGTTCATCAAAAAAATGCCGAGCCCTGGAAAGTAACTTTGGTTGAAACCGGTGAATCAACATTCACTGGTGGTCGTTTGAAACGTGTGAGAAATTATTTGGAAGATGAGGATTTTTGTTTTACCTATGGAGATGGTGTGAGCGATGTGGATATTACGGCGCTCATTGCTTTTCATCAATCACATCAAAAACTAGCAACCGTGACGGCAGTTAATCCGATGAGACGTTTTGGTGTACTCGAGTTTCAAGATGATCGTGTGCTGGCTTTTCAAGAAAAGCCAGATAGTGATTGGGTAAATGGTGGCTTTTTTGTGTTGTCTCCAAAAGTAATTGATTATATTCATGACGACACCACTATTTGGGAACAAGAACCAATGAAAAAAATAACAGAAAATGGAGAAATGCGAGCTTACTTTCACAAGGGTTTTTGGCAACCCATGGATACATTGAGAGAAAAAATATTGCTAGAAGATTTGTGGAATACGCAAAAAGCACCTTGGAAAACATGGCTGTGAATATTAATTTTTGGAAGAATCGACGTGTGTTGATAACGGGACATACTGGATTTAAAGGCGCCTGGTTGTCATTATGGCTGCAACAATTACAGGCAGATTTGTGTGGGATCGCATTATCACCATCTACACAACCCAATTTATTTTCATTGGCTTCAGTTGCTCAAAATATGCAAAGTTATATTGCTGATGTGCGCGACTTTAACCAAATTCATAAAATCATTCATGATTTCAAACCTGAAGTTATTTTTCATATGGCTGCACAGCCCCTGGTTCGTTATTCTTATCAACACCCTGTTGAAACTTATGCAACCAATGTGATGGGCACAGTGCATTTGTTAGAATCAGCAAAAATTTGCGATTCCGTGCAAGCGGTTGTGAACGTCACAACTGATAAATGTTACCGTAATCAAGAATGGATATGGGGTTATCGAGAAGATGAAACATTGGGTGGTTTTGATCCGTACAGTAATAGCAAGGCTTGTTCTGAATTAGTCACCAGTGCTTATCGTAACTCGTTTTATGAAAAAAATAAAAAAGGATTAGCTTCGGCGCGCGCTGGTAATGTGATTGGCGGAGGTGATTGGTCAGAAGATCGATTAATACCTGATATTATGAAAAGCATCATCGCACAAAAGCCGGTTATTGTTCGTAATCCTAAAGCAATTCGTCCTTGGCAGCATGTGTTAGAACCTTTATCTGCCTATTTACTATTGGCAGAGAAATTAATCAAAGATAAAACACGTTATAGTCAAGCATGGAATTTCGGTCCTTTTTCACAAGATACGGTTTCTGTTGAGTGGCTTGTAAAAAAAATACTAACCACATTTGAAAATAATCGCGTTGAATTTATGATTGAGCATAATCCACAGGATTTGCATGAGGCCCATTTTTTAAAATTAGATATCACAAAAGCAACAACAGAATTATCATGGAAACCACAACTAACAATAGACGAAACAATAAAGTGGACGGTTGATTGGTATCAAGCTTGGCTGCTTAAAAAAGAAATGCGTGCCTACACTATAGAACAAATTGAGCAATACCAGCAGTTGCTATAGATCGGTTTGAGTGAAAATTTTGAGATCAATTTAGTGAAAGTTGTGTTGAGGTAATGAAATGATTGGTATCGCTAGAAAATTACTTAACTTGATGTCCAAAGACTCCGCAAAATCCTTTCGAACGCTAACAGCATTAACAATCCTATCTGCTTTTATTGAAACGTTTGGAATCGCTTTTGTTTTTCCTTTTGTTGCCATTTTATCAGTACCAAATTATGTGCAACACTCTAAGATTTTATCTAAAATTTATTATTATTTTCATTTTGCCAGTATTCATCAGTTCCTGCTTTTTATAGGAGTGGCCTTATTAATAATTGTTGTTTTAGGTAATTTTTTAATTGCCTTCACGTTATGGTATGTCTACCGATTTTCTTATATGGAAGAACATTATATGGCCAGTGCGTTATTAAAAAAGTATATGCAACAACCTTACACTTTTTTCTTGTCACAAAATGCAAGTGTATTGTTAAAAAACATAGTAGATGAAGTGAAAAGAGTAATTCAGGAAATTTTAATTTCTTTTTTAAAAATGACCACTAAATTGACTGTTGCGATAGTGATGTTGCTACTGTTGTTTTTTTATAGTCCCTTGTTGATGTCTATCATTGTTGCTTCAGTTGGTTTATTTTACGGCGCCTTTATTTTTATTTTTAGAAAACACATTGAGAAAAGTTCAGAAATAGCCATGGCTGCCAATAGCAAGAAATATAAGCATGCAATAGAAGCGCTGCATGCGATTCAAGATGTAAAATTAATGAATAGCTACAATTTTGTTTTAAAGCAATTTTCAAGACCATCTGTTTTATATGCTAATGCGCGATCATCTGCCAATATTTTAAGCGACATGCCCCGCTTTTTTTTGGATATTTTACTGTTTGGTGGCATTTTAGCTTATATCGTCATTATGTTGTTACAACACAATTCCAATTTTCATACTATTGTTCCTACCTTAGCTATGTTTGGATATGCGGGTATGAGACTCATACCTTCAGTTAGCATCATTTATAATTCTTATATTACAATAAAATTTGCCGAACCCTCTTTAAATCTATTGTTTTCAGATATGTCAGAAAACAGCATGCTTTCAAATCAAGAGACAGTCGATCCCCTTTCAATGGAGATGGTGTTTCAAAACACACTAAATTTTAAAAATGTTTGTTACGCTTATCCCAGTGCGAAACAACCTGTTATCAGCGACTTAAATATTGAAATCAGTGCATTTTCAACTGTCGGATTTGTGGGTAAAACAGGTTCGGGTAAAACAACCATTATAAATTTATTATTGGGACTGCTTTCTCCTGGCGACGGTTCCATTTGTGTTGATGACGTAGTATTAAATGAAAAAAACTTACGGGCTTGGCAGTCAAAAATAGGTTATGTTTCTCAATCTATTTATTTGATTGATGATTCTATAGCAAATAATATTGCTTTTGGCGTAGAAGCAAAAAACATTGATTGGGATCATTTAAAATCAGTTGCAAGGCAGGCAGAACTATATGATTTTATTACGCAAGAACTACCTGATCAATATGATACACAAGTAGGTGATCGAGGCGTTAGATTGAGTGGCGGGCAATGTCAACGAATTGGTATCGCACGCGCGCTTTATAGAAAACCAAAATTATTGGTTTTAGATGAAGCAACTAGCGCGTTGGATAATACAACTGAGAAAAAAATTTTGGAAAATATTAATGCTATTTCTAGTGAAATGACGATCGTTATGGTTGCTCATCGTTTAACAACATTACAAAACTGCGATAAGATTTTTGTATTAACGTCCAACGGTGTTAATGCAAGTGGCACTTATCAATCACTATCAGAATCTAACGAGATTTTCCGGGGTTTTTTACAAAACGAAAATAAAAGCGAACTTGAATAATGAAATCGGAAATCAAATTAATCCAACCTAAGATACTGTTGGTCGCTATGCAATATGGTTGGGGAGACAGTAAAAATGGTTTTTCTTATGAGTGGAACCATGTTTATTTGGGATTAAAGAATCGCTTTGAGTCACTTTGTTTTTTTGATTTTCTTTCTGCTTTTCAAAAAGAAGGTCAAAAAAAAATGCAAGATTTATTACTAGAAAAAATAAAAAATACATGCCCCGATATTATCATTTTTATGCCTTTCACAGATGAATTTACCACTGACTTTGTAACTAGCCTTAAACAATATTCGAAGACATTTTGTTTTTTTATGGATGATACTTGGCGAATAGATTATGTAAAACGATGGGCGCCTTATTTTGATGCATTTTCAACAGTTGATCCTTTTGGTCAACAACACTATGAAAAAAACAATTTTTCACACAGTGTTTTTTTGCCGGACGGTGTTAATACGCAACTATTTAATCGTCTTGATTTAAAAAGAGATATTGATGTTTCATTTGTTGGTTCTTGGCATCCCTATCGAGAATGGGTTATTCAACAATTAAAAAAATCAGGGATTAATGTGTCTGTGTATGGACTCCGTTGGTCAAACGGCATTGTTACTACAGAAAAAATGATTGAAATATTTAATCGTTCTAAAATCAGTTTAAATTTATCTAATAGTGTTAGTTGGGATGCACGATATTTTTTAAGCCATAAAAGAGCAATAATAAATACAATCCGTAGTCCAAAAACAGGAGAGCAAATCAAAGGGCGCCATTTTGAAATACCAGCATGTGGCGCACTACAAATTAGCTTTTATACAACGGGCTTAGGTTTGATTTATGATATTGATAAAGAGCTTGTTATTTATAATGATCCTTACCATCTTGCGACATTAATCCAGTTTTATCTTAACGAAAAAACAGAAAGAGAAAAAATTGCGGATGCGGGTTATCAGCGCACGATCAGTGAGCATGATTATGCGGATCGATTTTACTCTGTTTTTAAGCAATTGGGGTGGTGTGTGTGATAAAAGTAGCTTTGTATGAGCCAACTTATACAGATGAAATTATTTTTAATGAGGACGCACAATTTAATCGAGACAATTGTTTTGCACATTTTGTTTTGCTTAAAAAAAAGCTTGAAGAAAAAAACATGGAATGCCACACAGCGCAATATTATCAAGAAAAATCAATTTGTCCTGATGTGGTCATTTATATAGATACACTTGATCTCGACCCTCGGCTGGATAAAAAAAACAATTATCTTTTATTGTGTGAGTCTGTTGTTATTAAACCAAAATTATGGAATTTAAAAGCGCATCAAGCATTTAAACACATTTTTACTTGGCACGACCCTTTTGTGAATGATGATCGATATATTTGGTCGTATCACTTTTCAGGATTGGCTAACTCTTTAATATGGTCTGATCAGAAAAATAAAAAATTATGCACGTTAATTAATGCAAATAAATTTTCTAATCATCCACTTGAGTTATACACGGCAAGAAAAAACATTATTGAGTGGTTTGAAAAAAATCACCCTAATGATTTTGATTTGTATGGTTTTGGTTGGGATAAGCGTCGGTTTAGTCGGTGGCCTTGGCGAATTTTAAACAGAACCCCCTATTTAAATTATCGATTAGCAAAACATTATCGATGTTATCGCGGAACCATTGAATCAAAATATATGACGTTAAATCAATATCGATTTTGTATTTGTTTTGAAAATGCGAAGGAAATTGAAGGTTATATCACAGAAAAAATATTAGATGCTTTTATGGCGGGCTGTGTTCCTGTTTATTGGGGCGCACCCAATATTCGTGATTATATACCAGAGCATTGTTTTATTGATTATACAAAATTTAAAGATAATGCAGCAATGTATGACTTTTTAAAAAACATGCCTGATGAGCTGTATCAGAAGTATTTGGATGCAATAAAAAAATTTATTTTATCTGATGCCGCTGAAAAGTTTAAACCAGAATATTTTGCAAAAACAATAGTAAAAACAATTACTCAAGATATGGAAAGTTTCGTTAAAATGAATTAGGTTAAATTAATATAAAAATATTAAATTTAAGATAAGGTGATTGCTTGAGTCAAAATAAAAAATTAAAAATCATGAGTATTTTGTGTACGCGACCATCTGCCATTAAAATGTCGCCTATCGTACATGCGCTACAACAAAATGATGCGTTTGATAGCGTGGTTTGTGTCACAGGACAGCACCGTGAGATGTTAGATCAAGTGTTGCGATTATTTAATATTAAACCCGATCATGATTTAAATATCATGCAAGCCAATCAAGATCTCACATCGGTGACAACGCGCGTTTTAGAAGGGATGAAAACTGTTTTGCAATCCGTCAAACCGGATTGGATTTTAGTGCAAGGTGATACAACCTCTACTTTTGCAGCAAGTCTCGCTGCATTTTATCAAAAAATTCCTGTGGGTCATGTTGAGGCGGGTTTACGAACACAGGATATTTACGCGCCATTTCCAGAAGAAGCAAATCGAAGTATGACATCTTGTATTGCCGCCATGCATTTTGCACCAACAGAAAGCGCCAAACAAAACCTACTTGCTGAAAATATAAAATCTCAACATATCGCTGTCACTGGAAACACAGTTATTGACGCATTATTATGGGCGCGAGATAAAGTAAATCAAGAAACCAACTGGTCATCCGTATTTGGCAGTGAAATACAAAATTTAATTAATCAAAAGCAGAAAATTATTTTAATAACAGGGCATCGACGCGAAAATTTTGGTGATGGATTTGAACGTGTTTGCACTGCATTCCAAACACTTGCAAAAAACCATCCTGAATGGCATTTTGTGTATCCTGTGCATTTAAATCCCAATGTGCAAAAACCAGTAAAAGCAATTTTATCTCAACTTCCCAATTTCCATTTAATTGATCCATTAGAATATGCACCCTTTGTTTATTTAATGGATAAAGCAAAGTTGATTATTACGGATTCTGGTGGTGTGCAAGAAGAAGTGCCGTCATTGGGAAAACCTGTTTTAGTGACACGCGAAGTAACTGAACGACCAGAAGGTGTTGATGCTGGTGTTGCTATTTTGGTGGGTACAGATGCTGAGAAAATTATTCGTGAAACAGAGTCATTAATGCAAGATGAAAAACGGTATGCAAAAATGGCGCATATCAGCAATCCATACGGGGATGGTCATGCTGCAAGTAAAATTATTGACGCATTACTTCGATTTAAATCGTGACAAAGCCAAATAAAAAAAGCGTTTTGTTTCACGTCTTGCGCGACAGACATTATCTAAGATAATGCCGCATGAAAGTGAAATAAAAGCCAGCAGCATGATGCCAGTTGATAAAATAGCAGTTGGAAATCGTTCTACCAAACCAGTATGGATGTAGTCGATTAACACTGGCAGAAAAACCAAGAAAGAGAGTGTTGCTAAGAAAACAAATAAAGCTCCAAAAAATAACAAAGGTCTTACTTCTTTGAGTAACAATAAAATACGCATTAAAATTTTAAAGCCATCACGATAACTATTAAGCTTGCTTGCAGAACCTGTTGGACGCGCACCATATTCTGTTGGAATTTCAGTGCTGGGTAATCGCAGCTCTAAACTATGTATGGTTAACTCTGTTTCGATTTCAAATCCCCTAGACATAGCAGGAAATGATTTGACAAAACGCCTGGTGAAAACACGATACCCAGAAAAAACATCATTGAATTTTTTCCCAAACAGATTTCCAATGAGATTGGTAAAAAGTGAATTACCCAAACGATGTCCTAATCGATAAACAGCATATTTGTCAGGTGCAATTTTTTCTACACGTGAACCGATGACCATATCTAAATCATCTTCCACTAATTTTCGAATCATCTCGGGTAGTTTTTTTGCGTCATAAGTATTATCACCATCAACCAGCACGTAAATGTCTGCTTCGACATCTGCAAACATGCGACGCACGACGTGGCCTTTTCCTTTATTTAATTCTTTTTTAACAATAGCGCCATTTTCTTTTGCAATGGCTGCGGTATCGTCGGTGGAATTATTGTCATAAATATAAATCTGAGAATTGGGAATGGTTTTTTTAAAGGTATGAATAACGCTGGCAATTGTAATCGCCTCATTATAACAAGGAACTAAAATAGCAATACTTAAGTTATCCATTTGATTTTCCAGTGATATTGATGAAGTGAAGTTTCCCATTTATATTTTTTATGCGAAATAAATAGGCAGAATAGGTTTTCATACGACAATCTTTTTTTCCAAATGAACTGAAATAATTTCCATGACAGATTGTGTAAGTCAGCAAAGGCGTTAATTTTTGATGATGCGGAATTAGTTCTCCATAATGAGACCAAAAATTATGATCCGTGTACCCCAATAGTAAATATTGAAAACCAGCCATTTGCTTTTCAAGTTGTTGTTGCGTAATGTTGCAGGTCCATACATCAGCAGCAGAATAGGGTTTTCCAGCACTGGTGCATTGTAGATTGGGTTTTCTCGGCGTTAAATTATAAAGTAATATTGCTCGTTCAAAACCCCTGCTGTTTTGCCAAATTGTAAAGACAGAGGCATTGGGGCTGGTTACCTTTTTAACAGCATCTGCAATTTGAATAAGCGGTTTTTGTAATTGCGCAGAGGTTCGATTTTTGAGTGAAAGAGCATGTTGCTTAACAAAGTAACTAACAACACTGCCGGCAAGTAAAGCTATCATTATTACAACGATTATTTTTTCTGTCCGTTTGTTTTTTATTGGGGATAAGGGAAATGTATGGGTGATAAAATGCAATGTTGTTAAACCCCAAGCAATATTAAAAATAGATAAGTAACGATAGAATGAGGCATGTTGTATGCCTTCATAAGTCGTAAAAGCAAAAAGATACATTAATAATAACCCAGCAGCATAAGCAAGAAATCCAAAAAATAGCGTGATATTAATGACGACAACGGATTTCTTTTCAATGGCGGTTTGCTGTCTCAGGTAAGCAAAACCATTAAGCAAGAACAAGATAACTAAAAAAAGGATTGATTTTTTTAGGGCTTTTAAATAATTCAAAATAATCGTGTGCGGTGTAGATCCGCTGGGTGCTGAAAAAGCGTTCCATAATTTTGAGAGCGTGAAATGCATTTTCCATTCAATGTGCGTACCAATTAGGTTTAAATGATGGTGCCATGTTTTTGTGATCAATATTGAAATCACAGGAAGCAATAAGATACCCAAATAATTTAAAATATTTTTTTTTGTTTTTAATGTTAAAAAAAGTTGATCAATTAAAAAAACAAAAGCAATCATCATCACAAAGGGCAGTAATTTTTGTTTAAAAAGCGTGAATGCAATGATAATTGGAATAAGGTAGAGAAAATAAGCTATTTTTTTCTCTGAGAGAAAGTAAGCAACAATGGCCATTCCTACAAAAACACCAACCGGATGATCCATATAGAGTGAACCAATCATGCCAATTTTCACGTGTAATAGCATGAGTATTAATAGTGCAGCGCTATATGCAATGAAAACTGTTTTCCAACATGACCAATTAAATTGAGAGACCAAGATGGATAGCGGCGCCATTAATAATAAACATTGCGCAGCATAAGCTTCACCAACGCTATATCCTGTTATGCGAAAAAATAAATAATGAAATAATGCGCCACCAAGTGGGTAAGATTTATGTATGGCAACATCGGAGGCATGAATAAACCCATTATTTAAATAAACCAGCTTGTCATGCGGCCCCCAATGAGTAAATTCATCCCAGCTGGAAAGGTGGACGTGATAGGCCATTATTAAAAATAATGCCATAAAACCAAGTGAAATAGTAAAACCGGGTGTAAGATATTTTTTAAAAATAATTTTTTGATTCGATTTTACAAGTAAGCAAGATGCAATAAAAAACAAACCACCTAAAATTAAAATTAAATCCGCGCCAGTTTTTAAAAAATGCACATAGGCAAAAAAATAAAGAAAAGTAATGCAACTAGCAACTACAAAAAAAGGCGCATATTCAATTGGAAATCTTGAAAACCGCGCGAAGGCGAAGCAGTAACCTAGTAATGATAAGCAAGCGAGAAGTAACATTTTAACACCTGATTTTGTAGAGATAAAATTGATAAAAACCCAATTAAACTAGTAAATCGTGTAGCCCATCTAATTTTTTTCGAATATCTATATGATGATTGCCAATAAAAAAACCATGATCGTGTACGATATTGGCATTTACTTGCTTACCAATGACGCGATGATCTAAGTATTTCATGACATCATGTCTTAAGAAATTACCAGAAATAATAGGACGAGTTTCAATGTGATTTTTAGCTAGTTTTTTTAATAATTCACTGCGTAATAAGTCAGATTCTTTATCAATGATAAATGAAAAACCAAACCAACTACTTACTCCATTTTCTTCTTGTATTATAAATCGACGGTCTTCTTTAAAAAGAGAGACAAAGTGCTTTGCATTATCTAATCTAGCTTGTAGCAGCATTGGTAATTTTTTCAGTTGTTCTTTACCAATTGCACCAGACATTTCAATAGGGCGTACATTATATCCAGGTAATAAAAAACGAAACTGCTCATAAAAAGAATCTTCGGATTTTTCACACAGGTGATTTTTTTTAGGTAACTGTCTTGTCCATCCATGTGCACGTAAACACAACAAAATATGGTAAAGCTCTTCATTGTCAGTGACAATAAAACCGCCTTCCATTGTGGATATATGGTGTGAAAAAAAACAGCTAAAGGTTCCTAATATACCGTACGTGCCAGCATATTTTTGATTGACTGAGGCACCCATGGATTCACAGTTATCTTCTATTAAATATAAATCATATTTTTTGCACAGCGCTTGTAATGTCATTAAATCAGCTGGATTGCCTAAAATATTCGGTACAAGAATGGCTTTTGTTTTTTCTGTAATCGCTTTTTCAATTTCTGAGACATCCACATTAAGTGTTTTCAAATCAATATCAACGAAGACAAGTTTCATTCCGTATTGGGAAATGGGATAAAAAGTAGTTGGCCATGATAGCGCAGGAACAATTACTTCATCACCACGCTGCAAAGGTTTTTCTTTTTTGAAACTGAGTGCAGCAATGGCTAATAAATTAGCGGATGAACCGGAGTTGACCATTACCGCATATTTGACATTAAAAAAATCAGCAAAAGCGGTTTCACATTCACTGACCTCTGTGCTCATCGTGTAATGATTTTTTTTAATTACTTTTTCTATTGCATGAATTTCAGCATCATCCCAAGTAGAATGCGCCAATTCTAAACCAATCATAATTCACCTTCATATTAATTTTTTGTGCTTCAAAGCATAATCATATACGCGTTGCACACCTTCTGTGATGGATGTGTTTGCTGTAAATCCCCAGGCCGTTGCTTTTGAAACATCCAAATGTTTTCTTTGCATGCCAGTTGGTTTGTTGAGATCATGACGAAATTCACCTTGGTAATCCATCATCTTTGCAACGATGTGATAATAGTCATTTACGGAATAATCATAACCCAATCCAATGTTGGTTACTGTTGGCAGTGTATCGAATTCGAAAAATGCTTTAAGCAAAGCATTTACTAAATCACCGATATACATAAATTCACGTCGTGCTTCTCCGTCTCCCCAAATGGAGATTATTTTATTTTTTGTTTTCATTGCATTGTGAACTTTTAAAATAATGGCGGGAACAAGATGCGAACGTTTTTCATCGAAATGATCATGTTCGCCATATAAATTAGTTGGAATAATAGTTTTATATTTTGTGTGATATTGTGTGTTGAGATAATTGCAAAACAACATCCCTGCTAGCTTTGAAAATGCATAACCTTCATTAGTTGGTTCCAGCTCACCTGTTAGTAAATCAGATTCTGTTAGTATTTCGCGATCTTTGGGGTACATACAAGAACTACCCACATATAAAAATTTTGGTACACCCGTTTGGTATGCTGCATGAATGACATTGAGATTGATTTGCATGGTTTCATAAAAAAATCCAACAGGGTCAGCTATATTTGCAGCAATACCCCCTACTTTAGCGGCCAAATGAAAAACAAAATCGGGTTTCGTTTTTTTAAAATAGAGATGGGTAGCTGATTTATCGGTGTAGTCGACTTCAGCGCGGGTTGGCGTAAGTAAGTGATGTTGATGAGATAGTGCTGTTTGTAGTGCTCGACCCACCATGCCGGATGCACCAGTAATTAATATTGTTTTTTTATCCGATGAGTTCATGGCCACCATAAGTCTCATATGTTAAATCATATTGCATCATTATTTTAACCAATTCTTTGAAAGATGTTTTGGCGGTCCAGCCCAATTCTTTTTTGGCAAGAGAGGCATCGCCTTGCAAAAATTCGACTTCAGCCGGGCGAAAATACTTTGAGTCAATTTCTACTAAAATACGCCCTGTTTTTTTGCAAATCCCTTTTTCATTTGCACCAGAACCTTGCCAATTTAGAGTAATATCTACTTCGGAAAAAGCCATATCAACAAATTCTCTGACAGAATGGATTTTTCCGGTTGCAGCCACATAATCTTTTGGTTTTTCTTGCTGCAACATAAGCCACATCATTTCAACATAATCTTTTGCATAACCCCAATCACGTTTTGCATTCAGATTTCCCAGCTTTAAAACAAGTGGTTTGCCTTTTGCAATAGCGGCAACTGCCTTGGTGATTTTTTTTGTTACGAATGTTTCTCCGCGACGAGGTGATTCATGATTGAATAAAATGCCGTTGCATGCAAATAATCCGTAAGCTTCTCGGTAATTGACCGTAATCCAATAGGCATATAATTTTGCAGCACCATAAGGTGATTTTGGATAAAAGGGTGTTTTTTCTGATTGTGGCGCAGTTTCTGGTAATCCCCCAAATAATTCTGAAGTTGAAGCTTGGTAGAATTTTGTATTTAGCCCAAGATCACGAATAGCATCAAGCAAGCGGATGGTTCCAACCGCATCTACTTCAGCTGTATATTCGGGCACCTCAAATGAAACGCCGACGTGAGATTGTGCACCCAGATTGTACACTTCATCTGGACGAATCTTGGTAAGGAGTCGATTGAGATTGCTTGAGTCACATAAATCACCGTGATAGGTATAAAAATGTGGATTATTGAAAATATGATTTATGCGTGCAGTAGTAAAAACAGAGGCTCTTCTCAAAATGGCGTGTACTTCATAGCCTTTTTCCAGAAGTAGTTCTGCTAAATAAGAGCCATCTTGTCCAGTTACGCCGGTTATAAAAGCCTTTTTGCCAGACATTTTTTTAAAATCCCATTCAATTAAAATTGAAGTGGGAAGCGTATATGGCTTTGTTGAAAAAATCCACTGTGTTTGCTCAAAGTGGTGTACGTAAATTTTGATATTCGGGTTTGAGTCAGTTAAAGTTAGCGACAAATTAGCGGTGTAGTTAGGTTCTGTCTCTAAAAAGTTAGTAATGCAGGAGTAATCAATGGCAGTCACTCTCGAGTCAGCAACAAAAAAAGAAGCGTTTATCCATGTTCCTTATGGCATGGCGGTGTGGGGTGAAGCTGAAAAAAAAGCTGTTATGCATGTACTTGATACATCCACGCAAATGGGCAAACATGTCCATGCAATGGAAGAAAAAATCGCGTCTTTATTTGCGAAAAAGCAGGGTGTGATGGTGAACTCAGGTTCATCGGCAAACTATTTGGCTATCGAAATATTGGATTTACCAAAAGGATGTGAAGTGATTACCCCGGTATTAACTTTTTCAACTACAGTTGCGCCGCTGGTTCGCAATGGGTTGATACCCGCTTTTGTTGATGTTGAGGTTGATACTTTTAATATTGATGTTGATCAAATTGAATCGATGATTTCAGAAAAAACAAAAGCTATGATGATTCCTAATCTATTAGGAAATTTACCGGATTGGCGAAAAATACGAAAACTCGCTGATCAATATGGTTTAATTTTAATTGAAGATTCTGCTGATACATTGGGAGCTACAATTGATAATGAAACAGCGGGTCGTTTCGTTGATATTTCCACAACGAGTTTTTATGGTTCGCATGTTATTAACTGTGCCGGAAATGGCGGCATGTTATGCATGAATGATAAAACACAATTGGATCGTGCAAAGTTGCTGAGAAGCTGGGGACGGAGTTCTTCATTGTTTGTAGAGTCGGAATCCATTGAAAATCGTTTTAATGTTGATGTGGATGGGATTGCTTACGATTCAAAATTTATTTTTGAGGCGCTGGGATATAATTTAGAACCCAATGAAATGGGTGCTGCCTTTGGTTTGGTTCAGCTGGAAAATTTGCAAAAAAATATTGAGATGCGTGAGCACTGGTTCTCTGAGCAAAAAAAATTTTTCAAACAACACGAGCAATTTTTTATTTTGCCACGTCAATTAGAGGGATCGCGTACTGGTTGGTTAGCATGTCCGTTGATTGTTAAAGATGATGCACCATTTACAAGACAAGCGCTTCAGCTATTTTTAGAAAAACGCAATATTCAAACGCGCACTGTATTTACGGGAAATATTTTACGCCAACCTGGGTTTAGAAATATTGAGTGTAAAAAAAGCGCACATTATCCAAATGCTGATCAAGTAATGCGAGGCGGTATTTTGCTGGCATGTCATCATGGATTGACTCAACCAATGATAGATCACGTACATCATTCTATTGAGATTTTCTTGAAAAAATTTTCTTAATTTTGAAGGTTAGCCTGACATGAAAATTAAAGTGAGTGATTACATCGCTGATTTTTTACGTGCTCAAAATACAGAACATGTTTTTGAATTGGCTGGTGGCATGATCGCTCACATTTTAGATTCATTTTATCAGCGTAAAAGTACAGCCGTTATCAGTGTGCATCATGAGCAGGCAGCAGCTTTTGCGGTTGATGCTTATGGAAGAATAACAGGAAGACCGAGTGTTGCGTTAGCAACCAGCGGACCAGGAGCAACCAATCTATTAACGGGAATCGGGAGTTGCTATTTTGATTCTTCACCATCGCTTTTCATTACTGGTCAGGTAAATACACACGAACAGAAGGGTGAACGAGATATTCGTCAATTGGGGTTTCAAGAAACTGATATTGTTTCAATGGCTGGTGCGGTTACTAAAAAAAGTTTTAAAATTAATTCTGCAGATGAGGTTGTCAGTACACTAAATGAAGCTTATAGATTAGCGATCAGCGGTCGTCCTGGTCCTGTGCTAATTGATATTCCGATGAATGTGCAGCGTATTGAAATTGAAGTGAAACAACCTGAAAAGATTTTTTTAAACGAAGAAAAATTATCGCTAGAGTCAGAAAATAATATTCAATTGTTATTGAAGGCATTGGCTATTGCAGAAAAGCCATTAATATTAGTTGGAGGTGGTGTTAACTGTGCTCAAGCAAAGGCTTTGTTTTTACAGTTTGTAGAAATAGCGCAAATCCCCATAGTTTGTTCTTTAATGGGATTGGATGTTATTGCTTATTCGCATGAATTTCGTGTTGGATTTATTGGTAGTTATGGTAATCGCTGGGCGAATATTGCATTAGGGGAGTCGGATTGCTTATTGGTTTTGGGAAGTCGTTTAGATATTCGTCAGACGGGTGCAAATATCGATTCGTTTTCCGGCAATAAAAAAATATTTCATGTGGACTGTGATGAAAATGAAATCAATAATCGTCTTTCAAATTGTATTCCAATTGTTGCTGATCTAAAGGTGTTTTTAAATTATACTAATCATGTATTGTCGACAAAAACGTTACCAACCTACTCGGCTTGGAAAAATAAAATCGCCGAATTAAACAAATTATGGCCAGACACAAAAGAATTATCAAATGTAAAAGGAATTAATCCGAATATTTTTCTACATTTTTTATCGCAAAACTCTAAACAATCCGCTGGATATCTTGCTGATGTCGGTGCTCATCAAATGTGGGCAGCACAATCATTGGAATTACAAAGTCACCAGTTTTTTTTAACATCAGGTGGGATGGGTGCGATGGGTTTTTCATTACCCGCAGCCATTGGTGCTAGTTTAGCAACAAAGAAAAAACCAGTTGTTGTGATAGTGGGTGATGGTTCAATGCAAGTGAATATTCAAGAATTGCAAACGGTAGTGAGAAATAAACTGCCGATAAAAATAATTGTCATTAATAACCAAAGTTTAGGAATGATCACGCAATTTCAGGATTCTTATTTTGAAAGTCGTTATCAATCGACTTGTTGGGGCTATAGCGCACCTGATTTCTGTGCGATTGGATCAGCTTATGGCATTGCGACTAGAAAAATATTAGTTGAAGCTGATGTTGCTTCTGCTATTGAATGGTTGTGGAGCAAACCAGATAGACCAATGTTGCTGGAAGTAATGATTCAACAGCATCTTCATGTGTACCCCAAAGTTGCCTTTGGGAAACCGATTACTGAAATGGAACCATTTGTAAAACCGATTGAAATGGAGGGGACATAATTGAATAGCCTTCTTTTGACCGGTGGGAATGGATTTTTAGGAAAACATATTCGAGAAAGCTTTTTAGATCGTTATAATATTTTTTCTCCATCGAGACAAGAATTAGAATTAACAGATTCAGATGCAGTAAATAATTATTTTTGTGATCACGCTATAGATTGTGTTTTGCATACAGCTACTGTCGGTGCTGCAAGAAATTTAATAAAATCAGAATCCGAGTATTTGTTAGAAAATTTAAAATCCTTTGTTAATATTTTCCAGAATTCGAAACATGTAAAGCGTTTTATTCAATTTGGTAGTGGTGCTGAATATGGAAAACCCTTTGTTCGCGGTGCTGTTTGTGAGGAAGAAGCGGGTATCAATTTACCGCGAGATGCTTATGGCCTATCAAAATTTTTTTCCGGACAATTACTTGAGCGGCAAGAGTCAAAAAAATTTGTGAATCTCAGAATATTTGGTGTTTTTGGTGCTTATGAAGATTATAAAACCCGTTTTATTTCAAATGTGATTATGCGGTCATTGCTGGGTTTACCCATTATTGTTAATCAAAATGCTATTTTTGATTATATTTATATCCATGACTTTTTAAAAATACTTGATTACTTTATTCAAAGCCCAACAACAGAAGTGAGTTACAATATTACTGCTGGTGATCCTATTACCTTGGTCGCATTAGCAGAAATAGTACATGAGCTAACTCATAATCCTTATGAGCTGGTTGTTAAACATGCTAATATTAATGAAAATTACACGGGAAATAACGCGCGATTACTACATTTTTTACCAGCCGATTTTAAATTTACTCCTATAAAAGAAGCAATTTCAGATCATATTTTATGGTGTGAAAGATACATAGCAACTGAAAACAAAGATTTAATTTTTAAAAATATTTTGTCTTTCTGATAAAAAATAGGTTGTGAAATACCGCGTGACACGTCTTAATATAAAATTATTACCCGCAGTGACACAAAAAATTAAAATAAGATTTCGGATTGATTTTTTATTAAAAAGAAAAAATCGAAAATTTAATTCTTTCCAAAAGTGATTGGTCAGTTTTTTTGCTTCCGAAAACTGATCATTTTGCATTAGATTTAAAGTACGCCTCGTGATGTCAGTAGACCCCTGCATTTTTAAATAAGCCATATCCTTTTTTGTTAATCGGCCTGAATTTGTTTTCTTTTCAAAATAATGTTCTACGACAGATAAAAAGGGTGCGCGTGTTGTTCGTGTGCGATCCAATAAATAACTACCTTGATTTTTTGAAACCCTATACTGCATTAGTGGTTCATTGATAACTCCAATTGGGTGATGCTCAGCAATACGAAGCCACACATCTAAATCAGCGCTTGATCCAAATAAATCACCGCGCCATTTTTTAATTTCATTTTTATATATATTGGTTCGAACCATGGCGCTTGGGCAGATCAAAAAATTATGGTGACGCAGAATCAATTTAAATAAAGTAGAAAAATCTAAAACTGCCTTTTTATCTGATAAATAAGTTAAGTTATGCTTTCCAGTAACTTCTCCGTTTGCATCAATAAAATCAGTCCCTGTGAAAACAGCGCCCATATCAGGGTTATTTTCTAAAAAATAAATTTGCTCTGAAACAATTGATGGCTTATAAATATCATCGGCATGATAAATGGCGGCATAGTCGCCCTGAGCGACATCAATACAGCGGGAAAAGTTTCGTTCTCCGCCAATATTGCGCTCATTTTGGATTAATGAGCAGCGCGAATCAAAAAGTGCAGTGGCAATTGCACAGGTGTTGTCGGTTGAGCAGTTATCGACCAAAGTAATGACTATGTTTTTGTACGTTTGAGATTGAATAGATTGAATTGTTGCTGCAATTGTTTTTTCTGTATTATAGGTCGGTATTAAAATGTTAACGAGCGGTGTTGACATTGCATCACCTGGAAATTTTTAGAAAAAGAAAAAGTGTACTGCGTTTTGTTTGGAAAGTCATCGATAGCGTTATAAAAAATATGAAAAAAAATATTCTGATCTTTACTGACTACTATTTACCCGGTTTTCGTTCTGGCGGGTTAATTCGATCTTTGGTGGCTGTTGTCGAAGCTTTGAAAAACCATGCAACAATTACCATTGTGACACGAAATCATGATTGTGGTGTTGATATCCCTTACGATGATATTGCTTTTGATGTGATGAGTGAGTTAAATGGCTGTCATATTTTATACTTATCTAATGAAAATATTTTACGAGGCATCTTTTTTTTATTAAAAAATGAAAAATTTGACCTGGTATATATGAATTCTTTTTTTTCACCTTTATTTACGGTGTATCCTTTGTTTCTTTTGCGGTTTTTTTTCAATAAAAAATCAAAAATTTTGCTTGCTCCTAGAGGCGAGTTGGCTTTGGGTTCTTTGGCTATCAAAAAACACAGAAAAAAATACTTCCTGATTTTTAGAAAATTTTTCCAACCAACTCAGAATATATTTTGGCACGCTACTTCATCGGAAGAGAAAAAAGATATTGAAAAAAAAGTGGGCGTGCATGAAAAAATTATTGCCTTAACTGATATCGCTTTGCATTCTCCTAGCAAAACCGTCTTTCTTTCTAAAGAAAAAAACAAATTAAAAATTATTTTTATTTCAAGAATTACAGAAATTAAAAATGTCGATTATGCGTTGACTGTGTTGATGCGCGTTTCTGGTAAAGTAGAGTTTGATATTTATGGCCCAATAGAAAGTTCGGATTACTGGGTGCGCTGTTTGTCTATTATTGAGCGTCTCCCTGAGAATATTATTGTGAATTATCGTGGAGAATTGGAATATCATCAAGTGATGGAAACGTTACGACATTATGATTTATTTTTACTACCAACCAAAAATGAAAATTATTGTCATGCCATTGTGGAAGCTTTGTCAACCGGATGTCCGGTGATGATATCAACGCAAACACCTTGGCATCATCTGGCGTCATTTTCAGCGGGTTGGAGTTTTGATTTGTTGTACCCGGAAGCTTTTTCAGAAAAAATTAATGCATTGATACCGTTAGATGAAGAATCGTATCGTCAGTATCATGAAGGGGCGCTACGGTATTTTGAGCAACAGATCAATAATGAACATTTAGTTGAAGAGTATAAACGCTACTTTTTATAGCGAATGAGCTCATTTTTCTGATTTTTAAAGTATAAGCCAATTTTTTAGATTTTTGAAAACGCCGAGTTGGGTTGCTAATTTATTGTCCGCTCGATACAATTTCGATCAATGAAAAAAATTGATTGTCCAGCATGGATGTGTTTGGAAGCGCATTGTAAGATACTGCAACCTATTCCACTTAAAACGCAGAAAAAACTCAACTGAGTTTGATAGCTCAATACAAGGACTGCTTAAAAAAATAATGCGGAGAATACGTGCATGACAAAATCAGTAACCACAGCGGTATTTCCAGTGGCAGGAATGGGTACACGATTTTTACCAGTGACAAAAGCCGGCCCAAAAGAAATGTTGCCGATTGTAGATAAACCGCTTATTCAATATGTGGTTGAAGAAGCCGTTGCGGTAGGCATTAAAAAATTGGTATTTGTAACAAGCGCTGGAAAACGTGCGATTGAAGATTATTTTGATAGCAATTTTGAATTGGAATACATGCTGGAAAAAAAGGGAAAGCATGACATTTTAAGTGCTGTTAAAAATATTATCCCTGATGACGTAAAAATTGTGTATGTGCGACAACCGAGTCCAAGAGGATTGGGTGATGCTGTGTTGTGTGCAAAACCCGCAGTAGGCAACGAGCCATTTGCCGTGTTGTTGGCAGACGATATTATGGCAAACGGACATCACACGTGTTTGGCAGATATGATCGTGCGTTTTCAACAAACGCAATCAAGTGTGTTAGCGGTTGAAAAAATTCAACGAGAAGATTCTGATAAATACGGAATTATTTCATTAATGGAAAATGGAAAATTTCCCAATCAAGTTGCGTCGATTATTGAAAAACCATCACCGGAAAAAGCACCGTCTAATTTAGCAGTAACAGGGCGTTATATTTTAACATCGCGTATTTTCGAGATGCTCGAAACAACAAACCTCGGCGTGGGTGGTGAATTGCAATTAACCGATGGTCTTGCCAAATTGTTAGAGATAGAGCCGATCACAATGTGCTTATTGAAAGGCAGGCGATATGATTGCGGCAGTCGTATGGGATTTTTGCAAGCTACAATTGATTTTGCACTAAAAAGACCTGAATTTGAAAAACCGTTGCGGGCATATCTGACTTCTTTGTTAAGAACCTGACTATGGTCGCAACTGTGAATTGACACCATCAACGACGTCTATTACTATGACGTTCATTTTTCGGATTGGTATAGAGAGCAAGTCAATGAAAAGAACATTTCAGCCAGGTAATCTGCATCGTAAACGTACACATGGTTTTCGTGCACGTATGGCAACTGTTGGTGGTCGATTGGTATTAAATCGTCGTCGTGCTAAAGGACGCAAACGAGTCAGTGTTTAAGGCTAAGCCATTTGGATTTTTGTCGAAGCAACATATTCGCAAAGCCACAGAGTTTAATCTTGTTATTCAGCGAGGAAAGCGGCTTTCTTTGTCGTGCCTCGCTTTTTATTTTTTGAAGAACGATCGCGATTACCCCAGATTGGGAATGATTGTTAATAAAAGAAATTGCCCCTTGGCGGTTAATCGAAATCGAATAAAGCGTGTGATTCGGGAGCATTTTCGATTCATACAGAAAGATATTATTGGTTTTGATTTGGTTGTGATGTTGAAATCGCCGGCGCAAAAAATATCGGATCAAGAGCTTCAATCATGTTTAGAAAAATTATTTTTACAACTCAACACATTGTGCAATGGGCTTTCCTGATTCTAATTCAAGGATATCGAAAGTGCATTAGTCCTTTTTTAGGAAGTCATTGTCGATTTTATCCTTCGTGTTCGCAGTACGCACAAGAAGCGCTTACCGTGTTCCCACTTCACAAAGCCTTTTTTTTGATTGGTCGACGCATTTTGCGTTGTCATCCTTTTAACCCAGGTGGATTTGATCCTGTTAAGCATTAAAGTAATTTTATTATTAAGGTAATTTATCATGGATTTTAGACGTAGCATTTTATATTTTGCAGTGGCTATTTTAGGTGTGATGTTGTATCACGCTTGGAAAAGTGATTATTCTCCAAAGCCAACTGCAGGTGTAAATGCAATTTCTGCTCAAGTTGCGCATCACCCCATTGAATTTGCGCCAACAGCCTCATCAACCTCAACTTCAACAGGTGTAATCACATCTCCTGATTATCAAGCATCAGCAAAAACACTATCGGCCGCATTACCGAAAAATAAAATGATTGTGGTGCAAACGGATGTGTTAGATGCGCAAATTAATTTGCGTGGTGGCAATTTGGTTGAAGCGAAACTAGTCAAATATCCTATTTCACTCAAAGAAAAAAATCAGCCAGTGCGTTTGTTAAACTCAGATAATGACAAACTTTATATTGCGCAAAGTGGTTTGAGTGTTGCTTCAGCAAAAGCAGGTGCTGGATCAATTCTTTATAATAGCGCGCATAGCAGTTATGTTTTGCAAAATGGGCAAAATAATTTAGTGGTCACTTTAACTGGAAAAACAGCGCAAGGTTTGGTGGTACAAAAAACATTTACATTTATACGCGGAAAATATGCTGTTGATACAGCCATGACATTGACGAACAAAGGTTCGCAAAATTGGCAAGGTAATATTTACAATCAAATCACTCGACGCTATGTGGGTGTAAATGGTTCGTTTTATACGCGTTCTTATGATGGCGCATCTGTTGCAACACAAGGCACCCCTTACAAAAAATTGACCTTCGAGTCATTGAGTGAAAGTGATTTTTCACGCGATATCCATGGTGGTTGGTTGGCTATGCAACAACATTATTTTTTAACGGCATGGATTCCACCTAAAAATCAAATGTTACATTATTATTCTCGCTCATTTGGTCATGGTGATGATGGCAAAGATAATATTTTTGTTTTGGGTTATATGAGCCCATCGATCCAATTGGCGCCGAATGCGAGCACTACTTTTAATTCGACATTTTATGTTGGCCCTGAGATAGCAAAAAATTTAGATAAATTAGCGAAAGGCTTGGGCTTAACGGTGGATTATGGTTGGCTGTGGCCCATCTCAAAATTTTTATTTTGGTTGATGATGAAAATTCATCAGTATGTCGGTAATTGGGGATGGTCTATTATTCTCGTGACCGTTATTATTAAGCTTGCCTTTTATTGGTTGTCGAATAAAAGTTACGCATCGATGGCAAGAACGCGCGATCTACAACCAAAAATAAAAGCGCTCAAAGACCGTTTTGGCGATGACAAGCAAGCAATGTCAAAAGCGATGATGGAGATGTATCGCAAAGAAAAAATTAACCCGTTGGGTGGTTGCTTGCCGATGATCGTGCAAATCCCTGTTTTTATCGCGCTATATTATGTGTTGATTGAAAGTGTTGAGTTACGACAAGCACCGTTTATTTTTTGGATTCATGATTTATCAATGAAAGACCCTTATTTTATTCTGCCAGTACTAATGGGCTTGAGTATGTTGCTACAACAAAAATTATCTCCGCCACCGCCAGATCCAGCGCAAGCAAAAATGATGATGTTGTTGCCAGTTGTGTTTACTGTTTTCTTTGCAACGTTTCCTGCTGGTTTGGTATTGTATTGGTTAACGAATAACTGTGTATCGATTTTGCAACAATGGATCGTGATGCGAACGCATCAAGGAAAAACGCGACTCATAGCGAAAACGAAAAGATAACATGAAGCTAGATCATCACGATACGATCACCGCCATCGCAACTCCTTCTGGTCGTGGCGGTGTTGGTATCGTGAGAATTTCTGGTAATGATGCAAAAAAAATCGCACTAAAAATAATAAAATCATCTGTAAAACCTGAATTTACTTTCCAACCTCGTGTTGCACACTACGCTTCTTTTTGTGATATAGATGACAAGGTTATTGATGAAGGGATTGTTTTGTTTTTTGAAAACCCGCATTCATTTACGGGTGAAGATGTTGTTGAGCTACAATCTCACGGTAGCCCCGTCGTTTTAGATCAATTAATAAAAACCATTGTGTATCATGGTGCGCGCATGGCACGTCCAGGTGAGTTTTCTGAACGCGCCTTTTTAAATAATAAAATAGATTTGACGCAAGCCGAAGCGATTGCAGATTTGATTAATGCATCCAGTGAACAAGCTGCGCGTTCGGCTGTGAGATCATTACAAGGCGAGTTTTCAAAAAAAATTCATTTATTGCAAGCATCACTTACGCATTTGCGCATGCAAATTGAGGCGATGATTGATTTTCCTGAAGAAGAAATTGATTTTTTAGCAGATCCGCACGTCGCTGCATTATTACAGAAAACGATTGATGCTGTTTTGAGTGTGAAAAATGAAGCCTCTCGTGGTGTGTTATTGCAAGCGGGTTTAACCGTGGTGATTGTTGGCAAGCCAAACGTAGGTAAATCCAGCTTATTAAATTATTTGTCGGGTCGTGAGTCAGCTATTGTAACTGATATTCCTGGTACAACGCGTGATATCTTGCGTGAATCTATTCATATTGATGGTATGCCATTGCATATTGTGGACACAGCCGGTTTGCGAGACACCGATGATGTGGTTGAAAAAGAAGGCGTGCGTCGTGCGCAAGCGCAAATGCAACACGCGGATTTAATTTTGTGGTTGGTCGATGCCAATGCCAATGAAAATAATAGGGTTATCCCTACGGCTACGCCTACTTTAGTGATTAAAAATAAAATTGATTTAACAAATGAATCGGATGAAACAATCATGCATTCGGATTTTACTGAGATTAAGGTTTCAATTAAAAAAAATAGAGGCATGTCATTATTAATTGATGCGATAAAAAAAATAGCTGGTTTTCAATCTATTGAAACAGATGGTTTTATAGCGCGTCGTCGCCATGTTGATGCCATTGATCGCGCGTATGAATTGTTATTGCATGGTCAGGCTCAATTAATACATAATCGAGCAGGTGAATTGTTGGCTGAAGATTTACGACAAGCGCAGTTAGCATTGTCTGAAATCACGGGTGAATTTTCATCGGATGATTTATTAGGAAAGATATTTTCAAGTTTTTGTATTGGCAAATAGGAATTGCAAGATGACATTAAGACATATCGCATTATTTTCTGTAATAGTAGGGACTGTATTTTTTGCAACACAATCAGATGCTTTGTTTAATCCTTATCAGGAACAATTTGTTTCGATAAATGCAGGTGTATCTGTTGCAAATAATATTTTCCTTGAAAATAAAAAAGCACATGGATTTGTTAATGCGGGTGGCAGTTTGTTTTTAGGTGATCTTGTTAATAATTATTTTGGACCGGTATTGGGTATCACTTATTTGAGCTGGGGATCATTAGGCCAAGCAGAAATTTTATCGTTGGGTGGACAACTGATTGTGCCGCTGAATCTCAATTTCTTTTTGATTGGAAAATTAGGGCTGGGTTATAGTGAAGTGCGCACTTGCAATGGATATTGTACAGAAAGTAATAATGCGGTGCCTGCTTTTGGTGCGGGCGTTGGTTTTGCCGTAACAAAAAATTGGATGGGTTCTTTTGAGTTTAATGGTGAATATCTCACTGAGTCGGTCAGCAACGGAAGAGGACTGACGGGTGCGTTAACGCTGGGTATGACACGTTTTTGGCATTCGTGATGGCTGTGCTGTAAATTTCTTGATGATTTTATTGTACATCCCGATCGTAATAGTCAGCATTGTTCGACAGGCCAAGCAAAGTATATCTCAGTAAGTTGAACCTTATTATAACCAATGCAAATTACATTTTGATGTTAACTACAAAGCCCCATTTGAATTTTTTTGTTAAAGTTGAGAAGTGAGTGTCTGTGAAAAAGCGATAAAAGGTTAACTATAAAACCAAAATTCTTAAGGCTTCATTAAATTCGTCAAACAACTTTTTTTTTGCAAAGTTATGGTAACTTGTTTCGAATTAGTTCGATAATCTTGAAACTTTTTAGTGAGGGGTACCATGCAAAATTTCAGCATAGATAGTTTTTTAGATCCAACATCTAAACAACCTTATCCCTTTATAACAATGGAGATCATAACAGCTCTTTACAAAAAGCATGCGGGTTTTTTTAATGCTTCAAAAAATATTTTTAAGCCTGGAGTAGGTGTAACAGTGGTTCTGGAAACGCTTATTAAAAGAGCAAATAGTAATTCTGGTGGCGCGTCAGAATTGACACTGCAGAGTTTATTAGCTTCACTGAAAGCAACTGCCGTTGGAACAACCCCACCACCACCTTATCAATCATCTCCTTACCCCAATACCCCACCACCACCTTATCAATCATCTCCTTACCCCAATACCCCACCACCACCTTATCAATCATCTCCTGAACCGGCTGGGAAGGAAGTCCTGGAAGTTAATTCCATTACAGCTCATCGACCTCATAGCGTGAGATTTATACCTGGTATATCACCAACCTACAAGATTACTTGTAAGGTGGTTGGTATAGAAGAGGATATTAAAATAGAGGTTAAGAGTGACATAACTGTTTTGGGTTTGAGGCAGGCAGTAGTTGCCAAAGTTGCCAAACTTGCCAAAGAAGAAACAAACTCTGCTTTCAAACAAGCAAAAAATCTTACTGAAAAAAGGCTTATGGATGCTAAAATGCTTGTTGATAGTAAGATAAAGCATGAAGGGGGAGAGTCTCTGGAAAAATATATACAGGAGGGTGGAGGAGATTTAACGTGTTATCTGCTGCCGAGGCTGTCGGGTGACTGATAAATAATATTTTCACATCAACGAGGCGCTCAAATGGAAGCCTTACGCAATAATTTAAAATATTCGTTCGAATTTGCTGAATTAATTGATTTGAATGTCATGACTGCTGCTTCTGCTGAGGCAAAAATTTTTTTTGAGAAAACAGAATCTGAAAAATTATTTTTTGTAAAAAAAGATTATTATGACGCGGGTTACCGCAGCATTAAAAACAAAGAATTGTATATGCTTCGGCATAAAAATGAATTTTCTGCTTGTTCAATTTTAGCTGAGTCATTGCATGAGTTATGTAAAAAAATATTGTGTAATGTGGCGTGTGAATTAAAACTAGCGCCTTCTTTATTTTTAGATCTTATTGATGAAACGGCTATTCCAAAGACAGGATATGGGAATTCATTGATGCGATTAAATCACTATAAAGCACAACCAGGAAATAGAGAGGACATTTTAAGTGAGGCTCATCAAGACCTGGGAGTTTTAACATTGATTTGTCCTGTAGAAACGCCGGCTTTAGAAATATATGATTATCTTAAGTATGACTGGGTAGATGTTGAAACGCATCAAGAAAAAAATAAAATTATCATTATGGTTGGAGAATCACTATCAACCATTACAAATCATTATTATTTGCCTGCAACGCATCGCGTGTTGTGTCCAACACAAAATAGAACATCGCTGGTATATCATTTACGCTTTAGAAATGATGCGATTTTAGATTCAAAACTATTTGAATCCGAAGTGACAGGGAAATTCCATAAACCATTTCGTATGACTGGTGAAGCATATTTGAAATCCGAGACTTCTGTTCGCAAATCTGTTAATGGATCATATTGATTTCGTATTAAGGCTTTCGTTAAAGCCCGTTTTTGTCCCCACGCTAAAATAATGCTTCATTGTGCATGGCAACCTTGCGCGTTGTGCAATGTTCAATCATACTTCGCGCATGAAAAACAGTAATAATACATTTGATGTCATCATCGTTGGTGGTGGACATGCGGGAACCGAAGCGGCGCTTGTCTCTGCGCGCATGGGCCAGCGTACATTACTGCTATCTCATCATATCGAAACACTGGGACAAATGTCGTGTAACCCTGCGATTGGGGGTATTGGAAAAAGTCATTTAGTGCGAGAGATCGATGCGTTGGGTGGCGTAATGGCAACAGCAGCAGATCATGCTGGCATTCAGTTTCGTGTACTCAATGCAAGTAAAGGTCCTGCAGTAAGGGCAACACGCGCACAAGCGGATCGTATTTTATATAAAGCATTTATTCGAAACACACTGGAAACTCAGCCTAACTTATTTATTTTTCAACAAGCCGTTGATGACTTAATTGTACAAAATGAAAAAGTATTAGGTGTAAAAACACAAATGGGTTTGTGCTTTTATGCGCGTGCTGTTGTATTAACAACCGGTACTTTTTTGGGCGGTGTGATTCACATTGGATTGCAAAATCATCAAGGCGGACGCGCGGGTGATCCTCCTTCAAATGCCTTATCACAACGATTGCGTGCGCTACCTTTTAATGTCGGTCGATTAAAAACAGGTACACCACCACGTATTGATAAACGCACCATCGATTATTCACAACTAACCGAACAACCCAGTGATTATCCGTTGCCTGTGATGTCTTATTTGGGAAAAGTATCGCAACACCCGCAACAAATTGCTTGTCACATTACACATACCAATGAAAAAACACATGAGTTGATTCGACAAGGCTTAAATGAATCACCAATGTATGCTGGAAAAATTGATGGCGTGGGTCCGCGGTATTGTCCATCGATTGAAGATAAAGTAATGCGATTTGCAGAACGCACATCACATCAATTATTTTTAGAACCGGAAGGATTAAATGCCATTGAGGTTTACCCTAATGGGATTTCAACGAGCTTATCGTATGAAACGCAGTTGCAATTTGTGCATAGCATTCAGGGTTTGGAAAATTGTCATATCACGCGTCCGGGCTATGCAATTGAATATGATTATATGGATCCACGTGATTTGAAAAATTCACTGGAGACGAAATTTATTTCAGGTTTGTTTTTCGCAGGTCAAATTAATGGCACTACCGGTTATGAAGAAGCGGGCGCGCAAGGTATTTTAGCTGGGATTAATGCAGCATTATTCGCGCAAGAAAAAGAGTCATGGTGTCCGCGTCGTGATGAGTCTTACCTTGGTGTGTTAATTGATGATTTAATTACACAGGGCACACAAGAGCCGTATCGCATGTTCACTTCACGTGCAGAATATCGTTTATTGTTACGAGAAGATAATGCAGATTTGCGACTCACACAGCAAGGATTTGAATTGGGTTGTGTTGATCAGAATCGTTATGCGCAATTTCATGCGAAGCGTGAAGCCATTATCCAAGAGCAAGCACGATTAAAATCACACTGGGTTCAAAAAGAGTCTGTTGCGGCAAAACAATTTGAAGAAAAATTTAAAAAGCCAATGGAGCGAGAATACAGCTTGATGGATTTGTTACGCAGGCCAGAAGTATCTTATGCTGACTTAATGACAATTGATTCTGCATATGCGGATGAAATAGACGCTGTGGTTGCTGAACAAGTTGAGATTCAAGCAAAGTATGCAGGATATATTTTACGTCAAGAAAAAGAAATTGCTAAGCAAAAATATTTTGAAGATGCTGAAATCCCCGATCACATGGATTATCAGAAAGTGCCAAGTTTATCTAATGAAGTGCGTCAAAAGCTTGAAAAAATTAAACCTAAAACGATTGGGCAAGCATCACGTATTTCAGGTGTGACGCCTGCCGCAATTTCGCTGTTGATGGTGCAATTAACCAAACTAAAAAAAGCAGTTTGATTATGTTGTGCGCCACCATAATTTTTTTGTCTTATTTTCTTTCGCGCCATGATAATAGAAAAATAATAAGCAAAAGCGGCATGATGATATCATTATAAAAAATAAAACCCGCATTACCAGGTGCAAAATTATTGGCTGTTAGCATTTGCACTATGTGTCCATATGCGGCGCCCCAAAAAAAACAGGTTGTAAAAAGCATTCCCGCGATGCGATAGGATTTTTTCGCTTTTAGACCAAACAAACCAACAATACCTACACCCAGATTCAGCTCAAGCCAGGATACGTGTCTAGAATTGCACCCCTGGTCAATCCGTTACCGATCAGGGCCATTCATTTTGCAACAA
>PFPT01000061.1 GCA_002793195.1 Gammaproteobacteria bacterium CG_4_10_14_0_2_um_filter_38_22
CAATGCCGCCGTCAACGTTGTCTTACCATGATCAACGTGGCCAATTGTACCTACGTTTACATGCTCTTTATTTCGTACAAATTTTTCTTTTGACATGGCGTATACCCCTTATTTCACTGAATCAGTTTGTTTTTTAATAATGGCATCTGCGATACTAGCAGGTGCTTCAGAATATTTTAAAAATTCCATTGTGTATGTTGCACGACCCTGGCTCATTGAACGCAAATCAGTTGCGTAACCAAACATTTCTGCCAATGGCACTTGCGCATCCACAATTTTTCCAGAAGGACCTTCGTCCATACCATGGATAACACCGCGACGACGATTCAAATCACCAACTACATCACCCATGTAATCATCAGGTGTTACCACTTCTACTTTCATAATCGGCTCAAGTAACACTGCACCTGCTTTGCGCGCTGCTTCTTTGAAGCACATCGATCCCGCAATTTTAAATGCCATTTCACTAGAATCGACATCATGATAAGAACCATCAAACAAAGCGACTTTAACATCGACCACAGGATAACCGGCGATAACACCGTTTTCCATTTGCTCTTTAACACCTTTTTCAACAGCAGGAATGTATTCCCTGGGAATCACACCACCTACAATTTCATTGGCAAACTCAAAACCCTTACCTAATTCATTAGGCTCAATACGCAACCAAACATGACCATACTGACCACGACCACCTGTTTGACGAATATATTTACCTTCATGCTCAACTGATTTCTTAATGGTTTCACGATAAGCTACTTGCGGCTTACCTACATTTGCCTCAACTTTAAATTCACGCAACATACGATCAACAATGATCTCTAAATGCAACTCACCCATACCGGAAATAATGGTTTGGCCTGTTTCTTCATCCGTGTGAACACGGAAGGAAGGATCTTCTTGCGCTAACTTACCCAACGCAATACCCATTTTTTCCTGATCGACTTTTGTTTTAGGCTCAACAGCAACCGAAATAACTGGTTCGGGAAATTCCATTCGCTCTAACGTAATTACCTTCTCTAGATCAGACAATGTGTCGCCGGTTGTTACGTTTTTCATACCAACCAACGCAGCAATATCACCAGTATGAATTTCTTTGATTTCTTCACGTGTATTCGCATGCATTTGCAAAATACGACCAATACGTTCTTTTTTGCTTTTCACTGGATTGTAAACTGTGTCACCCGATTTTGCAGAACCCGAATAAACACGAACAAATGTTAATGTACCCACGAATGGATCGGTCATAATTTTAAATGCCAATGCTGAAAATGGTGCGCTATCATCAGCAGGTCGTGTTTCTTCTACATCGCGATCATTTAAACCATTAATCGCAGGAACATCCAAAGGCGAAGGCATATATTCGATTACTGCGTCCAACATAGCTTGAACGCCTTTGTTTTTAAATGCTGATCCGCAAAACACAGGTACAATTTCATTCTTTAATGTACGAGCACGAATACCCTGCTTGATTTCTTCATCGGACAACTCACCAGACTCTAGATATTTTTCCATCAAAACATCAGTGGATTCTGCCGCAGCTTCCACCATTTTTTCACGCCATGTTTTGCAATCTTCCAACATATTTTCTGGAATATCTTTTGCTTCATATGTCATTCCGGAATCTGCTTCGTTCCAGAAAATAGCTTTCATACGGATTAAATCAACAACACCTTGAAATTCTTCTTCTGCACCAATCGGTAATTGCATTGGCACTGGACGAGCACGCAAACGATTTTCAACCTGACCAACGACACGCAGGAAATTAGCACCCGCACGATCCATTTTGTTTACAAAAGCCAAACGTGGAACGCCATATTTATTTGCTTGACGCCATACAGTTTCACTTTGCGGCTCTACACCACCGACTGAGCAAAACACAGCAACAGCACCGTCCAATACGCGCAACGAACGCTCTACTTCAATTGTAAAGTCAACGTGACCTGGTGTATCAATAATATTAATGCGATGCTTTGGGAATTGTTTATCCATACCCTGCCAATGACAAGTTGTCGCAGCAGAAGTAATGGTAATACCACGCTCTTGTTCTTGCTCCATCCAATCCATGACAGCACTACCTTCATGCACCTCACCCATTTTGTGAGACACGCCCGTGTAATACAATACACGTTCAGTAGTTGTGGTTTTTCCCGCATCAATGTGAGCCATGATGCCAATATTACGAGTCAGATTTAATGCAATTGCGCGTGCCATATTTGATTACCACCGATAATGTGCGAATGCTTGGTTTGCTTTAGCCATGCGATGAACGTCTTCACGTTTTTTCACTGCACCACCACGATTTTCAATTGCATCCATAATTTCATTCGCTAAACGAATGACCATGGTTTTTTCATTACGCTTATTTGCATACTCAACCAACCAACGCATCGCCAAAGTAGAACGACGTACCGCACGAATCTCAACAGGTACTTGATAAGTAGAACCACCAACACGACGAGACTTTACCTCAACCTGCGGTGTAATATTATCAATCGCTGATTTAAATGCATTTAATGCTGCAATGCGTGACGCTTCGTCCAAACGAATATCGCCTGTCGGTTTTGATGCAACAGCATTTTTTCCAGAAGAATCACCTTCTTCTTCACTTTGGTGCTCAGCAACAACAGATAACTTATTTGCGCTTTTTAATTGTTTCACTACGTGATCCAAAGCGCCGTACACAGCAGATTCCGCTACGGATTTTTTTCCACCGCGCATTACCGAGTTAATAAATTTAGCCAACACCTTACTTTTAAAAAGCGGGTCAGGCAAAATTTCTCGTTTGGGGGCAGCTTTACGTCTTGCCATTTCTTATTCTCCAACATTAAAAATAAATGATTCGCTTTGCAAATCTCGTCGCATAAAAAAACGACTCTTTAAAAAATTATTCTTTCGGACGTTTCGCGCCGTATTTTGAACGACCACGTTTACGACCCGCAACACCTGCAATATCCAAGCTACCGCGCACAACGTGGTAACGCACACCAGGTAAATCCTTCACACGACCACCACGAATCAAAACCACCGAATGCTCTTGTAAATTGTGACCTTCACCACCGATGTAAGCAGTTACTTCAGCACCATTCGTCACTTTCACTCGCGCTACTTTACGTAAAGCTGAGTTTGGTTTTTTAGGTGTCGTTGTGTATACACGTGTACATACGCCACGACGCTGAGGACTACCAGCCAAAGCAGGTACATTTGTTTTCTTAGCTTTTACACTGCGTGGTTTTCTAACCAGCTGATTAATTCTAGCCATTATCTAGACTCTCCAATATTTGTCCATCATAAACTTACGCGAAAAATGATCCACACAAGAACTCATCTTTTTTGAGTAAATTCAGTGGTTTTATCATCAAAATCGATTCACAAAACCAAACTCGGTAATTCAAGCGAACGGATCGGGAATTCTAAAGATACACCGGTACTTATGTCAACAAGTTCTTAGTGATTTTTATAAATTAGTCGATTACTCACTCAATTCTAAAAAACATAGTAAAAAGGGCGTCTAAAACGCCCTTTTTGTTTCAACAAAATGATGCGATATTACTTTCATCATCACTATTCTGTTGTTTTTCCTTCTTCAGAAGAAGATTTCAACGCTTCACTCAACGCTTGCTCAACTTCAATTGCAGTGACTTCTTTCACAGCGGGTTGATGTACTTCTTCAATTAATGCTAATGCCGCTTTGCGACGTTTTGCATGATACGCAAAACCCGTTCCCGCTGGAATCAAACGACCAACGATAACGTTTTCTTTCAAGCCTCGTAAATTATCACGTTTTCCAGCAACAGAAGCGCCTGTTAGTACACGCGTTGTTTCTTGGAAAGAAGCAGCAGAAATAAACGATTCAGTCGCCAATGATGCTTTTGTAATACCCAGCAATAACGGCTGATAACTTGCGCGAATGCCATTGGCTTTCTCAACCGCAGCGTTAACTGAACGTAATTCTGTGTATTCTACTTGCTCACCTTTCAAGAATTCAGCATCATTTGGCTCAAGAATGATTACTTTACGCAACATCTGACGAATAATAACTTCAATATGCTTGTCATTAATTCTTACCCCTTGCAAACGGTAAACATCTTGCACTTCATTCACAATATAATTGGCTAATGTGCTCACACCCAATAAACGCAAAATATCATGCGGATCCACTGCACCATCGGCAATCACCTCACCTTTTGCTACTGTTTCACCTTCAAATACGTTGACGCGACGCCATTTTGGAATCAATGCTTCAAACGTAGCACCATCTTGCGCCGTAATAACAAGCCGACCTTTGTCTTTTGTTTCTTTACCGAAACTTACTACACCCGAAATTTCAGCTAAAATAGCTGAGTCTTTCGGTTTGCGCGCTTCAAATAAATCAGCAACTCGAGGCAAACCACCCGTGATATCACGCGTTTTTGATGTTTCCTGTGGAATACGGGCAATAACATCACCAACCGCAACTGCCGCGCCATCTTCCTTGGAAATAAATGTACCTTCCGGCAAATAATACTGAGCTGGCACTTTACCACCAGCCAAAGTAATGTCATCACCTTTTTTATCGACCAACTTAACCATTGCTCGCATTTCACGACCACCAGGTCCACGCTGCTTAGAACCACCTGCAACGACAATACTACTTAAACCTGTTAATTCATCTGTTTGACGTTTCATGGTGACACCATCAACCAAGTCAACAAACTGAATTTTACCAGCTACTTCAGTGATAATCGGGTGAGTGTGTGGATCCCATGTAGCAACAATCTGACCTGCCTTAACATGGCTTTCATCAGCAACTGACAGTACAGCACCATAAGGAAGTTTATATTGTTCACGCTCAACACCCAGTGTTTCATCGTAAACAATCACCTCACCAGAACGCGATACAGTCACTAAATTACCCGCTGCATTTTGAATCGTTTTCATGTTACTTAATCGAATCAAACCATCTGATTTGACTTGAATATTACTTGCTGCAGTTGAACGTGACGCCGCGCCCCCAATGTGAAAGGTACGCATAGTTAACTGTGTACCCGGCTCACCGATTGATTGTGCCGCAACAACACCCACTGCTTCACCTACATTCACCAAATGTCCGCGCGCTAAATCACGACCGTAACATAATGCACAAACACCTTGTGTTAATTCGCACATAATTGCCGAACGCACAATCACACGATCAATGCTGTGTCTTTCTAAAATTTCAACCGCTGCCTCATCTAGCAACGTATTTTCAGGGAATAATATGTTACCTGATTTCGGATCAATCACTGCATCAACGACCACACGACCCAATACACGTTCTTTTAACGGCTCAACAATGTCACCACCTTCAATATGTGGTTTCATTTCGATACCTTTTGTTGTACCGCAATCATTTTCAGTGATCACCAAATCCTGCGCAACGTCTACTAAACGACGCGTTAAATAACCTGAGTTTGCTGTTTTCAATGCCGTATCAGCCAAACCTTTGCGCGCACCGTGCGTTGAAATAAAGTATTGCAATACACTTAATCCTTCACGGAAATTCGCAGTAATCGGTGTTTCCATGATGGTGCCATCAGGTTTCGACATCAATCCCCGCATACCTGACAATTGACGAATCTGAGCCGCAGAACCTCTCGCGCCAGAATCAGACATCATGTAAATCGAATTAAATGAAGTTTGCTGTACTTGATTGCCTTTCGCATCAGTAACAATTTCTGTCGCCAACTTATCCATCATCGCTTTAGCAACTTGATCGTTTGCATGCGACCAAATGTCGATCACTTTATTGAAACGTTCACCTTGCGTTACTAAACCAGACGCAAATTGTTTTTCAATTTCACGCACTTCATCTTCAGCGCCAGCAATAATTTTATTTTTGCTATCGGGCACAACAAGATCGTCAATCCCAATTGAAATACCTGAATAAGTCGCGTAACGAAAACCGGTATACATTAATTGATCGGCAAAAATAACCGTATCTTTTAAGCCCAAATTACGATAACTCACGTCTAATAATTTCGAGACTGCTTTTTTCGTCATAGCACGATTAATTAATTCAAACGGTAAACCGTCTGGAACAATACGCCACAACAATAAACGACCAACCGTTGTATCTACTGTGATGTGATGCGTGCTTCTTTCTTGTGTTTTTGGATCAATTCTGACTTCAGACGTACGCGCTTTAACACGCGCCTGCAAATCAACATGTCCACCTTCATACGCACGTGTCACTTCATCCACGTCAGCAAATTTCATGCCTTCGCCAGGCGCATTCACACACTCACGCGTCATGTAATACAAACCTAAAACCACATCCTGCGTTGGTACAATAACAGGATCACCATTAGCTGGATGCAATACATTATTTGTCGACATCATCAATGAACGCGCTTCCAATTGCGCTTCCAAAGTTAATGGAACGTGAACCGCCATTTGGTCACCATCGAAATCTGCGTTGTACGCAGTACAAACAAGTGGATGCAATTGAATCGCTTTACCTTCAACTAAAATAGGTTCAAATGCCTGAATACCCAAGCGATGCAACGTAGGCGCGCGATTTAATAATACGGGATGTTCGCGAATCACTTCTTCTAAAATATCCCATACTTCTGGCACTTCCATTTCGACCATTTTCTTAGCGGCTTTAATGGTTGTAGCTAAATCACGATTTTGTAATTTGCTATAAATAAAAGGCTTAAATAATTCAAGCGCCATTTTTTTAGGCAAACCACATTGGTGTAATTTTAAATTTGGACCCACCACAATGACGGAACGACCTGAATAATCGACGCGCTTACCTAATAAATTTTGACGGAAACGGCCTGATTTACCTTTGATCATATCAGCCAGTGATTTTAATGGACGTTTATTTGATCCAAGAATTGCGCGACCACGACGACCATTGTCCAACAACGCATCAACCGCTTCTTGCAACATACGTTTTTCATTACGCACAATAATATCAGGCGCATTTAATTCCAATAAACGTTTCAAGCGATTATTACGATTAATCACACGACGATACAAATCATTCAAATCAGATGTTGCAAAACGACCGCCATCTAGCGGAACCAATGGACGCAAATCTGCAGGTAAGACTGGCAACACATCTAGAATCATCCAATCAGGACGATTACCAGATACTTTAAATGCCGACAATACTTTAAGACGCTTTGTGATTTTTTTAATTTTAGTTTCAGAAGTTGTTTTTGGCAGCTCTTCATGTAATTCCGTGATTTGCTGATCTAAATCGATCTGCTTCAATAATTTCTTAATGGCTTCTGCACCCATCAATGCTTCAAAGTCATCGCCATACTCTTCCAATGCATCCAAATAAGCTTCTTCGGATAGCAATTGACCCTGAGATAATTCAGTCATACCAGGATCAGTAACCACATAAGTTTCAAAATATAAAACACGCTCAATATCGCGTAATGGCATATCCATCATCACACCAATACGAGATGGCAATGACTTCAAATACCAGATATGCGCGACAGGGCAAGCAAGTTCAATATGACCCATACGCTCACGACGTACTTTTGCCAATGTTACTTCAACGCCGCATTTTTCACAGACAACACCACGATGCTTTAAACGTTTATACTTTCCACATAAACATTCGTAATCTTTAACAGGCCCGAAAATTTTTGCGCAAAATAGCCCATCACGTTCTGGTTTAAACGTACGATAATTAATCGTTTCTGGTTTGCGCACTTCGCCAAACGACCAGGAACGAATTTCATCGGGAGATGCCAGCTTAATTCGTAATGCATCAAACTCAGTTACGCGTCTGGATTTCACTTGTCTTAGTAAATCTTTCAAGGTAATGCCCCCGTTTTAAGTTACCCGCTATTTATTATTTGTTATTCGCTATTCGTTATTTTGTAACCCGTTAACAGATCACGCATAACGGGTTACGGATAATTAATCAGATTCCAAATCAATATCAATACCAAGTGATCGAATTTCCTTAACCAATACATTAAAGGATTCTGGCATACCGGCATCCATTCGATGATCACCATCAACAATGTTTTTATACATTCTTGTACGGCCATTTACATCATCGGATTTCACTGTCAGCATTTCTTGTAATGTGTACGCAGCACCATAAGCTTCTAATGCCCACACTTCCATTTCCCCAAAACGTTGACCACCAAACTGCGCTTTACCACCTAAAGGTTGTTGCGTCACCAAGCTGTAAGAACCTGTTGAACGGGCATGCATTTTATCATCCACCAAATGGTTCAACTTCAGCATGTACATATAACCTACTGTCACTGGTCTTGAAAATTGTTTTCCTGTGCGACCATCATGCAAAATAGTTTGTCCAGATTCTGGTAAATCAGCCATTTTTAATAGATTTCTGATTTCAGCTTCAGAAGCGCCATCAAACACGGGTGTTGAAACAGGTACGCCTTCTTTCAAGTTACGCGCCAACTCCAACACTTCTTGGTCAGAGAAAGCCGCTACATTTAATTTTTGACTGTGGCTCACTTCATATACTTTTGTTAAATACTCACGAAGCGTTTGCATGGATGCTTGCTTTTTCAACAACTCACCAATTTTGCGACCCATTCCTTTTGCTGCCCAACCCAAATGCGTTTCTAATACCTGTCCAATGTTCATACGAGAAGGAACACCCAATGGATTCAAAACAATATCAACTGGCGTGCCATCTTCTAAATACGGCATATCTTCAACAGGAACAATTGTTGAAATAACCCCTTTATTACCATGACGACCAGCCATTTTATCACCAGGCTGAATACGGCGTTTTACAGCTAAATACACTTTAACAATTTTAATCACACCAGGCGCCAAATCATCACCTTGCACTAATTTATTACGCATGGCTTTTATTTTGTCATCACGCTCTGAATGCAACACCTGATATTTTTGATGCGCTGCTTCTAAGCGTTGATTGGATTTATCATCTCGTGCGCGAATGGCAAACCATTTTTCACGCGGCAGATTTTCTAAATAAGCTTCTGTAACTTTTGAACCTGATTTTAATTTATCGGGTCCACCATCAACAACCAGACCAACCAATAATTTTTCTAAAGACGCGAACAAAGCTTCTTCTCGAATATACAACTCAGCATCTAAGTCTTTTTGCATTTGAGTCATTTGTTCTTCTTCGAGTTGCAATGCACGCTCATCTTTTTTCACGCCATCACGAATAAAAACGCGAACGTCAATAACCGTACCAGTAACACCTGGCGGTACGCGCAATGAAGAATCTTTTACATCAGATGCTTTTTCACCAAAAATAGCACGTAATAATTTTTCTTCAGGCGTTAATTGTGTTTCACCTTTCGGTGTTACTTTACCCACCAAAATATCACCTGGATTCACTTCCGCACCAACATAAACCACACCAGATTCATCCAATTTTGATAATGCGCCTTCGCCCACATTTGGAATATCCGCTGTAATTTCTTCCGCACCCAATTTTGTATCTCGAGAAATACAAGTGAGATCTTGAATATGGATAGAGGTAAAACGATCTTCTTCTACTAATTTTTCAGAAATTAAAATGGAATCTTCAAAGTTGTAACCATTCCAAGGCATAAATGCGACCATCAAATTTTGACCCAGTGATAATTCACCCAAGTCTGTTGATGGGCCATCTGCCAATACATCACCTATTTGAACCTGATCACCCACATTCACAATCGGACGTTGGTTAATACAGGTATTTTGATTAGAACGTGTGTATTTAATCAGGTTGTAAATATCGATACCAATTTCTTCACCTTCAATCAATGCCTTTTCATCAACGCGCACCACAATGCGAGACGCATCAACTGAAACCACTGAACCTGGTCGCTTTGCTGCAACAGTTACGCCGGAGTCCACTGCAACAATCCGCTCCATACCCGTTCCAACCAACGGCTTTTCAGGACAAATTGTTGGAACAGCTTGACGCTGCATGTTAGATCCCATCAAAGCACGGTTCGCATCATCATGTTCTAAGAATGGAATCAAAGCTGCCGCCACCGACACAATTTGTCGAGGCGACACATCCATAAAATTAATACGATCTTGTGTTGTTAAAGTAAATTCACCTTTATGGCGGCAAGAAACCAGCTCATCTAACAAACGGCCTTTTGCATCCATGGTTGTGCTAGCTTGCGCGATGTAGTAATCACCTTCTTCAATTGCAGATAAATAAACCAGCTCAGTCGTCACATGACCATCCACAACACGACGATATGGACTTTCTAAAAATCCATACTCATTTGTACGCGCGTAAACTGCGAGTGAGTTAATCAAACCAATGTTTGGACCTTCAGGTGTTTCAATTGGACAAACGCGACCATAATGCGTTGGATGCACGTCACGCACTTCAAAACCAGCGCGTTCACGTGTCAAACCGCCCGGTCCTAAAGCTGAAACACGACGTTTGTGAGTCACTTCTGACAAAGGATTGTTTTGATCCATAAACTGCGATAACTGACTTGATCCGAAAAATTCTTTGATTGCTGCTGAAACTGGTTTTGCATTTACTAAGTCTTGTGGCATCAATGTATCAACATCAGCCAAGCTCAAACGATCTTTAACCGCACGTTCAACACGCACCAAGCCCACTCGGAATTGATTTTCAGTCATTTCACCGACACTACGAACACGACGATTGCCTAAATGATCAATATCATCAATCTCACCTTGACCATCGCGAATATTAACTAATACACGCAAGACATCAACGATATCTTCTTTCGACAGCGTACCAGAACCTGTTAAATCTGTTCTACCAACACGACGATTAAATTTCATACGTCCAACAACAGATAAATCATAACGCTCAGGCGCAAAGAATAAACTTTCGAACAAACTTTCTGCTGAATCTTTTGTGGGTGGCTCACCTGGACGCATGATACGATAAATTTCAACGAGCGCATCCATTTTTGAAGTGCTGGTGTCTAATTTTAACGTATCAGAAATATAAGCACCACGTTCAATTTCATTAATATATAACACGTCAATCGTAGCAATACCTGCTTTGCGCAACGCTGCAATTAAATCCGCTGTGAGTGTTTGATTGGCTTCTGCCAATAGTTCACCTGTAGATTTATCAATAATCGTTTTTGCTAATACGCGACCTATTAAATATTCTTCAGTAACTTCAAGTTTTTTAATCTTTGCTTTTTCAATACGACGAATGTGTCGTGCTGAAATACGACGATCAGCTTCAACAATGACTTCTCCATTTTCATCAAGAATATCCATCGCTGCTAATTCGCCTCGTAAACGATGCGGCACAAGATCTAAAACAATTTTTTCTTTTTCCAAACGAAACAAATTAGTTTCATAGAATAAATTTAAAATTTCTTCGGGGGTATAATCCAGCGCACGCAAAATAACAGTCGCAGGTAATTTGCGACGACGATCAATGCGGACAAATAAACAATCTTTTGGATCAAATTCAAAATCCAACCATGATCCGCGGTAAGGGATAATACGTGCAGAATATAATAATTTTCCAGATGAGTGAGTCTTACCTTTGTCATGCTCAAAAAACACACCTGGCGAACGATGCAGTTGTGAAACAACAACACGCTCTGTGCCATTAATTACGAGGCTTCCAGTCCCTGTCATCAAGGGAAGTTCACCCATGTATACTTCTTGTTCTTTAATCGCTTTGATTGCTGTGTTGTCTTTCGAAATTTCTCTATCATAGACAACCATGCGCATTTTTACTTTAAGTGGCGCAGCAAAAGTTAAACCTCGCAACTTACATTCTTTCACATCAAATAAAGGTTCACCCAAATGATAAGAAACATATTCCAAACGTGCATTGCCAGAATAGCTTTCAATCGGAAATACAGAATTAAAAGCAGAATGCAGACCGGTATCAGTTCGCTTTTCAACAGGGATATTCGCTTGTAAAAACTGCTCGTAAGAATCTATTTGGATGCCGAGCAAATAAGGCATTTGCATCACCTCAGATTGACTCTGCCCCAAACGCAACCTAACCCGTTTTTTTTCCGATCCTGAAGTTACTGTATAACGATCATTGTGGTGAGTATGCTTTGTCATATCGGAAATCGCCTCTTACGTATGTGCCAAAAAAAATAGAAAGACGCGACATAAATCGCGTCTCTTAGCTGTATCTCTCTGAGACGTTACTCACGCCTCATCTCTACAACAGGTTATTTAACTTCGACAGTTGCACCAGCTTCAGTCAATTTTTTCTTAATTTCTTCAGCTTCTGCTTTCGCAACTGCTTCTTTCACTGTTGCAGGAACCGCTTCAACCATGTCTTTCGCTTCTTTCAAGCCCAAACCGGTTACAGCACGAATCACTTTGATCACGTCAATTTTATTTGCACCAAAGCTGCTCATAACAACATCAAATTCAGTTTTTTCTTCAACAGCAGGACCAGCAGCAGCAGGACCAGCAACCGCAACAGCAGCCGCCGCAGAAACACCAAACTTTTCTTCCATCATTTTCACTAAATCACAAACATCCATCACGCTCATGTTTGCGACTGCTTCTAAGATTTGATCTTTTGTAATAGCTTGTGTCATTTTCAAATACCTTCAGTTAATTTAATTTTTTTAGCAGGGAAATAAATACTTACCCCGCTGCTTCTTACTATGCTGCTTTCTTTTTTTCTGCCACTGCCGCAAAAACACGCGCCGTTTGTGCCGTTGGTTCATTCAACGTACGCACAAATTGAGTGACAGGTGCGTTCATCACTACTGCTAACTGTGTCAACGCTTCATGCAATGTTGGCAAGCTTGCTACTGCTTTTAATTGAGCAGCAGGCAATAATTGGCCTGACAATGCAAGACCACGCACAGTGAGTTGTTCAGAAAATTCGAAATCTCGCACAACACGAGCAGCAGCACCAGGATCTTCTTGTGAAAAAAGCAGCACAATCGGACCGGTTAATACCTCAGAAAGACAGGCAAAATCAGTGTCCTTCAATGCTCTACGTGCCAATGTATTACGATAAACACCAACAGAAACACTTGATTTCCGTGCATTTTTACGCAATGCATTCATCACAGAGACAGTCAGGCCACGATAATCAGCAGCAACAGCAGATAGCGCAGAATTCGCAACTTCTGATATTCCCGCAACAATCGCCTTTTTATCTTCTAAATTTAAAGCCACCGTTACTCTCCGCTAGAGTGATTTGTACATTATTAATACTTAACAACGCACAACACTAGTTCCAATATTTAAAACAAAAAACCAAAAGAGATTTTTTGTTTCCCCATTGACGGTGCAAAATCTTTTTGCGACACATCATCTACGCAGGCTGTTTTCACATTAAGAATTTTAAAAAATTAAAATTCACCTGCGGTCTTCGACGACAAATAATTTGTCGCGAAACTTTTCAGCAAGCACACTTGTGCCGCTCTAAACATTAAGCGAAGCAATATCCACTGCAAAAGCAGGACCCATAGTTGAAGAAACAGAAATTTTCCTCAAATAAGTACCTTTCGCTGTTGCTGGTTTTGCTTTTTTTAGATCCTGTAACAACGCTTCTAAATTTTGTTTAATTGCATCATTGTTAAAACTTGCTTTACCAATAGAGCAATGAATGATGCCATTTTTATCTGTACGATAACGAACCTGGCCACCTTTAGCATTTTTAACAGCCATCGCCACATCGTTTGAAACCGTTCCTACTTTTGGATTCGGCATCAAACCTCTTGGTCCCAAAATTTGGCCCAATTGACCGACAATACGCATTGAATCAGGAGTTGCAATCACAACATCCGCCGCAAAATCACCTGATTTTACTTTTTCAGCCAAATCATCAAAGCCAACAATATCTGCGCCTGCTGCTTTTGCTTTATCAGCTTGATCGCCTTGCGCAAACACCGCAACGCGTACTGATTTACCAGTACCATTCGGTAACACGGTTGCGCCTCGCACACCTTGATCAGACTTGCTGGCATCCACACCTAATACAATCGCCACATCAAAACTCTCATCAAATTTTGCTGTTGCACATTTCTTTACAGAATCAACAGCCTCTAAAATAGGATGTTGTTTTCCAATTTCAAGATTTTGTCTTACCACTTTTTGTTTTTTTGAATGTTTACTCACGTTCGCGAACCCCCTCAACATCAATACCCATACTACGCGCTGTACCTGCAATCGTACGAATAGCCGCTTCTAAATCAGCAGCAGTTAAATCAGGCTCTTTCATTTTTGCAATTTCTTCGAGTTGTTTACGCGTTGCCTTGCCTACTTTTGTTGTATTTGGCGTAGCACTACCACTTTTTCCACTCAACACTAACTTGCTCAGCAAAACTGATGCAGGTGGTGTTTTTGTAATAAATGTAAAGCTGCGATCTGTATATACAGTAATAACCACTGGTGTTGGCATACCTTTTTCGATGCCTTGGGTTTTTGCATTAAATGCTTTACAAAATTCCATGATATTAACACCATGCTGACCCAATGCTGGACCAACTGGCGGACTTGGATTTGCCTCTCCTGCTTTTACTTGCAGTTTGATATAGGCTTGAATTTTCTTTGCCACTTTTATTACCCTCTTTTGTGGGTTCTGACGTTACTCCGACATTGGAGCAACTCCCCGGATATCAGGATCAGAAAGCAGTAATCAATTAACTTGACCACAAACCCCCAACCACAGACCCTAACTCTTTTCTACCTGACTAAATTCCAGTTCAACCGGTGTTGAACGACCAAAAATAGAAACGGAAACCCGCAATCTATTTTTTTCATAATTCACATCTTCAACCACACCATTAAAATCAGCGAATGGACCATCCGTAACGCGAACCACTTCGCCTGGCTCAAACAATACTTTTGGTTTTGGCTTACTTTCACCTTCTTCAAGACGACGCAAAATAGAAGCAGCCTCTTTATCAGTAATCGCAGCTGGTTTTTCTGCTGTGCCACCAATAAAACCCAACACTTTTGGCACACTTTTCACAAGATGCCAAGTATCACTGTCCATTTCCATTTGTACTAAAACATAACCCGGGAAAAACTTGCGCTCGCTTTTTCTTTTTTGACCCGCTTTCATCTCAACCACTTCTTCGGTAGGAACAATAATTTCCCCGAAACGATCTTCGCATCCTTTCAAACGAATACGCTCACCCAATGCTTTCACAACATAATTTTCAAAGCCAGAATAAGCATGAATGACGTACCAACGTTTTTTGATTTCTTCTGTCATAATCTGCTATCAACCTCTCTGACCCGTGAGCCAACCAACCAACCAAAAGAACACCGTGTCCAATCCCCATAAAACAAGCGCAGCAAAAACGACCATAGCAACAACAATTAGCGTCGTTTGAAACGTTTCTTGCCGAGTTGGCCACACAACTTTACGTAACTCAACACGAGCTGCTTTTGCAAAAGACCAAAAAACTCGGCCCGTTGTTGTTTGCAATGCAGTCAACAACGCAACAATAGCAATAAGAATGCCAGCTGCTGCTCGCAGCGCCCATGCAACATCACTAAAATAAGTGTTGGCAACTATACCACCAATTACGAGCAAAGAAACAATTGTCCACTTTAATCCGTTAAAACGAGCTTGCTGCTGTACATCTTGACCAGCAACTCTGATATTGTTTTTATGATCCATATTCAACACAACCCGCCAACAAAAAATCAAAACGTCCATTTACATCAAAACAGGCCAGGAGGGAATCGAACCCCCAACCTACGGTTTTGGAGACCGTCGCTCTGCCAATTGAGCTACTGACCTAAGAAAAATAATTGGCAATCTATCAATAAATACAAATCACCAATCACTAACCGCACATTACGCCAATATCTTTGCGACCACGCCCGCACCTACTGTACGTCCGCCTTCGCGAATCGCAAAACGCAAACCTTCTTCCATCGCAATCGGACAAATCAATTCAATGACTGTTTT
>PFPT01000007.1 GCA_002793195.1 Gammaproteobacteria bacterium CG_4_10_14_0_2_um_filter_38_22
TGAAAATACAGCGTGCATCAAATCACCAATTTCTTCTTGCAGCTTAGGTTTGTTATTCTCATTTATATTAGAGAGATGCTCATCAATTTCATCGCACTCACTTTTAATCTGCGCCATGATTTGATGTGTATTTCCCCATTTAAAACCAAATTGTTCAGCTTCTTTTTCTAATATGTTCATAAACCCCTATTTTCTAAAAAACCAAAACAATACACTCACCACCACACTAATGATGATGCAGGTCGTTAATGGAAAATAAAATGAAAAATCCTGTTTTTTGATAATAATATCACCCGGTAAATGACCCAAATTTAGTTTTTTAATCCAAGGCCATGCAATGCCAATAGCGACAAATAAAATACCTATGATGATCAATAATCGTTGCATAATTGTTTGCTAAAGTTTGTGAGCTTTTTTTGTTTTTTCTAAGTCATAAATTGATTTCAATTCAACAAGAAGCCCATTAGCAATGGTTCCAAGAACAGCTTCATCAACACTGACCCCGTATTTTGTATGATATTCCAATACAATCGTAAAATGCTTCTCATCATCACTTTTTAGTTTGATAATAGGATCAAAACGTAAAATATTAGATAGGCTTTTTTCAAAATATTCTTTTGGGTCAAGAAATTTTGAAATAAAAGTATTTTTGTCATTACTTTCCCAAAATGGTGAAATAAAATGAAAATTGTCTGACAATATTTCTGGTTTCAATTCACCAGTTAGTAACCATTTTTCTGTGTAATCGATGATTTCATTTATTGTAAATTTTGACATTCATATCCCTCGTTTCATTTAACGGTATGCTGATCATATTCGTGGAATCCCCAGGCACCAACAAGTTTCAATCCAAATTTTTCTAGCGTTTTCACAGACACCAACTTCTCAAGTTTAACAAGCACATTCAAATTCAAATGGGGCTATGTAATCAATAGCAGAATGCATCCTGCATTGATTATAATAACCTTCAATGTACTGGAATGCGTGTTCCCCCGCTCGCGAGAGCGTATAGCCGAAATCTGCCGCTCTTATCGTAATCTAATAAAAATCAAGTGGTTGTGTAATTTTTATACGCCATCATCACTTATGCGCTATAATTCAGGTGGAGTAAATTCTGCAGGAGCGTGTGCGTTTATGTATTTATATTGATGGAGATAATGCAATGAGAGTCCCTGAAGGTCAAGGTTGGTTTATTGATTGCATGAAGCAATCTGGCTATTTTTCAAATGTCAGTGGGATTTGCAATGGTCTTTCACATATGGGCATGCAAGCGATGCACTCAGGATCACGCACAGCGCCCACGGAAGGACTTGAAACCTTTAATAAACGTCTTTTGAAAATTCATGAAATCTACCATGCAGTATCGCAAGAAGTGATGAATAACGAGGAAGATGAAGAAGACTTCCGCATCAAGTTAATAAGTAGATTAAAAAACGAATTTCTCGATATGCTCGCTTTTTTTGAAGGGGTTGAATTGTATCAAAACCCTGCATTTTATCCGCAACTATTTGAAGAGAGACCAAAAGCATTTGATAGCGGTCCCGTGTTATCTGTAGTGCAGTCAATTGCGATTGAGCCGAAAAAAATTAGCGTCGTATCAAGCGGTGTATTTGTTGGGGTTTATAAAAAAAATGACTTAATCACCTATGTTCGCACGCTTTCTGAAACAATAAGCGCCAAATCATTTACGCATCCTGTTTCATTAATTTTGCAAAGTTCAAATCATGCTATCACTGTTGGTTATGATCCAATGCAAAAAAAGTGGTTTCTAGTGGATGCGAATAAATTACCCACACAATCTTTTCAGACAAATGAAGAAATTGCGCAGGCTATTTTAGGTGCTTTTTCAAAAAACGATGCAGCTTGTTTTTCAACGAAAATATATGCGCCAGAATCACAGCATATTGCATTAAACAGTATAATTGGTATTTGCACTACAAAAAACGAATGGGAAGAAATTCACAAAATAACCCGTAACAGAGCTACATTATTAGATAGCTACGGCGCCAGCTTGGTTCATATTGCCGCTCGAGAAGGCCGAAAAACAGAACTAATGCATTTATATGAAAATGGGGCTGATTTATCTGCGGTACAAACAAGTGAGGGCGTAAGCCCACTTTGTTATGCGGTAATAGGCGGTCAGCTTAAAGTGTCACAGTGGCTGCTTGAAATGCGTAGCATTTTTAATACCGATCCAAATAAAGCTATGCACAATGAAGATACACCGCTGTGTATCGCAGCACAATACGATGATGTTGAAACCCTAAAACTTCTATTATCACATAAAGCTGATGAACTTGAGTCCGGAAGTGGTGGTCTTTATCCCATTCATATTGCTGCAGCGCGAGGCTCTATAAAAGTCTTAAGTGTATTACTTAACTCGCATTATGCAGATCCCAATCAATGCACAATCGGCAGTCGGCCACTTTTTCTCGATACCATTACTCCGCTTTTTTATGCAGCACAAAATGATCACCTTGAAGCAGTAAATCTTTTAATCAAAAATGGGGCAGATCCAAACAAAGCTAGATACACTGATGATGCAACGCCACTTCATGTTGCTGCATGGCAAGGCAATTTTAAAGTAGTAGAAGCTTTGCTTGCTGCCGGCGCTGATCCTGATTTAAAAATGCGTAATGGATCAACAGCGTTTGATCTTGCAACAGAACAAGGACATTCCGCTCTTGCAAATCTTTTTGTTGCGCACAAATCTAGGAAAGGTGACGTAAGCGCGGAAGCGTCAAAACCATCAACAGAGTCTGTAAAAACAGCGGTTACATACGACATACCCGAAAAAGAAATAGAAAGAATTTTGAGTATTCAAGGCGATGTGAAATTGCAACAAGTTGCCAGACAAGTGTTAGGTATTTCGAAAGATGAATTACTGACTGAGGAGTCAATTAAAAAAGCGTATCGCAAAATATCATTGCTGGTGCATCCAGATAAAGTCACACAGGAATTAAGAGGTAACGCAGATACTGCATTTAAAAAATTAGGTGCAGCAAATGAAACGTTGCGACCGTTGATCGTTCAAAAAACTGCTGATGTTTCTAAAACAGGAACTGCCGCTAACTTTAGTGAAGCGCGCCCACAACAATCGGGGGCTACTGCAAAACAAGGCGAACAGGCTGCAAAGCCTGATCGTCATGAAACTTTATGGGAAGCTATGGCTAGGGACATTGATAAAGAGCTGGCTGAAGAACAAAAAAAATTTCAAGAACAGCTAGAGAAAAGACGGCGCGAACTGTCTGAAGCGCCTATTAAACAGCTGGAAGAAGACATTCGGAATCCAGCATTACCAAGGCATGAGTTGTATGGAACGACAGGAAAATATAAAGAATCAACCTCCATTCCCTTTTTCAATATTTCGTTAAGTACCCCAGGACCAGAATTAAAAGCGATAAAAGATTGCGTTCAAGAATTTAACGAACGTCGTATCGAAAAAGTGCCACGCAGTGAGATTTTGAAAGTAATTCAATTGTGTCAGGATCAAAAAGGTGCGAAATCACATCGCGCTAAAATTTTAATGGATCCAAACTCACATCTTGATGATAAGTCTGGAGTGAGTAAAATAATTAGAGAGATTGGT
>PFPT01000024.1:0-3052 GCA_002793195.1 Gammaproteobacteria bacterium CG_4_10_14_0_2_um_filter_38_22
AACTAACTGAGAGTTTAATTACATCAAATGATTGGGAGTTATAGAAGGCAGAGGGTGTTACTTTAGGCGGTAATATACAATTGATATTAAACGCAAGGAATTGGACGGTTTAATCGCCAATTTGAACGCGCTGGACATGACCTGTCGGCTGTTTGATGAATCAGTATCGTTTACCGACAATAAACCCAAGCGGATTTATAAAACCAATCGCCTATTTGCACACGGTGAAGCATCAAGACTGGTGCTGGAAGCGTTACGCGGTCAAGCAGGCGTTAAAATCGGTGAATTAGCCAATACCATTAGCCAGAAAAAAAGCTTGGGGAATGAGGTTCGTGCAGAGCTGATGCACTCGATAGATAAAACCCTCCGACTTCTTGAAAAGAAAGGTCAGGTTCAACGCACTAAAGACGGTTCACAAAATGTCTGGGCTTCACGATATGCCGCTTCATTGGCATAATTTGTCCAAGTAACGGTTTGAAATGTGATGATGCTGTCCATGCTGCATTCGCCTAAAGCGTGAGAAAAAGGATTCAGCGTAGTTGTTGGTAACACCTTCGTCCGAACGGTACTCAAGCGAATGATTAACCCGCTTGGTATCGAAATAACCGTGTAACGGGTCATACGCATTGGCTTCATCCGCATGAATCGTAGCATCATTGGCAACATGCAAAAACGCCAAGGATTTAACAGATTGTTGGTTTTCGGATTTTACAATAAAGGTGCGTGTTTTTTCAACGCCCTGACGAAACACCAATACACAGCGTTCGTTCGGGTTTTGGTTTTCCGTTAGTCGGCGGTCGATACGTTCCGATTTCTTGTTTTTGGGTCGGATTGAGCCATTAACATACGCCCCATCCATGTGAACCACGCCTGACAACTTTTCGCTGTCATCGCGCTTTTTCATTAAACTTTCGCGTAGTTTATGGGCGAGAACGAAAACCGTTTTGTATTGAACACCCAAATCACGGCTTAACTGTAAAGAACTGATGCCTTTAACGGCATTAACACAAAGTACAATCGCAAGCAGATAGGTTTTTATCGGTAGCTTGTGATTGGCGAACATCATGCCAGAAGTTAAGGAAAACGTGTGATTACAATGCTTGCAACGGTATTGTTTGCGGGATTGGATTTTATACGGCGCGTGAATCACGCCACAGGACGGACACACCATGTCATTATCGCTTTTACCCCAGCGCAAGGTTTTAAACAGTTCATGTGCTTGGTCATCGGATAGCTTCATCACATCAACTAATGACTGTGAGCGGACTTGAGAAGAAAGTAGGAAATGTTGTGCCATTATAAACTCTCCGGTATTTAACGCCATTATACATAGATATATGTACTTTTCAACAGGGTTGAATAAATAATTATATTTACTTTAAAAATTAAATTGTTTATAATCGAAACATTGATGACACCTATGGTAGAGCGCAGTGAATTACGATGAATTTAGACGACATCTAGGTAAGGCAGGATTAACCAATAAAGCCTTTGCTGAGTTAGTGGCGATTAATGAAAAAAGTGTGACCAATATGGCGCAAAAACCAGAAGTACCGAATAATTATGCCGTTATTGCCTTATTGATGGGTGAGTTGGCAGATAACGGGATTGAATTTAAATCAAAGCTTCTTAAGTTAGAGCTGAAAGAAGCTAGGCCAAGAGGCCGTGGCTTCAAGTCCACAGGAGGACTAGAGAGTGAATAGCTTAAAAAAAAGGGTTGTTGAAGAGTCAAATCCGACAAGCAAAACCAGTAGATTAAGCGTTGCTCCCAAGAAACCATCTAACAACGGGTTAAATTTGGCAAGGTCTGCAAAAAAAGACGAGTTTTACACACAGCTAGATGACATTGAAAAAGAGCTAAAGCATTACAAGGCGCACTTCAAAGGTACGACTGTTTTTTGCAACTGTGATGACCCAGACGAAAGTAATTTTTGGCGTTACTTTGAAATGAATTTTGACCACTTAGGGCTAAAAAAGCTCATTTCAACGCATTACCATGAATCGCGTCCTACCTATAAGCAAGAACTGTTTATTAACAGCAGCGGGCAAAAAGAGTTTGTTAGAACTAATCTTGAGCAGAATGGTGATTTCCGCTCTCCAGAGTCCATTGTAATTCTCAGTGAATCAGATATTTGCGTAACCAATCCACCTTTCTCGTTATTTCGCGAGTTTGTTGCACAGCTCATTGAAATGGAAAAGCAGTTTTTGGTTCTTGGCTCCATTAATACTGTAACGACAAAAGAAATTTTCCCATTAATAAAGAATAAGAAGCTTTGGATTGGCCAAAGCATCCGTAGCGGCGACCGTGAATTCCGAGTGCCTGATGATTATCCATTACAAGCTGCGGGCTATCGCGTGGACGATGAAGGCAATAAATATATTCGAGTTAAAGGTGTTCGCTGGTTTACTAATATGGATTATCAAGACAGACATAAGGATATTCCTCTTTGCTGTAAATACTATGATGAACCAAGAAAATACCCAGCTTTTGAAAACTATAATGCTATTAATGTTGGCAAGGTTAAAGATATACCTGGCGATTATAACGGTGTAATGGGAGTACCTATTACTTTTATAGATAAATACAACCCAGAACAATTTGAGATTATTATGCTTGCAAATGGCAATGCACGAACAAATACCCCGCAAGACATCCTAGAGCAGGTTGCCTATCGTCAGCATCCCAAGGACAAAGGAGGGGTCGGTATAATCAATGACCAGCGTATTTATGCACGAGTTCTAATTCGCAGAAAGAGCTTATGAGTAGTAATATATTGCGTGTACCCTGCTCATATCAAGGTGGAAAGCAGCGTGTAGCAGCTCAAATCGTTGATCACCTCATTAATGCAGCACCAAGTTCAAGTTCGCATTTTTATGACCTTTGTTGTGGCTCTGGTGCTGTGTCTATTGAGCTTGTTAATAGGGGTATCGAACCATCACGCATTACGATGCTAGACATAAGCTCTTGGGGTGTGTTTTGGTCTTCAATTGGCTCTGGAACATTCAATATGGATGTTTTTGACCAGTTTTTATCACAATTGCCGACTGATAA
>PFPT01000024.1:3194-3455 GCA_002793195.1 Gammaproteobacteria bacterium CG_4_10_14_0_2_um_filter_38_22
CACCGTTAGTCTTAACTGGCTTAGACATAGACTTTAGTTTCTCAACAACTTTTTCAGTCGCAAGATCAATTCCACGCTTAAGATCCATTGGGTTATGACCAGCAGCTACAAACTTAACACCTTCACGGTAGATAGCTTGAGCAAGAACTGTAGCAGTAGTTGTACCGTCTCCTGCATCGTCATTTGTTTTTTGCGCAACTTCTTTAACCATTTGCGCGCCCATATTTTCGAAATTGTTTTCAAGTTCAATTTCTTTAGCAA
>PFPT01000004.1 GCA_002793195.1 Gammaproteobacteria bacterium CG_4_10_14_0_2_um_filter_38_22
CAGGCGTTTGTCGCTATAAAAATGTCCACTGGACATTTTCATGACCGCTCCAAACCCAACTGAGCTACGTGCCTGTAAAATGAATGCGAAAAGATAACACCCCGTTACTGATTTCGCAATACGGCTTTTCTAAAAGTACTGTTACCGTTCGCCCAAGTTCTACTTTCTCAGAAGATAAGCCTGCCTATGATATAGTAAAAAGCAAATCATTTTCCAGGATGGCATCCATGTCAAACCAACCACTTTGGCAACCCGATCAAAAAACAATTAAACAAAGTCACATGCTGCATTTTATCAAAGCGGTGAATGCGCAATATCACTGCCATTTTAAAAATTATAATGCGCTTTATGAATGGTCAATTCAGCATCCTGATTTGTTTTGGGAAATACTCGCTGCGTTTTCCAAAATTCACTTTTCGCAACAGCCTACTAAAATAATGCAAACTGAAAAAGCCATTTGGCAAACAAAATGGTTTATTGATGCCAAACTCAATTTCGCAGAAAATTTATTGCAACGACGCGATGATCATATTGCTTTAATTTATGCAAATGAAAAAGGGGAACGTACGCACATCTCTTATCAAAAATTATTTTCACAAGTCAAAATATTGGCTAAAAAATTAAAATTCCTTGGCTTAAAACCTGGTGATCGCGTTGCTGGATTCGTCACAAATCAAATAGAAACCGTCATTGCTATGCTCGCATCTACAGCACTGGGTGCCATTTGGACTGCCTGCGGACCTGAATTTGGTATCGACGCTTTAATTGATCGCTTCTCACAAATTGAACCGGTCATTTTATTTGTTACAAAAGAACACACCTTCGGTGGAAAACAATTTTCACATACTGAAACCATCAAACAATTAAAAGAAAATTTACCCAGCGTGCAAAAAATAATAACCTTAGCTGAGATAAAAAATGAATCGGATCAGAGCGCGACCCAACAAAAAAATGAAGATGCATTTATTTTTCAACAACTTGATTTTAATCACCCCCTCTACATTTTATTTTCTTCCGGCACAACCGGAAAACCTAAATGCATGGTGCATGGTGCCGGTCATATTTTAATTCAACATAAAAAAGAATTGCTGTTACACACTGATTTACATGAAAAGGATGTTTTGTTTTTTTATACCACTTGCAGCTGGATGATGTGGCATTGGATGATCAGTGGATTGTCGATTGGCGCAACACTGGTTTTATACGATGGATCCCCTTTTTACCCTAACAATACTACATTGCTTGATTTAATAGATGAATTCAATATTTCAATTTTTGGTTGTGGTGCAAAAATCATTGAAACCTATTCCAAAAAAAATGTAGTGCCGCGAAAATCGCATCAATTAAAAAAATTAAAAACCATTTTAACCACTGGCTCACCTTTAATAAAAACAAGTTTTGAATATATTTATCGTGATGTAAAAAAAGAGGCGCGTGTCTCTTCCATTTCTGGTGGTAGTGATATCGTTTCCTGCTTTGCATTAGGCAATCCTTTGCTGCCTGTTTACGCTGAAGAATTACAGTGTCGTGGATTAGGAATGCAAGTGGAGATTTATGATAACAATGGGAAATCTATTTTCAATCAACCCGGTGAATTGGTTTGCTCAAAAGCTTTTCCATCGATGCCATTGTATTTTTGGAATGACCCAACCGGAGAAAAATATTTTCATGCGTATTTTGATCGATTTTCAAATGTATGGACACATGGCGATTACGCAAAAACAACCGAACATAATGGCATTATTATTTTAGGTCGCTCAGATGCCACCTTAAATCCAGGTGGTATTCGTATTGGTACGGCTGATATTTATGAGTCCGCATTAAAAATAAACGCTGTGATGGATTGCGTTGCTGTTGGACTACAAAAAAACAACGACGAACATGTTATTTTATTTGTCACATTGAAAAATAATTTAAAACTAGATGAAAAATTAATTTCAGATATTAAAAAAAATATTCGCGTAAACACAACTCCTTTTCATGTACCTAAAAAAATCATTCAAGTGACTGATATTCCTAAAACGATGAACGGTAAAACCATGGAAATCGTTGTCAAAAAAATCATCAATGGTTTACCAATAAGCAATATTGAGACACTTGCCAATCCAGATTGTTTACAGCAATATGAGCAACTTAACTTTGATGATGTTTAATGCTGATGAAAAAAATACGATTGCTCATTTTACTTTTTTTGCCTGCCATGGCTTTTGCAAAAACCATTCAGGTGCAAGTTGATAACGTAACTTCATCGAGCGGTTACTATTCTTTTAAATTGTTTTTATATCCTGATGATAAAAATCATGCGTATGCGGTTCCAACAGCACTGGGCGCTGGATTTTTAAATCGCTACTTAACCGGGATTTCAGCAAACGATCACAGTTATTTGGAATTTGGCTTCTATCATTATTTCACACAACAAACCACATGGTTTCCGAATACATGTAAAATTATTTTAAATCAAAGTAGTAACATTGATGTTGATATTCATGCCACTGCTTGTCATTACACTGATTAAAAAGCCATCTTTCTGTCCGCACAAGCACCGTAATTATTAGCATCATCATTGAGAATGAGTGGGCTACCAAACTGTGACGGCCGCCGCGCCACGCTTCGAGAAGGACTACAAGCAAACACCATTGCGGAAGCCATCAATCCAAAAGCAGCGATCGCCAAAAGAACAGCTGCTTCAATATATCCATGCATATTTTTATGCTCAGTGGCTTTTTTACCCATAAAACAAGCACCCCAAGTGAATGCGCCCGATGCACCCAATAACAACAATACTTTTAGAAAAGGAATAGCGTACCCCAAACATTTTTTTTCAGGGTGTAATGCAGTATGATTCACTTGAAAATAATCCACTTCCAATTGACTCATTCGTTTTTTTGCTGAATCATGACTCTCTATGTCACTATTTCTAGCAGTTTGCTCTAAAAGATTACGCTCTGATCCAAAAGTATTTTGAGATATTTGAAAATTGAATCGTGACATTTTTTCCCCACTCAATGATTATCAGGACCTACACCTTTTCGGCATATTTTGTTTCGACATATTTTTCAATCATGGCTTTATATTCTGCAATGATGTTGTCGCCACGTAATGTCGCTACTTTTTCGCCATCTATAAAAACAGGTGCAACGGGTGCTTCACCCGTGCCAGGTAAACTGATGCCGATGTTCGCATGTTTACTTTCACCTGGCCCATTCACCACGCAACCCATCACCGCAAGCTGTAAATTTTCAACGCCCGTATATTTTTTTCGCCATTGCGGCATTTTTTCACGTACAAAATTATCGACTTCTTGCGTCAATTCGCGAAAAAAAGTGCTGGTTGTACGGCCACATCCTGGACACGATGTTACCATCGGCGTAAATGCGCGCAAACCCAAGACTTGTAAAATCTGTTGTGACACAATCACTTCTTTATCACGTGACGCATTCGGTTCGGGTGTGAGTGAAGTGCGAATCGTATCCCCAATGCCTTGATGTAATAAAATACCCATTCCAACACTCGAAGCCACTATCCCTTTTGATCCCATCCCCGCTTCAGTTAAACCCAAATGCAATGCATACTGACTACGCTCAGCTAACATTTGATATACCGCAATTAAATCTGGCACGTTACTCACTTTGCATGAGAGCACCATTTTATCAGGAGATAATCCACACTTTTCAGCAGCAGCAGCACTGGTTAATGCGGAAACCACTAATGCTTCACGCAAAACCTCACGCGACGACCGGGGATTTTTTAATTTTGCATTCTCGTCCATCATTTGCGTAGCCAGATTTTTATCTAAGCTTCCCCAATTCACACCAATGCGCACTGGCTTTTGATAATGCATGGCTGCTTCAATCATGATATTGAATTGATCATCTTTTTTCGCACCAAAACCCACATTGCCTGGATTGATACGATATTTTGATAATGCTTTTGCGCAATCAGGAAATGCTTTTAGCAAACGATGACCGTTGTAATGAAAATCACCCACAATGGGAATATGATCGTAACCCATTTTATTTAATTCATTTCTAATAGTGGCGACTTGCACAGCGGATTCTTCATTGTTAACGGTAATACGAACGATTTCAGATCCCGCATCCGCTAATAATTTAATTTGTGAAATGGTTTTTTGAGCATCAGCTGTATCGGTATCTGTCATCGATTGCACAACAATCGGCGCGCCACCACCGACAGTGACATGATCTATTTGTACAGAATACGTTTGATGCTTTTTCACGATAATTCTCGATAAACATAAACATTGTGCGCTGATTGTAGCTGATTTTCGCATGAAAACAAAACACAAAGCAAAATCAACACACTGAAAATTAAGTGCCCTGTGTCAAAGACTCAGCGCAATGGTTCATTAATTTTTTTTCTGCATCACGCAATTCTCGACGCAATACTTTTCCAACTGGCGATACGGGCAATTGATCACGAAACTCTATAAAACGAGGAATTTTATAACCTGTTAATGATTGGCGACAAAAATCAATAAGTTCTGCTTTAGTTAAACGTGTATCTCGACGAACAATAAATGCTTTTAATGCCTCACCTGTCTTTTCACAAGGCACGCCAATCACAGCAACCAATTCTACTGCAGGATGAGAAGCGATAACCGCTTCAACTTCATTGGGATAGACATTAAACCCAGAAACCAACACCATGTCTTTTTTACGATCCACAATAAACACAAATCCCTTTTCATCCATATAACCAATATCACCTGTACGCAACCAACCCGCTTCATCAATCGCATCATGTGTTTCGCGATCAGCATGCCAATATCCTTTCATCACTTGCGGACCACGCGCCCAAATTTCACCAGTTTGATTTAATGCTAAATCATGCTGCTTTTCATCTCGAATCACCATTTCAGTCGACGGCACTGGCAAACCCACGCTACCTAAAAAATGCGTTGCAGAAATAGGACACAATGTTAAAACAGGACTTGATTCAGTTAACCCATACCCTTCCAAAACAGGCACACCCGTTAACGCTTGCCAACGATCAGCAACCGCTTTTTGCATAGGCATGCCCCCAGAAATAGTGAGCTTTAAAAAAGAAAAATCGATTTTTTCAAAATCAGGGTGATTCATCATAGCGTTAAACAATGTATTTAAGCCGATCATCATTGTCATTTTGCAACGACGTAATGCTTTAACAAATGCATGGGTATCACGGGGATTGGTAATTAATAAGGCTGAAGCGCCCATTGGAAAGATACACATGCCACACACAGTCAAAGAAAAAATATGATACAACGGCAATGCACCTATTAATACACCATGATTTTGCTCTTTTACATCATGAATCCAAGAAACACACTGTAAAACATTCGCAATAATATTACGATGCGTTAAGACCGCGCCTTTTGAACGCCCGGTTGTACCACCGGTATATTGCAAAAATGCAGTATCTTCATTTTTCAAAGCAATCAGCGTGTATCCGCTATTTTTTCCAATTTCTAATGCCTTTTTAAAAAAAACAGCGTGTGGCAAATGATATTTTGGAATGCGACGCTCAACATATTTTGCTGCAAAATTATAAACAGCACCTTTCAACAACCCCAACATATCACCTATTTTTGTAACAACAATATGCTTGATTTTAATGTTGGGTAATGCCGCTTCTAAATGATCCGCAAAATTCTCCAATACCACAATGGTTTCAGCTTCAGCATCATTTAACTGATATGCTAATTCAGATGCGGTATACAAGGGATTAATGTTAACAACGATTAAGCCTGCTTTTAATGCACCAAAAATGGCAATGGGATATTGCAAAATATTTGGCATCATCATCGCGATACGCGACCCCGGCTTTAAATTTAATTCATTTTGCAAAAAAGCAGCGAAGTCTCGAATCGCTATTTTCATATCATGATAAGTAATTGAAACACCAAAATTAGTAAATACAGGACGGTCTGAAAAATCATCCGCATATTTTTCAAATAAATGAACCAACGATGAAAACATATCTGGGTTAATCGTATTTGGAACATCACGCGTATATTGCTGCTGCCAAAATTTTTTTTCCATGCTACCGCTACCGTATTATTTAAAGTCATCCGCACTAAAATCATCAACGTTAATCGCATTCATTTTTGCAACAAACACGCTCGTTAATAGTTTCGCTTCTTCGGTAGAAATAATATTGTTAGCAACAGCCGCTTGAATCCATTCATCTCGTGTTTTAGCGCATATTTCCGAATCACGACGGGCTGCCGCTAATTTTTTCTCCAAGGGTTCAACAGCAATCACTTGTTCCAATATTTTTTCTAATTGCGCTGCTGGGTTATTGTCATTGGGAGTGATATACAAATCTTTTGCCATTCTTGCACGAAAAGGAGTAGGTTCTGTTAACAACTTTGCCACTTTTTCACCCAAACGATCGCAAGGCGGTCTCATGTTTTTTCCACGCGGAAAAATAATGGTATATCGGATTAATTTTGAAACAATCTGATTTGGAAAGTTTAATAAAATGCCATCTAATTGCATTTGCATCTTATATAGTAAATCTTGGCAAATCCATTTTACGACAGGCCATTCTTCACTGGGACAGTTTGCTTCTTCAAAAAATCTCAATACACATGAACCGATATATAAATAACTCAGCAAATCACCATAACGCGCCGATAATTTTTCTGCGCGTTTTAATTCACCGCCCATAAAAATCATGGCCATGTCTGCCATATAAGCCAATGCAGCAGAAAAACGTGAGAATTGTTGATAAAAACGCTTCAACGAATTATTGGGTGCGCGTGACAACCAACCATTCGTTAGCGCTAGAATCGATGCACGCACTTTGTTACTACCGATAAATCCTAAGTGACCAAAAATCGCTTCATCAAACAATTTCAATCCAGCAGCACGATCCGCATGCATCGCGGCATTCATTTCTGCTAAAACATAAGGATGACAACGCACAGCACCTTGTCCGAAAATAATCATCGAACGGGTTAAAATATTGGCACCTTCAACAGTAATACTCACAGGTAATTCAATATAGCCTTGCGCTAAATAATTTTTAGGGCCCATGCAAATACCTTTGCCGCCATGAATATCCATCGCATCATTTACAACATGTCGCGCTGTCTCTGTTGTGTGATATTTTGCAATAGCTGATGCAACCGCAGGACGCATACCTTGATCTAAAGTTGAAACAGTAAAAGTACGTATGGCTTCCATTACATACACATTGACTGTTATGCGTGTTAACGCTTCTTCAATACCACCAAACTTGGCAATTGGCATATGAAATTGTTGCCGAATACGAGCATAAGCACCCGTTGCCAATGCAGCCATACGTGCACCACCCGTCGCCATCGAAGGCAAAGAAATACTGCGACCTGCAGCCAAACACTCCATCAACATGCGCCAACCTTGCCCTGCCATTTTCACACCACCAATGATGGCATCCAATGGAACGATCACATCATGACCTCGTGTTGGACCATTTGGAAATGGGCTATGTAATGGCACATGTCGACGACCAATATCTACATTGGGCAAATGCACTGGCACTAAAGCACAGGTAATACCAAGCGAGGTTTGTTTTCCAATCAAATGATCTGGGTCATATAATTTAAATGCCAAGCCCAGCAAAGTAGCAACCGGCGCTAATGTGATATAACGTTTGTTCCAATTTAATCGGACACACAGTTGTTTCTTACCTTCAAATTCAGCCTCACAAATAACCCCGTTATCTTCAATTGCACCTGCATCCGAACCAGCAACAGGACTTGTCAATGCAAAACAAGGTATATCATCCCCTTTTGCCAAGCGTGGTAAATAATAATTTTTTTGATCTTCAGTTCCGTAACGCAATAATAATTCTGCAGGCCCTAATGAATTTGGCACGCTGGTTAAAATAGCTGCTGCACAACTTGCACTGGCTAATTTGGTAATAATTTGCGAATGTGCGAAATGAGAAAATGCCAATCCGCCAAATTTTTTGGGAATAATCATTCCTAAAAATCCATTTTTACGGAGAAAATCTAATAACGCTGTTGGCATTTCCATTGTATGATGCATTGTCCAGCTATCCACCATACTGCAAAATGCTTCAACAGGCCCATCCATAAATGCGCGTTCTTCATCTGATAAAGTAGAAATTGGAATAGCTTGTAATTTTTTCCAATCTGGCTTGCCTGAAAATAATTCACCTTCCCAACCAACATTACCAGCAGCCAATGCTTCACGTTCTGTATCTGACATCGCCGGCATCACACCACGATAAAATTTAAAAATCGCGCGAGAAACCAAATGTCGACGCAATGGACGAACATTGAGCACAACAAATATCGCAGCATAAACTAACCAAAAAACAGTTAATGTAACGGGATGAAAAGAAGAAAAATAAGTGCAAAGCAACAAGAAAACAGCCATGCTCATTGTCCAAACAGACAACGACGCCCGCTGAAATGACAGTACAACCATTGCTGCTATCCATAAAACAATCCACGTTGCTGTCATTACATTCTCTCCTTGCTGTAAAAATACTTAAGTTGCTAAAAGTAACATAACGGAGAGAAAAAATAATGTCTTTTTTTGCAGATGAGAATCATACTCAATTTCGTACAAAACTAGACCATTTTCAAAGGAAATGATAGATTACTCGCAACCATAATTATTTCTGATCTTAAAATAACCTAAAAGGAAAACACATCGTGTTACCTAGCCTTGCAGTCGTTGAACTTTCTCGATGGCAGTTTGCATTAACTGCATTATTTCATTTTATGTTTGTGCCAATCACTTTGGGACTCACGTGGATTCTGGTTGCAATGGAAGCAGGTTATCTCATTACAGGAAAATCTGTTTATAGAGACATGACTCAATTTTGGGGAAAATTGCTCGCCATTAATTTCGCTATTGGTGTCATCGGCGGGCTTACCATGGAATTTGAATTTGGATTAAATTGGGGTTATTTCTCTCGCATGATTGGCGGCAGCTTCGGACCCGTCCTTGCAATCGAAGGCATCACCGCTTTCATGTTAGAAGCAACGATGTTTGGTTTGTTTTTTTTCTCTTGGGATAAATTAAGTCGCACAGCCCATTTTATTGTTACTTTTTTTATGGCCTTCGGTGCCAGTTTGTCCATTGTAAATATTCTTGCAGCCAATAGCTGGATGCAACACCCCATTTCAACCAGCTTTGATTATCAAAACATGACACTGCAATTACATAGTATTGCAGCATTGTATATGCATCATCTTGCACAAATCCGCATTGGTCATGTTGCCTTTGCTGGATTATTTTTATCATCCATTTTTGTGATGGGCATCAGTGCATTTTATTTATTAAAAAAACAAGATATCGCTTTTGCAAAACGTTCGTTTGCCATCGCGGTTGGTTTTGGATTTATTTGTTCCATCATGGTTGCGTTTTATGGCGATCAAAATGGGCTTGAAGTATCACAAGATGAACCTGAAAAAATGGCGGCTATTGAAGCACAATGGCAAACACAAAAAGCGCCCGCATCTTGGGTCGCAGTTGCTTGGCCTGATCAACAAGCACAGAGAAATTATTTTAGCGTGAAAATTCCCTACGCGCTGAGCTTAATCGCAACACATTCATTAACAGGCACCGTTGAAGGCATTAAACCCATTATTAAAAAATATGAAAAACGCGTTACAAGCGGCATTAAATCCTATAATGCACTACAAAAAATTTGGGCAAAAACAGCAACGCCGGCTGATATACAAACGTATCAAAAACATTTAAATGATTTGGGCTTTGCTTATTTACTAATCCCTTATGATAAAAATATTTCAGCTGCAACACCTGCACAAATTAAGGCTGCCGCAACCAGCGCTATTCCCAATGTGCCCACTGCATTTTGGTCTTTCCGCATTATGGTTGGCTTGTGGGCTATCTTATTTATATTAATCATTTTTGGGTTGGTTTTTACAAATCGCGATACATTAGAAAATCACCCTCTGTTTTTACGACTGTGTGTATGGGCCATTCCGCTACCTTTTATTTGCGCAGAATCAGGCTGGATATTAGCAGAAGTGGGGCGTCAACCTTGGATTATTCATGACATCATGCCTGTATTTATGGGCACATCATCACTGAATGAGGCTTCGCTCATCACGAGCTTGGTTTTATTTTGCTTGTTTTACGGCGTACTCTATGCAGTAGAATTATTTTTGATGTTTAAATTCGCACGCAAAGGTCCGAGCACATTGCACACAGGCAAATATCATTTTGAAAAAAACAATGTTTGATTTGTATTAAATTAAAAGTGGGTGAAAATCATGTTTGAATATGAGTTTTTAAAAATTGCTTGGTGGTTAATTATTGGTGGCGTACTGATGATTTATGCTGCTACGGCGGGCTTTGATGCTGGCATCACCATGTATATGCCTTTTTTACGAAGCGAAACTGATCGACGCACTGTATTAAACGTCAGCGCACCTACTTGGGATGGCAATTTAACCTGGATCGTTTTTGCTGGCGGTGGATTATTTGTTGTTTGGCCTTCTGTTTATAGCCTAGCATTTTCTGGCATGTATGCTGCATTGCTATGTATCTTATTCACCACTTTTTTACGCCCACCTGGTTATGAATATCGCAATAAAATTGATAGCGCAACATGGCGAAAAACCTGGGATTGGGCCTTATTTATCAGCGGTCTGGTTCCCGTGTTTGTATTTGGCGTTGCAATGGGAAATTGTTTTTTAGGATTCCCTTTCCATATTGACCACAACACCTATCGTCAATTTTGGAGCGGTGATTTTTGGGATTTACTTAGCCCATACGCATTATTATCCGGTGCTGTTTCTGTTTTAATGGTATCGATGCACGGCTCAACACTACTGCAACGCCGCACCGAAGGTCATCTCAGAAAATTGGCCTTCAAAGTGCATTTAATCACAGCCATTTTATTACTCATTGGATTTACTGCATCAGGCCTTTTATTAATGTATAACATCATTGGGTATAAATTAATCTCGATAGCAGCAGATCCAACGCAACATCAACTTAGCAATGTTGTACATTCAGGTATCGGCTATTGGATTCAAACTTATGACCAATATCCATGGAAATATTTAGCTCCAGTCGTTGCTTACGCTGGTATCATTGAATCATTATGGGCTGCCTATTATGGATGGTATACAACTGCATTTTGGGCAAGTTGTTTTGCAGTAGGCGGTATTGTCGGTACTGCAGGCGCAACACTTTTCCCCTTTTTAATGCCTTCTTCAACGCACCCTAATGAAAGCTTGATGATTTGGAATGCATCATCCAGTCAATATGCTTTGAATGTCATGTTGTATGTGGGTGTTGTTTTGCTCATTATCATCTTGGGTTACAAAATTTTTGCCTACCATACTATTTGGGGTAAAAAGCCAACGCTTTCTGCTGACGACATTGAAAAAAACAAGCATACATTTTATTAAAAGAGGTTCACCATGTTTTATATCATCTCTGCTGTGGCAATCGTCGTTGCTTTAATTTTTGGCATCATCACTTCACTGAAAGTAGATAAAACTTGCAACGATGAATAAATCAAATTACGCATGGTTAATGACAGAATCAAAGCCAGCGCATCGCTGGCTTTTTCTTTCCATCATGGTCGGCATCCTATCCGGCATTGTTATTATTATTCAATCAAAATTATTATCTACCATTATTGATCAGGTGTATTTACATCACGCAACCCTACATACACTTTCATTGCTTTTAATCGGATTCTGCCTGCTTATTTTTTTACGTGTTGGATTCAGCGCGCTACGTGAAATCATCTCATTTAACAGCGCTAAAACGATCAAAACTAACCTACGTGAAAAATGCTTTGCGCATTTGATGACGCTGGCACCCAATCAACTATCTGCATTAAAAACAGGGGAGCTCACTTCCACGCTAATTGAACAGATTGAAGCATTACATGGATTTTTTGCTGATTATTTTCCACAAATGGTCATTACTGTTGTTTTACCGCTCATTATTTTGATTACTGTTTTTACTCAAAATTGGTTGGCAGGATTGCTCTTATTAATAACTGCACCACTGATTCCTTTGTTTATGGCGCTGATTGGCATGGGCACTGCCAAACTGAATCAAGATAATTTTGAAGCATTATCACGCATGAGTGCCTACTTTTTAGATTTATTACAAGGTCTCACTACGCTTTCATTATTCAATCAAGCGCGTGCGCAATTCAATACCATCCAAACCATTTCAAATGACTATCGTGAAAAAACCATGCGCATTTTACGCATTGCCTTTTTATCCACTGCCACACTTGAATTATTCAGTACCATTTCTATTGCCATTATCGCTGTCTATTTGGGACTGGGGTTATTGGGATTTTTAAAAATTGGATTTAGTGGCGTACACATCACATTAGCACAAGCACTATTTATTTTATTATTAGCGCCCGAATTTTTTATGCCATTGCGACAACTGGGTACATTTTATCATGCACGTGCCGAAGCCATTGGAGCAGCAACTGAAATTATCAACATACTAAAAACAAATTCAAACACAAAAAAACCAAGCAGCCCTGTTTTATTTTCAGAAAAAAATATCCTAATAAACATGGAAGAAGTTGATTTCGCTTACTCTGACAATAAAAAAATACTCGATCACTTCTCGCTCACTGCGCCACAAGGAAGCTGCATTGCTATTACTGGACCCAGTGGTGTTGGAAAATCCACTTTATTGCAATTGATTGCCAAATTTATTTATCCTCAATCAGGCGCTATTTTTGCAAATGGCATTAATATAATGGATATCGATGATGATAGTTGGCGAGAACACATTACCCTATTACATCAACAAATTCGCCTATTTCACGGCTCTATTTTTGACAACATCACACTGGCTAATCTCAACGCATCAAAAAATGAAGTTGAACTGGCAGCACAATTAGCTGGCGTATTAGATTTTACGCAACATCTACCCCAAAAGCTCAACACCCCCATCGGTGAACAAAATTCAGGCTTGTCTGGCGGACAAGCACAACGCGTTGCGCTCGCCCGAATTATTTTAAAAGATACACCGATTGTTTTATTAGATGAGCCCACTTCACACTTAGATAATGCAAACGCAAGTATCATTTTAAATTTGTTGGGAACATGGCGCGGCAAAAAAACAGTCATTATCGCTACACATGATCAAAAAATCGTTGAAATGGTAGACCATGTTTACGAGTTAAAATTACTCGGCGAAAAGAATTAAAAGGCAATCACTTCGATAAACCAAATCGAAAAATAAAAAAATATGATGAAACCACTATTATTTTTTATCAAAAAATTAGCTTGCTACAAAAAAGAACTGGCTGCCGGTATTTTATTGAGCCTGCTTCTCGCTGCGTCCTCAATTGGATTATTGGCTTTATCTGGTTGGTTTATCAGCAGCGCTGCATTTTTTGGGTTAACGGCAGCATCGGCCATTTCTTTTAATTATTTTATCCCAGCAGCCACCATTCGGTTTTTTGCCTTGCTACGCATTTTATCGCGTTATTTTGATCGCGTTATTAATCACGATTTTACATTCAAAATTTTAAGCACATTACGCCTATGGTTTTATGAAAAATTAATCCCGCAAGCACCAGCAAATCTCATCTCTCATCGCAGTGGCGATTTATTAAATGGCATTATTAATGATATTAATACATTAGATCAGCTTTATTTAAATATTTTGTCCCCGATTATAGTCACTGTTTTTCTATTGATTAGTGTAACTGTTTTTATTGCGCAATTTACAATAACACTCGCTTTATGGTTATTGATCATGCTATTGACAACGATTGTTGTGATGCTGCTCTTGGTTTTAAAAAGATCAGAAATAATCGGCGGGAAAATTCAAATTAAAACCGCGGAACTGCGCATAAAAACAATCGATTTTTTACAAGGATTTGTTGATCTGTTGTTATTCACAAAAAAAGAAAAACGACTCGCTGCAATCTTTGAAACCAATGAAGCACTACTGTCAGATCAAAAAGCATTAGCCAAACTAAAAGGAATCACCCTTGGCGGCATGCAATTTTTTTCTGGTATGACTGTTTTGTTAACGTTATTAATTGGCATTCCACTTGTGCGAAATCACATAGTGACTGGCGCGATACTAACCATGATTATCTTACTCATTATCGCTACGTTTGAACAACTCTTAGCATTGCCATTGGCTTTTTTGTCGCTGGGTAAAACCAAACAAGCAGCCAATCGATTACTCAACATGGCGGAATCTAAGCCTGCCATTATTTTTTCGAATACACCCAAAATCATCACGCAATTTGATATTGCACTTAATCAGGTTTCTTTTTCTTATCCAAATCAGAAAATACCTACTCTAAAAAACATAAGCCTGACTATTCCCATGAAAACACAATTGGGTATCATCGGTCCTTCTGGTATAGGCAAAACCACCCTCATTCAATTGCTTGCGCGTATCTGGGATCCCACAAAAGGTGAAATCACTATTGATGGTATCAATTTAAAAAATATTTCTGAATCTGTTTTACGAAAAACCATTACATTGGTAACACAACAAGTTCATATTTTTAATACATCCGTTCGAAATAATTTAACCTTGATGCAAAAAAACATCAGCAATGATCTTTTGTTTTCAGTGCTCGAAAAATTGGAACTGGCTGAACTGGTGCATTCCTTTTCTGAAGGTTTAGATACTGAAATGGGCGAATTTGGTCGCAATTTTTCAGGCGGTCAAATTCGACGCATTGCAATTGCACGCGGTATCTTGCAAAACACACCTGTACTCATTTTAGATGAACCCTCAACTGGTTTGGAAGCAGCACTCATGCAACGCATTTGGAAAAACTGTGAGGTGGATTTCAAACATAAAACCGTTATTATTGCCACACATGATGAAAAATTATTGTCATTGTTAAAAAAAACCCACACGCTGCACAATCAATACTAAAAATTAGGACTGACGCGCTGACAAAAACTCAAGAAAAATAATGAAAATTATTTTCTCTTCCCTTTTGTAAACGCATTGTTATATGAAATATTTTTCCCTCCCTTTGAAAAAGAGAGGTTATGTAACAAAACTTTTTCAAAGAGGAAGGCTTACTCAATCTCTCAACCCCCTCCTTTTTTAAAAAGGGGAAAATTTACCGAGTGAGCTGTTACTAGGTAACGCAAGCAACAACTGTTTTTGAAAATACGGATCTATTTCAACATGGCCACGCACAAACCAAAAACGCGCATCTGCAAAATCACAACATTTTACCGCATCTTTTTCAGTCATGAGAATTACTGCTTCATCAAAAGAAGCAAAATCATTTTTTTGAAATGCATGATGATCCGGAAAAATGGTTTTTGAAAAAATCAGATCGCATGAGCGAAGCGATTGGAAAAAACGCTCTGGATTGCCAATTCCAGCAACAGCTCTTATTTTTTTATTTTTTAATGCTGAAAAAGAGAGCTTTATATTTTCATCTTTAACATTAATAACTTCATCCAAAATAAAGCACATTGTAAAAGCGGGTGCAGAAAATACATTAGGAAATAAATCTCCATTCACAACTAAAAAATTCACTTTATCGAGACGTGTAAGCGGTTCACGCAATGGACCCGCCGGCAAACAAAATCCATTCCCAAAACGACGCGAGCCGTCAATCACAGCTATTTCAATGTCACGCGCAAGCGCATAATGTTGCAAACCATCATCACTAATAACAATATTACAATTTGTTTTAGCTAACAGTTTTTTTGCGCTGACTATTCTTTTTGGCCCCACTACAACTGGCGCAGCTGTATTTTTCGCAATTAAAACTGCTTCATCACCAACCAATTGGGGATTGCTATTTTTATCAACCCATACTGGCCATGTTTTACTTTTTCCACCATAACCACGCAAAATAACACCCGGTTGAAATCCTTGCTTTTCTAATAGCTGAATCAATGCCATCACCAAAGGTGTTTTTCCAGTACCACCCACTGTGATATTGCCAACGACAATCACAGGCACCTGAATTTGATGAGATCGAAATAACTTTATTTTATAAAAAAAATAACGAATGAAAATAATAGCGCGATAAATAAGCGAGAATGGAAATAAGATAATTGAAATAATGTTTTTCTGATACCAACACTTCATAAGCTTATTATCCGTTATCCGAGATCTGGATTCACTCACGCATCACTCTTTAAACTGTGCATGATATAACGCTGCATAAACGCCTTCTGCTTGCAATAATGCACGATGCGTTCCAGTTTCAACAATTTCACCATCATCTAATACAATAATACAATCTGCATTTTCAACGGTGGATAATCGATGCGCGATCACTAATACAGTACGATCTTTCATTAAATCATCTAATGCAGACTGAATATGGCGTTCTGCATGCACATCCAATGAGGCAGTTGCTTCATCCAAAATCAAAATAGGCGCGTCTTTCAATAAAGCACGCGCAATCGCAATACGTTGACGTTGCCCACCCGATAACAACACGCCGTCTTCACCAATCTGGGTATCCAAGCCTGCTGGCATTTGCAAAATAAATTCCATGGCATTTGCCGCAGTTGCAGCAGATATGATTTTATCGCGCTCAACTAAACCACTTGAGCCATAAGCAATATTATTGGCAATAGTATCATCAAACAAAGTCGTGTCTTGTGATACAAATGCAAATTGTTTCCGCAATTCTGCCAAACGATATACATTAATATTGACGCCATCAATACGAATATCCCCCGAATGAATTTCATAAAAACGGGGCAACAAATTCACAAGGGTTGATTTTCCACCACCAGATTTACCTACAATTGCAACGGTTTGACCGGCTTTAACAGAAAAATTTATCTGTTTTAAAACTAACTGTGTCGACGTATCGTATTTAAAATTCACATTGTGAAAAACAATGTCGCCTTTCACTCGCGATAAAGTACGCGTCCCTACATCTTGCTCAACCGTTTCATCTGCCATCTTGAAAATACTTTCTGCCGCAGCAACCCCTTTTTGAATTTCCGTGTTAACCATACTCATACGACGAACCGGTCGCAGCAACGAAATCATGGCCGCTACAATAGCACCAAAGCTACCAGCAGAAATATGCAAAGCTGGATTGGTTGCCACTAATAAAGTAATCGCTATGGGAATAGCCAATAGCAATTGCATAGATGAAGTACCCACTCCATTGGTTACGACAATTTTTAACTCACGTTGTAAATTATTTTTTGTGGCTAATTTGAATTTTTTATTTTCGTACTCTTGTCCACCATATAAGCGCACAACACGATAACCATCAATACCTTCACCTGCAACATGCGTAACATCACCCACGGATTGCTGCACGTTAGCACTCAATCGACGCATACGTACACTACTCCACTTTACTACCCACATAATAAAGGGCGCAATCACAATAAATAACAAAGATAATTTCCAACTCACTACAAACATCACCACAATCAATCCAATGGCTAAGGATGATTCACGTATGATAGTCATCAACGCATCAGAACACGCTTGCGCTACTTGCTCAACGTTATAAACAATAGTCGATAAAATATAACCTGAACCATTACGATCATAAAAAGAAGCCGGTAATTGTAAGAGGCGTGAAAAAATCAATCGACGTAAATCACGCACGACCGTACGCGCCACACGAGAAATACAATAGCTTGAAATAAAACCAGCCATACCACGGATAATGAAAATCCCGAAAATTAAAATAGGCAGCCAATGAATAAAAGAGCGATCTCGCTTGATAAATGATTCATCGATAATGGGCTTAATTAATCCAGTAAAAGTTGCATCTGTACCAGAAACAATAACCGTAGCAATAGCGCCAAATACAAATAGAACCCAATAAGGTTTGGCTGATTGCAATAATCGTTTGTAAGTCTGGAACCCAGTGTGCGTTGAAATATTCATATTGTTTGTGCTCTAAAAAATGCGCATTGTAAAAAACCACTCTCAAATAACACTAACTTGCTTCCTCATAACCAATCATACAGATTTTGATTGATCTGATTTTCATTTATAATTTGCTGCTATTTCGCTGTGCAATTTTACCTGACCATGACGCAAGAATCGAATAAAAACTGCACCATTATCTGCCGTATCGTACACTTTGATCTGGTGTTGCACATATCGCGTCACAACTGATTTTGCAGGCAAATGATAACGATTGTATTTTCCGGCAGAAATAACCGCGTATTTTGGTGAAACCGCTGAAATAAATTTTTCTGAAGATGAGGTGGCGCTGCCATGGTGTGGCGCCAACAATAGCGTTGCATGTAACCAACTGGCATCCTGCCGCAATAAATTGGCTTCCGTTGATTTTTGAATATCGCCTGTTAATAAAGTATCACCACCTGCTCCAGTGATTTTGATCACACACGAACTGTTGTTATCTTCGTACGGCGCATTCCGCGTTGGATTTAATGTGATAAAATTCACCTCATCCCATGTCCAATGCTGACCAACAACGCAAGACCGCGCATGAAAATGCGTTATTAACTTTGGCGCACTTGTAAAGATAGCCCGAACTTGAAAATCTTTTACAATGGCATCGGCACCACCACTGTGATCATTATCACCATGTGAAATTTCTAATCGATCAATACGGCTAACTCCACGATAGCGCAAATAAGGCGCCACAATGGATTCACCCATGTCAAACCCACCTGGCACATGCGAACCCGTATCATATAACATCACGTGATGTGCCGTTTGCACCAAAACCGATAATCCTTGCCCCACGTCAATCACACTGACCCAATAACTGCCCATTCGTGGATGGGCAGTTGGATAAAAAATAAGGGGTAACAATCCAAAACAACCTAAAAAACGCGCTGGTAATTTCCGTGGTGCTAATAAAAAAACCACACCTATCATCGCCAATATAAAAATAAAAGTATGCGGAATGGCCTGATGCCAACTCGAAAAAGACAGCTGCGAAGCAACATTTAAAAATCGCCACAAAGGCAATAAAAATTCTCCTGATATATAAAATAAAAAATGACTCGCAAAATAAAAATGAATCGCAAATAAAATACACCCGAACAAAGTGGTGGGCAACACGACAAAACCAACCCAAGGAATCGCAATTGCATTGGTAAAAAAGGCAATGATTGATGCTTGCTGAAAAAATAAAAACAGCATCGGCAACAATCCAACAATGATTACCACTTGCATTTTAACCCATGAAACAAGGTGTTTTGATGATGTTAAACGGCTGTTCATTGCCCAAGTCAATAAAGCGATGGACGTAAAACTCAGCCAAAAACTCGGTGTAGCTATATTAAATGGATTTAAAAAAAGAATAAGGGTTGCTGCCAAAAAAAATCGACGCCAAACTGTAACATCACGATATAATAGACGAGACAGCATAAAACAAAACAACATAATTGAAGCGCGCTGAGCAGGAATCGCAAATCCAGATAACGCGGTGTAACCCATTGCAGCAAATAATGCCACCATATCCGCAAAGCGCGAAGCCGGTATTTTAAGCAATACACGCGGGAAAAAACGAATAACATAATACATTAAAAAATAAATGATGCTGACCACAAAACCAATATGCAGCCCAGCAATTGCAACAAGGTGATTTGTGCCTGTTTTTTGAAATACCTGCCAATCAGATTCAGTTAAGCCATCGCGCACACCAACAGCTATCGCAGAAATAAAAGCAGCCACAGAAGGATTGCGAATGGCGTGTAAAATTGCTCGATGTATCTTTTCTCGAAAGGTATCAAGAAAATAAGCAGCATCATACCCAAACAATTTATTTTGATTGCCCTTGCTCACCACATACCCTGTTGCTGAAATCTGGTGCTGTTGTAAATAAGCCTGATAATCAAAACCGCCTGGGTTATGCAGGCCAATAGGTGGCTTTAACTTTACTTGTAACTGCCACCGCTGCCCTACGTGTAATGACAACGCTTTCTGATACCAGGCTATTAAAAATACGGCATTTATTTTTTGATCATTAAATTGTGTTGCGTGAAATTGAAATCGGGTGCCATAACCTTTTTTTTCAGGCAATGAATCAATCACTCCACGAATCAGTGCTTTTTTTTGAATCCATAACGAAGGGAATTGCCATTGATTGATTTTAATAATAATGACATGCGCAATAAGGGATAAGCACAAAAAGATTGGTAAAGCATAAGCATGGCTGAATTTTATTTTTTGCATGCTCAATTAGAGCAAAGAAAAAATTAAATTCCTATTCGGGGTTTTTAAAAAACAGGATTTTTGGATCTACCTAAAATCACATCAGCAGCTATCTAAATTTATAATACATAAAATCTAGGTAAATGCTGATGTATTTTATAATATAATGATTTTTTAGCTTGATGCGCTCACATTTAACAAACCGTTTTGCGCATCACACCAATTCAATTACCAGACCGTTACTTCGCCTGTGTCTTTCATAGAAAGTCGCACACGACCTTGACGATCAATTTCAATGACTTTCACATTGATTTCCTGACCTTCTTTCAAATAGTCAGATACATTTTCGACGCGTTGATCAGCAATTTGTGATACGTGAACCAAGCCTTGTTGGTTGGGCGTCACTTCAACAAACGCACCAAAATCGACAATCTTCACTACTTTACCTTTATAAGTAGCGCCCACTTGTAAATCTTCAGTCAATTGACGCACACGTAACTTAGCACGTTCCAAATCGTCACCATTTACAGCAGCGATTTTAACAATACCTTCATCGGAAATATCGATAGTAGAGTTCGTTGATTCTGTTAATTCACGAATCGTTGCGCCCCCTTTACCAATTAAATCACGAATTTTATCCGGATTGATTTTAACCATTTCAACACGAGGCGCATGTTTAGATAATGTGTCACGTGGTTTTTGAATGGCTGCATTCATTTTCTCTAACAAAAACAAACGGGCTTCTTTTGCTTGAGACAACGCAATTTCCATAATTTCTTGAGTAATACCTGTGATTTTAATATCCATTTGTAGTGCCGTCACACCCGCTGCTGTTCCAGCTACTTTAAAATCCATATCGCCCAAATGATCTTCATCACCTAAAATATCAGTTAACACCGCAAAACGATCTTCTTCTTTAATCAATCCCATCGCAATGCCTGCAACCGGCGCTTTAATTGGTACGCCCGCATCCATCAGAGACAAACTCGCACCACAAACCGTTGCCATTGAACTAGAGCCATTTGACTCTGTAATTTCAGACACAACACGCAATGTGTAAGGATAATCTTCACCTGGTAAAACCGCTTTCATTGCACGTTTTGCTAATTTACCGTGGCCAATTTCGCGACGTTTAGGTCCGCTCATCATACCTACTTCACCCACACTGTACGGAGGGAAATTGTAATGCAGCATAAAAGCGTCTTTATATTCACCTTCTAAATCATCAATGGTTTGCGCATCACGCTCTGTACCTAATGTTGTTACAACCAATGCTTGTGTTTCGCCACGCGTGAAAACAGCTGAACCATGTGTACGTGGCAATGCCGTTAATTCGATATCAATTTTGCGAATCGATGTGGTATCGCGCCCATCAATACGTGGCTCACCCGATAAAATTTGATTACGCACAACACGTTTTTCCAATGCATGGAAAACAGTGTTCACATCCGCTTTGCTTGGCGCATTTTCATCAACACAAATCTCAGTAAGCAATTTATCTAAAATCTCACCCAAACGCATCAAACGTTCCACTTTCGTGCGAATTTGATAAGCCGCTTTTACATCAGATTCTACTGCATCAATACGTTGAGCCAACGTAGCATCTGCTTTGTGTGGAGTCCAAGCCCATGTGCGCGTGCCCGCTTCTTTCGCAAAGGCATCAATGGCATCAATAACAACTTGCATTTGTTGATGCCCAAACAATACAGCACCTAACATGACATCTTCTGACAACTGATTCGCTTCTGATTCCACCATCAATACAGCATCACGTGTACCTGCAACAATCAAATCCAACTGTGAATGTTTTTTCACGTCTGCTGAAGCTGGGTTTAATAAGTATTGTCCTTCATGATAACCCACACGCGCTGCCGCTAATGGACCGTGAAATGGCATACCTGTTAATGCCATTGCAGCTGCCGCACCGATAATAGCTGGAACATCTGTTTGCACTGCTGGATCCAATGACAACACCGTTGCCACTACTTGCACTTCATCACGAAATTCACTTGGAAATAAAGGACGAATAGGGCGATCGATCAAGCGTGAAATCAAGGTTTCTTTTTCAGAAGGACGACCTTCACGTTTGAAATAACCACCCGGCACTTTTCCTGCAGCATACGTTTTTTCTTGGTAATTAACCGTTAATGGAAAAAAATCACGACCCGTAACAGGAGATGATTTACCAACTGCTGTAACCAAAACCACGGTATCACCCATAGTGACCCAAACAGCACCATGCGCTTGTCGCGCAATACGTCCAGTTTCTAACGTTACTTGATGTTGGCCATACTGAAAACTTTTTACAATTTTATTCACATTAATTACCTTGAAAAATGAAAATGATTATTTTAACGACGAAGCTTCAAACGCTCAATGAGTTTGCGATAACGTACAGAGTCGGATCGCTCTAAATAAGTGAGTAGCTTGCGGCGCTGGCTTACCAAACGCAATAAACCACGACGAGAGTTAGCATCATGCGTATGCGCTTTGAAGTGCACAGTTAAACAATCGATACGCGCAGAAAGCAATGCGATCTGTACTTCTGGAGAAGCGGTATCTTTTGGATTAGATTGAAATTCTTTAATAACAGCTGATTTATTTGTTGTACTAAATGACATTATTTATTCCTCTTAAAAAACAAGTTAAAAAAACCATGCACCACTGTCATTTGCAGGAACACAGCTTGAAAACGGGGCATTATAGCGGAGGTCTGATGCAAATGCTACAGGCGTTAGTCGTTAACCGAACTTAACCGGCAAATAACCAACAACCTGATTGATTAGTCATTTGACCCCTATTAAATTGATGTCACCATTCATGCATTTTTTCTCCCGCTTCCACTTCCACTTTGCTATGATCATTACCATGATAAAAAGTATTTTCATTAAACCCCTATTTCGTTTTACGCAACAGTCCGAAAACATGGGGCAAGCGCTCATTAATTTTACGCACGATGACTACAATAAAGAATTGGGGCATGCCCTAATTGAAGCCAACAATGATGCAGAAGCCATCAGCGCTTTTTTACGTGAATACAAAGAATCGCCTGAAACATTACGCTCTTATGCAAAAGAAGTAGAACGATTGTTATTATGGTGCATCTATGTTGCAAAAATAAATATTTCCAGTTTGCGTCGCACCCATTTGCAAATCTATCAGGATTTTTTAAAAAATCCTGAACCCAAAAACATCTGGTGTGGCCCCGCCACTTCACGTTTAACCAAAGATGGCGCAATCAATTTAAAATGGCGCGCATTCACAAAAGGGTTAAGTGGGGCATCGATTAATAAATCACTCACGATCCTAGATTCATTTTTTAACTATTTGGTGCAAGCCAATTATTTAATTGGTAACCCACTTGCCGTTGATCGACGCAGAAAAAAAAGACAAACGCGCGTTGCCAATGTCATCGACCGTTACTTAGAAAAAGATGAAATCAATGCCACACTAAACGCCCTATCTGAATTATCCGATAGCGCAGATCATTGTTTTCAATCTATTCGCGCACGTTATATTATTTTACTGTTATTTTATACTGGATTACGCATTGCTGAATCCGCAAAACACACAATGGGTGATTTTAAGCAGCGTGATGATCGCTGGTTTTTACGTGTTATTGGTAAAGGCAATAAATTACGTGAAATTCCAATCCCCGATGTATTGCTTGATGCGCTCGCTGATTTTCGAAAAGCAGTGGGACTGCCATCACCACAACCCCACTTTCAAGAAGCAACACCTTTAATTCCGATGCAAAATTTAACGGGGTCAATTTCCACGCGTCGCATCGATCAAATTTTAAAATGGGCTTTTAATTTAGGCGCGACCCAATTTGAATCAACGGCTCCCCGAAAAGCATCCAAATTACGATCCGCTTCCGCGCATTGGTTGCGCCACAGTTATGTAACTTACTTATTAGAGGCAGGTGCATCACTCAAAGTTGCACAAGAAAACGCGGGACACGCAGATGTCAGCACAACCATGCATTACACACACGTTGCACAAACTGATCGACACGAAGCCACCAACCAATTGAATCTCACTTTGCGAAAAGACACAAAGTAAACAATAAAAAATAACCGCTCATAAAAAACGTTTATTTCAATCCAGTTGGTTTTGGACAAAATGCAACACACTGCGTACTGGCAAACACACTGCCACCACAATTTTCAAAACAAGCACGATAAGTCGATTGACATCCACAGTGATCAGAACAACCGGAATAATCCGCAAAATCACCGACCGTTTCATAATCCGGATTACCTGCGTTTCGTTGTTCGTGATCGTAATGTAAATAAGCTGGCAACGCTTCGAGTTTTGCTTCAGTTCGACACGTTTGCGCCTGTGATCGACAAGTATTTTCGCAATAAGTACGTTTCGTCAAACATCGATTCACGCATTTTTTGCCACGCCAAGAATGGGGCGGCGTGTAACTATAAACAGTTTGATATTCTGGTCCGCATCCTGATAATAAAAAAACACCCGTCATAACAGCCAAACATAAAAAAATAAATTTTGTTTTCATGAAAAATTTCCTGCATAGTTTATTTTAAGCGCAAAGCGCCATCGAGCCGAATCGTTGATCCGTTTAAATATGCATTCTCAATAATATGTCCACATAATTTTGCAAAATCATTTGGATCACCCAATTTTTTTGGGAAAGGCACATCCATCGCTAATTGTGTTTGAATTGCTTCTGTCATACCCATCATCATTGGTGTTTGCATAACACCCGGCGCGATTGTCATCACGCGAATACCAAAACGAGCCAATTCACGTGCTGCTGGCAATGTCATGGCAGCCACACCGCCTTTTGAAGCGCTATAGGCGATTTGCCCAAGCTGTCCTTCAAATGCTGCAATCGATGCGGTGTTAATAATCACGCCCCGCTCACCTTGCTCATTGATGGGATTCTGTGTCGCTATTTTTTCAGATGCCAATCGCAACACATTAAATGTACCAATTAAATTAATTTGTATTACACGCGAAAAATCACTCAGGGGCAACACACCATTTTTTCCCAGCATACGCGCACCATGCACCACACCAGCACACTGAATCACAGCATGAAGGTCAGTTGATATAGAAAGTGCTTGTTTTACAGATGATTCCGAAGTGACATCGCATTCACAGACCAATCCTTTTGTTTCACTGGCAATTTTTTTCAATGCATCCGCATTACAATCCAGTAAAATTATTTTAGCACCACAGCGTGATAATTCGCGCGCTGTTGCTGCACCCAAACCGGATGCCGCACCCGTAATCAAAATCGTTTTATTTTTAATATCCATATTTTCACCCGGTCCTTGTCTTAACCTGCCAAGACTTGTTAACCCATTTTAAAAATGCATTATTTCACAGACACACTGTCTTCCAATTGCGCACAAATTTGTTTAACTGTTTTTTCATCTAAATAAGGATGAAATGGCAAACTCAATACCCGTTTTGCACATCGCTCCGTAATAGGAAAAGATAATTTCTCTGACGAAAGCTTGGCAACAATTGGCTGTTGATGCAATCCAACAGGATAATGCACCGCTGTTGGCACGCCTGCTTTTGATAACTGCGCCACTACATTTTCACGGTCATCTACTTGCACAGTATATTGTGCATACACACTCTTATTGTACGATGCAATCTGCGGTGGCGATAAAAAATCAGGTAATGCAGCGCGATACCAGCTAGCAACCACTTGTCGCTTTGCAATTTCTTTTTCAAAAAACGCTAATTTTTCGATTAAAACAGCTGCCTGTATTGAATCCATTCTGCCATTCATGCCAATTGCGACATGATTATAACGACTCTCTTGTCCATGATTCACAATCAATCGCATTTTTTCCGCAAGCTTATCGTCATTCGTAAAACAAGCGCCACCATCACCATAAGCACCCAATGGTTTGGACGGAAAAAAGCTCGTACATGCGATTTCACTTAACGCACAGGACTTTTTATCTTTATAGGTTGCGCCCAAACTTTGCGCTGCATCTTCAATCACTGGAATGCCATGACGATTAGCAACTGCCTGAATGGTATCCATATCAGCACATTGCCCATACAAACTGACTGGAATAATTGCCTTAGTTTTTGAAGTAATCGCTGCTTCCAATAAAGCAGGATCAATTAAGTAAGTCATTGGATCAATATCAACATAAATGGGTTTTGCACCTAACAAATAAATCACTTCAGCTGTTGCGAAAAAACTAAATGGGGTTGTAATGATTTCATCGCCAGGCTGTACATCTAACGCAAGTAAGGCAACATGTAATGCTGTTGTCCCGCTTGACGCAGCAATGCAGTGTGTCACGCCAACATAGTCCGCCAATTGTTTTTCTAATGTTTCCAGTTCAGGACCAAATAAATATTTTCCATGGTTCAAAACACGAGTGATTGCGGCATCAATTTGAGCTTTATATTCTTGATACTGAGCCTGTAAATCGATAAATTGCATGGCGTTTCCTATTGAAATTGTACTATCATAAAAAATACACTGAAGCCACATGGAGTTATCATGCAACTTTCTCCGATCACCGCACTCTCACCGCTCGATGGACGCTATAGCAAGAAGACGGAAGAATTGCGCCCAATTGTAAGTGAATACGCTCTCATTTTCTACAGATTACAGATTGAAATTGCCTGGCTTGAAACGCTTGCAAAAAACAAAGATATTTCTGAAATAGCGCCACTTACCAAAAGTGAGCAAGCATTTCTTAAAAAAATACTCGGCGACTTTAATGAAAAAGAAGCAACCAAAATTAAAAAAATAGAACATCAAACAAATCACGATGTAAAAGCAGTTGAATACTATCTTCGTGAAAAATGTGAAATGCACAAAACTTTAAAACGACTATCGCCTTGGATTCACTTCGCATGCACCTCTGAAGATATCAATAATCTTGCCTATGCGCTCATGATTAAAAAAACCCGTGACACCATTTTAAAACCCGAATTAGAAAACATCATTAGCCAACTCAACACATTCGCGCACGATACGGCAACTTTTTCAATGTTGTCTCGCACACATGGACAAGCAGCAACACCAACCACACTTGGAAAAGAATTTAAAAATTTTGCTGTTAGATTAAATACACACTACAAACAATGGATGAAAATTCCTATCACTGGAAAATTTAATGGTGCTGTTGGCAATTTTAATGCACATGTAGTGGCTTACCCAAAAGTAAATTGGTTACGCTTATCCAAACAGTTTGTAACATCGTTGGGTTTAGAGTGGAATGCATACACCACACAAATTGAACCGCATGATTACTTAGCGCAATGGCTTAACGCATGGAATATTTGCAACACCATTTTAATCGATTTATCTCGTGATATTTGGGGATATATTTCATTGCGTTATTTCACACAAAAAAAATTGCGCAACGAAGTGGGTTCATCAACTATGCCACATAAAGTCAATCCGATTGATTTTGAAAATGCAGAAGGTAACTTGGGTATCTGCATTGCACTTGCAACCCATCTCTCACAAAAACTACCCATTTCACGCTGGCAACGTGATTTAACTGATTCAACAGTTTTACGAAACTTAGGCAGTATCGCCGGTTATGCTATCGTTGCTTATCATGCTTTATTGAAAGGGTTGAGCAAATTAATTCCCAATCATGTATTACTTAAAAAAGAATTGGATACTCACTGGGAAGTATTAGCAGAACCCATTCAAATGGTCATGCGAAAATATGGTATCAGCGATGCTTACGAACAATTAAAATATTTTTCACGTGGCGAAGCAATAACACAAAAACAAATTAGCCAGTTTATCGATGATTTATCCATCCCTGCGTCAGCAAAAAAACAACTGCAATCGCTGTCGCCAGATAATTACATCGGGTTGGCAATAGTATTAGCAAAAAAATCACTTTAAACTAAACAAATAAAACACGAGTTAAAGTGGAACAAGGATAATGCAATGTGGTTTACTAAAAAATGGCTGCTCAAATTCTTATTGACGCCGATTGTCCCGTCTCGTAGTTATTTATGTGATTTTTCTCGCATTTGTCATGAAGTGCGGCCACCTGATATTCTGTTAATCCAGGGTCGTAACCGCATCAGCCAAATTGTACAACGCATCACGCAAAGCCCGTGGAGTCATGCTGCATTATACATAGGTCATATTCACAACATTGATGATCCCAAGCTGCGTGAATTTGTACAGCAAAATTATAAAGGCCCTTTATCAGAACAATTATTGGTGGAAGCACTGGTGGGTCAAGGCACAATTATCGTACCTATTTCTAAATATAAAAACGAACATATTCGTGTGTGCCGCCCAACTGGATTGTCACATTTAGATTCACAAAGAATAATTAAATACGCTATCAATAGCATTGGGCCAACTTACAATATCCGACATTTTTTTGATCTGGGTCGATTCTTATTGTCTAGTAAATTCATTCCACGTCGCTGGAATTCAAGTTTATTTAAAAAACATGCAGGGAAAGCACGTCAAGACATTTGCTCTGTGATGATTGCAAAAGCATTTGCATCAGTAAAATTTCCGATTTTACCCTTGATTCGTAAAAATGATCAAAAACAACTTGAGATGATTCATCGAAATCCAAAGTTATATACGCCCAGTGATTTTGATTATTCACCTTATTTCGATATTATTAAATATCCGATGATTCCTGTTGCTGGATTTGGTCTTTATCATCACTTGCCTTGGCAAGCAGACCTCATCAGCAACGATGACCAAGGTATTGTACTCAGCGATGAACACAACGAAAACGAGTAATAGCTCACCTTACTCGGCTTTGCTTAGTCCCTCTGCTTCAAGCATGCATCGCAATTTTTTGAGACCTTCAATTTGTAGTTGACGCACCCGTTCACGCGTCAAACCCACCGCCCTACCTACCGCTTCCAACGTGCCGCGATCATGTCCTTCCAGTCCGAAGCGACGCACAATCACTTCACGCTCTCGATCACTTAATGCATGCAGCCATTGCTCAATATGCGCTTCCATATCCTTTTGCTGCACCAAATCAGATGGATTAACGTTATGTTCATCTGCAATCACATCTACTAAAGTTTTTTGACCGTCTTGCATCACAGGTGTATCAATTGAAATAGAATCAGGTGCTAATGCCAATACTTCCCGAATTTCTTCAACGGGCTTGTCAATCATTTCTGCAATTTCTTCTGGTGTTGGCTTATGATTTAATTGCGATGCCAGTTTTTTCCCAGCACGTAAATAAATGTTTAATTCTTTAATCACATGTATGGGTAACCGCACCGTACGACTTTGATTCATAATCGCACGCTCTATTGTTTGACGAATCCACCATGTTGCATAAGTTGAAAATCGAAAACCACGCTCAGGATCAAACTTTTCAACCGCAGTCATCAAACCTAAATTACCTTCTTCAATTAAATCTAAAAATGCCAATCCACGATGACAATAATGTCGTGCGATTTTCACAACCAATCGTAAATTACTTTCAATCATTTTACTGCGTGCTGCTTTAATGCCTTTTTTAACTTGACGTGCAACTCGGAGTTCATCTTTTGCTGATAATAAAGGCTTAAAACCCAGCTCATGCAAATAAATATGCGTAGGATCTCGTGTTTCCCAAGATTCATCATCATGTTTTACTGCTAATTTTTTAGGTGCAGTCGATAAGGCATTGGCACCAACAAATAATGCCTCATGCTCATTGTTTTTTTTTGAAGATTTTTTAGTGCCCACTTTTTTTTTCAAACCTGTTCGTTTTGCTGTTTTTTTTACTTTGGATTTTATAGTTTTTATAATTTTTCTTTTTTTTGCACGACTTTTTTTATGCGATGCATTTTTTTTTGCAACACGAACTGTTTTTTTCTTAACACTCTTTTTTTTAACCGTTTTCTTTTTCACTTTATTTGCATCCATGCAAAAATATTTTAGCGATTCAAATAGGGCAACGGATTTACCGGCACACCATCTCGTCGAATCTCAAAATACAATAAGGTGCGACCCGCATCATTTTGTCCCATGCGTGCAATCACACTACCCGCTTGTACATGCTCGCCCACAGAAACCAAGTTCTGCTGATTAAACGCATAAGCACTTAAATAACTATCGTTGTGCTTAATAATAATCAGATTACCATATCCACGTACACCGTCTCCACTATAAACCACTCGACCACTTGCTGCTGCACGAATAGGCGAACCCTGCTTGCCTGAAATAGAGATGCCGGGATGCCCGCTGGGGCTGCGTGAAAACGACTGAATAAGACGCCCTCGTGTTGGCCAACGCCATTGCGATGAAAATGATACGTGATGTGTTTTTGGTTTTTCAGAAATAAGAGGTTGCATTTGCTGAACTGATTTTTGCATTGACTGGGTATACAACAATGATCGTAGACGTTGATGCGATTGCCTTAAAACCGGATTCACCGCATGACGTGCTGGCGTCGTAGTCATTGTTAAATGTTGACCGAGCGATAACCGATAAGGTGGAACTAAATGATTCGCTGCCGCGAGCGCACGATAATCCAATCCAAACGACCAAGCAATGGAGTAGATCGTATCACTCTTTCTAACAATGTAAGTATTCGATGCGCCTCGTGTTTGATACCAAGCATTCACTACAGGTGCAAGATGTGTTTCTCCACATCCCGTCATGATTAAAGTTAACGGTAAACACAGTGAAAAAAAAAGCCATCGTCGAGACGAACGCATCACACATTCCTTAATCGCTTCACCCAACTGGACAAGACATCAAATGCTTCATAATGTGTAATATCAATACGAAGCGGCGTCACAGACACTTTTCCCTGTCGAACTGCATGAAAATCAGTACCAATACCGGCATCTTGTTCTGCACCTGGCGGACCAACCCAATAAACTGTATGGCCGCGTGGATCAACCTGTCTAATCGTTGGCGCTGCACGATGTCGCGTTCCCAAGCGTGTAATTTCATATCCTTGCAATTCTTCAAAGGGCACATCCGGCACATTCACATTAAGAATTGTTGCGGCAGGCAAAGGTTCTCGCAAAATATGCTGAATAAGCTCACATGCTACTTTAGCAGCTGTCGCATAATGCTCTAATTTTTCACCCGCTAAAGACAATGCAATGGCTGGCAATCCTAAAAAACGACCTTCCATAGCTGCTGCTACTGTACCAGAGTACCAAACATCATCACCTAAATTGGATCCAGCATTAATCCCGGTCACCACCATATCAGGCATGATAGATAATAATCCTGTGATGGCAACGTGCACACAATCTGTTGGTGTGCCTTCTACGCTCACAAAGCCATTTTCCAATGTTTTTAATTGTAATGGCGCTGTTAATGTTAATGAGTTACTCGCACCACTTCGATTACGGTCAGGTGCCACCACATCTATTACCGCTATTTTTTTTATTGCATTCGCTAACGCAACAATCCCTGCTGCATAAACACCGTCATCATTTGAAATTAATACACGTAACATGGAAAACCCCCGCCAACTTCTAATCAGGTACTGTAGTGCGGTTAAGCAGTAATTGCAATATCACGATCCGTGTCGAAATAATGAAAAAAGGTAAGCACATGCGTTCTAAAAATTCATCTGTATTTAAGCCATTTTATGCATACGGCCGAAGTCCTGTCCCTAAAAGTATCGACAAGCTGCAATATCTTCAGTTGTAAATGAATTAAGCCCAATACAAAAATGAAAGCACATAAACCAAACAGCAACCCTTTGTTAAATTATTTAAATAATTTGTTACCTCACAGATTTTAGGATTTATTAAGATTTATTTAATATCACGGCGATACAATGCTTAAAATAGTATCTTTAACGGTGATGATATGAGTCGATCTCCAAGTCCATCTGCGTTTCCAGATGAAGACGCTGCAATTGAAGCGTCGCTTTCTGATAATCCAAAAAGCCATGCTACTGAGAGAGAATGGCTAAAAGAAAAATTACCGGCAGCAAAAGATAAGCTTTTGGGGGTTGAAGCAATTCGCCAGCTTCATAAGAATGGCAGTTGTGTCGTGGCTGCTAGCAAAGCATCACCTTCTCAAGACCTCATCATCCCTTTGCTACACTTGCTACTACCTTTCAATGAGTCTGATGATACTTTTCCATTCTGGCCTGATGCCTATGCCTGTAGTCCAGAAGCGCGTTTACAGTGTGAAGCAGGCGCCCAGATTTTGCGTAAAAAAGAGAATGCACCCGCCGCCAAACTTCTTTTCAATGCTATTTTTAATCATTTGGATTCTGCGCTATCTGATGAAAAAAACAAGCAGGCTCTTTATATTCTGCATAAAGCCTATATTGCTGTATTGCTCAACTCAGGTCGTTATCATGAAGCGATTGCGCATTTTAACACATATTATTTCTGCACCCCTCTGAAGAAAAAAACAGATCTGACTCTTTTTGATTTTCACGGGTTGAATCATGAGACAGCATTTATCGCTGCTGCCGCTGTCATTGCACAGCAAGTTAATAAACAAAATCCAGACCCTTCTGCTTTAACATTTGTCGTTGGCTGGCATACTGATACGAATGAAGAAGGGCCTGTAAAAAGTGGCGTGATGAGCGCTTGCACTTGTCTGGGTTTACCGCTTGTGAAAGATCCTCAAAATAAAGGTAGAGTGTCTGTCACGTTACAACCCAATGCGAGCACTTTTCAGTCTATTCTAACAATTTTAAAAGACTCAAAAAAAATTGATCAATCCGATTCAGGTTCAGACAAACTGCTTCATCTGCAAAACTCAGAGGAACTATTGCGTGGATGGACAGTTCAAATAGAAATGCTAGCATTTTGTAAATTACAACACATGGTTTTATATCAGCATTTTTGTGACAGTGTGAAACAACTAGCCGCTGCTCGTGCTGATGAACTTAAGAAAATGCATAAAGCATGCTTTCAGCCACTTATAAAAAAACAGGCTTTAGAGGATGATGCAGAGACAGCGTATTACGAAATAGAGGGTGATTACCATACAGAAACAAACTACCTGGAAGAATATCGAAGACGACTTTATGTAAAGCTAAATGAAGATACAGCTAGGACTGCAGTGTCTGAAGAAGCGTCTGCCTCTTATAAAGCGCTTAGTGAATATTTTAGAAAGACGCTATTTAGTGAGCTTCATAAGCAAGAAAAGCGGTCTCGCGAGACCTTAAACGAAGGAGAGCAATCTGAACGCCAAACCTTTTTTGATCGAATGGGATTACATAAAAATGAGGAATTTGAACGTCAAACTATTTTTTCTCAAGCGCTTTCTTATTATAGTGAGCAACAGGCTATTTTATTAAGGGAAGCGCGCCTTCAGGAAATTCTAATAAAATTAACATCTGAAGATAAAACACCTGTTTTTTCTTTTTATGCAATTTCTTTCTTTGCATTGACAATACTTAATATGGGCCAGTTAAGATATAGTTCTGAAAAATCAGCACGAGTAGATCAAATAATTATTTTTATATTGTCTGCAGTATTGATGATTACTAACCCATCTCAGCCTAATTTTAATTTTTTATTTTCCCTGCAAATCATTGCTGCTTTTTGTAATCTTGCATTCTTTTTCTTGACTGCAAAGCAAGCACCACAAGATCCCGCACCCCTTGGAATCATCAAATTTGAGCCTGAGATCCATTCATTACTATTAAATTGCTTAAAAAATTCTTTTCTCAGTTATCCAGCAACATTCGAACCAGAAGCATTGCAATTAGCATTGGAAATATATTTTCATGTTGTTTATGGAAATAAGCACTTCGATTTAGTTGCGCCTATGATGCTAGAAGGTGTCAAGCAGGTAGAAGAGACAAAAGAGATCATTGCCAATATGAGGAAGATAATTGCAAACACACTTAAGGAATTTGTGAGTTTTTGCCAAAAACCAGCTTCAGAGAGACAGGCTATTCATTATGGAAGGCTTTTTCTAAGTCGAATAGGTGAAAATGCAAGAGAGTATGACAAAGAGCAAGAACGCTTTTCTAGCAATAACCCTGATTATGAGTTTACTACGTAGCGCCGCTAGACTGGTAATGGATCTCGTTTTATTTCACACCTCATCACAACAATTTGTCGGCAATTAATAAATCCTCTGGAAACGTGATTTTAATATTACTTGCGTTACCTAAAATCATTTTGGGCTTAAATCCAGCTAGCTCTATCGCGCTTGATTCATCGGTTACGATTTTATTGTCGGATAAAGCTTTTTCAATTGCCTTTTTTAATAAGGCAAAACGAAAACATTGCGGTGTTTGCGCTAGCCAAATTTGTTCGCGCGAGATCGTTTCAATCACCTCATCATTTTTACTGATGCGTTTTAAAGTATCCACAGCAGGCATCCCCAACAATCCGCCTATTTGATGATCTTTTAATTCTGATAATAAATGCGTGATGTCATCCGCATGCAAACAGGGTCTGGCTGCATCATGCACTAATACAAAATCATTTTTATCTGAAAAATCAGCTAAAAAATCCAAACCCAATAAAACGGAATGCACGCGTTCTCGCCCACCAATCACAGTTAATATTTTTTCAGGATGATCTAATTTTAAGGTTGGCCACCAATGATCTTGCGCGTGCAAAACCACAATCACTTTTTCAATCTGCGCATGTGACGCAAATAAATTGACAACTCGCTGCAAAATTGTTTCTTTGCCTAACATTAAATATTGCTTGGGTTTATCAGCATGAACGCGTAGACCAATACCTGCCGCAGGGATAATTGCAAAATATTTCATGGGTTCTACCTCTTTAACAACAAAAAAAGTGAAGTAAACTGTTGAACTGAAAAACCAGACTTAAAGTCATACTATTTATTAACTACCTGATAAAACACTTCGCCTTTTTTCACCATGCCCAAATCATTTCGTGCTCGCGCTTCGATAGCGGCATCCCCATTTTGTAAATCGTTTACTTGCGCAATGAGCAATTGATTTTGCTGATCTAACTTTGCATTCACTTTTTGCTGCTGTGCAATATTTTTTTTCATTTGCCACACCGTTTTCATGCCGCCATCGGAAAACCAAAACTCATACTGCAGCAACACAAGCAACAGAAGCAATGCACCAAAAATAAATCTCATGAGTTATATTCCTATCACACACGAACCGGAAACGCGTCGACACCAGCATAGGGCGCATGATCACGCAGCTCTCTTTCAATGTGCAACAAACGATTGTATTTTGCAATACGGTCAGAACGAGAAAGCGATCCTGTCTTAATTTGTCCTGCAGCAGTGGCTACCGCCAAATCGGCAATGGTCGTATCTTCTGTTTCTCCAGAACGATGTGAAATCACAACACCATAATGATTTTGTTTTGCCAATCCAATCGTAGCTAACGTTTCTGTTAACGTGCCAATTTGATTTAATTTTACCAACACTGCATTGGCTGTTTTTTTCTCAATGGCTTTTGATAAAATTTTAGCATTAGTCACAAAAATATCATCGCCCACCAACTGCACTTTTTTACCCAATCGTTTTGTTAATTGTTGCCAACCTGGCCAATCATTCTCAGCCAATCCATCTTCAATGGAAATAATTGGAAATGCTTTAACCCAATTTTCTAATACAGCAATCATATCATTGGCATCGCATTTTTTAGATTCAAAATGATAAACCCCATCACGATAAAATTCCGTACTGGCCACATCTAATCCCAAATAAATCTCTTTTCCTGCAATATAGCCGGATTTTTCAATAGCCAACATCATTAATTCAAGCGCGGCTTCATGGCTTTTCAAATTAGGCGCAAAACCCCCTTCATCGCCTACTGCCGTTGAATATTTTTTCGCAGCCAGTAATTTTTTTAGTGTGTGAAAAATTTCAGAACCTGCGCGCACACTATCTGAAAAAGTATTTATTCCAGCAGGAATAATCATAAATTCTTGAATATCCAATTTATTATTCGCATGCGCACCACCATTGATGATATTCATCATTGGTACAGGCATAGTGAATGGACCTACGCCGCCCAAATAACGATACAAGGGTTCATTTTTTTCATTTGCAGCTGCATGCGCAACAGCCAATGACACACCTAAAATCGCATTCGCCCCCAATCGACTTTTATTTTCCGTGCCATCCAACTCAATCATCCAATGATCAACATCTTCTTGTGAATCTGGATTTTTTCCGTGTAATTCTCGATTGATTTCACCATTCACAAAAGCGACTGCTTTTAAAACACCTTTGCCATGATAACGTTTTGGATCACCATCACGTAATTCCAATGCTTCATGCGAACCCGTTGACGCACCTGATGGCACAGCAGCAATACCCACCGCGCCTGATGACAATGTCACACTCACCTGCAAAGTGGGATTGCCACGCGAATCTAAAATTTCGAGTGCTTGAATACTAGAGATAACAGACATGAATTTTCCTTAATGCAGTGAGATATTATTTACGATTTAACGACACCATCTATCTCTTTCAATATCGTTAACAATGATTTCATCTTTGATAATGGCCAATTATTTGGACCATCGCTTAATGCTTTATCAGGATCAGGATGCGTTTCCATAAATAATCCAGCAACACCGACTGCAACTGCTGCGCGCGCAAGTACGGGCACAAATTCACGTTGACCGCCGGATGTGGCACCTTGTCCGCCGGGTAATTGCACAGAATGCGTTGCATCAAACACCACAGGACAATTCGTTTCGCGCATAATAGCAAGTGATCGCATATCAGAAACCAAATTGTTATAGCCAAATGACACACCTCGTTCACACACCATCACTTGATCGTTACCCGCTGCTTTTGCCTTTTCAACAACATGCTTCATATCCCAAGGCGCTAAAAATTGCCCTTTTTTAATATTCACTGGCAAGCCACATTGCATCACACTTTGAATAAAATTGGTTTGTCTGCATAAAAATGCGGGGGTTTGCAATACATCCACCACTGTTGACACTTCATGTAACGGCGTATCTTCATGCACATCTGTTAAAACCGGCACACCAATTTGTTTTTTTACTTTTTCTAAAATCTGCATGCCTTTTTCTAAACCGGGACCACGAAAACTGGCATGCGAAGAACGATTGGCTTTATCAAATGACGATTTAAAAATAAAATTAATGTTTAACGCATCTGTGATTGCTTTTAATTGACCGGCCACATCCAACACCAACGCTTCGCTTTCAATCACACAAGGACCTGCAATGAGGAAAAAAGGTTTGTCATTGCCAGCTGTAAAATGGGTGAGTTTCATTATGTACTCCGATGTGTTTGAAGTGCTGCTTTTATAAAATCAGTAAAAAGTGGATGACCATCACGCGGATTAGAGGTAAATTCTGGGTGAAACTGACAAGCAATAAACCAAGGATGATGGGGTAATTCAATGGTTTCAACCAAATCATTTTCTGTTGATCGACTAGAAACAACCAATCCAGCTTTTTCTAATTGCGGCAACAACGTATTGTTCACTTCATAACGATGACGATGACGCTCTGCAATTATCTTTTTTTTATAAATTTTTTCAAGCAAGGTATTTTTTTCAATCGTACACTCCTGCGCACCTAATCGCATGGTGCCACCCAAATCACTTTTTTCATCGCGTTTTTCAAGTTTACCAGAATAATCAACCCATTCATTCACCAAGGCAATCACGGGAAACGGGGTTTTTTGATCAAATTCACTGCTGTTCGCATTTTTCAAATTGGCAACGTGTCGTGCAAATTCAATTACAGCGATTTGTAATCCTAAACAAATACCCAAATAAGGAATGCGATTTTCACGCGCGTATTGTGTTGCAATGATTTTTCCTTCAATGCCACGCATACCAAATCCACCAGGCACTAAAATAGCATGAACCGATTTTAATTGTTCGTGTACGGTTTCTGCTGTTAATGCTTCTGCATCAAAATAAACGATTTCAACGCGCGAATCCGTTTGAATGCCGGCATGAATCAATGCTTCATTTAATGACTTATAGGAATCCGCAAAATCGGTGTATTTACCCACCATGGCAACCTTAACATTCTCGTTGGGATGCTGATGACGCATGACTACTTTTTCCCACTCACTAAAATCAGCGGGCCGATTTTGCAAACGTAATTTCTCACATACGCGATTACCCAATCCTTCATGATCCAACAGCATGGGTATTTCGTAAATACTACTCACATCAGGCAATGTAATCACATCTTGCAAAAATACATTCGTAAATAAAGCAATTTTTTCACGTTGTGATTGCGGGATCGGCGTTTCGGAACGACACACCAAAATATCAGGCTGAATACCAATAGAACGCAATTCTTTCACCGAATGTTGTGTTGGTTTTGTTTTAGTCTCACCGGCGGTTGGAATATAAGGTACTAGCGTTAAATGAATAAATAAAACATTTTCTGCCCCAAGCTCAACACGCATTTGTCGAATGGCTTCTAGAAAGGGCAATGATTCGATGTCTCCGACTGTTCCGCCAATTTCAACCAGTGCAATATCCGCGTCACCAGCACCTTGTCGAATTTTATGTTTAATTTCATCCGTAATATGTGGAATCACTTGCACCGTACCACCCAAGTAATCACCATGACGTTCTTTTGCAATGACATCGGCGTACACACGACCCGAAGTAAAGTTATTTTTTTTTGACATTCGTGTACGCACAAAACGTTCATAATGCCCGAGGTCTAAATCCGTTTCAGCACCATCTGCTGTCACAAAAACTTCACCATGCTGAAATGGACTCATCGTGCCAGGATCAACATTAATGTACGGATCTAATTTTAATAAGGTTACTGTGAAGGCTTTGGCTTCAAGAATTGCGCCCAATGAGGCGCTCGTAATGCCTTTTCCTAAAGAAGAAACAACACCACCAGTGATAAAAATATAACGTGTCATAAAATAAATAATCCCGTTTTATAAATCATTAAAACGGGAGTTGATTATACGGCAGGTTATCCAAAATTGATAGCTGAAATAAAATAGTCGTTTTGCTGCATGTAAAGCTGCTGCTTGTGATGAAAAATATACCGCATAATGCAGACCACACGTTAATTTTGTACAATTTCAATGAGATGCTATAGTTTTGCAACAAGGACAGTTTTTATGCCATTTAATATGATCGAGAGTTTTTTAATCATCCTGTTTGCTGCCTTGTTCATCACTGTCATTTTTCGTCATTTAAAAATTCCCATTATTCTTGGGTATGTCATCGTCGGTATTTTAGTGGGTCCTCAAGTTTTTGGTTGGCTAACAAATACAGCCATTATTAAAGATTTAGCTGAATTTGGGGTTGTTCTGTTGATGTTCACCGTAGGGTTAGAATTTTCCTTACGCAAGTTATTTTCCTTACGCTACGCGGTATTTGTACTGGGAGGTTTGCAAGTCATCATCAGCATTCTACTAACAATGCTCATCGGCATGGCTTACAACATGCCCACTATTTCTGCGCTCGTGATTGGCTGTATTGTTGCCATGTCCTCAACTGCAATTGTGATAAAACAATTGTCTGATCAAGCTGAATTGGATACACAACACGGCAGAAATGCGATTGGTATTTTATTGTTTCAGGATCTGGCTGTTATTCCCATGCTCATTTTTATTACATCCAGCATGCAACCAGAAACGCACTCGATTGGTACCACTTTATTATTAACACTGCTCAAGAGTGTCATTGCCATTGCACTGATCTTAGCGTTAGGAAAATGGGCACTGCGACCTTTATTTCAAATGATTGCAAAAACAAAAACCATTGAACTCTTCACGTTAAGTGTTTTATTCGTCGCTATTGGTTCAGCATGGCTGACACATGCTTTAGATTTGTCATTCGCACTCGGCGCTTTTTTAGCTGGAATCATGTTGGCGGAATGTGAACATAAACATCAAATAAAAAATGAAATACGCCCTTTTCGCGATATTTTATTGGCTTTATTTTTTATCTCTACTGGTATGTTAGTCAATATTACAACATGGGCAAAATCATGGTTTTGGATTTTATTACTTGTCATTGGATTGATGCTCGCTAAAACCCTGCTTATTATCTTGCTCAGTAAATTATCTAAATACAACTGGGAAACGTCATTAAAAACAGGGCTGATATTAGCGCAAGGCGGAGAATTTGGGTTTGCCATATTATCATTGGCACTTGCCAATCATTTACTGCCAACCGATTGGGGGCAATCCATATTAGCAGCATTGATGATTTCTTTTGCGTTTGCGCCAGCCATCATTCGCTACAACGCAGCTTTAATAAAATTTTTATTGCTACCACCGCGCTAACTTGTCAACGTTGCACCCAGATGACACAATGCTTGCCATCTGTTATTGCTCAAGGAAAAAATCATGTCCGACATTCAGCAAAAAATCAAAAATAATTTCAGTAAAATCAGCGAGCAATGGGATAACGATATTATTCCGCAATTAGAAGATTATATTCGTATTCCCTGCCAATCACCGATGTTTGATAAAAATTGGCAAGCCAATGGGCACATGATGAAAGCCATGCAATTATTAAAAAATTGGTGTGAAAAACAAAACATCAAACAGCAAACAATCGAGTTAATCGAAATTGAAAACCGCACACCCGTCATGTTGATTGATATTCCAGGTGATGCTGATAAAACCATTTTGCTCTATGGACACATGGACAAACAACCCGAAATGGTGGGTTGGGATGACGGGCTTGGTGCATGGAACCCGGTTATCAAAGAGGGGAAATTATATGGTCGTGGTGGCGCTGATGACGGATATGCTGTTTTTTCAGCATTAAATGCGATTGCGTACTTACAATCATTGGATATTCCTCATGCCCATTGCGTTGTATTAATTGAAGCAAGCGAAGAGAGTGGCAGCTGTGATTTACCACCTTATTTAAAATTACTCGAACAAAAAATCGGCGAACCCGACTTGGTCATTTGTTTGGATTCCGAATCAGGAAATTATGATCAATTATGGGGAACCACTTCACTGCGGGGATTAATCGGCGGTGATTTACATATTGATACACTACGCAACGGTATTCATTCTGGCTATGGCAGCGGTGTCGCACCCTCTGTTTTTCATATTTTACGACAGCTACTCGATCGCATCGAAGATTCAAATAACGGCAAAATTCAAATTGATGATTTATTCGTAACAATCCCTGAAAGTCGTTTAAAACAAATTAAAGAAACGGCTGCGGCACTCGGCAATGATTTTATTCAAGGCATTCCATTTCTAGAAGGGGTGCAACCGTTGTGTCATGATACAGCGGAACTCATTTTAAATCGCACATGGCGCCCTGCCTTATCGATTGTTGGTATCGATGGTGCACCCGCTACCTCTAATGCGGGCAATGTCACCTTGCCCAACTTAAGCGTCAAATTATCTTTACGCGTTCCACCTACTTGTGATGCAAAAAAAGCCAGCGCCGCCCTAAAAACCATTTTAGAAAATGATCCGCCTTTCGGAGCAAAAGTTTCATACGAGGTAGAAAAAGATGCACGTGGTTGGAACTCACCTGAACTGGCACCTTGGTTATCCAATGCAAGCGATCAGGCATCACAATTATTTTTTGGTAAAAATACAGCCTATTTAGGCATTGGCGGCACCATTCCATTTATGGGTATGCTCAACGAAAAATTTCCCAAAGCACAATTTTTAATTACGGGCGTGCTTGGACCTCAATCTAACGCGCATGGGCCTAATGAATTTCTTCATATAGATTATGTAAAAAAATTAACGGGATGTGTTGCATCAGTAATTGCGGCACATTTTGAAAAAGATAGCAGGGATTATGTTTAATTTATTTTTTCATAAAAAAAAACATCAAAGCTACGAAAGAAACGACTGGCAAAATACAGTTCAATATATAAGAAAATATGGCACACCTGAAGAAATAGCGTTATATCAAGCTATATTTTTAAAAAAGAACAAAATAACGCCCAACGTTGTAAAAATAGCTTGGATGATATTACAAAGCATTTATACACGAAACAGGAACTACACAGCAGCAGAAACCATAGAAAAATGTATTGCTGCACATTGCCAATTGCACTGTCGCAAAATGTAATAATAAAAAATTGAGTTGCTCAACTCACCATCGATGAAATGCTGGATGTGTTTCATCAACCGCAACAAATATACCTGTACACGTATCGCATAATTGATCATTTGCAAACAATTCGCCATACACGGTGATTTTGTTTTTCTCAATGGATTTTAAGACAGCGATTAATGTTAATGCTGTGTTCATCGGTGTTGGGCGTTTTAATTGAACATGATATTCGGCCGTTACTGTGCATGGCGGCACAGTGAATTGATTGTCTCGCATAAAAAAATAACTGGCTGCCCAATTACAATGGCAATCTAGCAGTGTGCCAATAATCCCGCCATTTAACACATTCGGAAATGCATGATGAAATGGCTGTGGCGTAAAATGTGCAATCACTTGCTCACCTTCCACAAAACTTTTTATCTGTAACCCTTGCTGATTTGCTGGACCGCAACCAAAACAAATACTTGTTGATGCAAATTGATCCTGCAATGCTTTTTTCTCACTCACAGCCAAATTCCTTAAATATTTTTAAAAATAACCCATTTTTATACACCGCCTCAATTCGCGATACACCGCAATAGAAAATTGATCTGAAAATAGCACGATACTTTTTTTGTGTTTTGATGACAATAACTGAAAATGTAAAATCATGATATGACGAAACATCACGCTGTCTCCCAACAGCGTAGCGCGCACCACTTGATCATGCGACAAGTATAAAATCCATTCGCGCTCTTTTGAAAACAGGAGTGCGCATATGGTTGAACGCGCATAAAAAAGAGAATATGCAGTTAAAACAAGCACGCTGATCAACAGCATAAAAAACAACCACCCGGAAAAAGAAATCCAAATACAGATTAATGCAAAAATAAACAGCAGCATCACATTCAAAAAAAAGAGAAGGGATGCTGACGGTTGAAATAATTTTATATATTGACCCATGCATCAAAAGTGTACACAAGATTGACAGATGAACAATACAGTAATGCATAAAGTCTGATCTAGGAGCACTCGCTCCCCCCATTATATTTTGTTATGATTCGTCGACTCAAATGGAAATGGAATATTTTATGTCACCACATCCTGCAAAAATCATTTACCTTGATGGAACACGTTTATATCGCGCTATCGTTGCTGGTATTCGCCAAGTCATTTCAAAACAAGAGCATTTGAATAACATTAACGTATTTCCTGTCCCTGATCGTGATACGGGCACCAACATGGCGCTCACACTAAGCGCAATCTTGGAAGGTGCTTACTCGCATCACAATGCACATATCCATGAATTATTAAACACGGTTGCGGATTCTGCATTAAATGGCGCACGCGGTAATTCAGGTGCTATTTTAGCGCAATTTTTTCAAGGATTAAGCGAAGGCGCTAAAACAGTTGATAAAGAAATGACAACTAAAAATTTTGTTGCCGCAATTGCAACCGCTGTGAACTTTGCGCACAAAGCATTATCTCAACGCAAAGAAGGCACCATCCTCACCATCATGCGTGATTTTTCGGATGAAATTACACATCAACAGTTGGCCAATAACGAATTAGATTTTGTTACTTTATTATCCTCAGGTATTGAGCGCGCTCAAAAATCACTGCAACACACCATTCAGCAACTCAAAGAATTAAAAAAAGCAGGTGTTGTGGATGCGGGCGCACAAGGCTTTGTTGAATTTCTCAATGGGATTTATTATTTTGTCCTGAATGGCTCAATCAAAAAACTACATGATGAGCTAGCAGAAATAACGGTTATTCAACCAATCGATGACACACCTCACGAAATCGATGAACGTTATCGTTTCTGCACAGAATGCTTAATTAATAAAAAAGATTTACGCAATATTGATCAAGATGAATTGCGCCAAATCCTCGACGAATTGGGCAATAGTTTAATTATCGCAGGATCACAATCTAAAACAAAAATTCACATTCACACCAACAACCCTTCAAATGTGTTTGAAGTATGCCGACAATATGGTGATGTGTCCGGCGAAAAAGCAGATGACATGATCAAGCAACAAAAATCATTTGCCAATCGGAAAACACGCGTCGCGATACTCACTGACTCGGCTGCCGACCTACCCCCAGAAATTATTTCACAAATGCATATTCATGTTGTACCGCTTGTTATTAATTTCGGACAACACACTTTTCTTGATAAAATTTCAATCACGCCAGAAGAATTTCATCAAGCATTAAAAAACAAAGCCATTCACCCCACTACATCACAACCCAGCTTTGGAGATTTTCACAGACAATATCAATATCTCGCTACGCACTTTGATGCAATTATTGCGCTACATATTCCTCGATCCATTAGCGGGACTGTATCCGCTTCTGAAAAAGCAGCAGAAAAAATTAACGGCGAAACAAAAATTACAGTAATAGATACAATTAATGTATCATCAGCACAAGGCTTGATTGTGTTATATGCAGCAGAAGCATCGCAAGCTGGTCATACTCATGACGATATCGTTAGCATGACAAAAGAAATGATTTCAAAAACAGACTATTTTGCAGCCATTACACAACTTGATTTTCTGGTGCGCGGCGGTAGATTATCCCTTAAATTAAAAAAAATAATGGATTTTTTTAAAATTTCTCCGCTTGCCACCATTACAAAAAATGGCACTGTCAAACCACACCGCTTAATATGGGGCAGAAAAAACTTATCTGGTAAATTATTTTGTTTTACCAAAAAAAAGCTGGATCGTGATAAAAAATATCGTCTATCCATCGTACATACTGATTTAGAAAATGAAGCACAGCAATTGGCTACATTACTCAAACAGCATTTTTCAGATCAAATTGATCAGCTGTTTGTGCTACCGTGTTGCGCCAGCTTGGCTGTACATGCAGGACCTAATGCATTAGGTATTGCCATTCAAGAATACACGCCTATTCCATCCGTTATTACAACCATCAATTCAACAACAAAAGAAAAAGAAAATTATGCTACAGTTGAGTGACATCACATTACGCCGCGGCACCAAAGTATTATTGGAAGAAACATCACTTCGCTTAGATGTGGGATATAAAGCTGGATTAATTGGTAAAAATGGCGCAGGCAAAACCTCATTATTAAAATTGATCATGCATGAACTGCAAGAAGATCACGGTAAGATTTTTCTACCCAATGCATGGCAAATTGCACATTTATCACAAGAACTACCCGAAACAAAAGAAACTGCTTTTGCATTTGTACGTGCCGGCGATATTGCATGGGTCACCCTACAAGCAAAAATAACAGAAGCAGAACAAAAAAATGATGGGATGGCCATCGGTAACTTGCTTGCAGAATTAGAAAGCATTGATGGTTACCGCATTGACTCACGTGTTGCCATTGTTTTAAAAGGATTGGGGTTTTCAGATGCGGAACTAGAAAGACCCGTTAAATCTTTTTCAGGTGGCTGGCAGATGCGTTTACAGCTAGCACGTGTATTAATGTCACGCGCTGATTTATTATTACTCGATGAACCAACAAACCATTTGGATTTTGAAACAATCGCATGGCTTACACAATGGGCAAGAGAATACAAAGGCACCTGCATGATCATTTCACATGATCGTTATTTTTTAGATGAAGTAACAACACACACCATTCAATTGGCCAATCAAAAATTGAAATTATTTCAAGGTAATTATTCTTCATTTGCAAGACAATTTGAAGAAGCGCTCATGCTCCAAGAAAAAATGAATACCAAGATTTTAAAAAAACGAGCACATTTACAGAAATTCATTGATCGATTTGGCGCAAAAGCATCAAAAGCCAAACAAGCACAAAGCCGAGCAAAAGCGTTAGAAAAATTAAGCGTTTCTGCCGATTGGCAAGAAGATGACAACCATATTTCCTTTGAATTTTTTGAACCGAAATCAACAGGCTACCCCACCATTTCGATTCGCGCTGACTTTGGCTATCAAGACAAAGTGATTTTGCATGATGTCAGCTTAAATTTAGCAGAAGGCGATCGAATTGGCGTCATTGGTATCAATGGCAGTGGGAAATCCACCTTATTAAAATCCATCGCACGACAAATTCACCCTATCAAAGGCGAAATGAATTTTCATCCGCAAACCAACATTGGTTATTTTTCACAAGATCAAGTTGATATGTTGCATTTAGATGAAACACCGCTTGATCATTTTAAAACACTATTTCCAGAAGTATCCGAATCCGCAGCACGTGGATTTTTAGGACGCTTTGGTTTTAGCAGTGATCGTGTATTTCAGCAAGTTGATTTATTTTCTGGCGGTGAAAAGGCACGCTTGGCATTGGCTTTATTAATTTGGAAAAAACCAAATGTATTATTACTTGATGAACCAACCAATCATTTAGATATGCATATTCGTGAAGCATTAATTATTGCATTAGAAAGCTTTACTGGCGCATTACTATTGGTATCGCATGATCGTTATTTTATTGAATGTTCTGTAGATAGCCTATGGTTAGTTAATCAGGGAACGGTCAGTGTTTATGATGGCACGCTTGCTGATTATGAGGTTTCACAACTCGCAACCCATCCAACACATGCACATACTAAAAAAATGACCACTAAAGTCATCAACAAAGATGCTAAAAAAATCATTCAACAAATTGAACGAGACATTGTAGCTCTCGAAAATAAAATGCAAAAAATTGAAAAAGAATTGGCTGATCCCGCATTATATGAAAAAAACAATGCTGATAAATTAAAACAATTATCACAACAGCAAGCACAGCTGAAAAAAGAAATTGAAACGAAAGAAAAAGAATGGATGGCATTAACTTAAAAAAATGAATGCCTTTTGCGAGAGCGTATATGAAAATTATTTGCATCGGTAGAAATTATCAAGAACACGCGCGTGAATTAAATAATGCGATTCCAACTGAGCCTGTTATTTTTTTAAAACCCGAAACAGCACTTTTAACAAATAATCGGCCATTTATCTATCCGAGCTTCTCAAAAAATATCCATCATGAAATTGAAGTGGTATTAAAAATAGATAAAACAGGAAAAAATTTTAATGCTATTGGTATTGGCATTGATTTTACTGCGCGCGATATTCAAGATCACTGCAAAAAAAATGGGTTGCCATGGGAAAAAGCGAAAGCGTTTGACCATTCCGCTGTGATCAGTAATTTTATTTCAAAGGAAAAATTTCAAGACTTAAGTCATCTTCATTTTTCACTCGACATTAACGGCAAAAAAGTACAAAGCGGTAACACAGCCGATATGATTTTTTCTTTTGAAACATTACTGAAAGCAATATCACGTTACTTTACGCTTCAAGAAAATGATTTGATTTTTACGGGCACGCCAGCTGGCGTAGGCGCAGTACATCATGGCGATACATTAACAGGTTACCTTGAAAGTCAGGCGATACTGCATTTTGTTATTCAATAAAAATGACTAGCCATGTGTTCATCAAGTCGAACTGAGATTCACCAAGATCAAAAGATCCTATCGATTTACGCTTTGCCATGGATTATCATAAACATCAGCAACAACGCTACTTGCTGGTGGGTTGTATATCATATTTAATTTGGAGATAAACTGAAATGAAACACTTAAAACTACTATCAACTTGCATTGTTATATCATTAGCGGTTGTGCTTACCGGCTGCCACACTGTGTACGGTGTAGGACAGGATCTTCAAGAAGGCGGTAAAACATTATCTAAATCAGCAGAAAAACATGGGGGCTAACTGATTATACTTTTGAAGCTTACCAAGACTGACAACATGATATCAGTCTTGGTAGGGATAACCGTGTTTCTCAAGATTTATCTTCGGTTAACTCAACTGATTTTCCAACACGAAATTCATTTAAATAACAAATCAATCTACCAATAAACAACCCAGTAATAATGCCTGAAACAGATAACATGATAAATTCAAAATGGGTGTTGTGCACAACAGTAGGATCCATAGACATCGCATATCCGAAATAGTATTTCGAAACAAAAATAGCCAAAACTAAAATTAACGTAATCCAATTTCCTGGCAATTCAATTAAATACTTTTTCTTATCAACCCTAAATACATAATTTCGCACCAAGACATAGCCAAAAAACGTGCCCAATAAAATACTGGCAAACCAAACTTCAACAACAGCAGCGGTCACCTGAAATGACACGATCATAGTATGAATAGACAGCACTGTGAAAATTAACGGTAAAATAACCAGCTTTTTCAATGGCACAACACTTGTTTTCGATGCGCCAATCCCCAGCTTAATCAAATAAAAAAATAATAAGTATACCCACCAAGGCGTTTGCTCTAAAAAAGCAGTGATTGTGCTCATCATCAACCCCCCCCATTTCATTTTATGAAAATTATTTTTACACTATCACATTTCAGTCACTTCATGACAGGCTATGGTTTTTTTATTTTCCAATATTATAGTGCATTTTTAATATGAATCAATCTTTTTTATGAGCATTTTTCAAAATCAAAAATAAATAAGTGTGATTTCATCCAATGGTGATTGGATAAATAGAAAGTAATGATGCGTCCCCGACGGGAGTCGAACCCGTGTTCTTACCGTGAAAGGGTAGTGTCCTAGGCCTCTAGACGACGGGGACAATCGATCAAGCTTGCGCTTAAATGAAGACGAGATTCTAGTGATCAATGTCGGCGAAGTCAAGCAAAAAACACATAAAAACCAAGCCGTTTTACACTACCTTAATACGGCGGCTGACCCAGTACATTTTCGATTCTATCTAGCACGGCTTCTTTACCAATCCACTGCAATGTACTATCAATTGATGGCGATACGGTTGAACCTGTTACCGCCACACGCAATGGCTGCGCAAGCTGACCCATTTTCACCCCTTGTTCCGCTGCAATTTCCACAATCGCTTGATGCAATGATGCTTTTGTCCATTCCGTCATTTTCTCAAAATAATTTTTTGCTGCAAGCAATAAGGGTTTTGCTTCTACAGTTAAGTGTTTTTTAAGCGCCGCCGCATCATATTCAACTTCAGTTTCAAAAAAATAACGGCTTTTTTCAGCCATTTCTTTTATTGTTTTGACGCGTTCTGCTTGCAACGCAATAATAGCCGCCATTTTGATATCATCATCAACTTGGATATCAAATACACGTAACTGTACTTTCAACAACGCAATGATTTCAACTGGATTTTTTGTTTTTAAGTAATGTTGATTGAGCCAATCTAATTTTTCAAAATTAAAAGCCGCAGCTGAATTATTCACGTGATTCACATTAAATAGTTTAATCATCTCATCACGTGAGAAAATTTCTTGATCGCCATGCGACCAGCCCAATCGCACCAAATAATTCAGCAACGCTTCTGGCAAATAACCATCATCACGAAACTGCATCACGCTCACCGCGCCATGACGCTTTGATAAACGTTTACCATCAGCACCTAAAATCATTGGCACATGCGCATAACGCGGTGGCACCGCCCCCATTGCCGCCAACATATTTAATTGACGCGGCGTGTTGTTAATATGATCATCACCCCGAATCACATCCGTGATTTTCATATCACAATCATCAACGACCACTGTGAAATTATAAGTAGGCACACCATCTGTACGCGCGATAATCAAATCATCCAGTTCAGCATTTTCAACAGAGATGCTGCCACGAATCATATCGGTAAATGCAACCGTGCCTGTTTTTGGATTTTTAAAGCGAATCACATGCGGTGTTTGATCGTCTTGCGAGTCACGCTCACGGCAATGCCCATCATATTTAGGCTTTTCACCCTTTTGCATTTGCGTTTCACGTAATTTTTCAAGTCGTTCTTTTGAGCAATAACAACGGTACGCATGACCTTCTTTTAGAAATTGCTCCACCACTTCACGATAACGATCAAATCGTTTTGACTGATAAAAAGGGCCTTCATCATGATCCAATCCCAGCCAACTCATACCATCTAAAATCGCTTGGATTGACGCATCCGTTGAACGCTCCAAATCGGTATCTTCAATACGCAAAATAAATTGACCCTGATGATGCCGTGCATATAACCACGAAAACAAAGCGGTACGTGCACCACCAACATGCAAATAACCCGTTGGACTCGGTGCAAAACGCGTGCGAATGGAAGATGACATAAAAAATTCCTTATGAAAAAAGCTGATTGAGTATATCCGCCAATCGATCACCCGCCAAGACACACTGTTTTCGCACAATGACTTGGCCTTGCTTAATGTACGTATCAAAAGGGACAGTATTAGGCGGCAAAGTATAAGCAAAGCTCACTGCGATCTGATAACTGGCTTGTGCCCATTTTTTTGGTGATTGCACGATCAGTTGTTTTGCAAAAAACGCGCGCGGATACAGATGCATCCACTGTGTTGCGATTTTTTGTATTTGCCAATAATGATATTGATAATTCCCTGGCGAACTGACGAACAACCCCAAACCACGATCCCACAATTGATGTAAATTTTTTGCAATGGATGAATGAATCAAATAAGCATTGCCACCACGATCACCATGCGGAAATAAATGATCATACAATGTCACGCAATGCATCGGCTGATGCACATCACCCACAAAATGAATTAAAAAACTCAAGTATTGCCCACGCACATATTTATTTTGAGCAGAGTTTTTGACTATTTTTTCCGCTTGAGCAATTGCCCATACTACATTGTCAGGATTTAATCTCGGCGGATGAATCCCATTTTCAACCAACGGTAAATTAATATAGTGCCATGAATTATAACGCGCTGTTTTTCGTTTTAATTGATCAGGCCAAGTTGATGCGCGTGCGAAACGATTATCTGCATAAGATGAATGAAACATCACCATTGTTAACGCATCAATTTTTGCTTTCGCTATCGGTGTTAATTGATCATAAGCAATTTGCGCAATGATACGATGACCCACAGCATTCCAAGCAAAAACTGAAACAGATAGCGATTCCAACATGAGAAAAAAAACCACCGTCACTAAAAATTTTCTCACACGCACACTCACATTATAATTTTCGTAACTTCACTTGCGCTACCGCATGATGAATGTCTTTTTTCAAAATCAATTGCGCACGCTCACGATTAGGTAAAATATTTTGAAATAAATTCACTTCATTGATTTCATACCAAACACGCTCTGAAAATTTTAATACTTCTTCTGGATTCATTTTGGATAAATAATGAAAATGTGCTTTTGGATTACGGAAAGTAGTTTGTGAAAATTTAACAACACGATTCACATACCACTGCTTAATCACATCCACCTCAGCATCAACAAAAATAGAGAAGTCAAAAAAATCAGAGACAAACAAAGAAGGCTGCTGTCCCAATTTAGCCATGCCTGTTTGCAAAATATTTAATCCTTCAAGAATCAAAATATCGGGTTTGTTCACCTCAACAAACTCATCTGGGATAATGTCATAAGATTGGTGCGAATAAACGGGTGCTTTTACCTTATTTTTTCCTGACTTTACTTCTTGCATGAATTGTAACAAAGCAGCCAGATCATAACTTTCCGGAAAACCTTTTCGATTCATCAGCCCTTGCTCTTCAAGCACCTCATTTGAATACAAAAACCCATCTGTTGTGACAACAGTCACGCTCGGATGATCAGGCCAACGTGATAACAAGGCCTTCAAGACACGAGAAGTTGTACTTTTTCCTACTGCAACACTACCGGCAACGCCGATAATGTACGGCACCTTGGGTTCTGGTATGCCTAAAAACTGCTGACTGGCTTTATGTAATGACTGCATACCCGTCACATACAAACTCAACAGACGCGACAAAGGTAAGTAAATCTCCACCACCTCACGTAATGAAACTGTTTCATTCTGACCATGCAATGCATCTAGATCTGCTTCGTTAAGCGTTAATGGGGCATCATGACGAAAAGCAAGCCACTCTTTGCGTGAAAAAGTCAGATAAGCGCTTTGACCCAGACTCATAGAAATATCTTCTTTAAAAAGTGAAAGATGCGCTACTTTAGGCAAAACACACTATAAAATCAATTGCGTTTTCATTCGCATCTACGTGCCTAATCGGTATAATCATTCGTAATGAGACAGTTCACATTCAACATAATAAGCATTATTCTTCTGTGCATTACGATCACAGCGTCTGCTTTCGCAACCAGCAAACATTATTTACCGCTAACATACCAACTAAACGGCATTGACAACCCCAATGCACAAAAAAACGCAGCCACCGCGCTCGACAATTTGAAAAACCAACTGGCCTTTCCTTTAACACCAGCAGAAAGACGACATTTTTATGATAAAGCGCCCCAAGTCATCAAACGCGCCATCACGCCGTTTGGTTATTTTAAAAGTAACGTACAAGAATCCATGCAACAAACCAAAAGAACTTGGATGGCCACTTTCAATGTAACGCCCGGCCCCTTATTACCCATCACCCGCATTCAAATTCAAATCCAAGGTGCTGGTAAAAACGATTCTAAGTTTCAACATCAAATTGCATACCCTCCTTTCAAAGTAGGAGAACCGTTAATTACCAAAAAATATGACTCATTGAAAACTGATTTATTTGATCTCGCTACGGATCGCGGTTATTTTCAAGCAAAAATGGTTAAAAGTCAGATCAGAATTGATTTAGCAAAATATCAAGCAGCCATCGTTATTATTTTTAATACTGGACCACGATACCATTTTGGTAAAACCACTTTTTCCAAATCCCCTTTTCACGAAAGCTTTTTGCGGCGTTTTTTAAGTTACAAACAAGGTGAGTATTATCATGCAAAAAAATTAGAAAACACCAAAGAAGGCTACGTCTCAAGCAACCTATTTGATCAAGTCATTATTAAAGCTGATACCAAGCATGCAAAAAATGATGTTGTGCCTATACGCATTGATTTTATTCCACGTAAAGCAAAAGAATACACGCTGGGTTTAGGTTACGGCACTGACACCGGTGTTCGAGGAACAGTTGGTGTGACATTACGAAGAATAGGAGGAAATGGGCATCGCTTCCACACCTTGTTACGCGCATCACCTGACAATAGCGGATTCACAGCACAATATTTAATTCCTGGCATTGATCCTGCACATGATTTACTGACCTTCGGTGCTGGCGTAAGTAACATGTCACAATCCACTGGCTCTGCACGAAATGCAAAACTGGCAGTAGGATATACGCTGTCTCATGGTCACTGGCGCACCTCATTGTCGCTAGCGTATTTAAATGAACGATACAACCTTGTTAACTTACCTAAAACATCAACTGAACTGGTTTATCCAACATTAGGTTTTAAATATTTAAATACAGATCATCATAGAAACCCACATCAAGGTATCAGCTTGAATACCCAGTTTGCAGTTGGAAGTAAACAAGTGCTTTCACAAACTGACTTTTTTCAAGTACGCACAAATCTTAATACGCTCTACACGATTGAAAAAACACACACTCGCTTATTATTCCGCACGGAATTAGGTCACACAAATATCAATAATCTCACTCAACTACCATTATCACTACAATTATTTGCGGGCGGCTCACACAGTGTGCGCGGTTATTCCTACAACTCAATTGGTCCTGGTAGAAATTTAGTGGTTGCCAGCACTGAAGTACAGCAACGTCTGTTCGGCGATTTTTATTTAGCCGCTTTTTCAGATGCAGGCACGGTTGGTAACAAAAATATTTTTCATCAAATTCATGTTGGTGTCGGCCCAGGTCTTGCATGGATTAGTACGATCGGCACAATTGAATTAACTATTGGACAAGCCATTACACAACCCAATAAACCGTGGTCAATACAATTTACAATGGGGAGTGTTTTATAATGAAAACCGTATTGCGCACCCTTTTCTTATTTTTGATTTTAATTGCAGGAATACTGACTTTTCTACTCACGCCCATGGGATTAAAGTTAAGTCTTGATGCCACTAATTATTTTTTGCCAGGAAAGTTAACGATCCAAAAAATTTCCGGCATTATTATTGGCCCCATTGATATCAAACAACTGCATTACGTCAACAAAACAGAAAACATCGAGATTGGTCAATTGAATTTTGATTGGTATCCTACTGCGTTACTGAAACGTGAATTTCACATCAGCAAACTCAATATTGATCATTTACACATCACCACCAAAGACAATGCATCAGTAAATCAATGGACGCCAAAAAATATAGAAAAAAAAGCACGATCATTAATCAATAGTTTTAAAGAACCGCATGCTGTTTTTTCTTTGGCGATTGATCAAGCACACTTATCTAATTTACAGCTCAATAATTTACAAAAAAAATCAGTTGTGCGCATTTCATCCATCAATCTGCATACCCAATTCACTCAGAAAAAATGGGATGCTGCATTAGTTATTGCTATTCAACAACCCCATCCTTTTTTATTAAAATTACAAATCTATGGTAACCCTGCGCATTACCAAACACACCTGTCTCTTCAAGGTGCACATACAAATTGGAATCTAATGGGTATTGGAGATAAGCAGCATTTATCTCTCAATACAGAAAAAAACAAACTATTGAATGGCACGCTTGATATGCATTTGCAATTACATTGGCAAACAGCCATGCAATGGCAAGGACATATTCACGCCAATCAAATCAACTTCTCGCTGATTAATCCCAATTGGATAAATCATTTTTCAATGCAAATAAACAGCAATGGTGATAATGCAAAGCCCTTTTCTACCACATCCGATATTCACGTCTCCATGCCCAATGGCACATTTCATCTATCAATTAAACATCAAAAAATATGGCATATTACCTGGCATTTTAAAATGCATGCCTTATCGCATTGGTTTGACAAGACATCCGGGTATGCTGAATCACGCGGGAAAATCGACGGTGATTTAACCAATCCACATTTCAATATTTTCTTTCACAGCACATTACATACGAAAAAAGAAAAACTACATGACATTCAAGCTACGTTATCCGGTGATTTTAAAAAACATATATTGCGTTCTGATATTGTTTACCAAAAACAAAAAATGCATCTTCAACTAGATGGTGATTGGCATGATCAACAGTGGATTGGCAATTTAAAAAAGCTCACTATTATCACATCACCTCAACAAGTATGGCATCTCAACAAACCTACTCACATCATGGTGACAAAAAAAGTAATCACAATAACACCTCTCTGTTTGGTATTACCAAATGCGGGCGATATCTGCATAACAGGAAAATCGATCAATCAAAAACTCGATGCATCCATCAACATCAATATCCATCATTTTAATTGGTTACAGGTCTGGGCAAGAAACTTGCATATCCCCAAAGGAAAACTACACGCTCACTTTAAAATAGCAGGAGATATCAATCACCCCAAAATTACAGGTGCACTAGAGTTGAATCAAGGCAGCATTATTTTCCCACGTTTAAATTTAACATTACATAATATCAGCGCAGCCATTTTAAGTGATGGCAAAATCCTCAACTTTACCGCAAGCGCTGACTCACTCAATCAACCAGTTCAACTAAAAGGGTTTGTTGATTTATTTCAACCAATAATTTCAGGGCAAATTACCATCACCTCAAATCATTTTCCAATTATCAATACCGAAGAATACGCTGTTTTTGTGTCTTCTGATTTAAATGTGGCTATCAAAGGCAATCAAATCTCTGTTACGGGTCAAATTAATATTCCTAAAGCACGCATTCAACCTAATGATTACCAAACGGTTGAAACATTACCAGCAAATGATGTTGTTTATGTTGGCGACATCACGCCACCACCCATTCCATTTTGGAAAACACAAGTGGATATCATGCTGCACATTGGAAATGATGTGCATCTCAAAGCTTCCGGTATTACCGCACAGCTCGGAGGATCTATTCGTCTTCAACAAGGCAGCACAGGGGATTTTTTTGGCACAGGACAAATCACTGCACAAAAAGGGGTTTACTCGCTTTACGGACAAACACTCACTGTTTCACCTGATTCCAGCTTAAATTTCACGCATAGCTTAATCAATAACCCCACGCTTAACATTAAAGCAAGCAAAGTCATTCAATCCATTAGTACACTGGGTTTTTCTGGATTTTCTGGATTTTCAAGAGACAATTTAATTGTTGGTGTTGAACTGCAGGGTTCCATAAAAAGCCCTAAAGTCACTTTTTTCTCTAATCGCGCGAATTTGTCACAAGCCAATATCCTATCTTATTTACTACTGGGTTATAGCAATTCATCTAGCACAGCGGGCAACACTGATCTCTTAATACGTGCACTAGGCGCAATAGATCTGAAAAGTCAGGGATTATTAGGCAAAGAAAATATTGCATCACAAATTCAATCTGGCTTGGGATTAAATGAATTGGGCGTTGAATCAGAAACAACCGTTGATGCGTTAGGCAATCCGCTCGATAAACAATCAGCTTTTGTTGTTGGGAAAAGTTTGTCACGTCATTTTTATGTGCGATACAGTTTTGGATTGCTCACACCCGTTAATGTATTTGAATTGCGCTATCTCTTTAATGAAAACTGGGCTATCCAAACAGACTCCAGCTCACTCGGCAACGGCGCCGATATTTTGTATACCATCTCCACCGATTAAAACCATACTTTTTAAATACGTCAGAATAATTAACGATGGCAGCCCAATGATTGCTGAAAAGATATAAAAATCCACCCAACCCCAGTGTTGCACTAATTCTGCAGAAACAGGACCAATAAAAATTCGACCCAATGCAGCAACCGCTGAAAACAAAGCATATTGTGTTGCCGTATAACGACGATCGCATAAATTCATTAAAAAAACCAAAAAGGCGATTGTTCCTAATGCGCTAAAAAAATTTTCACCAAAAATGGCGATTGACATTACGATCAGATTTTTCCCAACAACTGCAATCCAGGCATATAACAAATTTGAACTCATTTGCAAAATACCAAAAATCCATAGCGAACGATACACTCCAAAATAAGGAATTAAAAAACCACCTAAGACACTGCCTAAAAATAAAGCGAGAATGCCCGCTACTTTACTGATCGCGCCAATTTGAACCAAACTGAAGCCCACGCCTCGAATTAAAAAAGTAGTATTAAGCGATAATGCCATTGCATCACATAATTTATAAATGACAATAAAAACCAAAATGAGCACTGCGTTTTTTCTAGTAAAAAAAGAACGCATCGGTTCAATCATAGCTTGTTTTAAGGTGTGAGGCTGATGTTGTGCCTCAATAGGATTAGGCGCTATTTTTGTTATTAATAGCAATCCAACAAAACAACCCGACATCATTAAATACATGGCACGCCAACCCACTTTGGCTGCAAAAATAAGTGCAAACGCACCAGAAACCATCATCGCGATACGATAGGCAATAATATAAACTGATGTACCTAACGCTTTTTCTTGGTCGGGCAATAATTCTGTTCGATAGGCATCAAATGCCGTATCTTGCGTTGAAGAAAAAAGAGCGACACATAATGCAATCACCGCTAACAATAAAGGTGTTTTCTCAGGATGCAAAAATGCCATGAAAGCAAATGACAATGCCAATGCCAATTGCATGATAAAAATCCAACTACGACGGCGCCCCATTTTAATTGGCATCCAACGATCTAAAAAAGGAGCCCATAAAAATTTATAAGCATAAGGCTGGCCCACCAATGTCAACCAGCCAATCGTCACAATGCTCACACCCGTAACGGTGTACCATGCTTGCAACGTTGAGCTGATTAATGCCAGCGGCAACCCTGATGAAAAACCCAAAAATAGAATAGCTATTAAGCGGCGATTCAAATACTGACGCATGCAAATTCCCTTTGGTATCCATGAGTGGTAAAATTCCAAAAGAGTAACATATCGAGATTAGCCATGGAAATTAGTGTATTTGATTTATTTTCAATTGGTATTGGACCATCTAGTTCACACACTGTTGGACCCATGCGCGCTGCCAATGCATTTTTACAGTTACACTCAGAAGCTGAATTTGAAAAAATACACACGCTCACTGTACGCTTGCATGGATCGCTTGCATTTACCGGCATTGGACATGGCACTGATAAAGCCATTTTAATGGGACTAGAAGGCGAACTACCTGAATCGATTGATCCTTTCATAACAGATGAGCGCGTTGAAAAAATAATCGCTGATAAAAAAATAAAGTTACTCAACAAACACCTCATCACTTTTGATCACGATAACAATCTTATTTTTGATTATGAAAATGTCTTGCCGCACCATCCCAACGGCATGACTTTTATTTCCCATGATCAAAACAAAAAAATTATTCGCTCTGAAATTTATTATTCTGTTGGTGGCGGATTTATTGTATCTGATACCCAATTAAAAAATCCGGCGACTCTACCACAGCATACCTTACCCTTTAAATTTGATTCTGCTACAGAATTATTATCACATTGTAAAAAATTAAACTGCTCTATTGCAGAATTGATGATGAAAAATGAATTAACCTGGCTGGATGAAAAAACCATTCGTGAGAAATTAATTCACATTGCGGATATCATGACAGAATGCATTCAAAATGGCTGCACAACGACAACCACTATTTTACCCGGCGGTTTAAAAGTGCGACGTCGTGCACCTCACTTATTTGAAAAATTAAAAAACGCAGGTGATCCTAAGCTCAAAGGCACTTTATTGATGGAATGGCTCGATTTATATGCGATTGCGGTCAATGAAGAAAATGCAGCAGGACATCGCGTTGTAACAGCACCTACCAATGGTGCTGCAGGCATTATTCCATCAGTACTGGAATACATGAAACATTTTTATTTTGATACAGATGAAAAAAAATGTGAGTTTTTATTAACGGCAGGTGCCATTGGCATTTTATACAAAAAAAATGCATCCATTTCTGGCGCAGAAATGGGATGCCAAGGTGAAGTAGGTGTCGCTTGCTCTATGGCAGCAGGCGCACTAACCGCAGTGCTGGACGGCACGATCAACCAAGTAGAGAACGCAGCAGAAATAGGAATGGAACATAATTTAGGATTAACCTGTGATCCTGTAAAAGGGTTGGTTCAAATTCCCTGTATCGAACGTAATGCAATGGGTGCTGTAAAAGCGGTTAATGCAACACAATTGGCACTTGCCGGCGATGGCGAGCATAAAGTATCACTTGATATGGTGATTAATACCATGCGTGAAATCGGTAACAACATGAGCACAAAATACAAAGAAACATCGCAAGGTGGCTTAGCCGTCAATGTCATTGAATGTTAAAAAAATAGTGCAATGGGTTTTTATGATTCCGAACGAAGGTCAGGGCTGACAGCAACAAAAATGGGCTCCTTCCTTGAAACTGTTTGCCTCGGCTGAGGTTGTTGCATACCACATATAAATTCAATTCTTCTTTTTCCTTCTTCAAAATTGTTTAATAACGTCTTATGAAAATTAGACCTGAAAACATAAGCACATGCTAAGCTACCAAGCATCAGTGCTAACAACGAACCTCCTACAATCTGACCAACTTTATCTTTTGAAGCAACGGATCCCAATAATATCCCGCCACCAACACAATATAATATAAGAGCTAAGACATAGAAAAAACCAACACAACCAGTTGTTCTCTTTTTCTTATAAAAAAAATACACTTCTAATTTTCTTAATAATAGATCCTGAATTACACCATCAGGGCCTTTAATCGGTCTCACCTTCAGTTCTAATCCAACTCTTTCTTGACTAAGGCTATCTAATGCACGCTTCACTTTTTTCGAAACGCAGGTTAATAGCAAAAAAAGATGCACTTGTCGAAGTTGGTATCCATTCATTTCTCTCCCTCTCAGTATATCCTCTTGATACGCTTGAACAGAATTATCGGAGATGACAACATGAGCAACATATTTTAAAATAATAGCAATGAGATCTTCTATCTCCCAAGGTGATCTTGGTGGCGCCACACAAGGAATAATTGGTGGCATAGACACAACAGCAGCACCATATTCTCTGCACTGTTCCTGATTAGGCAGTGGTCTTTTACTTGATTCATTTTCACGACTCATAATATAGCTCATTCCACTTTACTATTTATTACTTATTTAAATACTAATCTTAAGCAACACAGATGGTTTTTAAAAAAACCAATTTTTTATTCATGCTATTTTCTTTTTTCGCTTAAATAATTTTCTAAACACCAGCATTGCTGGTCCTGATAACACATACAAACCAAATACCGCTAAAAACACATCTTGTGGATCAAGTGCCACAAATGCAAGCACCAATACAATAATTACCACAGCTAAAAAAGGAATTTTGTCGCGCGCATCGAAATCTTTAAAACTACGAAAAGGAATGGTGCTCACTTTCAACAACGCGACTATCAGCGTAATACCTAAAATAATACTTTTGATACTATCGCCAGTAATATCATACTTCGTACAAAACCATAAAATACTGGCAATAAACCCAGCAGCCATCGTTGTTGTTAATCCACGCGAGTAACGCTTGTCTTCATGGTCATCCATACTTAAAAAACGCGCCAATCGCAGCGCTGTGCAAACCGTATAAATAAAAGCAACCAACCAACCTACTTTACCTACTCCTGCCAAAGACCATTCATATAAAACCAAAGCAGGCGTCACACCAAAGCAAATCATGTCAGACATATTGTCCATTTGCGCGCCAAATTCACTTTGAGTCTGCGTTAAACGAGCAACACGTCCATCTAGCCCATCTAATAGCATTGCAATAAAAATGGCGATTGCGGCTGTTTGAAAATCACCATACGTCGAAGATACAATCGCATAAAACCCGGCAAACATAGCGCCAACAGTAAATAAATTGGGTAACAAATAGATACCCCGGGAACGAATGCTTAAATTGGGCTTTTCATCTCTCATTCTAACACCTTCATTTTTATGTATAATGGCGGCCATTATCCAAACCGTCACCAGAGCAAGTGCGCACTTACTCTTTTAGGGCTACAATAATAACACTATGAATGACGAAACAAAAAAAATCATCATCGAAGGTGTCACTGACACAGGTGAAACTTTTCGCCCCAGCGATTGGGCAGAACGCATGAGCGGACAACTATCCACTTTTAACAAGCGCCGTATTCACTATTCTCCATTACTGCAACCCTCCATAAAAGATGGTCGTCGCTGTGTATTGCTAGATCCCAAATTAAAAGACTCGAATCCCGAGCTATATCAGTCTATCTTAGAATTTGCCCATATTAATCATTTAAAAATTTGCGGTGAAGAAGATGATAATTCATCTCAAGGATCAACATGAGCGCCGCAACATTTGTTAATGCGCTTCCACAAACACATGCCTCACAATCAGAAGAGCAAGTACTCGGTACCGGCAGCAGCTATTTTAATGCTTTGCTACATGACATTCAGCAAGCAAAAAATACAATCGACCTTGAAACATTTATCTTTAGTCGCGATGTAATTGGAAAACGTGTTGCCAATGCGCTGTGTGATGCTGCACAAAGGGGTATTGCTGTGCGTGTATTAGTCGACGCATGGGGCAGTCCATTTTGGAGCGCTACCTTTGCAAGGCGCTTAGAAAAATCAGGCGTAAAAACAAAAATATTTCACCCATTTCCATGGCAATTATGGAACTGGAGTCGCTCGGTTGGAAAAACACATATTCTATTTAAGGGCATTCATTTATTTTTTACCGCCAACTCCCGCAATCACCGGAAAATTTGCTTAATCGATAATAAAATTGCTTATGTCGGCAGTGTGAATATCACCGAATGTCATTTAAGTACCGAAGAAGGTGGAAAAAATTGGCGCGATACGGTTGTACGTCTTTTTAATGTGAATTTAACCGAATTATATAAAGCATTTGAAATAGCCTGGACACATCGCACGATTAAAGAACGTTTGCGTGATACATTTAAACACATTCGAAAAGAACCACGCATGCGATTAAATTATACCCGTCATCGTCGACGCATTTTACATAAAAATTTATTACGCCGCATTCGATTATGTCAACGCCGAATTTGGATTACCAACGCATACTTCGTACCAGATAATTTTTTGCTACGTCGACTAAAAGAAGCAGCAGAAAATGGTGTAGATGTTCGTATTTTGTTACCCCGCAAATCCAATGTCACCATTGTACAATGGGCTTCTTCTACTTTTTATCATCATTTACTAAAAGCAGGCATTAAAATTTATGAATATTTACCAGGAATGCTGCATGCAAAATCATTAATACTAGATGATTGGATGTTAATTGGCTCTAGCAATTTAAATCACCGTAGCTTGCTGCATGATTTAGAGGCAGACATTACTTTATTTACAGAGCATGCAAAAAAAACACTCGAACAATTATTTTTAAAAGATTTAACACAATCGCAACAATTAGAATTAAACCATTGGCAGTCCGTACGTCGTCGTTATCAGCGTATTTTAGGACGTTTTTCACTGTATTTAAAATATTGGATATAACCCATTCTGAAATGGACCAGAAAATACAAGCCCGGATTTCATTTTTCTATACAACCGCTATTTTATTCAATCCGCGATAGGATGTGACAACTGAATCGCTGGCGGCGCATGCATTAAATAATTTTTTTGATTAAAATCAAAAAAATAAGGCATGCCGTACCCCACACTTAATAAAAAAACATTCAACATGGCATAGACAGCGCAAATCCAAAATAACTTTTTTTGACTTGATACGCTTGTTTGCTGCACCTGCATGACTGTTTTTGCAGCGATATGCAAACAAATTCCCCAAAAAATAAGCGCAACAAATCCAGCAAGATGCACAACCAATTGCACCCATACATTTGGCAACACAACCCATGATAAACAAGGCAATAATAGTGCAGCAGAAAAACACATAAAAAAACAAAGGGGCAACGTATAACATCGAGCAATTTTAAGAAACAAAACAAAAGGGATTGTTAAAAATAAAAAATAATAAGTCCATGCCAATGGAGAGCACAACAATGCCATTAAAATTAAAAAACTCAGTGAAAATGCTTCTGAAAATTCAGGTAGTCGCTGTAAAAATAATCGATCATAAATCATCCAACGTATCACAAGATAAACTGACACAATCACCAGTGAAACTTGAATGCCAATCAAACTAGACTTGAATTGAAAAAAGCTAACCACATTTGCAATCACACTCAAAAAAGAGCCATTCATGGGTAATGTCGCGCGATTTGCAAAAAGCGAGAAGTTATGTGCGATATGAAAAAATGCAAGGTAGTCAATCCATTTAAAATAAAGCAAGGGCAAGAAAAAAAACGCAGTGAAAGAAACCATAAAAGTTAACAACAATCGCCACTGTTTACGCAACAAGAAAAATAGCGCAAAAATAAGAAAAAATAATTTCAATGAAGCAACCAATCCTAAAAAAATTGACATCAAAAAAAAGTGGCGGCGCCATAAAAATAAAAAAGAGAGGCCTAAAAAAGGCAACAAAAAAAATGAAACTTGACCTAATTTCAACGTATACAAAGCGGGCCAAGTTAACATCAACATTAATAATAAAGGTAAAAAATATAAATTTGAATGGGATTGTGAGAATAATCGAGACAAAATAAACAAGGACAAGCCAGCGCACCATAAAGAAGCCAGCACAAAAATCATCACATTCGTAGTTAATGTATTACTGATATTCACCAGCATTTTTAAAAACAGCGTCATCGTTGGTGAATTCATATTCACTGCTGACATTTCTGGTGTGGTGTGTAATTGCGTTTTTCCGTTTTTTTGCTTTTTTATGGAAAGTACGCGCACATAATGTGCCACACGATAAGGATTATCTGCATGGTGTAACGCACCATAAAATGTTTTATAGTCATTATCAAAATTTTGCGTACTGGCAGCCAATTGACTCCAAGCGAACACACAAAGAAAAGAAAGCAATAACAAACAAACTACATTTAAAAAAATTAATTTATTTTTTTTGATCATGATTTAAAATCCAAATAACACGTTTATTTTGCAGTTGCTGACATATTTTTTCAGTGCGAAAAAAGCAAGTATCTTTGAAATTAATCATCAGAAAAATCAAGCTCATCACAGCATAAAAAACACACAGCTGAATGAACAAAAATGATTGTCTTTTTAATGAGGTCGTTTTTTTTCCATTTAAAATAGCTTTTTTTGCTAAATTTAAACAAATCAAAAAACTAACCAAACATAAAAATGCGGAGAACTGATGTATCATCAAGAATACTTGATTTTTCAAACCTGATACAGTAGCTAACCATGAAAATATAAACGTAAAAAATAAAAATAGATGTAACCATGGCGATACCGAATAACGTTTCATAATATTAAAAATAACAATAACTGGGATCGTTAAAAAAATAAAATAATACATCCAACTCAATGGCGAGCAGAACAAAGCGATAATGATAACAAAACTAAAAAGCAACTCATCTGAAAACGCGGGCAAATGTCTGACTACGCGATAATCATCTACTGCCCAACGAATCAAAGTGTATAAGCATAAAAAAAATGCTGAAAAATATATTGCTGCTGCTGTTGCATAAGGAGAGAAAAAATAGACCAGATTAGAGACGAACCCCAAGAATGATCCATTGCCTGCCAAAATTGACCTCATTAAAATAGGCTTTTGATCCTGCATAATATTAAAAAATAGCTGGTAGGAATGGATAGAAAAAAACGACAAGGGAATACAAAAAAACAAAGCAAATGATAATAAAAAAAGAAAACCCAACTTCCATTGTCGACGCAACAAAAACGAAAAAAGAAAAAGCAAAAAAAATAGTTTTAGGCTAGCCAACAGCCCCAACACAATAGAAAATAAAGTATATTTTTTAATGTGCATCAAATAAAAAGCACAACATAATACAGGAAAAATAAAGTAAGTAATTTGCCCTATTTTTAAATTATAAAAACTAGGCCAGCTAAACCAAATTAATAAAAAAAATGGCAAGCCATACAAGATATATTTTTTACTGGGCCATAAAATAGGCATCAAAAAAAAGCAGCCTAATAATGCACCCAACATAGTGGCAGACGTCCAAATGAGCGTTGTGATATCTTCATGCTCACTCAGATTCATCCATCCTTTTAAAATCAAATTCATTGATGGGGTATTCAAATTAACAAATTGACCCTGAGAGGCTGGGTCTCTATTTAGTCGCCAAACATCATCAGTTTGTCTCTCCATTTTAAAATAGGAATAAGTCTTGTAAACATCATTTTTTTTTAACGAAACGTAAAAAGATGAAAAATCACTCGGGGTTTTCGATAAAACACCTAAGTTATATTGATACAAAAGAAAAAAAGAAAAACCAAGAAAAAAGAAACAAACTATATTTAGAAAAATCAGATTTATTTTTTTCATAAATTATTTTTTTAATTGGCGTTCATTTTATCAAACATTGATTCTCGACATAACAAATCTGGGAATCATTTTAAAAATAAGCATGATCCAGCGCCAAAACCAAGGAAAGTAGCGCATCGCTACTTTGTTTTCTGCAGCATGCCAACAAGCACGCGCACAATCCATTGGCTTAGCCACCAAAAAAACACCGGGTTTACCGTATATCATTGGCGTATCAATGTAGCCCATCTTCATCAAGGTAACGGATACGTGATCATTGCGCAATGTTGCGCGTAATCCATCACAAAAAGGAACCAGTGCTGCTTTTGCAGATCCGTAGTCAAAATTAGATGCCCTGCCACGATCGCCAGCAACTGAGCCTAAAAAAAGGATATGGCCTTGTTTTTGTTTTTTAAAAAAAGGTAGAAAGGCGCCCGTGATAGAAACCGCACCTGTAAAATTAGTATCAATTGTTGTGAGCATTTCTGCTCGTGAATGAGTGGATGCGGATCCTGATATCATGGCACCAAACGCAACCAACAAAGAAATAGGATGCGTTGCACACTGCAAACAACTTACTGCAATAGCCTCATGCTCATCTGTTTTAAGTGCATCAAAAGCAAAAAAACTGACATCAGCACGATATCGGACCTGCAAATCATTTTGAATTGCGGTTAATTTTTCAAGATCTCGCCCTAATAAAATTAATTGATCTCCTTTTTTTGCGGCAATATGCGCAAAACAAGTAGCGATGGCGCTTGTCGCGCCTGCAATAATCCAGCATTTTTGAGTCATTCAGATACTCCACTCAGCCATGAATTTGTAATCGTTTTGCCAATTCAGATTGCCACATTTTTTTTGCATCAATCTCACTTAATAACTGACGAAACTCAAGCCATCTAGGATACATTGCAGAAAAATGTGCTGCGCTTAAACAAGCATCTTTCGCAAGATAAACCTTACCTTGATAACGCAACGTAAGCTCAGATAGTTTTTTGAATAACGGCACCGTATTGACTGTATTTGGAAAATCCATTGCCAAGGTTAAGCCACGCAATGGAAAAGACAATAAACCACAACCCGCCGACCCTAATGTTTTTAATACTGTTAAATAAGGTTTTTCAGATTGATTCGCGACCAGCGATATTATTGCTTGAATGCCCTCTTGTGCAACTGATTCTGGAATCACACATTGAAATTGATAAAATCCTTTTTTACCATACAATGCATTCCAATTAGCAATTGCATCCAATGGATACAAATAATCAAACAAGGCTTGTACGTTATTTTTTTCTACGTGTTGCGCTGCTTGCCTGTAATATAATTCATTGTAAATACACATGCTTGTCTTATTCAAAAAAAAGCGCGCGCACCGAGGCACTGAAAAAGCAGTTTTGCATGATAAAGACAAAGGTGTTCCATCTGGTTGCGCAATAGATAAAATACTGCGACCCAATTTTTTTGATGATAATAAATCAATCCATGCAACATGATACATTGCCTCATTACGTATCTGATACAAGCGTGATATTAAGTCAGGCACACTCGAAAACATTTCTGTATGCACGCGCACCGCAAGAGGATTTTTTTGTAACTGTAAACAAACACGCATAATCACACCGGTTAATCCCAAACCGCCAATCGTTGCAAAAAAAATAGGTGCATTTTCAGATGCCGAGCAATGGATGATGTCACCGCTTGATAATAATAATTCCAACCACTTCACATGGTTACCAAAGCTCCCAACTGCATCATGATTTTTTCCATGCACATCATTTGCAATAGCCCCACCCACAGTAACTTCTGCTGTGCCTGGGCTGGTTTGTAATGCATATCCGCGTGGTAAAAATGTCATTTGAATATCACGCAATGTCACACCAGATTCGCAAATTAATTCTAATGTATTTTCATTAAAAGCAATCAATCGATTCAATTGTGTTGTGATCAAAACCATTTCTGAATTTAATGCAACATCACCATAACTGCGTCCACACCCGTACGCCAGCAATGAAGCTGAGTGTTTTTGCACACTCTGTTGCAAAGCAAACAAAGTGTCTGGACGCAGTGCGTGTGTCTCCACGCGAATCACACGCCCCCAACCCATTAACCTACACGGAGATGAATTTTGCATTAGTACATCAACATCGCTGATAAAATCACCCATGCTATTGTGGTGCCTAATAAAAACCGATCCGTGCACAACAATCGCGTAGGCGAACCGGATTTTTCCTCAACCAACGTAATTTGCAAATACCGCAAAATACCCAACAAAACCAGCGGCACAGTCCAAGCATAGTGTCTGGTATCTAAATGAGAGGCAGTTGCTGCTTGTGTTGTATAAATCGTATAAGCAATTAATAGCGCACCTAAAATAATTGAAATACTGGTATCAATAAAAATAAGATTATATTTTTTAATACTTTCGCGATGCGAAACACCAAAATGATGCACCACATCATCACGACGTTTTGCAAATGCCAAAAATAAAGCAAGCAATCCCGTACACATTAAAATCCAAACAGAGGGTTGCACGTTAATTAATGCGGCACCCGCTAGTAAGCGCAATATGAAACCAGCAGCAATACAATAGATATCGATGATTGCTATTTTTTTAAAAAAATAGCTATACAGGATATTCAAAAGGTAATAACCCAATAAAATCACGAAAAATAAATGCGATAAATAAACAGCTGCGATCAAACTGCCCGCACTCAATATCACGAAAACAATATATGCCGTCAATAAACTAATTTTACCGCAGGCAATCGGACGCCATTTTTTTTGTGGATGCGAGCAATCCGTAACACGATCCCTGATATCATTGAAAACATAAATAGCTGATGCGTTCACACTAAAAATAACCGCACCTAAGAAAACAATAGATACTTCGGGAAAATGAAATAATGATGGTGTGAAAAACAAAGGAGCAAACAAAAAAATATTTTTAATCCAATCGGCGGGCCGCAGCAAACGAATCAAACTGAAAAATGTATCCATACTAACTCAATCAATAAAAACAATGCAGTTTAACAAAAAAACACAGACGCAAACTCATGGATTTTTATTTTATACCCATTTAACTCGAAGATGCGAATTAGTTTGCATTCTCTAGCTGATGGAGCACAATTAAAATTTTCTGCAACAAAATAGGCTGTAAATCACCATGCATATTTTCCTCTTCAGCCACACCCAATTCTTGCTCATCCAATGCCCATTGCTTTAATACCAAAATTTTTTCTTCACGCGTTAAAGCAGCATCGATTAATACTTCTTCAGGATGCTGGTAATTCTGAGCTGGATCTGTAATAATCCGCTCGAATTTTGTTTTTTCTAAAGCTGACATAGCGTTATCCTCTAAAAAGTAAAAAAATAGCCTGTATATATATTATACAGTATAGCATAAATTACTTCTAAAGTACGTTTCAGCCTCTTGATTACAAAAGATTTTTAAAATGGCCTAAAAACAGCCTCTGTATATAAATTTATCTGCGATATAAAGTATCACTTAATAAAAGTGCTTTATTCTGTTGTTTTCAAAAGAGAAAGATTATTTTTATTGGTTTTCTGAGCTGTGGTGCTGTCTTAAAAGATCGTCCAACAATTTTTTCACAACGCTGTCTTTACTCGACTCATCTAAAAATCCAGCTTCTTCTTTAAATCCCGCATACATTTCTTCCAACATCTTGGTTGCCGTGCCGCCCGGAAATTGTTGTGCCAATAACTTTCGTGCCGCACGTGGACCAATTTTTTGGTATAAGTAATTACGAATATGCACATCTTCTGCGGATGTATTCAGTGCCCACAACTCAATCGGACCTAAAGTGGACGTGAGTAGCTGCGTATTCATTCCATTTTTTGTTGCAAATTGCGCTAAAAAGGTAGCTCCACTTTCACTGGGACCATGCACACGTGATTTCAGTGCATGACGTGCGGTATTGGTTAAACCAAATACTTTAGATGTTTTTTGAATAGACTGTTCAGGACCGGATTCCATAATAAAAACAGACGTAGCAAATTCCACCATGACTTCATCAAAATCTTCAATCGACTGTGATAATAATGCAATTTGCACTTTCCATTTTCGACCTTCACGCATATCTTGAATCACTTGCTCACGCACAGCTCGCGCTTTAGACGTACGATGAAATTCATCTAACACAATACGTTTAGGATCTTCACGAATTTCTGCGATGCGCAGTTGATGATAACTGCGATAGGCCTCTGGCATATCAGCTACGTTATCCTCAATTAAAAAATAATGTCGTGCTAACACATGGCGTGCCAGCATATACATCACAGCTGTTTGACGATTCGCAGCATCACCACCGGTTCGAGCCACTTCATCTAAATCAAGCGCCACTACTTTTGCCTCACCTAAATCAAATTGCGTAGTTTGTGAAATGATAGGGTATTCACGCACCGCACTGGAAATCATCCGAGCAAAAGCATGAATCAAATCTTCATTCGTCGGTGTTGTAATCTTCCCGTATAAATCTTGAATCGCGGGGATACGACAAACAGCGGCAACATCTGCTAACACCGGTATTGCAAAACGCTGAGACAACGTTGCTTCATGTGGAAACCCTGCCACAAATAACGCATCAGTCACTTCCCACCATGTTGTTTGCGTATCCACAACAAAACCAATCTCTTCTAATAAACCATCAACTATTTCAGATAATCCCGCAGCATAAACATTGGGTTTTCCATCATCAGCAAAAGCTTTATATAACTCATCAATGACTAAACCCGCCATATCAGAAACCCCATCATAGGCTTTCTCACTACCCACTGGCGTCACCAACAAAGTTAAAAAATTCACTAAAAACCCACGTTCTGGTGGTGCAGGATAACGACATCCCAATTGCGTATCGAAAGGATTGATAGCGTAATCAGATCGCATACGTAAACGATGATGCGCGACCAAATGTTTTTGATTCAGTGGCAATGCGTCTTTTAGCAATGTGATTAACCCACTGCTGGATGGGCCGATATCAATAATAGATATGCGAGGCAATCGAGAAATCCCTGGAGATAAACATACGGCTAAATTAATCGCGTTGGATAACACCGACTTACCCGAACCCGGGCGCGCATAAAATAAGTCAATCCAAGTGGTTTGCTGGCTGGATCCAGGATGATATGGCCATGGCTTTCCATCAGGTGAACGAAATAAAATTGCGCCATTTTTCCAAGGTGATGCAGGACGGAATAAAGGCAGCATGTATAACACATCAGACAACGGCGCAATACTGGGATTGGCCGCATTTTGTTGCGACACAGCCAACATCGTTGATACCGCACCTAAAAAAGCATCGCCAGAAATTTCTGATGTATCGCATGATCCCCAGCCTTGAATCGCCTTCGCCAACATCGAAGCACGTGAACGCAATAAACGTTCATCACCTGCGGGTGCCCAAGTAGATGCGGCTACCCGTAATCGCACGACCGCATCATCTGTGTTTAATTTAATGTATTGCAGCAATTTCAGTGAATCCGTAATCAATCGATTTTGCGCAGATGTCACGCTTAATACCGACGCCAATGCTGAACGTAATCCTGCATAACCCAACCCGTCACTTTCGATTGAAAATGAAATACGCCACGGAATTTGCGTTTGCAATGTGCGCGCAAATAATCGAATAAAGGTTTGCAATTCTTTTGGAAATAAATCGATATATACGGTTGTATAATCTTGATCACCAATGCGCACAGAACGTAAGTCTAGAATTTCAGCATCGCGTGGCAATACTTGTTTTGCAAGTGATGGCCACAACACATCTGAAATTTCACCAGTCGCATTTTTCAATTCTTTAATGGTAATTTTGTCGCCTGGCAAAACAGGTCGCCACTCTGATGCAGTAAATGCAGGATCAGCACTCAAACGAATAGCATGCACAGCATCATGCACTTCTAGCAATGACAAAATAATACCGTACTGCTGAAAATCACTGACTACTGAACGCACAAAAGAATCATGAGTTTCACGTAAATCCGGCACCGCCGCTAAAATATTTTGTGTATGCACAAAAGGCGGGATAGCACTATCTTTAATAACTGCCTTTTTTTCTTTATTAGCACGTTTTAATTGTTCACCGGTTAGCGATTTTAAACCTGTACATAAAACAAGATAGGTTTCTTCATGCGCGCAGTAACGCGCCAAATGATTGATTCGCTCTGCAAACAAATCATCCAGTTTCAATCCTAAACGTTCCGCTGTGTTTTGCGCTGGTGATAAAATATCAGCCAACTCTATTTTCACAGCTTCTTTATCATAACAAAAATAAACTTGTATCGTATGTCCTGATTGAGACATCGTTGTTTGCAATGATTGACGAAAACCCAGCTGAGCTTGATTGAATTCCTCACGACCAATTAATGATTTCACCCCGTCGACACGAATAATTGATAAAAGTGCGCCATCATGATTCACCAAAACAGTAGGACTATCCGCTGTTTGTAAATCACAATAAGACGCCGTGGATTGTTTCAAGGATGTGCTCATCCAAGACAAAAATGAATCAAAAAAACCGGTCACGTCTGACAAGATACTCATGCTTCATTTCCTTAACGCGCTATGCTTCCAAAAAATAATGTAATCCTGATTTCATCCAGCTCATGATTTCACCTGAAGAACGTGCCATGTTTGGCAACAATCTAAATGTCTTTGAAATGGTTTCTTGAATCGTAGACTTTTTTTGATCACTCGCCTCAATTAACATTAAACCAAATTGTGAAGGGTTACTTAATCCCTCACCCATTTTTTCTTCCATCAGTTGTGCGCGCATTTTCAAGCTGCGATAAATATTTTTGGCGTGTGTCGCCGTGTCTAAATGATAAGCCATCGAAGCAAATAACACATGACACAATGCGTTTAATTCATTTTGACGCATTTCGGGAAGATAAATTAAAACACCGCCCCCAAAATCACTTTTACCAACGGCTTCTAAGAAAAAACATTGTGCACATAAACCACAAGCAGTTGCCAAATTTTCCCGCTTATTATCGAGATAATTTCCGTTAAGATTAATTGTTTCCAGATTTTCTTTCGCTTGAAATCCACAAAAACCACAGGTGTATGAATCCCGCGCATGTATCTTTGTCTGAAAAGCAAGAAAGGCGGGATCCGCCTTTCTCAACATAAACAAACGCCAATTATTCGCTGTTGCCATCAAGTGAATATCATGCAAAGCGACCATTGCGCACCACCTCTCTTCGCTATCTCACATTAAGAGCCGATGATTGCTGTTATGCTTCCAGCTGTTGACGTGCCCAACACGCTTTTTGAAGCGCCTGTGATAATCGCAGGAAAAATTGACAACCCAGCACCAATGATAAGCAGGGTAAGTCCTTGACTTAAAGGAACCTGTGTTGGATTTAATTTATGTTGATGGAACTTGAAAAAAGAAGCTAATACAAACCCAATACCGGTAACCAAAGCAACATCTGAAATCATTTTCGCAAGATCTTTAGTGTCTGTTGCTACTTTACCTTGCACACTGCTAATCGTTACTGCAGCCAATGCTGCAAGATCAACACAAAAAACGCCAAGCACAACTAACAACATCCGCCAAACGAGCGCAAAAGATAAAAAGCGAATCTTTTCTTTCGACATAGATATACTCCCTAGTTATTCAAAATTCCTCACGCAAAAGCGCATGCATTAATCATACACATACATTCAACTTTCAGAAACTGTTTTGATAGAAAAATTCAAGAGATATCGCAACATACTGCACTGCTTACTTTATTACATCCCCAATAATTCTTTCAATAAATCAATTGTCCCTAAAATATGCACGCACAACAATCCCGCCAACATATGGATCAGCGCTTTACCCAATGAACCAGGTTGTCCATGATGCCCGCCTGAACGCGCCAATAATACAATACCGCGAATAAAAGAACCCACGCCAATAATTCGCACAAAAATTAATATCGGTGGAATTAACGCACTATAACCGTCTGTGCTGCCTTGGTAACTCAGTGGACTCGCATCTCCCCAAAATGCTAATAAAGCCGTACCAATAAAGTTAGGCAACACAATTAATAACACTCCTGACAAAATCATAACCAAAGGACCGGCTATTGACATTTGCGAAGACATCATCGTACGTGTTTCACCATATTTTTTTAGCTCATAAAAACCGCCGATAAACATGCCCACACCCATTACCCAAGCAACAGCGTTGACCGAACTCGCGATTAAAAGAAAATGATTTGTTAATGTAGCAGCAAAACCCGATACCATAAAAAACTCCGCATGAACCTCTTAATGTCACACAAACTAATTATAGCTTATGCCATCATTTTTTTATCAGTAATCATTTGGTCCATACTGTATTTTTCGACCACTACTGGTCTCGATAATCCCTTGTTCTGCATTAATTGAACTCACTACACCATACTCCGGAACGCGATCTCCCACTGTCACAGTCAGTGTTTCACCATTGCCCGATGTAACCCAAGCACGATCTGGTAAAACAGCCCTTAAGTGATAAACAAGGCGTTTTCCTTTTGGCATTTTTGTTATAACACGCTGCAATGTTTCAGATATCCCGCTAATTTGGCTTTCTAACGCCACCAACTTTTGCTGTAACTGCTGATTCTCAGATTGTGTTTCACTCACTGTATTTTGTAAGCTCGTCACTTGAGAGTGCAACTCGTTAATTTGTGCTTCCGTGCGAGATGAATGTGCTTTTAATGCATCCAATGAACCTAAGACAGCATTATCAGGCTGCTGAATTGTTACAGGGGCTTGTTGTTGTGAAACAACAGATTGCTGAGAAATGGGTTGTGTCTTTTTTCCTGTATCCAACACACGAATAAAAATAATGATCAAAATCACTGCGGCAATGACAATCCATGCACGTTTATTTTTAAAAATAGGGAGCGCAGAAAAATGACTCAAAAAACCAGGAAAGCCTGTTTTTTTCTCAACGGTTTCTGCTGAACCCGATTCATCTGACTCCGTTTGCGATTCACTGCCCGAATCTGCCGAAGCATATTCATCCTGCGGAAACTGATATTCGTCATCAGGAGACACTTTTTTTTGATCATCCGTCATAAAATCATACCCCGTTAGTATTGATTCCCAGCCAGCGAACCGCTCTGCCGCGATTCAGCTGGTAATGGTTCGCTTGGTAATTGCAAATCACTCATTAACAATAAGCCAATACCCGTACCTGCTCCGATACGAATAGTTGGCGCACGATTGAAATTACTTCCCATGTGCTGCGCATAAGCCTGCCCTACTTTCCCAAAACCGACCGCAACTTGCTGGTTTACGCTCAACGGCGTGGTTTTTAATGTGCAACCAAAACCACCAAACAAGCAATCTGAAGTAACACCTTCATTTGTAATACCTTGAGAAATACCTTGAACAAATGAAGCAGCAAACAAAGTGCCATATCGCAATAAATAATGGTTATTCACTTGCCCAGAAAGCGCAGTTCGAGCTGTGTTTGGATCGATCGCAACTGCATTAATTGAAATACTTTTTGGATAACGCGGATCATTGAGCACATTAAATGTGATTAATAGTCGTTTATGCTGGCGTGAAAATGTGCCCAATAATTTACTGCCATTCAATTCACCCGTCACAATACGCGCCATGATTGGCGTTTTTTCATCGCTGTTAATTGAAGTATCAATGACGGCGAATAAAACAGAACCTGCTTTGAGAATAGAGCCACCAGCCTGCGCCGCTGATAATGCACCCGAAGATGAGCCATTCGGTGATACTCCGGATTCAGCCGAAGTCGATTTTGAAGTTGGCTCAACAACATGCTGATATTGTTGATTAGAAACATTACTCCATCCCGACAATAACTTTTCAGAAACACTCGACATAGAGGCAGCTAAACGACGAATATTATCGGTACGTTGCTGTTGATTCATCTCCTGCTGTTGTTGTTTTTCAAATTGCGCTAAACGTGCCTCACGTGAATTATCGCCTAATGATGGAAGCAAAGCAGCTGTGTTTAATGCGGGTTGAGTAGACGTGGTCGTTGCCGTTTTTGCTGGCACGGTTTCTTGATAACCTGCCTGCGCTGCTGAAAAACCAGAACGCAACAAATCACCTGGCGTAAAACCAGCTGTTTTCAACGCCGTTAAACTGTATCCAGCTTGTCGTAAATTGGCAGCACTTAATCCTGCGTTACGTAATTGTGAAGCAGTAAATCCTGCTGCACGCAAATCACTCGGAGAAAAACCACCTGCAACTAATTGTCCCGCAGAATATCCTGCATTTTTTAATTGTGTCGCAGAAAATCCCGCTGCCTTCAAATCAGACGCAGAATACCCTGCATTTTTTAACTGTTGTGCACTAAATCCTGCATTTTTTAAATCAGCTGCACTAAATCCAGCATCTTTTAATGCGCCCGCACTAAATCCCGCTGATTTTAAAGCGGATGCTGAAAATCCAGCGTCTTTTAATTCTGCAGCACTGAATCCTGCCGCTTTTAAATCGGATGCTGAAAATCCAGCGTCTTTTAAAGCTTTTGCACTGAATCCTGCTGCTTTTAATTCACCCGCACTAAAACCAGCCGCGCGCAATGCGCCTGCAGAAAATCCCGCTGCCTTCAATGCCGCTAATCCACAACCTGATTGACGCAATTCTGTTGCAGAAACACCTTGCGCACGCTGTTGTTCTAATCTTTTAACATTACAAACAACCGCAGATTGATCAGCCGCTTTAATTTCACTTGGCGTAAATCCTGCAGCAGCTAAATCGGAATTACCGAATCCCGCCGCTTTTAAAGCATCTGCACTAAACCCTGCGTTTTTCAAAGCCGTCGCAGAAAAACCCGCTGCTTTTAAATCAGCTGCGCTGAATCCCGCTGCTTTTAAATCACTCGCACTGAATCCGGCTGCTTTCAGTTGCGCAGCAGTAAATCCTGCTGCTTTTAATGCAGTCAAACCACAACCCTCATCTCGAAGCTTGATAGCTGAAACACCTGCGGCATAGGCTTGCTTTAATTTTTCAACACTGCATTGCGCAGCAGCTTGATCGGCTGCTGCAATTTGAGCGGATGTAAATCCTGCAGCCGCTAAATCCGTGTTACTAAAACCAGCCGTTTTTAATGCTGCTGCACTATAACCTGCTGCCTTAAGTTCAGCCGCAGAAAAACCTGCATCTCTCAAATCTTGCGCACTATATCCTGCTGCTTTTAGTTGTGCCGCCGTGTATCCCGCCGCCTTCAATGCAGCAGCACCACAACCTTGCTCTCGCAATTGCGCCGCAGACATTCCTGATGCATAGTCTTGTTTTAATTTTTGCGCATTACATTGCACAGGGGTTTTTTCTGAAGAAAATCCAGCATCTTGTAATTGCGCTGGAGTGAATCCCGCTGATTTTAAATCAGCTGCAGAAAAACCAGCTGATTTTAATTCACCTGCCGTAAAACCAGCACTTTTTAAATCTTGCGCACTATATCCTGCCGCTTTCAAATCTCCCGCAGAAAATCCAGCCGCAATTAACTCCTTAAGATCAAAACCACAAGTGTGTAGTTGCTCAGCACTCATACCAATTTGTTTAAGGTCACCTACTGTATATCCCGCTAATTTTAATGCAGGACAAGAACAACCCTGACACAATAATTCTTCTGCCGTGACGCCTGTTTGCCTTGCCAATTCTAAATTTTTAGCAGTACAACTTGCTGGATTGGGTTTATACATCACTACCACTTTATTAATGGGGCAAGCTGCTTTACCGTCAGATTGAGATTCTGTCGTTTGGCCAAATTGATCTGGATTTCCAATAAAACCAGAGCGCGTAATAGTAGGCACAAATGAAGTACCTGTTTTCATCGCTTTTTCTTCACCTGAAACATTCGCGCTGATTTGCGCATGAACATACTCAGAAGAAGGATTACCAGAACCCGGTGTTGAGGCGATAGCTGGGCCACCTGAAACCTCAGCGCCTGCTGCTTCGGCCTCTGCTTTTGAATGTAAATGAATAACCAGTCCGATTACTGCGGCAATAACGACAATCAACACAATCGCTAAAATAGCACGCACTTTTGCATTTTGAAAAACCGACCATTGCATTTTTTTCTGCGGGGAATCAGCCATGACATTATGATCCTCTAATCGATAATTGAACTATCTCGCCACGATGCGAGGCTAATATAACAGGGGTTTTCATCAACTCATATACGTGCGTCCCATCTGGACTATTCATACTTGATAACCATCCTGGTGATAAAACTGTCACGCGCGTACGCAAAAATAAATGTCCCTGATAAGACCACGCTTGCGCTGGCGCACCATCAACCGTCAACAATGTCGCACCATCTGGCGCAACGCCATCTAAAAAACTCATGAGAACAGGATTCGCTGCCTGCGGCAATCCACTCGTTCCAACCACAGCATTAGGTCCCAAACCCGGCATACGTAAATCCACTCGATAATCTACTGCGTGCTGACCCGGCATCAAAGTCAACATCACGGGCGTATTTTCACCTTTCAACATCACAGCCAAATTACCTTGTTCATAACGATCACGTGCTTGCACAATTAACATATCCCCTTTGCCATTGGGCGTGCTGGGTTGAATATTAAATGCATTGGGATTTCCAAGATCATAACCTACAACTGGCCAAGGCTGTCCTGTCGAATCTAAAAAAACCAACGATGTCACATAACCAGAACGCAAGCGAATAACCGGCGGTGCAGCACCGGGTGACATATTCACTAAAATTGAACTCGATGTGGGTTTCGGTGGCACACCAGGATATTGCGCAACGGCTTGCTGACTATTATTAAACATATTACGCAATGTCACAATTTGCGATGGACTCAGTGGCATTAAATTACGCAATACTTGAGTAAACGCAGTTTGACTACCCGGTGTACTACCAAATGCATTTGCAGAAACGGCTGCTACATTTGAATTTGGCACTGTTTGTAATTGCGGTGCTTGAGCTGATTCAGCTGGCAAATTAGTCTGTGTCACTGTTGTTGCATTTTTTTGTGGATCTGGTTGCGTACCATCATCCACATATGTTGCACCTGGCAATGGAGCAGATGGTGACGCTGTTATGGCTTGTGTTGTCTGCGTTGGCGCATCTGCAGCAAGCACGGCAACACTTGCAATTGCGTTGACGCTCAACGCTGCTATCGTTATGAAAAAAATTCTTTTCACCGTATCTCTCTCTCGTTATTCATGTTAATTCCCATTACTCTTGCGCTGCGGGCGCAAATTCATTAATCGCAATTTGATTGGGGTTATTTTGCACGGGCACACGCACAACAATAACGATTATCTTAAGTGGCTGACGAATTGTTTTTTTCATATTCGTGTAAGTGATCATAATCGGTAATTCCACTTTCCATACATAACGGCCATTTAATACGGCTTGATATTGAATAACTGGCGCACCCGTTACTGTCGCATTTGAAACCATACCCAATTTCACCAAAGAATCCAAATCACCACTTTGTTGGAAAGACTGCAAAAACCAATGCCATCCATCTGGCGTAAAATTATTGGATGCCGCTTCTAATTGCGAACGCCAATGAATGTAATCCAAGCTAAATGCTTGCTGAATCGAATCTGAAACCCATTGCAACACATAATTATTATCTACCACTGGATCCGATAAAGGGTGCCACTTAATAAGCTGATAAGCTGAATTTGTTGCGAAATATTGTGGCTCTGGCGGATTAAGATAGTGATCAACTACGGCAAATAATAAAATCACATCAATAAAAAACACAAAAACTAAAGCAAAAACGGCACGTTTATAATTATCACGGTAAAAACCATTGCGCAGCAAAACGAGCGTCAAACCTTCCGAGTTTGGCTTTCGATCTTCACTGATATTTTTATCTTTTATCTCTTCTGCCATACTTTCTTTGCTCTACTCTGCTGGTTTCGAAAGGAAATTAATAATTTGAATACCTTGAGATGCATTCAAAGTTGGGACACGCTGCACATCTATTGTAATGACAATATTACGCTGCGATGATGTGCTCGCGCTCGTATAAGTCACCAACAATGGCAGCTGCACGCGCCAAGTAAATCGGCCATGCACAATCATACGCGCTAATATCACGGGCGGCCCAGAAACAACAGAGCTGATAATTAATCGCTTATCGACCAACTCACTCAAAAAGCCAGATGCTTTCAATGCGCTCATCATTTTCGCCCAACCTTCTGTTGTAAAGCGCGGTTTTACTTGCGCTAATTGCTTCTGATAGCGTGAAAAACTTAAATTATAAATGAGCCGGGTTGTTAAAGCAGACCATCGAACGATAAAAGAGCTGGTGATGACTGGTTCTGACAGTGAATGCATGGGCACAACATCACCATTTGTTGCAGCAGCATAATATAAAGGTTGTTTTCGATCGTAAGTCATCCATGCTAATACGCATGACAATATCGCACAAATCACAACCAAAAATACAAGCCACTTCATCGTGCGACGATAAGCATCACGATAAAATTTATTGAGCTGTAATGCCAATTCTTGTGAATCTGTATTCATATCAATCTCAATGATGTCTTAATACCATGCTGTATTATCACGATAATAACGAAAACTAATTTCCACGCGACGATTCAAACGTCGACCTGCTTCACTACCATTCCACGCGATTGCCTTATGATTACCACGACCCACTGCATAAATAAGTCGAGAATTAATGCCTCGTTTCACCAAATATTTCTCAACAGATACCGCTTGGCGTTCTGTGCGTTGGTCTGCAAGAGAACCAAACTTTGTCATCACATCATCTGCTGAATGATTCGCATACCCCGCCACTTCAACAGAAATTTTTGAATAGGTGCACATAAAATCAGCGATGATGTTTAATATTGGCTTATAATCATCTCTAATTTCAGCCGTTTCATTTTCAAACAAGGTATCGCTTGGCAAAATAAATCGCCATGTCTGTCCTAGCTGAATCACCTGCACATCATGGGTTTGCAGCAAACACAAATCATATGCGCGACGCTGAATAGCGGGAATGGGTTTGGGCACCTTAACCAATGTTTCAGGTCTAACAAGCGGCCATTTTCCTAAATATTTTTTACAGGGCGACGAGCAACTGGATAGGCTTAGCAAAACCCATATTACCAGTAGCACAAGGGAAAAATATTTTACTTTTGCTACGCTCATTTCTGATTTTCCCTAACGATCTTTCAAAAAAGCACATCAATGTAAACAATAATCTAACAAAACATACTTAAGAAAGCATTAAAAATTAATCAGACTCGCTTTCTACCGCTTCTTTTTTCTTCAATGAAACGCCCGCCACAATTTCACGTAACTTTGCGGTAATTTGAGGCGCCAATACAGGCGGCTCTAAAGGCGCAGGAGGATAATCTGTTCCGCGATCCATATCGCCAATTAATTCAATGCCTATGCTGCTGGCTTGTTTACTGGATTTTCCGCAAAGTCGCTGCAAATATTCAATTTGATCACGCACTTTTTTGCGATCTAAAATAGCAGCGCGGAACTTGGGATCATCTGGAATCCATAATTTTTCAAGATACTCACTCATATGCAGTGGCGTAAAAATATTCAAACGATCTTCTGATTCTTCCATTTGTGTTTGCGATACTTCCGCAAAAAAATCGGATGGAATATCACCATCATCAATTTGCACACGCTCTTCAAAATTATTCAAAACCAGGATGGCACGCTGAATTGGAGGAAACGTTTCAAACGTTTGCATCAGTTGCATCACACGTTCAATCTCTTCATTTTCCGGAACCGCAATGGATTCCCATTCGCCCGCTTTGGCTTGACTAAGTGATTGATAGGTTTCAAACGTCTTACCTAACTGCTCAACTGCTTCATCTGTTGGCGAATCGATCATCAAAAAGTGATTTAAATGCATGCGTTTTACTGGCGCAGGATTCGCATAATAAAAACGACCTCGCACAATTTTCGACTTAAAAAAGAAATGCGCTTCCCCTTCGCGCTGCTCTTTTAAATCCAACAAATCAACGCGTGCACGTTTTTCAAGTCGCGCTCCTTTCGCATCGGCATACATACCCAACACGCTACCTTGATCAACTTGAAAACTATCCACGTGTGTTACATAAGATTCGCCCGCTGTTTTCATAAAGAAATCCCACGTTTCAATGGGATCTTCTAATTTCATACAAATTTTAATATTCGTGTTCGCACCAATCGATGCCGCTTCTTCTTTTGATGCCTTTTGAAATGCCGGTAAATCTTGTCCCGCAAAAATAACAGAGAACCCCAATGATCGTGCCTGCGCAGGGACAACTGCAAAGCCTTCAACTGCATAATATCCATATTCATCTAACACACATAAATAAGGTGTTTCTGCATTCGTCGGTTTACGTTCAATCAAATCTTTAAACTCACCCTCAACGCTATCACCCAAACCGGCCGCCATCATGGATTTCAACGTAGCAATAATAATTTTACCTAAATTCGCTAACTCTTCGGGTGATTTTTCAAGGGCGGGTAACAATACGCATAAAATACGACGATTCAAGACAACATCTGTTAAATCTACCTCGGGTAAACGGATACGTAAAATATGCCCATAAGTATCTGCCAATGAAGTAAAAATACGCACCAATTGCATCGTAATGTAACCATGCTGTTCAAACACCTGCGATACCTGCTTACCTTTACTTTCTTTTTTAAATCCAGGCAGCGTTAACACATAATTCATTAATGGCTCTAAAATAGAAGGGGGGAAATTTTCCAAGCTTACTGATTCCATCCCATCGCGCGGAAATAATTTATCAAGCGTAATAGATTCTAACTTGGGTAAATGAAAATAATTACGAATCGTATTGGCATCTAATAAAATATGCCCAGCATCACGCATCGCCACCAATACTTTCATCAATGATTCAACGAAACCAATAGCACGACCTTTCCACATATCTGCATCGCCGCTGCCACCTTTTGATGTACCCATCAAACTAACAACTAAGTTTGATAACATACTCGACGAACCTGAACCAAACGGGTTTAACGTATTCGATAGACGCGATTCTTGCGGGCCAATTACATCACGCGCACCTGTCATAAAATTAATTAACAACAAATCATCTTCGCGCCCCATTGATCGTACCATCGAAAACACAGAGGCATACAAACTGTTATCACCTTTACCATCAACATAAATAAACCCAGACGCTTGCAGTAATGCATTATAAGTAATAGATAATAATGCTTGTGTCTTACCTGAACCGGTTGATCCAAAGATCAGCACATGCGTTCGCATGTCTTCATTGCTAAACCACAGTTCATTCGATGTTTTAATCTCATTTCCGAAATAATAAATACCTCGAGCCATACGAGGCTTGTTATTACCCGGCAATAAATCATTAAAATCCTTTTGATGAGAAACCAGCGGCAAACGAAATGGCAATGTCCGTTTTTGAGTATAACCATACAAAAAAGCAAAGAACCCTATGATCAGCACCAACTCACTTACGTAGCCAACCACAAAAGATGTGCACGCAAAGGCAAGCATCACGATAGACAATGAAACACGATTTTTTAACGTATCCGAGATACGCATGCCGAGCGTGCGCGTATCTCGGACAATCCGCGCCTGATCTTGTTCTTGACTAGAGTCTAACCCGCGTTGTTTGTACGCCATTGTTCACTCTCTTCTACAAATAGAATAGTTTGCAGTGATTCTTCTAATGCATCGACTGCTGATTTGATCATTGGTGTTTTTAATGCGCGTCCCACTTTTTTTTCTGCTTTCCAATGCGCATAAATACCAGCCACTTCAACAAATGCCGTTTGACGTCCTACCGAATTCAACGTAAACCACAAACGCCGATCAACCGGCTTTAACCATAAAAATTCCGCACTAGCGAGCACACCATCTGTACGCGCAATCTCCAACATAGAGGCCATCAATGTCGTCATAAAGGCATGCCGTTTTTCAAGCCACTTTAGAATTTTATGATTTTTATATTCTGCTAATTTTTCAGAAACACCGGTGAAATCCAATTTGCCAGATGCAGCAGATACGGCAATTTGAGATAAAATGGCATTTGCAACTGGACGACGTCCTGTTGCGCGCGCTAAAAAAACCAAAGACAATGCTTTAATATGAATGGGCAATGCATCAATTCCTTTCCACAGCGGCCCCAACTGCAAAGCAAACAACCGAAATGTGGGCTTATGTTTTAACACCCATACTTTTTTCCCCGCCACTGTTTTGACAGATAATAAATCGTTCTCACGACAAAAATAAAGCGGCAACTTTGCCATCGCCCATGGACCTTTGTCGATATCCTGTTTTACCAAATCCATCGAAATAATTGGTGTAATTTGTGGCCACACCTCTTGACCAACAACACGCAAGGTTTTCATTGTATAACTATGATGAAATTGCGAAGCGCCTTGTGCGTAGCATAAACCAGCCAACACTAAAAAAATAACAATAATAGGGTAACGGGTCCAATGACCAATGTCTGCATTAATTGCAGCAAATTTATTCCAATCTACTTTACTCGGATCGGTATTCTGCATGTAAGCTTGGAATGAATTGAGTTCTTGAAAATTGGGTTTGGGCAAGTGCAACAGATGCGCAATAGGTTGCCATAATTCCGCAAGAAATCGAACAAAGTCAATCTCATGAATGCGCAACCAAAAAACAGGAATCACAACATATTTTTCATCAACCCACCAAAAAATAACAATGGCACCGAAAAAAAGGCAAATGAGCCAAAAAAAATTGGCTGTATGATCTGACTGATTTTGCTGTCCCGCCGGATTCATTCCCTATCCTTGTTTTATCAATTGGCCATCCACAAAATGATAGCATATTCCCTGATGCACAAATGCCACGATGCGACCGTTACGCACTGCAATTTCTTTTAACACTAATAACGGATGATCAAATTGATCTTTTAATGGCGACGCAAAAGGATCTGGCGATTGAATATCTGCTTTTCGAATCGTCACAATCACATAACCTTCATTACCCGCTGCTGCAGAACGCAAACGAATGCGTTTTTGAACATCTGCTTCACTTTGATAAACAGGTCGCCCAACCGTATAGCGATCCAATGATCTTAACTGCATTGCCCATTTATTGATATTGTAACCGTCACTTTGAAACAACGAAATATAAACGTCAACCTCATCTTCAGTAGGCGGCGTGATTTTTACAGCTTTTTTTTCAACCTTTTCCTCTAATATATTTATTTCAGTTTCTGCCTCTGCTTTGATTGCAATTAAGGGCTTGATGGTATTTTTTAAAAATAAAGAACTGCTCCAATCACCAGCCGCAATCACATGATCAACAGCATGAATGACCGCATGCAATAAACCCAGTTTATCTTCTTTAGAAAGTTGGCCTTTCGAAAAATAATTACGCGCAACCGCAGAAAACTCGCGCGCCTCTTTATCGAGACACTCAAGTAATTTCTTCTTGAGTTCTTGGCCTTTGAAATCCGATGTTAACGGAGAAATATTGTCCATGAGTTAATCTTAAAGTATTACGAGATTGAATGCGCGAAATAATTACCGTTATTTAGGGTTATGAGCGCCTTCAAAATTTTCTGGTCCGTTCTTTTCAACCGCTTTTTCGTAGTGTTCAACCGAAGCTTTAAGCTCAGCACCCGCTTTAGCGGCAATACTTGCACTAAACAAACCCACCAAACTTCCCACAGCCAATTGCAAAGCTTTTGGGTCAACGATGCGTCCATTCTTTTCTTGTGTGTTTTTTCCAATAAAACTAGTCATACTTACCGCCTAATTTGCCATGTTAGTTTCACATCTTGTTCATTTTTATAACCTTTCCGTGGCTGCTTGTTTTTTATCTCCTTCAATAATACCAACCCAACCTTAAGAGACTATTAAGACTTCAACCTCAATTGATTGAATATATATAGTAAGATTAGCAGAGTTTTAAAGATTTTCCGGTAATTTCGGGTCAATCATACATTAATTCATCTAAGGGCACTTCCCCTCGCGTAGGACTGCTTTTAACCAGCTCATTCAACACATCGAGTAAACACAATAAACGCAATGAATCAGGCGTAAACTCATCAAAATTTACTTTCACACCTAACAAAGCCCCTTCCACATCCTCATAGGTCACACCCAATCCATAACCCAAACACAATTGCGATAATTGATCCGCACGTTTGGTTAATCCTGGTAGCAAGCCCACATCGCCAAAAATATCTTTATAACTGGCATTACTCCCTTTGAGCGTAAAGGACACGCCCATATTTTTCGCAATCATTGTTAATTTTTTTTCTAAATTAATCATGACATCCACCATGGCACAGCCATTTTGCGATTACCTGCTACTAACGTTCTTAACCAACGACCAAACACGGTCGGGGTAAAACCATAACGATTTAATATTGAGAAAAAAATAATTAACACTACTGTGAGCACGAAAGTCCACCATGCGATATGCATCAAAAAAATCACAACCGGAAATGCAGCACGCCCATCCCACATAAAAAATTTGATTGGTCTTGCAGAATCTCGCCAATGCGCACCACCCTCTGCCATACACACCTCGCTCTATTTTTTATCATGTTATCTCATGCTATGTGAAAAATCACCTCGTGTTTTTTCTTTTTTTATGCTTATATTTCTCAAAAAAAACACTGGGGTTGGAAAAAATATGTCAACACACACCTTACCACTCACGCCTGAGTTAATCACTTATTTAGATGAGCACAGCGTGCATGAACCTGAATTATTAACTGCATTGCGCCTCGAAACAATAAATACTTTTGAAGCAGCACCAATGCAAATTTCTCCAGCGTTAGGGCAATTTTTTCGCTTTTTTCTGGAAACCATGCAAGCCGAAACTGTATTAGAGATAGGTACTTTTACAGGTTATAGTGCCATTTGTATGGCACTCGCGTTGCCTGAACAGGGTCATGTGACTTGTTGTGATTCAAGCCATGACTGGACACGGCTTGCTGAAAAATATTGGGGGAAAATGCACCTCTCACAAAAAATTACCTTACATTTAGCACCCGCCATCAAAACAATGGAAAAATTATTACAAGAAAAAAAACAGGCTACGTATGATTTTGCATTTATTGATGCTGATAAAATTAACTACCTGCATTATTACGAATACTGTTTACAACTTGTACGACCTGGCGGCGTTATTGCAATTGATAATGTGCTATGGAATGGCGAGGTCGTCAATCCACAAAACCAAATGGGGAATACACGCGTCATTCGCGAACTCAATGATAAAATTTACAGCGATAATCGCGTTACCAGCTGCATAATACCGATTGGAGATGGATTAACTTTAGTGAGAAAAAAATGATGAGAATATCGACAACCTGATTGGCGATTGCCACAATTAATGTTACCTTAATAAAAGGTTATTATTATGGGTGTCACAATTGCACGGATGAAAATTTCTCTCCGTGATTTACAACGGAAAAACGGCGAAACCGAACATGAAAAAAAATGCATGGAAATTAGCGCTCATTATCCCCACTTTATTTTTGTTAACTAGCTGCTCAGAAGGAAAAAGGGTGGTAGATCTTAATTTAAAATATCTTCCAACCGATCGCGTACCAGCTAATGTCACCGATAAACAATCTCAAGAGCAAATTGCAGAGGCAGCAACAGCGGTAGGTCAATCATTGCAAGAATTATCCGCGGTTCAAATGACCGTGCATCCACCCAAAAAACTACAAAAACCATTTAATCCGCAAGCAGTGGGAATGAGTAAAATTGCCTCAATCAGCTGGACAGGGCCTGTTCAACCTGTGCTGAAAAAAATTGCGCAAGCAACGCGCTATCGCTTACGCGTCATTGGTAAAAAACCAGCACTGCCTGTTATTGTGTCACTTAACATGCACAACAAACCCATCGCCGATATTTTACGTAATGTCACTTATCAAATCGTGATGAAAGCAAATATCGCGGTATACCCCAAATCACGCACGATAGAATTGCGTTATCATGGCAATTAACTCGAACAAAGGATAAGCCGTGACATTCAAAGCAACAATCAAACGAACCGTCGCACTCACTGCTGCAATCGCACTATGTTGCGCAGGTGCAGCTATGGCAGATGATACAGGTACACTGAATGCACAAGTGGGTTTTATCGGTCTTGCACATTTTCCAAAAGGCGCAGATGAAATCAATCCCATTCGCTTTGCTGCTATTCGCCAAGCGTCCATGTCACTTGGCGCACAAGGCGGCTTAGCATGGCAAGCGCGCAATATTGACATGGCGCTACATCAAGAATCTGTTTTTCTCGACCAAGTATTCGATTTCAATCAATTGCTGCTGAATCACAATGTGCTACCGCCTGTGTTAGTTGAAAGCAATAATAACTTGGCATTAGATGATAACAACACATTGCGTATCGACACACAAAGCTATCGCATCATTCGCTCCGCTCGTTTTGTCACAGCACCCCCAAACTGGCGGGACTATTTATGGATGCGCTTTAGCAGACCCGCACTATCTGATCGATCACTGTTGCCACAAAGCAAAGCAGAAGCAAGCGTGTGGAATCATTATTTTAAAGAAGGCTGGGTGAATGGCACGCAACAAGCAAATCATATTTTCACCGCTAATTTAAATCGATTAAAACGCGATTTAATTGGTATGGTTTTATACCGAGAATTATTAGCAGAACACATGGTCAGTCCGCCTTATGTTGCAAAAGCACAACTGGGTGTGACCGGTGATGCAACACAATTACGCATTAACGATCAAGTACTGAGAATTACAGCACAATCAGCATTACAACCTAATCCAAGCAAATGGATGCCGGTGATTACAAAGTAATTTGTGTTTTGCATATTGAGGAATAAATGCCAGAAGAAACAACAGCACTATTATACCCGCGCGAACCCGCACGCTTTGAGGAAAAAAACATAGATGATTTGTTGGTGTACTGCCAACATATCAACGCATCAGATATTACCATTCAAACAGCAGAACCCATTATCATTGAAGTTTACGGCCGCATTCACAAAATCACCAAACGAAAATTAACCAATACTGAAGTAGGTGATTTATTAAATGCGCTTTATGGCCCAAACGGCACAACCCAAATTATGCGCGGCACTGATTTAGATACACACTACGAAGTGCGGCCAAGCCGCAATGAACGATATCGTTTCCGCGTGAATGGTGTGGGTTGTTATATCGACGGACACGAAGGGATTCAAATTACCCTGCGAACCATTCCTGCTACACCACCTAGTTTATCCACATTACAATTACCACAACCCATTATCGACGCAATGGCACCGCAAGAAGGTGTGGTTTATGTGACTGGTGCAACCGGCTCAGGTAAAAGCACATTACTCGCCTCTATTATCAAATCACTTGCAGAAGAAAAAGATGGGAATCGAAAAATTTTAACCTATGAATCCCCTATTGAATTTGTTTACGATAGCATTGAGATGCCAACTTCTATCGTAGCGCAATCCGAAATTCCAAAACACTTACCAACGTTCGCTGATGGTGTTCGTAACGCGTTACGACGAAAACCACATTTAATTTTAGTTGGTGAAGCACGAGATACAGAAACCATCAGTGCGGTTATTGAAGCAGCACTTACTGGACATCCTGTTTATACTACGCTGCACACAAATGGCGTTGCAGAAACCATTCGACGATTGGTTGGCAGCTTTCCCAGCGAAGAACGCCTAGGACGCACAATTGATATTATCGAAACATTACGGTTGATTGTATGGCAACGCTTAGTACCATCCGTTGATGGAAAACGCATTGCCTTACGAGAATATCTTGTTTTCTCAGAAAAAATACGTGATGTGCTATTAGACAGCGATCCTGAAAATATTACACAAACCACGCGTCAATTATTGCAAGAGCATGGTCAACCCATGCTATCTGATGTTGAAGCGCGATATAAAGAAGGCTTGCTGACTGATCGCTTATATCAAACGCTCACAATGCGTTTAAAACAAAATGAATAAGTTATGGAATACCTCAAAGTTAGAAACGATTTAATTTATATCTTGAATCCCGTTTTATTTTTGATGGGACTTTTTTTATTTATTGAAGCCCCTACTTTCATCGCTATTTGTTTTTATGCTTTTTGGTTTGCTTTATGCTGCGCGCTATTTTTCATCTTTTCTCGATATGGAAAACAACGATTAGCGCACAATGCGGATGATATTGCGATACGATTACCACTGTCTCAATGGCTTTTTTGTATTGTACTATTGCAACTGACTTTTTTGGGCGTCTATTTGGGAATTGCCACTATCAGTGGCAATATCTTGACTGTCAACACACACATTCGCCCATATCTTTTTTTAGAAAGCCTCTCCACTCAGTTTTTTGCAAGCGGATTATTTCCATGGGCGATGTATGCTGTGATTGCTGCTGGCATGGGATTGATAGGCTATAAACAACAAACCAATGCTTATTTCAGCACACTACTCGAACCACTAACACATCATCAGGCACAACAAACATGGGGATTAATTATCAATACGGGTATGCGTCGCGCAACCTTAATGGTAGTAGGCATTACGCTCATGTTCATGACCATATTGCTCATCAGTCTGGTTTTACCGCCCAATGTTCATTTGCCAAATGGATTTCAATCCATCACCATTTTCAGCACCCTCATTTTAATCGTATTTACTTTTACCAAAGCAATGAAACGATATATCACGCGTATTTTTTCACATCGCGTTCCTACTGCAATTGGCTTTCCTATTTTTTGTGCGGCATTAGCACTACTGCTTTTATTCGTCATCATATCTATGAGCGCCATCTCATCTCAAGCGCTGGTACAAAATATACCTTCACTCATCACCAACTGGATTAATTTAAACTGGAATCGACTCTGGATACTTTTTTCAGGAATGTGGTGCGCAGCATTGACACCCTTAGTCTGTAGCTATATCGCGCGTATTTCTCGTGGCTATCGTATTCGCGACATCATTTTAGGCGTATTGGCATTACCCATTTTAATGGCTTTGTTTTTTGTCATTGCACAATATCTGCATTTACCACGAATCATACTTCCTCTGTTTACAGTTAAAATTATTGCACTCATCTCATTTTTAATTTTTTTGCCGCTGCTGTTGAATCATAAACAAATTGCTTGCGCAATCATTGCTTATTTTCCTAAAAATGGCACACCTAAACCACGCGATTACCAACCCTTTTTCCAAAAAATTACCCAATTTGCCATTATCAGTTTATATTTTTATCTGGTGCTGGGTATGAATGGCTTAAGCTTTCTTATTTTCACCATTAATTTTTATATTCTCGGCACACTGCTTTTTGGTCTTTTTGCTATCTTAATTAACAGCATTCGCTCAAAAGAAACACGGTAGTCACAACACTAGCCATATCAGCAGACAAATCAAATTGGCTTTTGCATCACGCCTATTTACTACACGCACTTTTACATTAAAATCAAAAAAACATTGCACTGCTGCTTGTACTCCTGTAGCATTACATCAGTATTTTTGGATAGCAACGAGGAAACCTCATGAAACGTACAATTAAAACAATTGCTTTTTGCACGCTCATCGCCTTGGTTGGCGCTACTTTTGCAGCAACGCCAGCAAAAAAACCCATCACCATTGGTATTGTGGTTCCCATTCAACTACCCGCAATGAAACAAATTGTCAGCGGCTTTGAAACCACGCTTAAAAAAGAATCCAGCGTGCCAGTGAAATTTCTTGTCAAAAATGCGCAAGGCAACATCAATATTCAGCGTTCTATTTTACAAGAATTTAACGCACCTTCGATCAATATCGTTGCTCCCATTGGTACTGATGCAACACAAATGGCCATTGCTATGATTCGCAATAAACCCATCATCGGAATTGCAGCAGATCATATAAAAGAAGAAGCAACCAAAGCCAACAATCACAATGTAACCGGCGTTAATAGCAAAGTGCCTGCAGCGCAACGGATGCAATTTATTCATGACGCAATGCCTAAATTAAAAAAATTAACCATTGTCTACAGCAGCGCTGGTCGTATCTTCTCACAAGTAAAACAGGTTGTTGCTGCTGCGAAAAAAGATCATATCACCGTACAAAAATTAATGGTCACGCAATTATCTGATCTCTACACCATCAGCAAAAATATCGCGCCTAATAGTCAAGCGATCTTTATCTTGAAGGATGAAATGATTGTAAGCGGCTTAAATACACTGTTACAGCAAGCCCGACTGAAATCTATTTCTGTGATTGCCTCAGATGATGGCTCTGTTAGCAAAGGCGCTGCATTCGCATTGGGTGTTTCTGAATATCAAACAGGCGTTGCTACTGCCAAGGTTGTCAATAAAATCATTAAGGGAGCAAAAGCAGGAGACTTACCCGTTCACATGATGACGCACTATTTTGTATTCTTAAATCCAGCAGCGGCAACAGCACAACACATTAATCCAGCTGTAGTAAAAGCGGCTGCGAAAAAAGCAGGGTACAAAATATCCATTTTATAATGTGAGCAAGCAGTGATGTGTTAACCGTTAACCACAAATCCATCGGCTTTGTGGTTAACATACGACAAACAACCACCCAAAGACAGCTAGATTTATGCTAACCATTTTGCTCAATACACTTCAACAAACGCTGATTTTTTTACCACTCGCTATCGGCGTTTATTTAAGTTACGACGTTTTATTAATTACGGACTTAACGGTTGAAGGCACATTTGTTTTAGGCGCTGCCATTTTTGCGCGTTTAATCACATTGGGACTAGGTCAAACTCTCAGTGTCATTGCAGGATTATTAGGCGGCGCCATCATTGGCATTGGGGTCACTGTCATGCAACGTGTTGCTAAAATCAATTCATTGATTGCCGGTATTCTAGCTACCTTTATGTTATACAGCGTTAATTTTGGCGTAATGAATCGCCCTAACATCAGCTTGCTCAACAGCGATATTTTTCTACAGCATCTTCAAGATTACTACCCAGTTGGATTAACTTTTTTCTTAATTGCCTTTATTTTACTATTAACCATTGCCATGTCTGTATTTTTACACAGTGAAATGGGATTAAAATTACGCGCATTTGGTTCTAGCCCGCATTTGTTAAGAAAACTAGGGAAAAATCCTGCTATTTATCTTGGTATTGGCTTAGCTACTAGCAATATGCTGTCTGCACTCTGCGGCATCATGACCGCACAAGTAGATGGCTATGCTGATATTCACATGGGATTAGGCATGGCATTGACTGCCATTGGCGCAGTCGTGATTGGAAAAAAACTCGTATCCGCTCTATTTCGACGATCCGATCGCTTCAGCGCATCCGCTGGATTATTTGGCTGCTTGCTCGGCGCTTTTATTTATTTTTTAATTCTCAATGGATTTTTAACGGCGGGCATTAATCCGATCTACTTAAAATTATTTTTGGGATTAATCCTTGTTGTCTTTTTATCAACAGCACACTACACCAAACAACGCGGGGAATTGTATGCAACCGCTGATTGAGTTTAACCATACTGATTTTAAAATCAGTAGAAAAAATATTATCCATAATATCAACTTGTCTATTTCTCCAGGCGATTTTATTGTTGTGCTCGGCGGAAACGGCTCTGGTAAAAGCACCTTATTAAAATTATTGAATCGCACTTACCGAAACACATCCGGCAATATCACCTTCCATCAAAAAAAATTAAGCCAATACGATGAAAAAGAATTACGTCAAAAAATGGTGACCATCACGCAGTATATTGGCGATAGCATTTTCTTAGATCTAACCATTGAAGAAAACGCCATCTTAATTGAGTCATCTTACCTAAAATCAGCCCATCAGCATTTTGATAAGAAGCAATTTCTTATAGCACTGCCCAATTATTTAAAACAATTTAATCCAAAATTGGCAGAGCTATTAAAATCACGCACCAATTGTTTATCCGGCGGTGAACAACAAATCTTGGCTTTTGCATTATACTTACGCCATCAACCAGACTTGTTACTACTAGATGAGCATACGAGCGCACTTGACCCTAAAAAATCAGACGCGGTCATGACATTTACACACCAATTTATTTTGCAAAAACACATCACTTGTTTAATGACAACGCACCAACTTGATTACGCTCTTAAATACGGCAATCGATTAATTGCATTACGTGATGGTGAAGTGGTATTCGAGGCCAATGCAAGAGAAAAAGCACAATTAGTCATGTCAGACTTACTTAAATATTGTTATTAACCCTATTCAACGGAAAAATAATATGAAAAATCCCTGGAAATCATTTTTGCATTTATGCCTCGAAGCAAAAAATACAGATGTATTAGCGAAAACATTAGATTGCTTTCTCACTGTCGAAGAAAAAGAATCCATAGCTGATCGTTATCTTATTATTCAAGCATTACTTCAACATAAATTAACGCAACGTGAGATGGCAGAACAGCTCAACGTGAGTATTGCTAAAATCACACGCGGCTCTAATGCATTAAAAATGCTAGATCCAAAATTAAAAGCATTTTTAGAAAAAAATACATGATGCAACCATCTCAGATAACAGTATAAGCAATTTAATAAAAAATATTTTGCCATTGCTTCTTTCGGATAATCTCAACGTTTATAAACCATATCGCTTGAATTTTTCCTGTGAAACTAAACTGCTAAATGAGGCTCCACTGATTCTGACTTCAAATCTAAGTGCCTTGCACGTGCTGCTACTGTTTCCCCAAATAATCCTGCAAAGGCAAGCACATTATCTGCTTGGCTGTTCTTTTCTTGCTTAGATTTTGATAAAAAATTCATGATGCATGGCCAGTTATTTCGATATGAATCCCAGTTATGCGTAAATAACAAAACGCTTAAAAGAATTGCTGTCGTCGTTGCGCAAAAAAATACAGTAGCATAGGGATTATCATGGGACATCGCTGGGGTTGTATATCCTAACGCTTGATACGCAGGATAAGATCCGGGGAATGGTCCTTGACAACCTGCTGTGACATTAAAAGAAGTATTTCCAAGAAAAACAGCTGTTTGAGTTCCCGTATTAAAAGATTCTGAATTCAAACAACCCAGCGTATGAGCCGCCTGAGAACATAAAGAAAAAAAGTGATTCAATAACGTAACATCTGTGATATTGAAAAGATTATTAGCTATCCACTTAACAACATTAGCTGCGTGTATCTTAACTGGAGGGAAACTCACATTTAACCAGTTATGATGTGCCAATTCTGTGGTGCAAGCAGGCACCACATTATTAGCGCCTAAAAATCCAAAACTGGAATCCACCAAGTCAAAATTTGATGGGTCAGAAAGCCACATAATTTGCGCTGCTGCTAAACATGCTGATTGAACTTTTGGAAAATGAGCCAACACTTGATTAACAAATGTTCCGTAAAATGCAAACTGAAACTGCCCATTTGGTGACTGATTCCAAGCATGTTCCGCTACCAGTTTGGCTTGAATGTAATTTAAGTAGTGAGTATGGTTATCCAGGAGATATTGCCTATAATCTGTATCATTTTGAGATATAAATCTCTCAATGTTTTCTGCTACGCGATGCTGTACTAGCCAAAAATAAATGAGAGTAGGCACGGCAGCTAAAACCAATCCGGCTGAAAAATATACCAATAAAGCAGCTATGACTTTTTTTTCAGCTAAAGCGGTCGGCAAGTATAAATAGGGCGTTAATGTCAAAGGAATACGGTGTTTTTCAATGCACTCTGGCTGCCAATCTGTTTCTATCTCATTAATCACCGCAGCATATTTCTTAAAAATGCTTAATAATAGATCCCTATCTATTCCGCACCTTAGTTCTTGCATCCTTTGCAATACTGTTTCAATTTCTGTTACCTCATCTGTTATTTCTTTTATTTGCTCTTCTGCTGTCTCACCTATTGGCATTTCTTGTTTTTCTTTTTCCTTGCTTATTCGCTCCTTTTCAAGCAACTCTCCGCCCGAATGAGCCAAAAACATGCTTGCCACTAACTCATACTTTGCATCATCTAATTGAGAAGAAGTCACATAGTATGTTCGTCTTAATTTAGAGGAACGATCAAAGTAAGTTGAAGAAAGCATCTTACATGCAGCCCAACAAGCTCGAAATTGTAAGTATGGTGTTAAAGTATTAGAGAATGCTTCAAGGGTAATGGTGGGTTGTTTGTTCCCAAAAAATACTCTGTGAAATGTATCGACACGTCTAGCCGTACCAAAAATCACTTTTTTGAATGTATCTTCATCAGCCATTTCAAGAATAAGCTGCACAATATCTATTGACCCGATACGGGTAATTAAGCTGTTATTGCGCTCGTCAATGGAAAGCGCAACGGGATTAGTGTTATGAGCACTACCATAGGAATTGTTTGATTGTGTATTATCCAATAATCTAACTGCTAGCTCCTCACTTCTCATAACTGCACACTCTGATTATAATTTTGATTACATTGTAACCATATTAAGTTAAGGATTTCTTAGTGCTCTCGTATTTTTGTTGTACCAAAGCGATTATTTTCGTCTTCTAATTGACCTAGTCGTTTTAATTCAGATAAATCCCCAACCTATTTTGAATGCCACACCTAAATTTCTAAATTACAGGGGTCAGCATGCAATGTCGCTGGGGACTCACCAAAACTCCTGGATCCGCTGCCAAACAATGCCGCTCTATTGCCAGAATAACTTGTTGAGGAAAGTGCTTTTTCTTTAAGCCTATCTTCTGCTTCTATTATTTTTTCTAATTCAGTAATTTTAACACGGCACCGTTTAGCACCAGCTTGATTCTGATTTTGGTCATAGCAACACTCTGCTGATTCATAATACATTCTCATGTCTGATATGTAATTTCTATAGATAGGGATATAGCTAAAAGGGGTTGCCACTCGACTGCGACTGTAAAATTCCATACTTTCTAATTTTATCAATAATCTGACTACTGTCTCAAACGCCTCAGCCGCCAGCTCATACGCTTCATCCTTTCTATATTTATTAGCTTTCTCGATGATTAATTCAAGCAACTCTGAATAAGCCTTAAACTCATTCTGAAAATCACCCTTCAACCTAAAAATTTCAGTCTTTTCTATGCCTTTCCTCATTATTTCAGCAACAGGTTCACTTCTCTCAGCAGAATAGAAAGAAACCAATATTAAATCGTTATCTTCACACCCCAGTTTAACTACTTTTTCAAGACGCATAGTTTAAAATTCTGTTTGGTTTCTAATGAACTAATTTAATTATAGAATAGTTATATTAAATAAATACGAACTGGCCAACATAATTGCATTACCGCTTTGTGTACAATAAAAATAAAAATCACCTCTTTATTTTCATTGAACATCATCTTCGATCAACCCCATTGTAATCCAACGTTTCAATAAAACTGCTGCACGCTGCCCTACTTCATTTTCAGGAAGCAATTCACACAATTTTTCACACAATGCTGAAAAAGTGTTTCCTGCTGCAAGGCTCTGCAAAGCGTAAGCTTCATCTGCTGCAACAGAGATAAACTGTGTCATCAGCGCTTTTCTCCATAAAATCCATGTCATGGGTTCTGGATTTTTAATGGGTTTCAGCAGCTTTTTTTCATCATGAAATGCTTGCCAAATAGCAACCATATTCCAGCATAATGAAATGCGTTGAACAGTAGGATGAATCTTAAATATTATTGTAGGCCATAAATCAGGTGATACAGACGCCATTTTTTCTAACTGCAAAACAGGTGCATTTTCAGCATCAAATACCAAAGCACTTTTCCATTCTAAATTAGCCAGCTCAAATAAATAAGGCTTTTTTTTATAACTGGATTGCTGCTTTAAAAAAAAAGCGAATTGATCACCAAACCAACGAATAGATCGATAAGTTGAAGGGAACTGTTCAATATAGGCATTGGCATATTTTTCAAATGCTTGATCACCGAGATATTTTTTCAACAGCGGATAGCTTGTTTCAAGTGATTCCTTTAATCGTAAGTAATATGCATTTTGATAAATTGCCAATCGCGTTTCTTTAGGCACCTTTTGCGTTCCAAGCACCTGATTGAAAATGGATTCATCATTTGACATGACATAACGCTGAAATTGTTCTTGAATAAGATAAAAAGAAGTCATACGGCAATCTCAATTTTAGCAGCAATAGCACGTGCGAAATTCAACTCATCCATCAATGTATGCAATGGCGGAATATGATCATCTCGCTCAATCATCGTTGAAATCATGCCATGCTGCATAATGGTTTCACGATATAAATTCCAAACAGCATTTGTAATATCATGATCATGCGTATCAATAATATAATTGCCCATGTCTGTGTGACCCGCCAAATGAATTTGGTACAATCGATCACTTGGCATTGCAGCAATATAATCGAGCGGATCAAACTCATGATTCACACTACTCACAAAAACATTATTCACGTCGAATAAAATAAAACAATCCGCGCGCTTACTGATTTCAACAATAAATTCCCACTCTGTCATTTCAGACTGTTGATAAGTGATATAGCTTGATACATTTTCAATTAAAATGGGTCGTCCTAAAAAATCCTGCACTTGCTTAATGCGATCCACCACATGACAAATCATTTCTTCTGTGTAAGGCAATGGCAATAAATCATGCGTATTTTTATGGTGAATGCCAGTCCAACACAAATGATCAGAAATCCACTTTGGCTCAACACGTTGTGATAATGCTTTTACTTGTGATAAATAAGTCAAATCTAATGGATCATTACTGCCAATTGAAAGTGATACACCATGCATCACCATAGGATAATGCTCACGAATTTTATCCAAAAAATAAAGTGGTTTTCCACCCGACACGAGATAATTTTCCGTGATTATTTCAAACCAATCAATTGGCGGCTTTTCTTTTAAGATAGTCTCATAATGTTCGACACGCAGCCCCAATCCAAATCCCAAATTTGGCTTGTTTATTTTCATTTTTTTTCCAAACCTGATTTTTGCGTTGCCGTAATAACAAAACTTACTGCAACCGCATCTTTTATTTCTTTCGTGCTAGCCCACTCACCTTTGCCGACTTCAAAATTAGTACGCTTTAACTGAGCGCTACCAGAAATCAAGGCATCATGATCCGTATATTTTTCTAATGTGAAGTAAACTACAATCGGTGCGGTTTTATCACGGATTGTCAATTGACCATTGGCTTCATATCGATTATTTCCCACCTGCTTAAAATCCTTTGCTGTAAAATGCGCTTGGGGGAATGCTGTTATATCAAACCAATCAGTAGTTTTTAAAGTATCTGAAACGACTTTAAAAGAGGTGGAAACAGAAGAAATATCAATGGTGATACTCACATGACTTTCATTTAATTTATTTTTATCGAAGTTAATATGGCCTGAAAAAATTTTAAATTCTCCTGTAACTGGAGAATGGTTTTGTATGGCTTTGAAATGAATACTGCTTTTGTTTGGCACTATTTGCCACTCAAAAGCCTGAATAACTGTTGGTAAAATTAAAATAAACAGCAAAAGTAAAAATCGCATTATGGCCATAACATTCTTCTCATGATTTTATCTTTATTTATAAAATGATGTTTTATCGCAGCACCTGTATGCAAACAAAAAGTTGCTATCAATGCATATCCTAACCATTCATGTATGCTTGAAAATAATATTCGATTTGTTTCGTTAGGCAAAACCAAATTGGGCAAAGTGAAAAAACCAAAAACTGAAACGGGTAAATCAGAACTCGACGTAATCAACCATCCCGTTATCGGTAATGCAAACATAAAAAAGTAGAATGCCCAATGAACCGCATGCGCAGCAAAAGATTCCCATTTTTCCAATGCTGATAAAGTGGGCGTTTGATTACGTAATCGCCAAGTCAATCGAACAATAACTAACATTAAAGCTAAAATACCCCACTCTTTATGCCATCCATAAAATTGTAATTTTTGAATACTCACGGGGATACGCACCATATACAAACCCAGCGCAGTTAATCCAATCATAACTATCACCATGATCCAGTGCAGCAAAATGGCAATGAGACCAAAACGATGTGTTGTATTTTTAAAAATCATTTTGAATCCAGTTGCGCTTCAACATCCATATTTAACTTTACTGTATCACTGATCATCGGCAAAAAACCTTTAATATCAAAGTCGGAACGTGTTAATTGCGTTGATGCACTAAAACCCAAACTCATTTTATCGTTCACTGGATTTTTACCCGCCTTATTTAATTTCGCAATAAATGCAATGGGTTTTGAAATACCATGCAAGGTTAATATACCTTCTATTTTTGCCGTATTTTTCCCAGTTAAAATAATTTTATTACTAACAAAAGTGGCGGTTGGAAATTGTGTTGTATTAAAAAATAAGGCGCCCTCTAAATGTTTATTGAGTGCTGGAATGCCTGTTACCAGATTATGAATATGAATTAATACAGCTACTTTACTTTTTGATGGGTGTGCTTGATCAAATAATATAAAACCATTAATTGGCCATTTACCCGTTTGATTTGAAAAACCAAGATGATTGACATGCCAAACAAGAAAACTATGAGCGGGATCAATGTGATATTTTTCTTCTGCCGCATAAGATGCAAAACAAAAAAACAAAGCCGTTGAAAAAACAACCGTATAAAAAGAAATCCATTTCATTTTTTACTCCAAAAAAATTATTTTTCTGACTCCGTATCTGATTTCAAACGACCGCCTACAATTTTTTTGCAATCCCCTTTCGGTAAAAATAAAAAAGCGTCTTTTTGATTATCCTTTGTAGCTGATCCTGCACAAGCATCCGTTTTTGTTTGACAATCGTTCATGCCCGCTTTCACGATGCCGTAGCATTTTTCCATCGCATCTGCATGATTGGCATTGTTTGTTGCAGCCAAGGAAGTACTTGCTAGCATGGTTAAGAAACTGAAAACAGCTGTATTCACTATTTTTTTAGTCATTCGATTTCTCTATTAAACAACATCGAAGGTCAAGAACGCGCTGTAACATAATCAGCGCGTTCTATCACCGAAGTTTATTTCTTGACTGTTCCGCCGGCTTTTTTACATGCTTTAACCGACTTCATCATTACAACACCTTTACCCTTACAAGCATTCTTACCATTACATTTATTATGGGCAGTTTTACACATCGTTTTACCTTTGCATGAGTTACCACCCATACATTTCACTTGATGCGCTGAAGCAGCCATAGACGTTGCAACAGGTGCAGCTGCAAAAGCGAATGCCGCAGCCAATGCCAATGTGGTTCCCATGATCTTCTTCTTCATAAAATACTCCTTTATTTTTTATTGATTTTTTTCGTCGTCCTTTTGAGACCCATCTTGCTGAAAAGAAGGGGGGGGTCAAAGAAACCCATGCATCCAGCTAATGACTGCTCAAAAATAGGATTGCTGTCTGGACTTTAATTTATCAAGACCAGAAATACAGAATAGGTACTCCATCTATTTTAGTCAAATTATTAAACAAACTGATGGATTTCAATCGAACAAAAAACAAGGACATAGGATAATAAAAGGTAACTTCTCAATAACCCGGGGCAACACCCAAGTAACTTCTCAATAACCCGGGGCAACACCCAATTTCTAACTTGTTGATTTTGCATTTGATGTGATATCGTTCTG
>PFPT01000038.1 GCA_002793195.1 Gammaproteobacteria bacterium CG_4_10_14_0_2_um_filter_38_22
TGCTCCCAAGATGAGCAATGTAATTTTCCCCGAATGTTTCCAATATGAACGCCCGCTGTTGTGGACTCTATTAACAAGGTTGTCCCTATGGATTTTCTACTAGTACGCCCATTAACAATACAAGACATGACATCTATTTCACGTTCAGTAAACTTTACATTGGAAATGGTTGTCAACGGTTGATAGTCTACATTAGGGAAAAAATTTATTTCATCAAAAGTCACACTGTTTTCCTAACAAGTTTTTATATACTCTCTTAACTTATATAAATAAGAATGCAATGACAAATATTCAAGAAATGATCTATATCAAAATGATATAGATTAGCAACTACACTTATTTTTAGTATATGTATTTTCTCAGTTTTTTTTCATTCTGTACTTGCTTATATAAAAATATATAAGTTTGAGTCTTAAAAAAAAGAAAAGAAAAGGAAAAGAAAATGAAAAGAATACTAAAACAAAGTTGTTTGACGCTTGCAGCATTTATCAGTTTGGAAAATGCAAAGTAAGCGTCCAAAGAACCCCATCTTTTTATAAATAATGAAGTCTGCCATATTTTATTACAGATATAAAAAGTGGAGAAAAAGATGGGAGTACACGTAACAAAAGGTGATCGCGCAGCATACGTTGATGCATTTAAGCGTAGCGGATTAACGCAAAGTGCTTTTTGTGAGCAGCTTAAGATTAATTCAAAAACGTTTAGTTACTGGATTAAAATTGAGCAGGACAAAATTGATGATGCGTTAAAAAATACGAGTATTGGAGCCTTAAATGTTACAGCTCAGCCAGATTTTATTCCTATAAAAGTTTCAGATTCTGCTGACTGTTTTCTATCTGATGACGGCGCTTTCTCGCAAGCATCTTCAATCCCTGAAGCAAAAGCTTCAAACGTTATTTCGTTAAGAATACAAGGGTTTTGCGTTGATATTCCTATGGATTTTGGGTCTAAAACAACCATGACAGGGGTGAAATCGTTGATTCAAATTTTGCACCATCTACCGTCAAAGCAATCTTTATGATTGATATTTAGCTATGCTGACCTTCGGTTCAGGCCACATTTTTGTGTATTCAGGCTTTGTTGATATGAGAAAATCCATCAACGGACTGTCAATTTTAATTCAGATATCAAAGCGTGATTTTGAAGATGGAAAGGTGTACGTTTTTTTAAATAAAAAGCGAGATAAGATTAAAGTTTTGGTGAAAGAAAACAACGGTTTTGTGCTTGTTTATAAGCGGCTGGACGCAGGCAATTTCAAGCTATCCTTTTCGTCAAAAACAGAGGTTCTTTTAACATCTCAGCAATTACGGTGGCTTTTAGACGGCCTTGATTACGCTAAGTTAACGCCTGTAAAATCACTCAAAATTATGCATCATTTTTAAGTTAAAAAACCTTTGTAATCCGCATAAATACTTGCATTTAAGGTGTTATTCTGTTATCATAACTTATGATAACAGATATAGATTTCATGGCGTATGTTGATGAAAACACGCCACCTGCAACAGTGCTAAAAATGCTTTTTGCAGCGCAGCGTGACAAGGTTAGATCTGCTGAGGAAATTGCCAATCTTAGGAGAAAACTTTTTGGTAAATCCTCTGAAAAAAGATCGAAAGCTAAACCTGAAGATAATGCGTTTGATGAAGCAAAAGCATCCGCTTCAGATCTTTTAAATGATGAAGCTGTGCGTGAAAGCTGCGAGAAATTTGATAAATCTGTTGACACTATTACTGTTGAAAAAATAAAGTGCCAAGCACGTAAAAAGGGCCGCAAACCCATTCCACCGCAGTATTTCCGTGAAGACTTTATTCACGATTTAAGTGCCGTAGATAAAATATGTACATGCGGCATGGAAATGAAAAACATCGGCGAAGACGTCACTGAACAGCTTGAGATGGTCCCCGCAAAGATTTATGTGAAGCGACACAAGCGCCAAAAATATGCCTGCAAAAAATGCCAGGAAGGTGTTAAAATTGCACCTGTTCAAACCCAAGCTATTGCAAAATGCATGGCTGCACCGGGGCTTTTATCGCACGTTGCCGTCATGAAATTTGATGACCATTTACCGCTCTACCGCCAATCGGAAATTTGGAACCGTGTTGGGGTTGATATTTCGCGCAATACCTTAAGTTCTTGGGTCTTAAAAATGGGAGCAATACTTGAACCACTGGTAAAACACCTGCAAAAACACATTGTTAAAAGTGGATACGTGATGGCTGACGAAACCACAGCTCAGGTTCTAAAAACGCCAGGTAAAAAAAATAAATCACAGTCCTATATGTGGATTTATTTAACCGGAAATAATTCAAAGCCGGCGGTTGTTTACGACTATCAAGAAACACGTCACGGCGCGTTTGCTGAAAGTTTTTTGGGGCTGTTTAAAGGTGTTTTGCAAACAGATGGATACAGCGGCTATCACTGCGTCACTAAGGAGAAAGCTGTTAATGCAATGGGCTGCTGGGCACACGCCAGACGCAAATTTTATGATACTTGGCAGCTTGCAAAAACAGAAGGTGTGGCATCAAAAGCAGTTAATATAATAGGCCAACTTTACGATATTGAACGTGAAATTAAAGATCTGACATCAGCTGAAAAATACGCAATCAGACAGAAAAAATCAAAGCCAATACTTGAAGCATTTCATGTATATTTGCAAGAAATAAAACCCCATGTTCAGCCAAAAGGCATGCTGGATACGGCTGTTGGATACACGCTAAATCAATGGGACTCTCTGATTTATTATCTGAAAGATGGTGCTGTAAACATCGACAATAATGCTGCTGAGCGTCAGATTAGACCATTTGCCATTGGACGCAAAAACTGGTTGTTTATGGGAAGCCCTGAAGGTGCAAAAGCAGGTGCAGTCCTCTATTCTTTAATTGAAACAGCAAAGCTAAATGATGTAAATCCTGAAGGATATTTAAAGTTTATCCTTGAACATTATATTGATCTGGACGATAAAAAACTGCTTGAAAAATTGATGCCATGGAATGCAAAAATACCAAAGGATTATCCAAAACCAAGCCTTAAAATTGAAGAAAATACCCCATAATTTAAAATTATAACATTATTTTTTGAACACTAAAAAAGACAGTGTCTAGTATTTGCGGGACTTTGCGGGGTTACCATGGGGTTCCTTGGACGCTTACTTAGATGGGCGGTTGTGCGTATGCGCCTTTTCCCAATCAACTTTAAAAACCATATTTTTCCCTCATAAGAATGCTATACCTTCAG
>PFPT01000037.1 GCA_002793195.1 Gammaproteobacteria bacterium CG_4_10_14_0_2_um_filter_38_22
TAAATTATGGTGCTAGGAGTAAGTGGCACCTGTTCGCAGCTTCGGTAGTCCTGGGCCTAGAAGAAGATCAATCGACTTTAACAGACAAGAAAACTCAGGCGTAGTATCATATGTGTTGGAATGCAAGATGACCCCACCACATTTTTATGCTCTCCAACTAACAATTAAATGAAGTCCAGGTGTTACCTATTTATTTGACCGCAACCAATTTAACGCTCCGTTACCAGCAGCTCTGCCTGTTGCAAAACAAGCAGTAAGTAGATAACCCCCTGTGACTGCTTCCCAATCTATCATCTCGCCAGCGCAAAAAATACCTGGCATTTTACGTAACATTAAATTGTCATTGAGATCTTCAAAGTGAACGCCGCCAGCACTACTGATAGCTATTTCTAGTGAACTTATTGCAGAAAGTGGAATGTGCAAAGCTTTGATAGCATCTGCTAATTTTTCGATTTTGACTAAATCTTCTTTAGAAAAAAATTCATATAATAAAGCTATTTTCGCATCAGAGAGATGCGTTGTTTTTTTAATATGACTGCTCAAAGATCGGGACCCTCGCGATTTTGCTAAGGCAACCATTAGTTTTTCCCTAGAGATATCAGGTGCAAGATCCAAAGCCAGTACCGCAGTACCAGTTGAAGCTAACGCATCTCTCAATTTCGCCGAAGCTGCATAGATGAGGCTACCTTCCATGCCAGTCCTTGTTAAAACGAAATCTCCTTTTTGTTTGAAATCTTTAAAAGACAACACAACAGACTTCATTGGATGACCATGAAATTTTTCACTAAAATGTTTTGACCAATTGACGATGAAGCCACAGTTAGCAGGATAAAACGGTTCAATGCTGATGCCCGCCTCTTCTAACCATAAAACCCACTCTCCACGCGATCCTAATTTTGGCCAACTAGCGCCGCCGAGAGCGAGTATCGTTGCATCTGGCTTGATCTTAATGAAGCCAGCAGGTGAATCAAAAATGAGAAATTTTTCTTTCCAACCCTTCCAGTGGTGGCGCGTATGAAAAGTAACGCCGTTGGCTTGCAATCTTTTTAACCAAGCTCTCAGTAAAGGGCTCGCTTTCATTTCTTTTGGAAAAATACGTCCTGATGAGCCGATGAAAGTTTCAATACCGAGTCCTTTTACCCATGCTAATAAATCATCAGGCTTGAAATGATTGAGGTGTGTTTCAATTTGTTTTTGCTTGTCGCCATAACGGGTTATAAAAGTGTGATAAGGCTCCGCATGAGTGAGGTTGAGCCCACTTTTACCAGCCATTAGGAATTTTCGACCAAGTGATGGCATAGACTCATAGAGGTCTACTGTTACATCGTTTTGACTCAATATTTCCGCAGCCATTAACCCTGCAGGTCCGCCACCGATAATCGCGATTGATTTTTTCATATGATCACAACCTGTCCCAATAATTCTCTTGTAGTATTAAGCGGCAATCCCATCACTGAGTAAAAACAACCTTCTACTTTTGAAATAAATTGCCCAATATAACTTTGAATACCATAACTTCCTGACTTATCTTTATAATCACCCATATCGAGATAATGACGTATCTCTTCATCTGACATTTTTGCAAAAGTTACGATGGTGGTGTTCATCGCTACTTTTTGATAGTCAAAATACTTTACCCCAACGCTTGTTATAACCTGATGACTTTGATCAGAATAACTTTTTAGCATATTGAATGCGTCCTGATAGTTCCGTGGCTTGCCTAAAATCATGTTGTCTATCACCACTTCAGTATCTGCACATAGCACGGGCATAAGACTTAACTTTTCTTTGAGAATTTTTTTCCAGGCCGCCTCTAACTTCTCTTGGGTAACGCGTGTTGAATAGTTTTCCGGGGTTTCATTAGGCGCAATAATTTCTGGTGTATCCACTAGTAACAATTCAAAATTAATACCCATTTGTGCAAGTAATTCCCTGCGTCTGGGACTTTTTGATGCTAAATATATTTTAATTTTATTAGGCTCCATAAAAAGTATTTTATTTTACTGCCAGCTTACTTTTAATTTCATTTTCATTCATTGATGTCATGATCGATATTTTTTTAATCCTACTTTTTTCACCTGATACTATTTTTATTTTGGATTTTTGAATATCTAAAAATTCCGATAAAAATAAAATGAGCGCTTCGTTAGCTTTGCCATCAACTGGCGGTGAATTGACTTTAATTTTTATGTGACCGCCATGTATACCTGATACTTCAGATTTTTTTGCACCTGGCTGTAAATAAATGGTAATCAATGTTTGTTTCATATTTTTCAATTAATTTTCTTTGCAGTCAGACATAAGTACCTTAAGCTCAGCACTTAGCTTTCCTGTACCATAATAGGATTCAAGCTGTGTTTTATCACAGGCTTCTATTAGTCGATAGTGTGCCAATGCGCCGTAAATTGGAAATAAAATTTTTGCTAATTCAAAAATCGTTAATATATTTTCTTTAGATTCAAACCGTATAAAATTTTTAAAACACGCATCTTTTATATATTGGTAAGCGATGTCTTGTTCTGTCAAACCATGATGTTTTTTAATCTGTTGTAGAAAATTAATTAATGAAAAAAATGGATGTGAAATTACTATTTCACCCAAATCAATAATGGTTATTTCTTGTGATGCATCATCAATTAGCGTGTTGTTGTCATGAAAGTCTGGTTGAACTAATGTTTCTGGAATGTCATACGCAGACAATTTTTTACATAAATCAAAGACAGTTTGGATTAATGAGTGTAATTTATCGATTTCGTTTTCTGTAAGACCGTCCATCATCAGAACGACTTTTTTTGAAATTAATTCTTTATATAAGTTTGGTAATTTATCTAATCGATAATCGGGAACACCAATATTGATAAAAGTATCAGCATTAGTTGATACGGAAATTTGCATTGCAGTAAATGCATCAACTGCTTTGCAAAGTAATTTTTCATCAAATTGTTTTTTTAACAGTGAGCGTAATGGCGTTCCAGCATTTTTCATCAAGAAACAATCAAGTTCCAAGTTAGATGCAATGATTTCAGGAACTGGTGCATGAAATTGATCGTGCAAAATTTTTGTAATGGTTGCTTCTAATGCAATCAGTTTCGGTGTTTGTTTTAAGTAAACAAAGCCTTCTGATGTGTCATAGCGAATGACATAAGACCAAGGTCGGATTTGCACATTTTCAGGGTGAGTATCTTTTATCGTATAGCCATGCGATAAAAGATATCCCAATCCCCATCGGATAATGTCATTTTTATTTGAGTCCATCACACTACCCTACTCTTTTCTTCGCTTGATCCCAGAATTTCATCAGCTCATCAAGGGAATAACCGTTGAGTGTTGTAATTCCATTTTCTTTTGCAATAGTTTTAACTGAACTTAAACGGCGATCAAATTTATCGACGCTTTTTGTCAGTGTC
>PFPT01000054.1 GCA_002793195.1 Gammaproteobacteria bacterium CG_4_10_14_0_2_um_filter_38_22
GCCAATCACCGGTCTAGCAACATCTGATTCTTCTGGAGCCTTTTCATATAGCGCGCCATATTGCTCAAAAGGAAAAAAAGCTAATCTGATATCTTCTTCACGTCCTTCGGCTTTTGCGTTTGTATTTCTCGTTTCAATTCTGTCGATTAGCGTATCAACGGGACAGTGCGCAACAACTACAATCGCAGTATCCTCTAGAAGACCAGCACTTTTTAATCTTTCTCTGCAAACAACAGCTATGTTTTCGCCATCGATGTTTTCACTTCCTATCACGTCTAAAACAGTCGATTTTCCTGCTTGAGCATTAGCAATGGCTCGATCCAGCATCAGTTCATTTACTTTATTTAAAGGCAAATATCGAGGAAACATTTCGGGTGCAGGACATGCTTGAATAATTCTTAATAGATTTTCAATATCACTCGGTTGATATTTTTCTTTATTTTCAGGAGACAAACTTGCATGCACTTCCATTGCTTGTGTTGGAATATCATCGCCAGGCGTTAAATTTGCTTTATCTACTTTTGGGTTGCCCAGGTATTGCCTTGAGAGAACTGCAACAGCAAGTGTGCGTGCACCAAAGACTGCAACAGCTGCGTCAACCACCTCAGAACCAATATGTTCTTTCATAGCAGCAACAAAATGTTGTTCTGCACTTGGGTAACTTTGACCATCTATTTGCGATGGCTGTGTCCAGACGGCATCTTGTGCTGAATCCGAGCCATCAACAATCCATTCACGACCACTGATGTTTGCTTCTTTTTGAAGTTCAGCACATATGCTGGTTTTTCCAGCAGTTGATGTACCGCATAAAAAAACTATTTTCCCATTTTCATTTTTTTCTTCTGGAGCATCAGAACCAGCAGCGCCGCCGGGGCAGGCACAAGCTCTCTTTTCACATGTTGGGCAAGCCAAAGGATCAGTTGTTTTGCCGTTTACTTTTTCTGTTCTGCTCATAACGTTAACCCCTCTTTTAATAGTTAAAATATTGTACATAAACTAACCAAGCGAGTTGTATAAACTATGTATAAAGCGCTTTATCCTCTATAATTGGTTAATAAGCAGGCAGTTAGAGAAGGCAAAACATGGGAAAATCGATTTTGCTCGTCGAAGACAACCAAAAACTGGCCAATTTCATCAAAAATAGCCTGGTTCAAGCGGGTTATGAGGTAGAGGTTGAAGGGCGAGGAGATAAGGCGGCCTATCGTATTGTGAAAGAAGCGCCTGATTTGGTGGTGTTAGATATCATGCTGCCGGAAATGGATGGCAAACAAATTTGTCATACCGTTAGAAATGAATATCGCGGAAAAATTTTAATGCTAACCGCACTTAATGATATTGAAAGCGAAGTATCGAGTTTAAATTTGGGTGCAGACGATTATTTAGCAAAGCCGGTTGCTGAAGCGGTTTTAATTGCGCATATCGCTGCATTATTTCGCAGACCTAATTTATCTGAACCCGCCGATCAAATTAAATTGGGCACATTACATATAGACCTAATTAAAAAAATTACATACTTGGCGGGAGTAGAAATTGAATTAAAACCTACGGATTTTGAGCTGCTTTTATTATTAGCCAAAAATGCAGATTATACTTTAAATCGCGATAACATCATGTATACATTGCGCGGGCGTGAATATGATGGCGTTGATCGCAGTATCGATCTTCGCATATCGAATTTAAGAAAAAAATTGGGGGACAACGCGCAAAAACCTTATAAAATAAAATCAGTTCATGGAAAGGGGTATATTTTTATTTCCTCTGCATGGGAATCGAGATGAAAATATTATATATAAAAACAATTTCCGCAGTTATTTTTTTATTGATGATTTTGCTCCCGGGTATATATCTATGGTTTGGTTTTTTATACAAAAATAGCGATCTTGATATAAACAAATTTTTAAGCGAAGGCTCATTAAATTATATCGAAAATATTTTAATGAAAGCGCCGCAAAATAATTGGCAGACAATATTAAACAACCTATCGCCAAAAAATAGCGTCGCGACCATTGTTTCCTTTGACGCATTACCTCTGAATAAAAAACAAAAAGCACAATTTTTGCAGGGTAAAGCGATATATATTCATGGTGCCAATTATTTATTTTTGTATTATGGTACAGAAAGAACGTTTGTATACAAGCGTATTGGAAATACAATGTACGCCATCAAACTACCATTGGGTGAATCTACCTATACCCTTGTTCTTAGCAGCATAAAATGGATGATCAATATTATTGATATTGAATTAAGTCACCACGCACAAAAGAATTGGCCGCTTGTGCTCCGTCAATTGGAAAAACAATTCGATATCGGTTTAAAGCTTGAAAGTGAAAAAAACTTTTTGGTTCCATTGGGCATTAAAAACCAGCTAAAAACACATGAAATTGCGTTTGCCAATACTCCAAGTGTGGATGACATTTCTATCATCTACGTATTATTAAAAAATTCACACGCCATTCTCAAGATGGGTCCCTTTGATAGAATGCCAGTGACCAAGCAATTTGCAGTATTCCAGCACTATTATTTTTGGATATTTTCCATTATTACTATTTTTATTGTTGTTTTTCTAACGAAAATATTCAGCAGAAACGTAAAGAAAATTGATGATTTAACAACGCACTTTAGCCATGGTGAATTTAATAACCACACACACATCAGTCGTTTTTCGGTATTAAAAGGTATTCATACCAATGTCATCACCATGGGCAATAAAATTAATGCGTTAATGAAATCCCAACAAAACATGACCCGCTTCGTAGCACATGAAGTGCGAACGCCGTTATCAACGATGCAATTGGCATTGGATGCATTAAATAAAGAAAACAATTTATCTGATAGTTCGAAAAAAAATATACTCAGTATTCAGGAAGATATTCAGGATTTAAATAAGTTAATCAGTTATTTTTTATTGTATTCTCAAAGTGTATCGCATGAACTGAAATTAAAAAAAGAACCACTATGTTTATATAATTGGTTAGAAAAATTAATTGAACGTTATCAATCATCAACCATTAAAATTAAATTAACCGCTCCGGATAAAGATAAAAACACGATCGTCAATTTTGATCCCAGTTTATTAAAACACGCCGTCAATAACTTAATAACGAATGCATTAAAATTCGCTGATAAAGAAGTGATTGTTAGTTTGAATATTTTTAATAATAGTGTTGAGATTGGTGTTGATGATGATGGTTCTGGTATTCCAAAGTCTGAAAGAGAAAACGTGTTTAAAGCATTTACTACTTTAGATTCGAATCAAACATTTGGAAAGCATATTGGTCTTGGTTTAGCGATTGCAAAAGCGATGGTTGACCTGCATGGTGGCTCACTGAGGATAACAAAGTCATCG
>PFPT01000059.1 GCA_002793195.1 Gammaproteobacteria bacterium CG_4_10_14_0_2_um_filter_38_22
ATGATAAGTCTGGAGTGAGTAAAATAATTAGAGAGATTGGTGAAAAATACAATGCGGAATCCCATCGCTTGCAAGAAGAAATGAAAAGAAAATACCCGAAACCGAGACGGTAAATAAATTCGATTGATACTGTGTCAAATTAAAAACCGGCCACTTTTGTCGGTTGTTCCAGGGAACCCCATTTAGTTCATCAGGAAAGTATTTAGCAATCGGCAGTGTTTTCATGGAGAGTACTTGCATACAACCATTGAGAGTTTTAGATTGCCAAACATGGGAATTCAAGCAAGTTGATCCTTTTTGGCCCAGGACTACCGAAGCTTCGACCAGGTGCCACTTGCTTACGCACAAATGGCAGGCAGTGTTCCTGTATGATATGCGCAGAGATTAACGCCCCTTTCAACTGGAAATATGATCAAAATATTTTGATTGAGCGATTCAATACAAAAGACGAATTTGAAATGCTAATTCGCTGCGTAAGAATCCACACATTTGCCATGTGAAAAACCACTTTTATATTTTCTCAATATAACCGACACACTTTTGTGCTGCGTTATGTTAAAAATTTTCGGTGTGCATATTGGGTTGGAGAAAAAAGAAGTTGATTTTGTCTTTGATGGCTCATAGCTCGCAATATATTTATTATCAGGCTGCGGCACAAAAGAAAAAACGCCGGGCGTGCAATAATAATCAGGGTTATCTTCGAACGTTCCAATTAAAGTCACAAGAGTACTCGCTGGGATGGTGGTATATCCTATATGATTACCAAACATAGGTTTTCCTGGTGTACGGGTATCACCAGTGCATTGTTTTGCATTTTTGAAAATCTGAACGTTATCAGAATTTTGAAGTTGAGGCAGTCGGACCAGAGTTTTGATCCACATAAACTGAAGCGCAACCCGTTAAGTCGCATGTCATGATGAGCGCTGCAGAAGTACCAATAAAGTATTTTGTAAACCGCATAATTTGCATATTCCCGCTCCCCATATCAAAGATTAATATTTAGGTTATTTTTGACTTGCTGTGTTCATTGTCACGGTATAGTTATAAAACGAATGAACATGCTGCCCCGCCACTTTTGAACCCGTTGCGGTTAGCGCATAACCAGTCGCGCTTTTGACATTATCAATCGCCGCAGAAAGTGGTTGAGTTCGCCATACCAGTATGTGTTCTGACCCAACAATTGTTTGAGGATTGCTTTGCAAACTAAAGGTGCACTGTAAATTTGTACCTTGAAAGTGACTAGTAATTCCTCCCCACCAAGAAACAAATGGAATGGCATCAATTACAATAGGTAGACCAGATCCGCCGGTATTACTCACGCAGCTCATGTTAACATTACTAACATTGCTTGAGATCGTTATCCCGCTCAAAGGAGCAGCGGTGCTTGACGCCATTGCAGATAGCGTTACGAAAGATAGCGTCAAAATCACACTTGAAGTTAAAAATTTTTTCATTGTCATTATTATCTCCTACCGGTATAAATTTATTTTTCTATTTTAATTAACTTTGATAATTGAGAATCTATTTCTGCGTATGTTAATTTTTGAGTGCATGAAGTAATCTTCACCAAATAATTATTTTTTACTGAAAGTAGAATCACACAATGCATTGGCTTAATGTTTCCAGTTGATGAAATAACTGGGAAATAAATTTGCTCGAATTTTTGACCACTTATTACCAGTGGTTTAACATCATTATCAATAACGCTAACACCATCTTTTTTTAGCTTTAAAATAACGCCACGCTTAAAATATTTTTCCGCGATTCTTGGTTTAAGAGAACTAGGCATATGCTTAGCAAAAATTACAATATTTGAAAGTTTATTTTTTTCTGGAAAAGTAAAAAAAACCGTTAATAGTGGGCCAGAACCAAGACTTTTCGGCTGATCTAACTTTTGATCTAGCTTTTTCAGAAATGTTTGGTTAAAATAAACCCAATTTTTTGGAACCAAAAAACTAATACCTAGTGGTTTATTATGATAAACATTGTTTGATACATAACCATAAATATCATTTGTGTCGGCAGCATAACCTATAGAAACACATAATAATATAAACATAAAAACAAGTAATCGCTTCATTCGTAATTTACTCCACACAATATTTGTATATATAAAATCATTTTTTATCAAATAGATGATAATAGGGTGAAAGTGCAAATGCGCCGAAATCTGTCATTCGAAAATATCGGCGATTAGCATGCACCTTTTAAACAAGAGCCAATTTCATGCTTGTTGGATCAGCGCCTTGATCTGCATTGAAATCTTCTGCTCGAATTTGAAGTTCTGATTCGACTGTAGGAAGGGGATGACTGGGCACGTTGCTAGAATCCAATTTTCCTTTGATTGCCCAATTCTCTCTTGTTCGCTGCAACACAAGGTTTCTTTCACTAAGGCTTAACGCTGCTTTCCATAGGTTTAATTTTTCTACCGGTCTTTTTTCTGCATCTATCGTTTTTTTCGTGAAAACAGGGACAGTAGCTGAAAATAAATCGTGCGCGCATTGATTAAAAAGTTCTGCATATGCTAATGCTGATGGTGATATTGCTCGCAAACTTGTTCTTCCAAATAGGGTGGTGACCGAAGTATGTGATGCATGCATAACAAACGCATCGTTACCGCCTTGTTCAAGTGGAACTCCAGTTACTACTGTAGATTGAGTTTGTTCCTTACCTCGCTTTTCTAAAATTTCAATTTGTGCTTTGATATCTTTAACCGTTGCTGTATCAGCATGATGCCAAAGATTTCGTATTCCTGATGCCTTTCTATGCATTGACAGAATTTTACCTAACTCGCTATGTTTATTTACCGCAAGTCGAAGCGTAGTGGCGTCATCACGATAGTCTGTTAACAAAATGCCGGAGATTATGTCTTTGTGTGTAACACACAAAGCCTTTTCGTCTTCCGTTAATGGATCACTTCCCAATAATTTTGGAAATAAGTCTCTTTTAATTTTTCTTGGAATTTCCTGCTCAATCTCAAGCAATTTTTCACGTGCTTCGGAATGACCGTTGTCTTTTGCTATTCGATAATGTTTTTTTGCTTCTTCTGTATTTTTAAGAACGCCGTGACCATTTTGATATAATTGACCCAAATTATAATTTGCGACCACGTGATTTGGATTGAGCTTTAACGCTTCTTGAAAACAGAGACAACCTTTTTCATCATCACGAGTTTTTCCATCAATGCCACTGCAGTATTTATGGCCCAGAG
>PFPT01000071.1 GCA_002793195.1 Gammaproteobacteria bacterium CG_4_10_14_0_2_um_filter_38_22
GGATTTCAAGAAGTGTCTTAATATTTTTCAACCAGTTATATCGCTGCAGCTGGCTGCTGGAGCCACTTTATGAGCTTTTGTCCTGCGCAAAGAGTACTCACACCGCAATGGGTGCTTTTATGGTGGGCTGTGCAATATAATTTTGAAATTCAAAATCATCAAATTGATAATCATATAACGAATTGGGTTTACGCTTGATATGCAATGTTGGTAATTTTCCAGGTGTTCTTTCAAGCTGCATTTTCGCTTGATCTAAATGATTTAAATACAAATGACAATCACCACCCGACCAAATAAACTCCCCTACTTCCAAATCACACTGTTGCGCAATCATATGTGTCAATAAAGCATAAGAAGCGATATTAAATGGCACACCTAAAAACACATCAGCAGATCGCTGAATTAATTTACAAGATAATTTATTTTCAGATACAAAAAATTGAAATAAACAATGGCATGGCGGCAATGCCATTTGATTCACTTCGCCTACATTCCATGCAGAAATAATTAAACGACGTGAGGTAGGATCTTTTTTAATGCGGGATATCAAATCACTCATCTGATCAATGGTACTACCCTCTTTGGTTTCCCAACGACGCCATTGTTTTCCATACACTGGACCCAAATCACCTTTTTCATCAGCCCATTCATTCCAAATCGACACGCCATGATCATTCAAGTACTGAATATTGGTATCGCCATTCAAAAACCACAAAAGTTCATACACAATACTTTTAGTATGTAATTTTTTTGTCGTTAATAAAGGAAATCCTTGCGACAAATCAAAACGCATTTCATAACTAAAAATACGCTTTGTACCAACACCGGTGCGATCTGTTGTGATCACACCGGTGTCAAATACTTTTTGTAATAACGCTAAATACGATTGCATGCAAAATCACTACGCTGGCTGTGTGGGTTGCTGTTGCTGTTGCTGTTGCGCTTGTTGTGTTTGCGACTGTACTGCTAAATCTTTCTGCGAAGCCGCTGTCATTTTAGCAGACAATTTTTGCTGTGTACTGGCTCTGCTTGCCGCAACTTGCGCTGTATGCGGAACATGACCATTCTGCGATAATATGGCTGCCAATAAAATTGCCCACGCACTCCACACAACTGTCATTGTATGCGGGAAATGTGACTTCCGAATAAAAAAATGCGTAATGGCAAAAATAGCAGCTAATGCAATCGGGATAAGCAACAAAGTTAAAACAGATTGTACTGTTTCACCCGCTGCATCTACCGAAAACACAAAACCCAATCCATTCGTAATTTTTCTATAAATGAACATCAAAAAGTGAAGCACATGCACCAATTCCGATTGAAGAAAAATGGCTGCAACAGATAAAATAACTAATAATAAAATATGTTTAAACATCTTGTTTTTTCCTTCCATAAATAAAATACAAAGCGATTATACCTGCAATAATCATAGGAAACGATAAAATTTGTCCCATCGTCACCCATCCCCATAACAAGTATCCATATTGCGGATCCGGCTGTCTAAAAAATTCACAAAAAAATCGAAAACAACCGTACCCTAATAAAAAAAGCGCTGAAACTGCAAATTGTGGGCGTGGTTTTTTTGAAAAAATCCACAAAATAATAAATAGCCCAACCCCTTCCAATAAAAATTCGTAAATTTCAGATGGGTGACGTGGCAATGGTCCTGCTTTAGGATAAATCATTCCCCACGGCATCGTTGTTACACGCCCCCATAATTCACCATTAATAAAATTACCTGCACGTCCTGCTGCCAATCCAATTGGCACCATCGGTGCGATAAAATCAGTTAAAGTCCAAACAGATTTTTTAAGATGACGACTGTAAAAATAAAATGCGACACATACACCAATCATGCCGCCATGAAATGACATACCACCATCCCACACTGCAAATAAACTCAGCGGATGATGAATCAACCCAGGTAAATCATAAAACAACATATAACCAATACGCCCACCTAAAATCACACCGAGCGCACCATAAAAAATCAAATCAGTAACTTGATCTTTCGTTAAAATACCTGTTCTTTTCGCACGAAAACAACCTAACAACCACGCGCCAACAAAACCAACTAAATACATGATGCCGTACCAATGCACTTTAAGCGGTCCAATTGAAAAAGCAACGGGGTTGATATTTGATGGATAATAAAACATAACAATTCATACCTTAATTGTATATTTAAGGCCACAACATTTGAGCTGCGACACAAAACAAAAAAATGGCAAAACCTATTTTTAATTTCTCAGCAGCAATACGATGAGAAATTTTTGCACCTAATGGTGCGACAAATACACCACCCATTGCAAGTCCTATCCATGCCGGCCAATAAACATAACCGATACTCCAGTGCGGCAACCCAATCGCATGCATTCCTGTTAACATAAATGTAGCAGCACCCAAAACAGAAACAGTCATCGCAATTGAAACAGAAACAACCACTGCTATATGCATATTCACACCGCGATGTGTTAAAAACGGAACGGAAAACGCAGAACCCGCAATACCCAACATGCCCGATTGCAAACCAACAAATCCACCAGCCAAGGACATGATTTTATTTCCAGGCAATTGCGCTTCAACACCCAGCTGAGATTGACGCAACAAGCTACAAGCCATCACGATCACAAACAAACCAAAAATAATTTGTAATATATGTGAATGTATAAAATGAGCCACAACTGCGCCGACAACCACACCCACAATAATACCCGGCGCCATTTTTTTATAGATCGGAAAAAAAGGGATGTGATGTTTCATGTGTGATCGTAAAGAACGTATTGCAACCGGAATCATCGCAGCCAATGAAGTGCCAACTGCAACATGCATACTAATTTCAGGGTTCATTTTTTCCCAATGAAATAAAAAAATCAAACCCGGCACCATCACTAAACCACCACCTGCGCCTAATAATCCAGATAAAAACCCCGCACCAACACCCAGCGCTAAATAAATAAGCACTATCAATAAAATATTGTCGATGTGCATAACTGCCTCTCCATTTGAAAACACAGATTGATAGTCTCAAACTTTTTTAAAAAAATTATTTTTCTTCATGTGCGAAACAAATTCTTTTAACACAGATTGATAAACTTCGCGCTTAAAAAAAATTACTTGACGTAAAGGAAACCAATAACTCACCCATCGCCATCGATCAAACTCAGGATGTTCACAACAATCTAATTTTATGCGCGAGTCATCTAACAGTTCCAATAAAAACCATTTTTGTTTTTGTCCAACACAACGTGGTATTTCATCATGACGCTGAAAACGTTCCGGCAACTTATATTTCAACCATTGTTTCGATTCCGCAATGAGCTTCACATCCTGCCCATCCAAACCCAATTCTTCTTTAAGCTCGCGATACATAGCTTCAAGTGGCGTTTCATTATCCGCAATACCGCCTTGCGGAAACTGCCAAGCAATCTGGCTGCCTGTTCTTCGCGCCCATAACAACCGCCCTTTGTCATTTGTCACGACAATACCAACATTTGCTCGAAAACCGTCTTGGTCAATCACGATGCTCTGTACTCATTAGTTAATTTTGGTCATCCTAACGTATTTGGATGTCAGTGTCAGTGATCATCATCAAGGATCTGAAGTGACAAACAGCCAACAAAAAATCTTACATTCAGTTATCCACAAAATTCCCACAGCCTATTCCCTTGAAATCCGACTCAAAACACATTATCTTGTGTTTTATGATACAAATTTCACTACATCTTGTGTTAATAGGGAGCACGTATGGACACACAAATCAGTCAAAGTCAACAAACAACCATCCAAATCAAAGACCTCGAGCTACTCACAACAGAGCCAGGCCAAGTACGTGTCATTCGTCGTAATGGCGAAATTGCATTGTATGACGAAACACGAATCGAAGTAGCTATTAAAAAGGCATTTTTATCAGTCGAAGGCGAAAATGCAAGCAACTCTGAGCGCATTCAAAAGATTGCACATCAAATCACCCAAAATATCACCGATCGTTGCAAAAAACGCTGGCCTTCTGGCGGCACCATTCATATCGAATCTATTCAAGATTTTGTTGAACTAGAATTAATGCGGGCCGGCGAACATCCCGTTGCACGTTCTTATGTTTTGTATCGCGAAAAAAGACGTGAAGCACGTGAAATCTTAGCGCAACAACCTGAAGAAAAACCCATTCATGTGGTATTAGCAGATGGCAGTAAAGAAAAATTAGACATGCATATGCTCAGCAGCTTAGCCATTGACGCATGCCAAGGGTTAAATGACGTGAGCCCAACTCAAGTCATTGAAGATGCGCGCAAGAATTTATTCGATGGCGTCGCCATTAAAGATGTCTATAAAGCACTCGTCATGAGCGCACGTACGTTGGTTGAAAACGAACCCAATTATGCTTATGTTACAGCACGCTTGTTATTACAAGACGCCTATCGTGAAGCAATGGATACATTACAAATACCCTACGATTTATCGCAACAAACAATGACAGCGCTCTATCCAAAAGCTTTCAATGCGTTTATTGAAGCCGGCATTCAATTTGAATTACTCAATCCTAACTTAAGAGAATTTGATCTGGAAAAACTAGGCAAAGCCATTGATGCCACTCGCGATTTACAATTCACTTACTTAAGCATTCAAACTCTATACGATCGTTATTTTATTCATCACCATGAAAAACGCATCGAATTACCACAAGTTTTCTTTATGCGTGTTGCAATGGGATTGGCGCATTGCGAAGGGAAACAAAAAAATGAACGCGCAATTGAGTTTTATCAATTGCTCTCAAGTTTTGATTATATGTCTTCTACACCCACTTTATTTAATTCTGGAACATTGAGACCACAGTTATCGAGTTGTTATTTAACAACCATTCCTGATGATCTTGATGGCATTTATGGTGCGCTCAAAGACAATGCGTTGTTATCCAAATTTGCTGGCGGACTCGGCAACGATTGGACTCCCGTGCGCGCCATGGGTGCTTATATTAAAGGCACCAATGGTAAATCACTTGGTGTTGTTCCTTTTTTAAATGTCGCTAATGCGACTGCCGTAGCAGTCAATCAAGGCGGAAAAAGAAAAGGCGCCGTGTGCGCTTATTTGGAAACGTGGCATTTAGATATCGAAGAATTTTTAGAGTTACGTAAAAATACAGGCGATGATCGTCGTCGCACACATGATATGAATACCGCTAACTGGATTCCCGATTTATTTATGAAACGGGTTTTTAATAAAGAAAACTGGACATTATTCACACCAAATGAAACTAAAGAATTGCATGATTTATATGGTGATGCCTTTGAAAAAAAATATGTTGAGTATGAAGCAAAAGCAGCAAGTGGCGAAATTCGCAGCAAATCCATTCCTGCTATTAACTTATGGCGTAAAATGTTAACGATGTTATTTGAAACAGGACATCCATGGTTAACATTTAAAGATCCTTGCAACTTGCGTTCACCACAACAACACAAAGGTGTTGTACACAGCTCAAACTTATGCACGGAAATTACGTTAAACACAAAATCAAACGAAGAAATTGCCGTGTGTAATTTAGGCAGTATCAATCTTGTGAATCATATGAAAGCGGGCAAGTTAGATTCAACTAAATTACAAAAAACCATTACCACCGCAATTCGCATGTTAGATAACGTAATTGATATTAACTATTACAGTGTGCCTGCCGCAAAAAACTCAAATATCAAACACAGACCGATTGGCTTGGGTTTAATGGGTTTTCAAGATGCGCTGTATTTACAAAATATACCTTACTCATCCAATGAAGCAGTGACATTTGCTGATGAAAGCATGGAAATGATTTCTTACTATGCGATCAAAGCGTCAAGCGATTTAGCTGTTGAACGTGGTACGTATGAAAGCTACAAAGGTTCATTGTGGGATCAAGGTATTTTACCGATTGACTCCATCCAATTACTTGAAAAAACACGTGGTGAATTCCTTGAGCAAAATCGTGATATGACAATGGATTGGGGCACGTTGCGCAAATTGGTTAAAAAACAAGGTGTGCGTAATTCAAATATCATGGCCATTGCACCCACTGCAACGATTTCTAATATTTGCGGTGTGTCACAATCGATTGAACCAACCTATCAAAATTTATATGTCAAATCGAATTTGTCAGGTGAATTTACGATCGTAAATCCTTATCTCGTCAGTGATCTGAAAAAACATAAATTGTGGGATCAAGTTATGATTCACGATTTAAAATATTACAATGGCAGTGTGCAACAAATTGATCGCATCCCTCTAGATTTAAAAATGCGATACGCCACTTCGTTTGAATTAGATCCATTATGGTTGGTTGAAGCAGGATCACGCAGACAAAAATGGATTGATCAATCACAATCATTGAATTTATATATGGCACAACCTTCTGGAAAAAAACTAGATGAGCTATATCGTAAAGCATGGTTGTCAGGATTGAAAACAACTTACTACTTAAGAAGTTTGGGTGCGACTAGCACAGAAAAGGCAACGATCAGTGATAGCAACTTAAACGCAGTGGCTGTTGGTTCATCTGCACCTAAAGCCTGTGCGATTGACGATCCCGATTGCGAAGCATGTCAGTAAACGTTATCCGTTCAATGGTTAGCGACTGTCACATAACGTTTTTATAAATAGGAGATTACGATGTCAGATACAGCGGTATTAGAACGCGCAGCAACCGGTTTAGAACAAATTGAAATGAACGCTGCACGCATTCAAGTGGATGACAAAAAAATTATTAATTGTCGCGCAGATTTAAATCAACTCGTGCCATTTAAATATAAATGGGCATGGGATAAATATTTAAATGCGTGCGCAAATCACTGGATGCCCAATGAAATTAATATGGCAGCGGATGTAGCGCTTTGGAAAGATCCCAACGGATTAACAGAAGATGAACGCACCATCATCAAACGCAGCTTGGGTTTTTTTGCAACGGCCGATTCACTCGTTGCAAATAATTTAGTGCTCGCTGTTTATCGCCACATTACCAATCCAGAATGTCGTCAATATTTATTACGTCAAGCATTTGAAGAGGCATTACACACACATTCTTATCAACACATTATCGAAAGCTTAGGATTAGACGAAGCTGAAGTATTTAATATGTACCGTGAAGTACCCAGTGTTGCGAAAAAAGCATCATGGGCGCTACCCTACACACAAAGCTTGGCAGATCCCGACTTTCACACCGGCACAATGGAAAATAATCAGCGCTTGGTGCGTGATTTAATTGCCTTTTATGTTGTGTTTGAGTCCATATTCTTCTACGTTGGTTTTACTCAAATTTTAGCAATGGGTCGCCGCGGAAAAATGACTGGCACATCTGAACAATTTCAATATATTTTGCGTGATGAATCCATGCATGCGAATTTTGGTATCGATGTGATCAATCAAATCAAAATTGAAAATCCAGATTTATGGACACCTGCTTTTCAACAACAAGTGCTTCACATGATTCGTGAAGGCGTTGACTTAGAATTACAATACGCACGTGACACCATGCCGCGCGGTATTCTTGGATTAAATGCTGATATGTTTCGTGATTACTTGCAATACATTGCCAATCGTCGTTGCAGTCAATTGGGATTAACAGAACAATATCCTGGTGTTTCCAATCCCTTTCCTTGGATGAGCGAAATGATGGATTTGAAGAAAGAGAAAAACTTTTTTGAAACACGCGTCATTGAATATCAAACGGGCGGCGCATTGTCATGGGATGATGATAAATAATCGAGGTTACTTTACTTGATTAAGCGCCAATTTTATCGAGATTGCGTAGCAAAGTTTCCGAGAAAGTAGCGCATACACATGAAGTATGTGCGCATTTTAAGAAAACTTTCTACGTAAGATCGAGAAAAAGCGGCGTTTTTTGTTGCGCAGTGTTTACTGATTAATTGCAATCATTCTTCGCTGCTACTTCACACACGTATTCATGATCACTCAAATAAACCCAAGCACCACCACCGCAAGTATAATATGCTGCTGATAGTGAATTACCGGGACCAGTCAAGACACGTTTATTCATACATTGACGATAACGTCCTGTTTCACTTGGAATGGTTGCTCTATCGCCTGGTTGGCACAATATATTATCGTGAATTTCTGCCACACATGCCGCGTATAAATTTACTGTAAAACAAGCAAGGAACATAATCCCTATTATTTTTTTTACTCGCATCATATAAAATCCCTTTCTTCCATTTCAGCAACACAGAGACTGCTGAAATAATAATCCCGCAGCAATAACCGCGGGAATAAAAATGACTATTTTACACTCGATTGTTAACCACACGATCCATCTAAACACTTTTTGCAATTGGCATCGAGCAAACATTGTCGATATAAATCAGCACAAGTCGGAATAAACTCTTGGTTTGCATAAACTTTGCCTGTTTTAAGTGGTGTACCTGTATGATAATTTCCACTATAAAGACCCATCACAGTCGGTTGTGATGGAGACGCATTATAAACTCCCCAACACTGATTACTGTGTTTTATTGCAAGATCATTTTGACAAACAAACTTAGGCGCATAAACATTAACCCCTGTTTCATTTTTCCAAGGACCATTGTATGGGCTGCCATTTTCACATCGTGCACCTGTAGACGAACTGTGCTGGAGTGCTTTTGCGGCCAGCGCAGTTGTTCCAAAACAAAAGCCCATCAGCAACAAAAATACTGCCATCCCTTTTTTATACTGCATATTACTCTCCTCCATGAAAGTTAACGATTGCTACGTTTTCATTATAGCAAGCTTTGTCAGGGATAGATCAGTATATTAAATACAATTAAAGCAGGTTGATTTTATTGATAAAAATTGAAAAAAGCGGGCAACATACACCATCAAATGCAATATTTTTTATTTATGATAAAATCACATGTCAAATAAATTCACCATGGATGGCTGATATGATGACTTTAAAAAATAAAAAATATCGCGTGATTCGTTTTGTATTAGTTATAGTCACTACTTTTTTTTATGCCATAGCTTATGCGCAACCAATCGTCGGACAATTTTTTGGTATTTGGGACAATCATAATCAACATTGGCAACAAAAATTCAGAAGTGATACGCCATTTGATAAATTAAATCGTCTCTACATTGCTTTTGGAAAAATTGTTAAAACAAACGGCCATTTCACAATTGCTTTTGATGGTTCTGCAGATCATGTTCAACAATTAATTGAACGCGTGCAAACACAAAACCCCACCGCAGATATTTTTTTAACTGTGGGCGGTGATGGTGGCGCACAATCTTATGGTGGCGCTGCGAACGACCCCGATTTTGCAGAAAATGTATTGAGTTTTTTAAATGAGTACGGCTTTAATGGGCTCGATATTGATTGGGAAAATAGTTTAAATCAAGCAAATTTAGATCAACTGGTTAAAAATGTATATGCAACCCTACATGCCAATCATAAAAAATTAACACTAGACGTATGGCCATTTCCCGTTTCTGCTTATGACATGCCCGTATTAAAAAATAACTTAGATCAAATTAATATTATGTCTTATGGAACTGGTCTTGCATTAAGTGATTGCGCAACTGCTTTTTCAAATGCTGGATTTCCACTCAACCAAATGATTGGCGGCATTGAAACAGAATTGGGATATGATCAATTCGGCGGCACTACCGATACACTCGGTGCATCCGGTACTATTGCACAAAAAGCCAATTATGCACTGCAAAATAATATGGCTGGCATGATGTCATGGCGCTTAGATAACGATTACGCTACAACAGATCATCCAAATACACCGACTTATCAAGGCGCATTGCAATTATGGAACACCTTGTTTCCATCAAGCCAACATTAACCAAACAAACGTATTGAGGTAAAAAAATGAAAACAAAAAATCCACATCATACGCTTGTGTTTATTCACGGATGGTGCTGCGCACCCAGTGATTTTAAAAATCAAATTGCCGCTTTTTCATCTGAGCTTAGCATTTATACACCCGACTATTCTGAATTCATCATCAACACAAATGCAATTACAGATAATTTTTTTTATGGCTGCGTTGATCAAATTAAAAAAGAAATAATCAAACAGGGTTTAGATGATCTTATTTTTATAGGGCACAGCATGGGTGGCAATATGGCATTGCAGCTCGCTACTATTTTCCATGATCAAACACGTGGTATTGTGATGATTGATACTTCAGTACCAAAAACAGAAGCGACAGCAAAAAAATTCCATGATTTTTTATCTCAGTTAGATAAGGCTGATTCTGATTGTGTATTGCGAGACTTTATACAACATAAAATGATTAATCTTCAGTGTGATGATCTTGAGTTAATGAAGCAAATCGAAAATAAACTGTGTGCGCGATGGCATATCGCACCAAAACGATTCAATCAATTACTGGCAGATGTTTTTGTTTTTGATTCCACAAAAGCCATTGAAACTTGCTCCCATCCGCTTTTCTATATAGCAGGCACACCAGCATCTGGTGACATTCAAAAATTAAAGCAGTTGAATCCAAAAATAAAAGTGGCATCAATTGAATCAGGTCATTTCGCTATGCTCAACAAACCCAATGAAACGAATGAATTACTCAACCGTTTTTTTCAAGATACGTTGTTATAAAAAATAACAGGTAGCTATGCTTACGAAAGTGAAAATGAAGATACCACAAGAGGGAAATAAATGAAAATTTAAGGTTAATGTGCTTTAGGCTTAGCCAAAAATTTTTATTTGTTTGCACCAACTAGCATCATTTGCAGCTTGTCGATACTTTAAGGACAGAACTGATCAATACCAAAAAATCGTTTTATCGCTTAAGCTTGCTTTCTGAAGGATCATCATTGCCTGGTTTTTTGCCTTCCCCTACTTGCTTGAACTTACTAGCTGAGTTTCCAAAAAATGAAACTGGCTTTCTCGCAAGCTCACTACTTTTGAAGGTTGGTTTTTTTGACGGGGAAGCATCAGAATCAGAAAATCTTTGCTGAGTTTGCATTTCTTCTGTCGGACTATGATCAACTTCTGTATTTAGTGGGTTGCTTGGTTCTGACGCTGCCCAATGCGAAGCATCGGCCTTCTTTGCCGCCTTACCCAACCCTCCAGAATCTTCAACAACAACCCACTCATCAGACAAAGTATCAGGATCAGAAAATTCTTGCCGAGTTCGCATTTCTTCTCTCGAACTGTCATCAACTTTTGTATTTGCTGGGTTGCTTGGTTCTGATGCTGCCCTATGCGCAGCATCGGCCTCACCCGATCCTACAGAATTTTCAACAACAACCCGCTCAGTCCCCCTATCAGTAGACTCGGAAACACTTCCCTTCTTTGGCTTTTTCGCCTGATTCATTGGCGACTGACTTGATGATACTCGATTTGCTAATGCACTAGCTGCTTCCCTAACGCTTTTCCCAAGATTCGCAAAAATGCCTCTATTTTTCTTTGGAGCTGCTCGTTGAGCCTCCGGAGCATGAGCGCCAACAACACGCTTAGACACCTCTAAGGCGTATTCAATGCCATTCGAAACTTGCATAAACTCAGATGGCTCCTCTTTTCCACTTTCAGATAAGCTCTTTTTTTCATCTTCAGTTAACTTCTTTACATTAATAAACTCTCCCTTCACCGGTGGCTTATTCGGGTAAACATAGAGCGTAATTCCTCCCTCCAATTTCACAATAAAAAATCCCAAGCTGGCTGAATTTCCCGCTTCAACTGACGAAACTGTGAAATTACCTAACCGAGCACCACTCCGAAGACTATCTTTTGTAAATGTTGGCCATATTGCATTAACGACTACCGCTTCTTTTTCTTCACCACGCATTTCACTCTCCTGCACAAATACACAACTTGCAAAAACCTTATGTTTAACAAAAGTATAGCTCATAAGAGGATTTTTACTTTTTTGTATCAAGAAAAATATAATCTCTTGATTTATAACGAATTAATTTTATTAACAGGAAAAGAGGTTAGAATAACAGCTTTTAATTGAGGATTCACGGCAGCAGATGCTTTCTCAATAAATTTAATTTTTTACCCTAAAAACCAAACAAGAAGATTGCAGCCTTCACCCTCTATCGCTAACATGACATCTTTATTTTAATGGCATGGCGAAAAATATGCGTACACAAGCAGCTCGTGATATTAACCAATCATTGATCAACCAATCTGTGACTCTCTGCGGCTGGGTGCATCGCCGTCGCGATCATGGTGGTCTTATTTTTATCGATCTACGAGATCGCAATGAAATTGTACAAATTGTCTGTGATCCTGAAAATAAAAACACCTTCGATGTCGCGCAAAAATTGCGAAATGAATTTGTGATTCGTATCACTGGCCGTGTGCGTCATCGTCCAGAAGGCACGATCAACAAAGAAATCCCATCCGGCGAAGTCGAAATTGATGCTACCGATATTGAAATTTTAAATGTAGCTGAACCGCTGCCATTTAATGTCGATGGCTATCAAGATGTCGGCGAAGATGTGCGATTAAAATACCGTTACTTAGATTTACGTCGATCTGAAAATCAAACACGCTTAAAAAAACGTGCTGAAGTCGTGCGTTTTATTCGCCACTTCTTAGATGCAGAAAATTTTTGTGATATCGAAACACCCTGCTTAACCAAAACCACACCCGAAGGTGCGCGCGATTATTTGGTTCCCAGTCGAAACTATCCAGGAAAATTTTATGCGTTGCCGCAATCACCTCAAATCTTCAAACAATTATTAATGATTTCTGGATTTGATCGTTATTATCAAATTGTAAAATGTTTTCGTGATGAAGATTTACGTGCGGATCGTCAACCTGAATTCACTCAGCTCGACTTAGAAATGGCTTTTGTGAATGAAAGTGATGTACAAAATCTCATGGAAAAAATGATTTCTGAATTATGGAAAAGTGTTTTAAATGTGGATTTACCCGCATTTCCACGTATGTCATTTGCAGAAGCCATGAGCCGATTTGGTTCTGATAAACCTGATTTGCGCAATCCATTGGAATTAATAGATATAAAAGATTTGTTAGCAAATGTGGAATTCAAAGTATTTCACGGACCAGCTAATGATATTGACGGACGTGTAACCGTATTGCGCTTACCGCATCAAGAATTATCACGCAAACAAATTGATGACTATACTCAATTTGTTGGTATTTATGGCGCAAAAGGATTGGCCTATATCAAAGTTAATGATATGGCAAAAGGGGTTGAAGGTTTACAATCACCCATTTTGAAATTTATTCCAAATGACATTGTACAAGCCATTTTATCGCGCGTTGCTGCAGAAAATGGCGACGTGTTATTTTTTGGTGCTGATAAATCAAAAATCGTATCAGAAAGTTTGGGCGCATTACGCGATAAATTATGCAAAGACTTTAATTTATACACAAAAAAATGGGCGCCATTATGGGTAACTGACTTTCCCATGTATCAACTCGATAAAGAAGGAAGCTGGGAACCGTTACATCATCCATTCACAGCACCAACAGAATCCAATATTGAAAAATTACGCGAAAATCCAGGCGCATCAAATTCACGTGCATATGACATCGTGATGAATGGTTATGAAATTGGCGGCGGATCAATTCGTATTCATCGATATGACATGCAACTAACCTCACTCGATATTTTAGGCATAAAAGAAGAAGAAGCTCAGGCAAAGTTTGGGCATTTATTATCGGCATTAAAATTAGGTGCGCCACCACATGGTGGTATTGCGTTTGGCATTGATCGCATTACGATGTTAATCACAAACACACAAAATATTCGTGATGTGATTGCCTTCCCCAAAACACAAACAGCGCATTGCCCGTTAACCAATGCGCCTTCTGTTGCTGATTTTAAACAGTTGCATGAATTGGGTGTGAAAGTCATTGTTAAAGAAGCTCAGCTAAAAAAATAATAAACGGTTGAAGCTGCTGTTTATGTTTAATCACGCCGCTGCTGAAGATGTTGTTCAAGCAGTTGAGATTGCCTCGCATATTGAGGCAAGTCAGCAATGTCGTTAGGAAGAAGGAAAATACTAATGTGGGAGCGATTAAACAAACCCTCTTTCGCGATCTCTTTTGACACTTTCATATAGGAATCATCAGTAGCGCCATCAACATTCATAAAAATATTTATATCATCAGAAACCGACATGAAATAAAAAAGAATAGTTCTGGGATCAGCAAGATCTTTCGCTTGGTACCAAAAAGCTTCCGCTACCAATAATTGCAGAAAACGGAGATGATCTTCAAGCGTTGCAAGAGTGGTGTTGTAATCTTTCATGTTTGCCTCAAGGAGTTGAGCTTGACGATGCGCTTTAATAAACGCCTCTTGTCTCCTCATGTTAATATCTTTACGAAACGCACGTTTTTCGACACGCTGATTAGTATGAGTGATTCGAAATGGTTTTGTTGTTGTATCTTTTCGCATAACTATAATGCTCTTAATAAAAATGTATCAGTGCTGCTAGCATATAATAAATTGTAAGCCCCCACAAATCCCACCCCGCCACATAGCCTTATCAGCTTAAAATTTCAGAATTAATG
>PFPT01000050.1 GCA_002793195.1 Gammaproteobacteria bacterium CG_4_10_14_0_2_um_filter_38_22
TGTGTGATCCTTTTTAAATCAGATACTATACCTTAACACCCTGTCTGATTTCTTAGGACCACCTCTAAATACCTTTTTCCATTTAAAACATTTTTTCGTGCCACCTGGTAAAGTCACATACTGCAAACAACTCGCTTCTTTTAAAGAGCATCCTTCTTTTCGAAGAACATTACATGATGAACAAACCTTGGATTCAAACATATACGTATATTTTTTTTCCCAAGATGGCCTTGAAATCGCTTCATCTTCTTCTTTTGATCCATCTCCTGATCGTACGCGAAAAATACGCCTTTCTGCTTTTTCACTTTCACAATCAATTTCTTTTACAGATACATCCTGATGAGATCCGGCCAAAAAACCATTAACATCATCGCAGCCAATCCAACGTTCTTTCAAAATATCAACACGCCTTGCTTGATGCTCAACCGTACGCCTTTGATCAGCACTATTCATATTGCGGTGAAGCTTGCAATCAGATCGTATAAACCCAGCTTCATCAACCCAACCGTGATTTCGGCAATAACCTTGCTTCTTTAAAATTTGTGGAATAAGAACTAAATCAAGTTTTAAATGACGGACACAGCTGTAACTATAAGGATCACCCCCTTCAATACAAATTTTCTCCACACTGCCCCTTTGATTGTATGTTTGAATTGTTTGATTGCCACCCTGAAACGGATCATAGGGTTCCACAACTTCTTCTTCCATCGCATTATAAGAATCTTTTATATGAACATAATCTTCAGATGCCCTTTGTGCCGCAGCCTGTTGCGTTAAGGTATCTGCATTATAGCCCGATTCCTTTGGACGTTCTGAAAGCGGCACACCCAACTGCCCTGACCCACCTTGCTTAATAGAATCAATTTTTTGATTAGCCGTTGAAGCTAAGGATTCACCCTCAGATAAAGCGTCTCCGTAGATAACAAAGGGTAAACAAATAAGGAAAAGGAGATGCATCATGTTTTTTTTCTTTCAGCTTCTGGAGTTGCAGCCCCATCAACATTTTCACTTAATGTTGATACAGCAAAATCAAGCGTCACATTTCCTTGAATCCTGTAAACTTTATCCGCCTTTGTTGTCATAAAAACAGGGACATGCGTCACTTTATATTCTTCAAAAAGCTTTGGATCTATTTCTAAGGAATGACCAATTTCTTCAACAAGCTGTGCGGTTTTAGGCATAGAATCATTAACCATGCCTTGAATCACAAATCTGACCTTATGCTTCTTCATTTGCCTTGCTTCTATCACAAGCCCTTTAAGCGCTGCCTTTGGCATACTGTTGGATACAAAGACTGTAATTTCTGCGTTTTTGGTAGGTATATTTTCTGTTGATTTTTGGTCAGTACCAGTTTCAGGCTTTACCCCTAAAAATTCTGTCATTTTTTCAAGGTCAGCTTTGCTCACAGCCTTTCCAAAACAATCACCAGAACACTTCTTATCAGAAAATAAATTTATATTCTCAGCTTTGGCTTGCCTTAGCCGCGCATCAATTTTACCTTTTAAATCAGGTGTCATGGCTGACGATACGCCACTTAAAATAACAAGAAAACTAAGGGTTTGAAGGATTTTTTTCATAACAAGCAGCAGTTCCTTTTTCTAAATATGAGATAACCATAATTGCAAGATCCTTGGATCAGTTCACGTTGAGAATGCCTTGCTGACGTTAAATCAGAGCGGCCTATTGGCACGGCATTACTGGTGGAGGCGACAGGATTGACCATCTGAAGTTTATACATAGATTTTTTAATAATGGGGCAAGGACTGGCACCGCAAGCATTATCACCAACATAACAGTGCATAAGGCCCCGTCTGTGTTGCATGGCCATAAACTTAATCGCTGCAAGTTCTGTTGCCTGCGCCCCTGTCACGTGAGCCGGCACGGTTCCTGTAAAAGGGTAAATGCTGCCATGGCATCCAGCGCACCAAAACATCTCATCACGCGGAAAACGCAGCATCGCACTTTGGCAATCAAGCGCGCACGCTGTCTGTGCAATAATATTGCCAAATACCATCGCCTCCGGATTTTGAATTAAAGCCCAGGTATCGCGGTTCCAAAGCGGGTCAAATTCTGTCATATAACCCACATCAAAAACCCCTGTATCCATACACACAAATTCTGTCAGCAGCTCAAACAAATATAAAACCGGATAAATATAATAGTGCACCTGCCAAAAAGAGGATTTTGTCATGTCATCAGAATTCACGCGCACCGTGCCGCGATCCTTTAACTTGTTTTGAATAGACGCACCGCCCTCAGCCCCGCCTTCTGTTTGTCCATCTCCGGAAGAATCGCCACCCAGTTTCATGCCACCAAGGTTTACCATGCAATAGGGTGTTCGTGTTACATCCATCATGCGCGTTGGCTCAAAAAAAGAAATCCGAATGCCAGGTGTTGGCTGGGTCAGTGGGGGTTTTGGACACATACAAAATATAGGTGTTTTCGTTCCATCACCTTCTTTGGATCCAAATTCAAACCCGCCAACTTTAATCGGGAACATCCCCTCCCAACAAATATCGGTGATCGGATTGGGGAACGTGCCAGAGCAATTCATGTCATCTGCATGACTTATGTTCAGTGTGAATATTGTTAAGAGCAGAACATATATCCCTTTAACTTTCATGGTTTGACCTCGCGTATTAAAAGAAGATTATGATCAACGCTCAATAAAGCTGGAACTTGCTTAATACCGTAATGCCTTGTTAAATAGCCGCCCTGATCAAAAAACACAGGAACCTGTACCTGCTGTTCAACCTCAAGCGGAGAGCCTGCAACCAAAACAACATCAAAGTGTTCAAGGTGTCTCTTGGCAAAATCAATTTGTTCCGTGTCGTCACCGTTTATAAACAAAAAGCCTTTCTCAGGATTCATGACAAGAAGCGGATTGAGTTTATCCCCTTTTCTGGCTAAATAATCACCTTTGGGTGTTTGGATATCATGTTCGATCACAAGCGTTGGATCGTGATGGAAAGATCTTGCCTCAACTGTGTTTACAATTCCATCCACTGCTTTTGGTCGCTTAAAGTTTTCTTGAATGCGTTGTTTCCATTGTTCTTTTAGTTCTTCTAGTTTGCCTGTTTCA
>PFPT01000072.1 GCA_002793195.1 Gammaproteobacteria bacterium CG_4_10_14_0_2_um_filter_38_22
ACATCTGATTCTTCTGGAGCCTTTTCATATAGCGCGCCATATTGCTCAAAAGGAAAAAAAGCTAATCTGATATCTTCTTTTGGAGGCGAGATGAGCGTTAAACGTAGAAAATACAGTCCAGCAGAAAAAGCCAAAATTGCACTTGAAGCTATAAAGGGTGAACTTACAATGGCTCAAATAATAGCAAAATATGGCGTACACGTTTCTGCTATTCAAATTAGAGACTTGCGTGTTAAAAATTCGTGAGGATGCAATTCTACGCACGTATCCCAGCATGCCCTGAACTACATAAAAGGGTAAAAACCGTCACAGCCAATACCGGCCACTTTTGTCCGTTATTCCACTGATTACAATTTACCTTACAAAAATTGGGAATGCTCCCACTTAAGATATTTTGTCACGTTCTATGTTATAATTCGTGACATAGTGAGGTGAAAAATGACCGCATCTTCGATGATTAAACAGTACATACATGAGCTACCAGAAGGTAAAAGCTTTCCTTCAAGCAGTCTTCGTGCGTTTTCTACCACCGACAACATTCGCCAGCTTCTCAATCGTCTTGTCAAAGCCGGAGAAATAAAGCGTGTAGCGCGCGGTGTATTTGTGAAGCCAAAGCAAAGTACGTTGGTCGGAGAGATATTACCTAGCGCGTTTGAGATTGCAGTGTCACTCTCCAAATCAACAGGCGAAATAATAACTGTGCAAGGCGCTGAAGCTGCAAGAATGCTTCAATTAACAACCCAAGTACCTATGCAACCAATATTTTATACCAGTGGCAATACGCGAGTTTTAAAGTTTAATAATACGAAAGTAAAATTAAAACATGTTAATCCCAGTCGGTTAATCGCCACAGGTACAACACCAGGCTTGGTGATTTGCGCATTAAATTTTGTCGGTCGTGAAAATGTAACACTCAATACGATTGAAAAAATTAAATCTGTTATTACTGAAAAAGAATTTATTCAAACAACACAATTAACTGATAAAATGCCCGCGTGGATGACGGACGTTTTTTTTAAATACAAAAAAGTAGTGGGTTTATAGCTTATCAATATTTTTCTGAATTCTTTCTAAGACCTCAGAAAATGTCGGTTGCTTTCCAAAATATATCGCGGATTTTTTTTCAAACTCAAAAGCATATAATTTTCTGACGTCTGGATCGCTTAATAAAAACGCTTCATTTTTGCTGATGTTCATTTCATCTTGTGTACGAAATCTTTTTTGCTTATGTTCAAGATATTCTTTGCTGCCAATAAAATCTAAAATGCGTTTTTGATTTAACAATTGATACACGTCGTAATAATGACGCAAAAAATTAATCGGCATTTTTTGGTTTTGCTGCTGCAATCTGAATTTCGTGGAAATAGTCTGTAATTTTTCTACAAATGTATACTCAGGATAATAACATTTTACTTTTTTAGCACGATTATCAACAACAGAGATACCTAAAGAATTTACTTTATCAAACGCCCATGAGCTAATATCACACGACAAATTAGGTGTTGTTTGATCAAAACCAAGTTCTAAAACAACACCCGATTTTAATGATGGTATTGCTGAAAAATGTGAACGGTATTCGCCGCGAATACCAGCGCTTCTCATCTTTTGGATATCATCAAAATTATGATCACGGGTGAATGTCATGTCAGGAATATTAAGCTCACTAGTAACAAAGTTAAAAAAATCAGCACGCTGTTTTATATGCACAGGTTTATCGTGATTTTTACCTGTTTTAATATCTAATGCAGAGTCAGGATAAATTTGCACGTCAATATCTTCGCTGAATCTTTCGATAATATTAAATCCCTTTGATAACGAAGTCCCACCCTTTAATTCAAAATGAAAATGTTGTTGCTGCAATCCCCATAAGCAATGCATCAACCAATAATCTTTTTCAACAATAACGGGCAATATTTTTCGTTCAAATGCTATCGCTTCAAACAATTCTTTTGCATCAGGCAGCTCGTGCAGAAATCGATTCATTGAGTGCCCCTCTTAATATTTTTTTTGTTTTCACTTTACCATAGTGTTTAGCACAAGCGAGTGCTTTTTCTAATAGTGACCGGGACAAGTATTTCACCTTATCAAACAATTTTTCACCATCTTCATCAACCAGTTCATTAACGTGATTCAGTAAATCAACCAGCAAAAATTCTGGCGTAAGCTTTTTTGAAAAACCATACGATGGCCTTCTAAAATCAAACTCCTGATTAGCGAGAACAAAAACACCATGCCGTTTTCGATTGTAAACAATCATTTTGTTATAGGTTTGCGTCAAGCCTAATCCCAAAGTGTTATAGGCATCCGGTGAAAACAATAGGAATTGACTGTCTTTTAAAAAAGCTTTAACAAGCGATGTGGGATCGGGTGGCAAAACACCAAAACGTGATTTTTTGGGCACGCAATACACACCTGGCGATACTTTTTGCAAAACACCTTGTTTTGTCAGTGTTGTTAAATCACGATCAACTGCCGTTGAATAAGGCAATAAATCCTCTCGACGGTAAACAACCCCAGGCTTTAAATGAGAAAACAGTTTTTGAGCGCTTTTAGTATGCATGAATTCATTATACTAAATACTGGCAAAATTGCAAGTATTTTTATTAAAAATTCATGCATATATAACACTAACATATTGAAAATAAATTATTTTATGATTACAGCCTCAGTAGTAGTCTGTTCCAACCCAGAATGAATATGCAACACGCCATTCGCTCCCAATGACGCTGCTTGTAATCTTACCTCGTTTCAGTGGACACCAATTTGT
>PFPT01000002.1 GCA_002793195.1 Gammaproteobacteria bacterium CG_4_10_14_0_2_um_filter_38_22
GCTCCTGCGCTTTGTTAGAAACAAAGCGAGGTTAACAGGGGTTGAAGTGTTCGGGTAGGTGGGATTTGTGGGGGCTTACCTTCAAAGCTTGGATCGTGATCAATTACAAAAAATGCTTGTTGAATTAGACCAGGCTTTATACAACCATCAACAATGGCACTATGATTTACTTCGATCACTTGCTTGTCGATTACCGAGTGACAAGCATGACATTGCTCCAAACGCACATGAAGAGTGTAGATTTGGTCAATGGTATTACAGCGAGGCATTAAAAAATATTTCGGATCACCCTGGTTTTATTGGAATTGGCGAAGCTCATCAACACATGCATCAAATTGCAAGTCAGCTCCTTATCAATCTTAATACAAACAATGAAATTAAACCTGTTGATTATGATAATTTTTCAAATGCGCTCATGCGACTGCGATTGGAGATTGGTTCGTTAAAAAGTGAATTAGAAGTTTTACTGTATAATCGCGATCCACTGACAATGACTGTCAATCGAATTAATATGTTGCCACTGCTACGAGAGCAGCAAGAACTGAGTAAGCGCAATACCCAAAACTGTTGTATTGCAATGTTAGACATTGATTTTTTCAAAAAAGTGAATGATAAATACGGACATCCTGTTGGTGATAAAGTATTAACAATTTTGGCACATTACTTGATAGAAAATTTGCGTCCGTACGACAAGATATTTCGCTACGGCGGTGAAGAATTTTTATTGTGTATGCCGCAAGTTGATTTATCACAAGCATTTAACATGGTGGATCGTCTTCGTGATGGTGTTGCTAATACCGCTTTTAATGTTGGTTTAAATCAACCAATTCATATCACTGTATCTTGCGGTATTGCATTATTGGATCCGACTGTTACCATCGAACAATCTATTGATCATTCTGATAAGGCGCTATATCTTGCAAAATCATCCAAAAGAAATAACACCAAAGTTTGGGGTTTTGATATCAATTCAGATAATAATCAAAGCTTTGTCAAGTAACCACTCCCGAGTAATCGGATTTGCGGACACCTAGTTGAGATCTGGCCGGAATCCTGGCTAAAAAGGACCAAATCTGTTTTCTGAATCACCAGGACGTGTCGTAATCGCGATTTCTTCTTCTTTCGTTTTATGTCGAGTAGCCACTCCTGGTTACTCGACGATATTCCACACAGTGGTTCATCAAACAAAAGCGGTGAATAAGATCAGAGATAGTGAGATTGAAATTCCAAATGAAGTGTTATCGGGATTCTCGCCATATTGGCGTGATCACATTAATCGTTTTGGAAAATTTACGCTGGATATGAACAGGGCGAGTGCGGAAATTGATTATAATCTATCTGAAATTGAGATTTGAGCCTTTTTGACCAGGATTCCGGCCGGAGCTCAAGAAGTTATATCGACGAATGCCGCTTTACACGAGCGCATAAAAAATTTATCAAAACATCCGGGAAAATTTAAAAATAAAAATCAACCCGACATTGTAGTTGCTCTATGGCTCCAGCCGCATAAGCGGTCCAAAACCGTCATAGAAATTAATCATCTTCAGAAATCTGTTTTTTTCGCGCAGAACGATATACACCACAAGGAAAACAAATCAAGCTTTACAAAAAGGAAGATTGAGCATTTAAAAGTCACATTGCGCAAAATTTACTCGACATTTTTGGGGGTTGCTTCACACGGGGCGAAATTGATTCTGCAAATTCTCTCACGATAAAAAACCCGCTGGACGTGGGCACATTTTCATGTTGAATTATTTTTTTTTATTTATTAAAAATAAAATAAATTAAAAATTAAATCCTATCCGCATAATTACAATGCGGCATTCGCTTTTTCCAGCATCCTATTCACGCATCACTATAAATATATCTTACGATATATTTTCCTATTATTTAGGAGCAATACGCGGTTTCCACGTTCCGCCAAGAAAGTAATGTTGGGTTAGGTGCCGACTCATAGTACGAAGAGATTAATAGCCACGAAATTATTGCACCCAAGTAATTTCTTACTCTCAATGCCATTTTGGCTACAGCGTATCGATCACTTTCGCTGTTTGTCCGGTTACATACCTTGGTCGATTCACATATGTTCACCATACCAACTATCTAGCGCTTACCCGGTTGTGATTACCAGAAGGGTACGCTTCTCGCGATTTGTACCCCGCATAAATACATCATGCTTCGCCTCATTGTCAGGATCGCTCTTTATTCAGATCCCTAGATTCATCCAGTGGCATGGATGGTCTTTTATTCTATTATTTAAGAGTAAAGACAACTCTCTTTGGCGACTTCGTGTCGCACGGATGAATCTACATAAGCGCCGGAATTTCCCGTTCGCAACCCTAAACCACCTTCAAAGCCAGTATCCTAGCCAAATTAAAGAAGGATTCGTTTGCAGCTTTTTGTCTAAAATCGAACTCGCCATGCAAATTAACATGACTCGTTAGTACTGAATCCTCCCTGATCAATGAAATCATCTCCGTACGTTCTTTTGAATCGGCACAGTTAACAGAAATTGAGAAAGATAGAGAATTATGTAATAGCGAGTAAAATACCACTGAGTATGTCTGTCGGTGTAGGAGGGCATCCTTTAACAATATAATTAACGGGTATTACATTACCGACAGCTCCAATGACAGCATATGAGTCTTTAAAAACACCTCCACAATGACCACAGTCTCCAATTGCAACTACTAACTTAGGATTTGGCATAGCATCAAAAGTTTT
>PFPT01000065.1 GCA_002793195.1 Gammaproteobacteria bacterium CG_4_10_14_0_2_um_filter_38_22
ATATCCATACTCCATATAAATAATTATCTTGATGTGCACCCAGTCATTTTAACACGCGGGTTGGCTTTTCAATGTAGTCAGTTCTGACAAAACCCATACAATCAATGACAATGATCCCGGCATGCCCTGTAGTATGGCGATAACATTGATATTTACCGTGCATCGGTATATGATATATCCCAATTAAAACTGATTGGATAATCACCATGGAAACTGTAGAAAAAATAGATAGTCAGACACCAGCGCAAAAATTACTAAAAGGGGCATTGTTGCGAAATGAAGGTATATTAGCCAGTAATGGTGCTTTTTCAGTTAATACCGGTTCTCGTACAGGAAGATCGCCAAAAGATCGCTTTATCGTGGATGACGATACAACACATCTAACCATTGATTGGGGTACAATTAATCAGCCAATTAGCAACTCCGTGTTTAATTCACTGTGGAAAAAGGCGAGTGATTACCTGGAAGAAAAATCTAATTTTTCTGGTAATTACGCTATTGGTACTGATAATCAATACCAACTGTTCGTGCATGTCACAACAGAACTTGCATGGCACCAGCTTTTTTGTCGCCACTTATTCGTTCCTTTGAAACCAGAAACCCAAATATCTTCCGCCTGGAAATTAGTGTGTGCACCTAATCTCAAAACAAAAGGAAAAGAGGATGGTGTCAATGGTGATGCAGCTATTTTAATCGATTTTACGCAAGAAAAAATTCTAATCTGCGGTACGCATTATGCAGGTGAAATAAAAAAAGCCATGTTTTCTGTAATGAATTACCTGATGCCAGATCAAGATGTATTGCCTATGCATTGTTCTGCTAATATAGGAGAAGATGGAGATGTAGCGCTGTTTTTTGGATTATCCGGTACAGGGAAAACTACTCTTTCTGCTGATCCAGAGCGTTTTCTAATTGGAGATGATGAACACGGCTGGAGCAAAGAAGGTGTTTTTAATTTTGAAGGCGGTTGTTATGCAAAATGTATCAACTTATCTAAAGAATCAGAACCTCTAATATGGGATGCCATTAAAGATAATGCAATCATGGAAAACGTGGTTTTAGACCCCATCACATTAATACCAAATTATGATGATGATTCATTGACACAAAATACACGTGCCGCCTATCCTATTGATCATATTTTACAACGATCATTTGCTTCAAAAAATCCACATCCAAACTATATTATTTTTCTTACCTGTGATCTATATGGAGTTCTTCCCCCAGTTGCCAACTTGTCTAAAACACAAGCGGCATATTATTTTTTAAGTGGTTATACCGCTCTAGTTGGGAGCACTGAAGTCGGTAATGAAAATAATGGAATAAAGCCAGTCTTTAGCAGATGCTTTGGTGCACCATTTTTCCCGAAATCAGCAAATTGTTATGCTAATTTATTAATGAAACGCATTGAACAAACCGACTGCTCAATTTTTTTAGTTAATACAGGATGGACAGGTGGTGCTCGCGATCAGGGCGGTAAAAGATTTCCAATACCAGTGACAAGAGCAATCGTCAGCGCTATTTTATGCGGTCAACTCGACCATGCCGATTATGAAACCATCCCTTACTTCAAATTACGTATCCCAAGGTTTATTGATGGCGTTGAGACAACCTTTTTAAATCCAAGAACTGCCTGGAGTTCTACTTCATCTTATGATCAAGCTTCTTTATGTTTAGCGCGTGCATTTGCGAATAATATCGCACTAATGAATGTAAGTGACGATATATTATTAGCTGGACCCACTGAGATTAATGAAGTAACCGTATAAATTATATGGAAGTTCATACTCAACTGATAATTATTATATTTCAGCTCATGTGCACTTCCACTTATATATCAGCTATCAATGTGAAAAATAATAAAAGTAATACAAATAATGAAAATAATTGAGCAAAAAATAAAATGACTGAAGGCGATATTTTAAAAACAGAAAAGAAAACGTCAATCTCTACTGATGCATCCAACGTATCAATTAATGATGCAGATCATCCCATTATTCCATTCATTGAAGGTGATGGAATCGGTGTTGATATTACACCTGTAATGCGACAGGTCGTTGATGCTGCCATTCGAAAAGCATACTCAACAAAACGCGCTATTTCTTGGCTCGAAGTTTATGCAGGTAATAAAGCCAATTTTATTTATGGTGATAATACCTGGTTACCAAAAAAAACGCTTAATGCAATACAAGATGCGAAAATTGCTATAAAAGGGCCTTTGGCGACACCTGTTGGTGGTGGCATTCGTTCATTAAATGTAGCATTTCGAAAACATTTCGATCTTTATACTTGTTTACGCCCTGTTCGCTATTATCCGGGTGTTCCCAGTGTTGTTAAAAATCCAGAAAAAGTCAATATCATCCTTTTTCGTGAAAATATCGAAGATATTTATGCAGGTATTGAGTGGTCAGCAGAAAGCGCTGAAGCTAAAAAGCTTATTACCTTTTTGCAGAATGAAATGGGCGTTACACAAATTCGTTTTCCAAAACAGTGTGGAATTGGAATTAAAGCTGTCTCAAAAGAAGGGAGTGAACGTTTAATACGACGCGCTATTCAATATGCAATTAAACACGAATGTCCATCTGTTACCTTAGTACATAAAGGTAATATTATGAAATTTACAGAAGGGGCTTTTTGTGAATGGGGATATGCACTAGCAAGAAAAGAATTCGGTGCA
>PFPT01000013.1 GCA_002793195.1 Gammaproteobacteria bacterium CG_4_10_14_0_2_um_filter_38_22
CAACAAACGTAAGGGTAAAAAGTTGGCGATTCAATCGGCTTAATGGTAGAAATTGATCAGGGGTGCAATTATAGACACGTATCCTGGCTTGAGCTGATATTGCGCCAAGCTGCTTGATGTGAGAAATGATAATCTATTAAGTAGGAAGCGAAAATACCAGCTGCAATAGCCAATTGATTTAATGAAACCAGCGCACCACGAAGTTCCTTAGGCGCAATTTCAGAAATGTATAATGGCGCAGCAAATGAAGCAATACCAATTGCAACGCCAACAAATACTCTACCGATAACCAAAAAAGTCACCGATGTTGCGTAAGCAGCAATGAGTGTGCCGATAATAAAAAGCAAAGCATCGACAATGAGCATGGGCTTTCTGCCGAAATGATCTGTTATTCGACCACTGATGATAGCGCCAAGACAGGCGCCCAATAAAACACTGCTCACGACAAAGCCATTCATTGCAGACGACAAGTGAAATTGTTGTTTAATAAAAAGAATAGCACCGGAGATAACCCCAGTGTCATAACCAAATAAAACACCGGATAATGCAGCAATCATTGCTGCGAGCACAACATAGTAACGATTGAATTTGCTTTCCATGCGATTCCATTTGAAAATCAATTAGGCGGTTGCAGCAACTCGATCTGGCAATGTGATATTTAATTCCAAGACCGCATTATTATCTTTGCAATGCAATTCAATATTCACGCTTTCCATATCTGCTTTCGTATACTTAGCTACCAAACTTAAAATTTCCTGTCTTAGCAAAGGCAAATAATCAGGGCTGTTTCGCTCTGATTTTTCCTGAGCAATAATAATGTGTAGTCGATTTTGGGCCACTTGCGCTGATTTATTACGACGAAAATACGTCATGATATTTAAAATATTCATCATGCTGTGACCTCCTGTTTTCCGCGAAGCAATCGTTTTAAAAAGCCTGTTTTTTTTCTTGTATCTGCTGTGCCTAAAAATTTTGAAATAATTAATTGATATGCTTTACCGGCATCACTTTTTTGATCCAAAATAACAGGCTCACCCGAATTAGACGCATTGAGTACGCTAAGTGATTCTGGAATGACTCCCAATAATGGAATCCCCAGTAATTCTTGTATATTTTCAACGCTCATCATTTCGCCGGTGTTTGCGCGTTTTTTTGAAAAACGGGTTACGATTAAAAATTCTTCAAGCGCTTCACCCCGTTCTGCCTTTTCTGTTTTACTCGATAAAATACCTAAAATGCGATCGGAGTCACGTACAGAAGATACTTCTGGATTTGCAACAACGATGGCAACATCTGCATAATACATGGCCATCAATGCCCCTTTTTCAATTCCAGCAGGTGAGTCGCATACGATGTAATCAAATGTTTCCGATAAGGTATCTAGGATTTTTTTTACTGCTTCTTTTTCTAATGCGTCTTTATCGCGCGTTTGCGATGCCGCTAAAATAGATAAATTTTGAATTTTTTTATCACGAATGAGTGCTTGATGCACATTGGCATCACCATGAATGACATTTACAATGTCATAAACAACCCGTCGCTCACAACCCATAATTAAATCCAAATTGCGCAACCCAATATCAAAATCGATCACGACGGTTTTGAATCCTGCTAAAGCAAGACCTGTTGCTAATGATGCGCTCGTGGTTGTTTTTCCAACGCCACCTTTACCGGAAGTTACTACAATTATTTTAGTCACTGTTTTTTCCTTTTAAACTTCTTCAATGCACAATTTATGATCTCGCAAAAATATTTGCACCGTTTTTTTAGGTATGGACATTGCTTTTATTTTTTCATTGGTTAAATAGGTTCCTGCGATTGAAACCAATTCTGCTTCTAACTTCGCACAAAAAATTCGCGCGTTCAGGTCACCTGTAGCACCTGCCAACGCACGACCTCGTAATGGTGCATAAATATGAATATTCCCATCTGCAATCACTTCAGCACCCGAATTTACTGACGCTAAAATAATTAAATCAGCTTCTTTGGCGTATACCTGTGTTCCAGCGCGAACGGGTTTTGAAATAACTTTAGTTGTCATTTTGACTGTTTCTTTTGCTTTTACAGGTTCTGATTGGGCTTTAATTATTTCGGGTAATACAGGCAATACGTCGAGTGTTTTTAAACCACGTGCAGCGATAGGTTGCATTTTAAATTGACGAAGTAAAGCGCAAATTTCTTTAGCATCAAACTGTGGTGCGTTTTCATCAAGCGCACTAAAATCGACAATAATAGGTGCATTAGTAAAATAGTTTGGTGCTTTAAGGACAATGTTTTCTAATTGACTCTGGAGTAATTCAGTTTGATGGCTCAGTAATCGCAAAGTAGTAATGGGCAAAAAATCGGCTTTCAGTTGAAAAGAATCTGTCTTTGAAGATTTCACCATAATACTTTTCACCCTCATTAAATTTAGATGAGAATAACACTATCATAACGTCACCTCAAGACACCAAAAAAATTAGAAATTAATTGTTCAAGGAAAATAAAATGGTTGCTTATTTCTGGAAAAGATAACTCAGGGTGCACGCCGGACAACAGGACACGCCCTGCGCCAACAGAACAAAAAATAATAGCCGGCAATGCATTATCAACATAACGTGCTACTACCTGTGTATTCTGGAATTGTTCTGCGTGTTCAAAATAACAGCCACCATTAAAATACATTGGAAATTGTGTGCCATCTTCCAATTCAACGTCAACCGTACGTGCTCCTTTTTCAGAATGGTAAGCAAAATCAGATTCAGCAAAAACAGGCCCAACCGCATTGCCTGAGAAAAAATTGAGTGTGCCGGGTAATTGCAACTCAAGCGGCAAGTCTTTTGCAAAAATGGTTTTTTGTGCAGCATAATAAGCGCCTGCACATAACCCTAAATAATACCCACCCTGCTCAACAAAAGTTTTGATGGCTTGATCGCCCGACTCACCCAGCGTCTTATAAAAAGGCAAGCTGCGTCCGCCTGGGATGATCAGCAACGATTGCCCATGTAGTATATTATTTTTTCCAATATCAGCCCCGCTCACGCACGTTGCAGAATATTTTTTTTTCTGTGCAAAATCCAACAATTTTTCCACGGATTCTGTTGAGGCACCCAGATCATGATAAATGAAAATGTGGGACGTCATTAGGCTGCTACCGACTCTATAGATTGAGTGGTATCGGCAAATTCCTCCATTAAGTCATCAATCAATTGCGTTACTATTTCGGTCATAATCACAAAATCAGCATCAAAACGTTGTTCAGGTGTTTCGGTATAATCTGATTTTGATAATGATAAAACCGCTTCTTGAAATTGCATGCTGCGTAGTGAAAAATCACCTGTTAACACAAAATGAATTTGATCTTTCCAGCTTAAAGCTAACTGCGTTATTTCACAGCCTTCTTCTAAAAACGACTGCAGATGAGGTGACGATAAATCTTGTTGTTGACAGCGAATGGTTCGGCGTTGTTGTTGTGGGTCTTGTAATACGCCAGATTGTCCAATCACAAAATCAGTTGGCGCTGTTTTTTTCAGCCAATCCGTCATCACAAATGCAGGTTTTTTAATATCCGGTGATTTTAAATCCAATGGTGCAATGGCGCGTTTTAAAAATGCCACGAAACGTTCCACTTTGGCAGCATGATTTGAATTTATAATTAAGCGTTGTCGTTCTAAATCAATCAAGCCGTACACGCGTGTTTTTTTTGTAAATGCTTTTGGCAACAAGGTTTGCGTCATTTCATCTTTTAAGGATTGCTTTTCTTTTCCGCGTACAATCCGGGATTCTTTTTTTTCGATCTCCAGTATTTTCTCAATTACTTTTTGACGAACCACGCTACTGGGTAAAATTTTTTCTTCAAATTGCAAGCAAATCATCCAGAAACGCTTTGAGCCGTAAACCAATTGCGTGCTATTTTCAATCGGTGAAACCCAACCCAAGCTCGCTGGCAAAGAAGGCAGGCAAGGTGAAAAAGACAATGGCATTAATGCATCAGATAATTTATCCTGGTTGATCGATAATGGTCTGGAAAATTGGTAAATTGTTGCTTGTTTGAACCACATAGTTTGCTCCTTAAAAAAGACCGTCATCATAACGACTCTGAGATAAAAATGATACGATCTGTTTTTTCATGGCGGAAGAAAACAATACCCCCGCTTTAACAACCCTATTCGACAACATAGAAAGGATTTTTATGCGAATAATCAAGGTGATTTTGAGTATTGGTTTTTTGTTGTGCTTTTCCTCGTCATTTGCCCAATTCAGCAATATGATCGTGTTTGGTGATAGTCTATCAGACAACGGCAATTTTCCAGAATCATCGCGCATCTGGAAAAATCCAACAGCAGCCAAAAAAATCAATAATACATTTGCCCAATTTTATGTGCCCTTTTCTAATCCAGTCGATACCAGTAAAAAACAATTTTCAGTGCCGATTTTTAAAAATCGCTTTTTTTTATGGCCTACACTAAACAATTTGTATCTTGCCAAACAAGTTCCTATTGAACCTACTTTTTCAGCACGACAATTTCGCAGTATCAGTTGGTCGCATTTGTTTTTAAGCATGGCATTTCAGGATCAATTAACGCGATCGAGCCATGTTTCGCCGAGTGATTTGATCTATGCGCGTAAAATTCCGAATTATTTTTCATTTAACTATGCTTGGGGATATGCCACCTCCAGTCAAGATTGCGTCAATCCTTTTTATGTAAAGATTGCCAATTGCACTGCAACCAGCATTATCCGATCTAAACAACAGTATCTTGCCGATCCAACAAATAAAAACTATCGACGCATTGAAATTCCAGGCATTGCAAAGCAAGTTGCTTTATTTATTGATGATAAAAATAAAAACAAAGTCAGTGTAAACCAAAAGACGGTATATATTTTTTGGATTGGCGGAAATGATTTAATTGTGGCAAACAACGCCTTAAAAAATCACTATGATCCATTGCCAGTACTCAAGTTTTCATTTGGTATAACAGCTTGGCATACGATTCAAGCTATTCATACGCTATTAAAATCATTGCCGGAAAATCAAAAACCACCTGTGATTTATATTTTTAATTTATTTAACCCGGCATTAACTCCCGAGTTTTATCAGACAACGATGGGAAAACTGGGAAACCTATGTGTGTGTGTTTATAATTTTTGGTTAGACGTAGAATCAACTATTTTTAACTTGTTTTCACGTACAAAAACAAAAGTGATTCCCGTTTATCATTGGTATCAAAAAAGCAGTAAAAATGACTACTTTAAAAAAACAATGGGGAAATCATGTCAACTCAATAATGGCGATTATGAAAATGCTGTTGTTATCCCAAAAAATAATTGCGCGGGCTTTATGTTTTGGAATGCGGTGCATCCGGCGATGCCAATGAATGCGATTGTGGCATATCAGTTTTTATTAAAGCTGAAAAAGTAGCGTCTAGCGTTTTTATTTCAGATAACACACAGCGAGAAAGAGAACCGTATTTTTTTTCATCCTGCTTGCTCAGTGCTGTTTGTAATGCAATAGTGGCCTGCTCTAATTGGGGTGCGCCACAATACAATAATCCGCCGAGTAATTTATGATTGGCTTCACTTAACCCTATCCAATTTTTTTGATCAAGCGCCAATTGAATGGCTTGTTCATCAAAATGTATTGCTTTAAGCAATATTTTCAGCATAGCCAATGCGGCTGCTTGATCACTTTCAATGCGTTTTGCGCCCAGTGTGAGGTCAATTATCTTTTTTGTCATGCTGCAATATTTACAATACAGGTTTCTGCAGGAGCTTTTGCAATTGCTACAGCACATTTTTCTGCAGCAGTTTTTGTTTGGTTGTTTTGCATGTTAAAAAAAGAAGGGTGACTGCAAGTTGCGCTAACTGAGATAGTTTCTTCCGCTTGTATTTCGCTGCGTTTTTGATCTTCTGCAAGCTCAAGTTGTTTCACTTGTTCAATTTTTTTAAGTATAAACGCATTTACTTTTTTAATTGAGGTCATCGCTTCGGCCTCTATTGCGATGCCTTCATCTGATGCTTCAGTTGTTATTGTGGTGCAAGCAGTTGTTTCTTCATTTAGTATTGTAAGTGCATTTGCTTCTGGGGTTGGTGTTGCCATACGCGTATCGCTTTCTTCAATTGATATTGTGATATGTGCATCCGCTGCGTGTTCATTCAGTGTTAATTTTATAACAGATTGTTTAATCCACATTTCATAAATGAAATTTAAAGCAGCCGTGAGCCCAATAACAGTTCCGCCTATCGGCAGTAAAAGAGCAGTTTCTGATGTTTCAAAGTAGGCTATCATCGCTAACGCTGCGCCTAACACATAAAATCCAGCAACGCCTAATGCAATGCTGTCTTGTGATCTCACTTCACGCTGTGAATCACGCAATGCTTTTTGGATAACTGTTTTGCCATCCATTCTTTCAATCATTTTTTCGTAAGTATTATAATTTAAATGGTCAACTATAATATTTCGCGTTAATAAAAATGAAAATAAACTCACTGTAAATAAAGTAGCGTAATCTTGTCGCATACAAGCAGCGCCACGTAATATAGGCCAAACAAAATCCTGTGATAGCATAGGCCAATTGCGAGCAAGCTGATCTTTTAATTTCAAAGTTGCAGGCAGTGCTTTTTCTTTATCACTCATTTTATCGTTATAGTTTAGCGCGTATTTTGCTATGACAAATAAGGTTGCTGTTAATCGAATCGCTGGTAATAAACAGGCCAAGACAAGCAAAGCCAAATTAATATTACCCGCTATCACTGAGAAATTTTCTCGTGGAAAAGCCAACAGAAAATCAGTGACTGCGTGATAAAGCCGCGTCAACAAAGAACGCACTTGTTGTCCACGTGATACATAGTGAATGAAGTGATCTGCTGGGCTTCTCTTTGTAGACAAAGGAAGCAGTAATGGGAATGCTTCACCGCTCATTGGGTCAGCATTTAAACTGCCTTCACCATTAAGATTAAGCGTCATAGTCGATGGCTGTGGTGAATCTTCATCGATATCAGAAAGCGCTTTTTTCCATTCTTCTTCTGAAAAAGCCCCTCTTGTTTGCAACTGGCTGAGTCTTTTTACAAGATCAGCTAAAATAGCTGGCGACTCCTTGTGTTTTTTTTCATGGAGAGAAAGTGCCGCTATTATTTTTTCGATATAGATACGCTGCGCATAAATTTTTTCATAATCATCGCTAGAGATATTATCAACACTCAGAATAAGCATTAATAGCTCTGATGCTGTGATTTCTGCTCTTTTCGCTTCTGTTCTCATTAGTTTCTTACCTATGATAGCCCTTTAGTAAAATTTGATGCTTTTCCAACATATGCTTTGATTCTTACTATTGTAATACGCTAACATTAAGGCACTCTGAAATCGCGTACATTATTTTTAAAATAAACCTATGAATTCACAAGAAACATACGAAAAACGACTTACTAAAAAGGTCAAATCTTTGCGATGGCAAAAGCTCCATTTGGACCCTTTTTTGTTATTGGGGTTAATTGCATTGGCCACTATTGGCCTGTTTATACTGTACAGCGCGAGCAATGCCAGCAGTGTCGTAGTTGAAAAACAAGCCTATCGTTTGGCATTATCATTTGCATTAATGTGTTTATTTGCGCAAATTCCCTACCAGTATTATAAACAATGGGCGCCATGGTTATACGGTATCAGCTTTGCTTTATTATTAGCAGTATTGGTCGTGGGGAAAGTGGATATGGGTGCGCGACGCTGGCTATCGCTGGGTTTTTTTCGCTTCCAACCCTCTGAAATAATGACCTTAGCGATGCCGATTATGTTGGCATGGTATTTAAGTGAAAAAGAATTACCCCCAACCTACTCGGTCATGCTCATTGCCGGCGTGATGATTTTAATGCCCGCCTTATTTATTGCAAAAGAGCCTGATTTAGGTACTGCTATTGTTGTCACGCTTGCTGGATTTTTTGTGTTGTTGCTTGCTGGCATGCGGTGGCGCATTATCGGTGCGCTGGGTGCATTATTAGTCTTGCTTTCTCCTGTGATTTGGCATTTTATGCACACCTACCAGAAAGATCGCGTACTCACTTTTTTAAATCCGGAGCGTGATCCGCTCGGCAGCGGCTATCACATCATTCAATCTAAAATTGCGATTGGTTCTGGCGGCATTTTTGGAAAAGGATGGATGCATGGAACACAATCACACCTGTCTTTTTTACCTGCACACACAACTGACTTTATTTTTGCAGTAAGTGGTGAAGAATTAGGGCTGATTGGTTGCTTTGCCATTATCTTCATTTTTCTACTGATTTTTGCGCGTTGCTTATACATCAGCTTACAAGCACAAGACAATTTTACGCGTTTACTATCAGGCACGATAGGATTAACCTTTATTGCATCTGCATTTATTAATTTAGGTATGGTTACGGGTATTTTACCTGTCGTTGGTGTACCTTTACCTTTAGTGAGTTATGGTGGTAGCTCCATGATTTCACTCATGATTAATTTTGGCATTATTATGTCAATCCATACACATCGACGATTATGGTCAAGTTAGTTTTATTTTTACAAGGAGTTTTATGAGTGGGAAATTAGTGTTATTTGTCGGATCATGCATGTTGAGTTGGGTTGCTTTTGCAAGCCCCATCACAACGCACTCACATGAAATCAAACAAGCCAAAAAAACATTTACTCAGCAATTGGTTACGCAAGATCATTTCAACCGTACTCAATTGACCCATTTATTATCAACATTGCATCCCAATCCCCGTGTGATTGCTTGCATGACCCAACCTTTTGAAAAACAACCTTGGGTTTATTATCGTCATTTTTTTGTAACACCCCGACGTGTCGCGTTAGGTGCGCAATATTTAAAAAATCATCATCATGTCCTTATGCAAATGCAAAAAAAATATGGCATTCCTGCTAGCATCATCACAGCAATTGTTGGTGTTGAAACAGAGTATGGCTTACATTTAGGCCGATACTCCGTATTAAGATCGCTCTATACGTTAGCTTTTTATTACCCGCCGCGTGAAATCTTTTTCAGAAATGAGTTGGGACAATATTTGATTTTAACGCGAGACAATCATTTAAATGCAGGTGCCATAAAAGGCTCTTATGCCGGCGCATTGGGTATTCCACAATTTATGCCTAGTAGTTATCGTTATTTTGGTGTTTCATTGAAAAAAAATACGCCTGTGAATCTATTTCATAATAATGATGCCATTGCTAGCGTAGCCAATTATTTTCATAAAAATGGTTGGCATGCTAACCAACCCATCGCGCGTAAATTACAATCAAAATACACCCACATTGATCAACGCATTGGAACCCGCTTAACATTGCCAATGAAAAATCACACGCAATACTGGGAAATATATCATAATTTTAACGTGATCATGACTTACAATCACAATGTGGTTTATGCCATGGCTGTTTATCAACTCAGTCAAGCAATAGAAAAACGCTATGCGCACCTTAAAAAATAACGCGGATTTATTTTTTCGCATGGGCACCTTATTTCTCAGGGAAGAGAAATTTGCCTCTGCTGCAAAAGCGTATCAGAAGGTAATTTCGATTGATTCCAAAAACAGCACTGCACAATTTCGCTTGGGATTAGCTTATTATCACTTGAAAGAATTTACATTGGCTAAAAAGCAATTTGAGACCGTCTTATCACTGGATCATCATTTTGAAAATGTAAATCAATGTCTTGCTAATTGTCTATTAGAATTACGCGATCACGAAACCGCATTATATTATTATTTTCGGCAACTGGAGCAAGACCCGTGGTTTGAAACTTATTACAACATCGCTGTGTTATTGATGATGAAAGACCGTTTCAAAGAAGCACTGGTTTATTTTGAGCAAGCTTTGCAAAAAAACCCCGAGGATGTTGCAACCCATTTAAATTGTGGCAGTATTTATTTAAAGCGTAACGAATTAGATAAAGCAATACTGAGTTATCAGCAAGCAAATAAAATCAAACCTCATGATCCTGAAATATTACATATTTTATCGGCAATCGAACAAAAGCAAACGCCTCAAGCGGCACCGACAGAATTTATCACACATTTGTTTGATCAATATGCACCCTACTATGATTTTCATCTCACAGACCGCTTAAAATATAGCGTGCCACAAAAAATACTCGATGTTTTTTTATTAGAGTCTGCTTTAATTTCAGATCAAGCGCATTTAAAAATTGTAGATTTGGGATGCGGCACAGGTTTATGTGGCGTTTTATTTAAATCCCATGCCAGCAAACTCATTGGTGTAGATTTATCAGAAAATATGCTGTCTGTTGCGCGTGAAAAAAATACTTATGATGAATTAATTTGCGATGATGTGACTCATGCATTAAATTCATTTTTTGAAATTGATCTGATACTGGCAGCTGATGTTTTTACTTATCTTGGCGACTTAAATGCTATTTTTGATGCTGCAGAAAAAGCGTTATCAAAAAATGGTTTATTTATTTTTACAGTTGAAAAAACAGCTGAGCCAAATTTCATTTTGCAACCGACTGTGCGCTATGCGCATAATAAAGCCTACCTTGAATCATTAATGACAGCGAATCATTTCATGGCGCTGCGTATTGACAATGTCATATTGCGCATGCAAAAAAACGTGCCTGTTGAAGGATACCTGGTCGTGATGAAGAAAGTAGACATGGCCTTAGCATCAAGTTCATAATGTATTATTAATATCACATCACTTTGGCGGGTTTTTATGGACGAGCATTTTTTGAGACTGAGTGTGTTGGTTATCATCACTGGTATTGTGATGTTGCTTTTTTCATGGACTTTATTTTCTTTGTTGCGCCGTATTCCACGTAATAATCAGATCTTTCCAAGCTGGTTTGTGTGGCTTTTTGTTGTTCCCTATATTGGATTGATTTTTCAATGGATTATGCTGCCTTTTGGTATTCCCAACGCACTCAAAAAGCATTTTGCAACACATCAAGATGCGATTCATGCTGCCAATGTATTATTTAAGCTGGGTCTTGCGCAAGCTATCGTTGCCATACTTAGCTTGGTTTTTGCTCATATACTGGGTTTTTACTTAGGCTGGCTTGGTATTGCTTTGTGGTTGATATATTGGGGATTAATTATTCGCTTTAGAATGGTGTATTTTAAGTAGTTTTCTGTATGAGCTGCTTCTTAAGACGTCAGATGTCATGCGGTGGTGTTATTCGGATTTAACAGGAATGGATTTTCCATTCTCATCAATTGCTACATAGGTAAAAATACCTTCCGTTACTTGTCTTCGGTTTTCACCTAGCTCATCTGTTGCATAAGTCGTAATGCGCACAGCCATCGATGTGCGCCCTACTTTTAATAATTCACCATAACAACAAATGAAATCACCTACATGCACTGGCGCTAAAAAAACCATTTTATCGATGGCAACAGTGGTAACGCGACATTTAGCGCGTTTGCGTGCAATGCTCAAACCCGCTAAATCCATATATGAGATAACCCAACCGCCAAAAATATCGCCGTTGACATTGGTGTCTGCAGGCATCGCCAACGTGCGAATGGCCAACTGGCCACCGCACGGTTTTTTATCTGCGTCATCTGATGGGATCATTTTAAATGGTGTCCATGTATTTTATGAATTAAATAATCCAACGACAATTTTCCTGAGCCATGAAACATCAACAGCATTAACAATAATCCCCAGTTTATATGATCTGATAAACCAGCTGCACCATTTGCTGTCCATAAAAATGGATATGAAATAGCGCAAATTGCGTTGTATATAAAGAAAATTAAAATCAAAAAACGACCGCCTAATCCCAATACCAAGAAAACCGGCAAAATTAATTCAGCGCCGGTGCCTAATATTGCTGCAACATAAGACGATAAAAAAGGTACTTTATAAACATGCGCAAATAACATTTGTGTCGATTCCCAAGATTGGGCTTTCAACAATCCTGACATAAAAAATATCTGTGCAACCCAAATACGAGCCAATAAATCGGCAACAGGGGTTAAATAATTAAACCCTCGAATAAAAGGGCGAATGATTTTTGCGGTACGTGGAATCATAAATACTCCTTGCTTAAACTAGCTAAAAATTTTCGTAACATGTTAACATATTTTTGACACAGATATAATCAGTGCTTGTCGTCAAACTGTTTATTGTCTGAAAATAGCACAATTTGACGATAAGTTCTAAAACAAGGAGTCATTCATGAAATCTTCAACAAAAAAAATCACACAAACAATTGCAACAACCCTGTTATGCGCTGGCGCGATTGGCATAACAACACAAGCTGTTGCAAAATCAAACTGTCCTGTTGAAAAATGCTACGGCATATCAAAAAAAGCTAAAAATGATTGCGGCACAACAAAACACGCTTGCGCTGCGCAATCAAAGCAAAATGGTGATAAAAATGATTGGATCTTTGTGATGAAAGGTAATTGCGGTCGCATTGTGGGCGCATCATCAACCCCTCCTAAAGCCGCTAAAAAATAAAATCTAAAAAACCCCAGTTTTTCTCTGGGGTTTTTATTATTTTGATAAATGACTACCAAGCGCAGCACCGCCTACACCGCCAATTACGGCGCCAGTCGTTCCACCCGTCAAAGCACCAACGGTACCGCCAACCGCAGCGCCGCCAGCGGCTCCTAAAGTGCGACGATTACAACCACCCAAACCCAAGGTCAACGCAATAGAGATTACTGATAATAAAATAATTTTTTTCATATATAATCCTTTATATTTTATTTTGGAACACAAAATTATGGTATGTGTATTTTTATTCAGATTCCAGTGCTTCTTGGATCGAATCATATTCTTCCAGTTGTGATAAAATGGCATGCATATCAACCAGCGCACGATAATCTGTAATTTTACCTTTTTCTAAACGATAAAGTGTAACGCCAGAATAAGTTACTTCTTTATAAGTGGGTTTTGTATCAAAAAACCCACCTAAGTGTGTGCCGCTAGCCGTCCAACGACTCACAACCGTATCACCTTCAGCAACAAATTCATCCCAATGAATAGAGAGATCAGGAAATGCTATAAGCCATTTTTCTACAATCTCACGCATGGACTCAGCACCTTCAATGGTTTTCATGGGGCTATGAATTTTGGCGTCGGGCGCTAAGAGCAGGTCAATAACCGAGAGATCTCGGTCATTCCAAACCGCTTTGGAATACAGTGCAACCACATCCTTGTTACTTTTAGGCATATTATTTTCCAATTAGTTTTAAAAATGCATTCTCATCTAAACATGTTATCCCAAGTTGTTGGGCTTTGCCATATTTGCTGCCGGGTGACTCGCCTACAATAACAGCATGTGTTTTTGTTGAAACACTACTTGAAACAGTTGCGCCAAGTGATTGTAATTTATCACGCGCAGCATCACGTGACATGACTGACAAGGTGCCCGTGATCACAAAAGTTTTATCCAGCAAAGGCAATGCCAATTGAGACCGTTTGGAAGCAACTGGCCAATGCACACCTAATTTTATTAATTGAAAAATGTGTTTTTGATTATGCGGCTCATGAAAAAATGACAAAATATGTTGTGATACAATCGGACCAATGTCACTTGCTTGTTGCAATCGCGCTTCATCTGCTTGCATCAATTCATTTAAATCTGAGAATTCAGATGCCAAAACTGCTGATGTTGCTTCACCGACATCCCGAATGCCTAACGCATATAAAAAACGGGCCAATGTGGTTGATTTACTTTTTTCAATAGCAGCCAACAAATGATCAGCTGATTTTTCACCCATGCGTGGCAAAATTATTAATTGATCACGTTGTAATTGATATAAATCTACAATTGAATGAATTAATTGATGCGCAATTAATAAATCCACTATTTTTTCACCTAATCCATCAATATTCATTGCGCGACGTGATGCAAAATGCTTGATGGATTCGCGCAACTGTGCGGCACAATATAAGCCTGCCGTGCAACGCAACACCGCCTCATTTTCTAATTTTTCTACAGCGGAATGGCAGATAGGACATTGTGTTGGCAGTTTTACTTTTCTGGTATTTGGTTTTCTTTTCGAAACAATGACTTCAACCACTTCGGGAATCACATCTCCTGCTCTGCGAATAATGACACTATCGCCTTGACGAATATCTTTTCGAAAAACTTCGTCAAAATTATGCAATGTCGCATTGCTTACTGTTACACCGCCAACTGAAACAGGTTCTAATCGTGCAACTGGTGTAATAGCGCCCGTGCGCCCTACTTGAAATTCAATTTGTTCAATTATAGTTTCTTTTTCTTCTGCTGGAAATTTATGGGCAACTGCCCAACGTGGTGCGCGAGATACAAATCCCAATTGCGCTTGCAAGTGAAATGAATCTACTTTATAAACCACGCCATCTATTTCAAATGGCAAACTCGCGCGTTTTTTTGATGTTTGCGTGTAAAATTTTTCACAATCATCAATGCCGTGCGCAAGATGCAGATCGGTTAAAATAGGAAATCCCCATTCTCGTAATTTTTTTAATACCGCGCTGTGTTTTTGAAAGGGATCAGTGCCTTCTAAAATGACGAGTCCATAAGCATAAAAACACAACGGACGCTTTGCTGTAACACTGGAATCTAATTGACGCAAACTGCCTGATGCGGCATTACGTGGATTAGCAAATATTTTTTCACCTTGAGATTTTGCTTTCGCATTCATCAGCTCAAATGCTTTTTTAGGCATGACAATTTCACCCCGGATTTCACAGCGTGCTGGAAAATCATGACCAAATAATTTTAAAGGCACACTATGAATGGTTCTTACATTTTGGGTTACATCTTCACCAACACGTCCATCACCTCGTGTAGCTGCTGTAATCAAACGGCCGTTTTCATAGGTCAAACTAACTGCAACACCGTCAAATTTATATTCACAAAAAAAATCAATCATTGCATCTGACTTTAATTTTTGTGTAATACGCGCATAAAAATCGATTAACTCTGCATGATTAAACACATTATCTAATGACAACATGGGTGCTGCGTGTGTGATTGTTTTAAATGAAGATAAAGGTGCTGCACCAACGCGTTGTGTTGGTGAGTCGGGTGTAATTAAGTCAGGATGATTTTTTTCTAAATTTTGCAGCTCACGAAATAAATGATCGTATTCTGCATCTGAAATTTCAGGGTCATCTAATACATAGTAACGATAATTGTGACGATTCAGTTGGGTGCGAAGCAAATCAATTTTTTTTTCAAGCTCAGTTGGTTTGTGAGGCATAAATGTTCTTTTGAATATGTTATTCTGAAAACAAATCCGCTGTATTTTTGCTGTTTTCAAATGCGCGTAATTGTTGACGATATTTTATCATCCGATCTTTCGTGAATAATTCCCGCTTTTCATCCAGTACTCGCCCACCTAAATCTTCAACCAGTTGATCCAAAGTTTCAAGCAAGCAATCTAACGTAGCCAGCGGCTCAGTCACATTGGATGCAGAAAAAAATAAAGACAGCCCAGGACAAGAAAACGCGCCCATTTGCGTTAAATCAAAGGTGCCGGGTGTCACAGCAGATGCGCAATGAAATAAAATATCGCCACGACCATCTTTATGAGTATGTCGGTGAAAAATACGATTTTTACCAAAACGCAAACCAGCTGATAATAAGGCTTGTAATAATTCATAACCTGAAAAAGCATTACCTTCTGCTGCCATCAAGTTTAATATCACAACACAATCAGTTGGTTGTGGGTGATTTGATTTTACTGAGGGCGATGTAGCAGTTGATACAGGTTCTTTTGCAAGAATCCGAATCCCTAAAGCTTCATTGGATTCCATTTCATGACCCACTATTTCTTCATCTTCATTTTTTATTTTAGGATCATGGGCGCGAGAAATGGTATTTCGATGATAACGATTGACGGGTTTAGAGCGATTTTTACTCCAAAAAAAAATACCTGTGCAAACTCCAGCTAACATTAAAAAAATAAATGTGATCATCGTGATTCCTTTTCTTTTACGCGTCTACTAATGCCACTGCTTCTTGCATATCCACCGAAACAATACGAGAAACACCAGGCTCTTGCATGGTGACACCCATCAAATGATCGGCTGTTTCAATTGTTACTTTATTATGACTGATAATTAAAAACTGTGTATCTTTCGACATTTCTTTAATTAGTTGACAATAACGCCCCACATTTAAATCATCTAGCGGCGCATCCACTTCATCTAATACACAAAAGGGTGCTGGATTTAATTGGAACATCGCAAACATCAATGCGATCGCAGTTAAGGTTTTTTCACCGCCCGATAACATATGAATGGTTGCATTACGTTTTCCGGGCGGTTGTGCTTTCACTAATATACCAGTTGTTAATAGATCCTCTTCTGAGGTTAATTCTAACGATGCTTGTCCACCGCCAAAAATACGCGGAAATAATTGCTTGAAAAATCCATTTACTTGATCAAAAGTTTCTTTAAATAAATGGCGCGTTTCACGATCGATTTTACGAATCGCATTTTGCAATACTTCTAATGCTTCAACCAAATCAGTAACCTGATTGTCCATGTAGGTTTTTCGTTCGCTTAATGTTTTAAACTCATCAATAGCGGCTAAATTAATGGGGCCTAAGCGATCAATTTTACTTTGCAATGCATGTGATTTATTTTCCCATTCTGATGCATCAGCGTGATCAGGTAATTCAGACAAAAGTGTGTTTAATTCAAATTGCATTTCAGTTAATTGTTCTGTCAATGTGGTTTGACGCACCAACATCTCTTGGATTGCTAATTTGCATTGTTGTTGATGCTCTTGAAGTGCCGAGATCGATTTTGACAAACGGTCGCGCAGTGCTTCTAATTCTTTTAAATTAGCTTGTTCTGCTTGCGCTTGCGAATCAGTTGCACGCAAGTTGTCTTCAACAGTTACTCGCTCAGTAAGCTTAAGCTGCAATGTAGTAGTCCATTCTGCTAATGGCGCATCAGCTTGTGCTAATGCCTGCGTTAAAAATTCACGACGCGCATTGATTTGGGTTAATTGCTTTTGATTGGCTAATAAAGTTTGTGATAATACGGTTAATTGTTTTTCACTTGATGTTAAACGAATCAAACGCTCATCAGCATGTTGTTTTTTAGTTTGTGCATCAAGACGCGCAGTAGCCAATTCATTTTCAATAGTTGAACGCGCTTGCAATAATGTTTCACGTTGAGTTGCATCATGAGACTGTATCTGCAGTTTTTGATCAACCATCTCATGCGCCGTTGCCAATGCCACTTCACATTGTTGTAATTCAGCTTCAATTTGCTGGATTTCAGATTGCAAGCGTTGTTGTTGTTGCGATAAGGTTTCTAGTCGTGATTTTTTAGCGCTGAGATTGGCTTGTGCGTCGGTTGATGCCGCTGTGCTTTCTTGAAATAAACGATGCTCTAGATCACGTTTTGCTTCTAATTTTTCAAGCGCCATTTTGGCTTCATTTTGTGCTGTCTGTAACTTCGCTAACTTTTCTTTTTGTGCTGAAATAGTGGATTGCAATGCTTTTAACTGAGTTTCTCGCATTAAAAAACCATCTTCTGTTGCATCAGCGTGAGCAACACGAATCCAATTAGAGCCTACCCATTGTCCTTCTCGTGTCACAATGGATTCCGTTGATAAGAGTTCTGAACGCAATTGCAACGCATCGGATAAGTGATCAACAACATAAATACTTGAAACCCAAGCAGGCAAACTCGCGCAATCATGAATGACATCACATAATGTTTTTCGAGATAAACGCGCAACCGCATTTTTTTCTGCTTGCAATAAAGTCACTTGACCTTTTGATAATTCATGAAAAGATTGTGAAATAGGCTCAATGGCGTCAATACAGATGGCATCAAAATAATCACCCAGCACTGTTTCAACTGCGCATTCCCATCCAGCATCAACACGAATCATTTTTCCCAGCTGTGAAAAATCAGTTAAACCTTGTTTTTCAAGCCAAGCGCGTACATCACCTTGATGGTCTTGTAGTGCTGCTTGTTGCAATGCGCTCAGTGATGCTTCTTGCGCTTCTTGTTTTTGCAACTCACCTTGCGCTTGCGATAATGCATTTTGTGATTCTTGATGCGCGATACGTTGTTGTGAAATGGCTTGTGATAATTGAGCCAATGTGGCTTGAATGTTAAGAATAGTTGCTTTTAATTCATCTGATTTCTGTGCAAGCGGTGATAATTCATCTGATAAGTGCGCAAGCGACACTCCATTGACTTGTGATTCCAGCTGTAATTTACGATCACGTAATTGTTGTTGCTGTGCTTCATAGTGACGAATATTATTTTTGGCTACTTCTAATTGTTGATTGGTTTTTGCTGTTTCATTTTGAAAACCATCCCATTGGTTTTGTGACTCACGCATACGTTGTTCTGCTTGTGCTAACGCATGATTGGCCTCACTCAATGCAGCTTGCAACTCATTGGCTTGTGGTTTTAATGAAGTCACTTCATTAGTTAATGTATCTATTTGAGTTTTTTGTGTTGATGCTTGTTGTGTGAGCTCTTCCCACAACGCACCGGATTGCGCAAACTCATGTTGCCATTGCGTGATTTGCTCTTGCTTGTGTTGAATTTGCTGTTCTAATTTCGCAATTTCTGCGCCAACGCCATAAAATTGTTTTTGGATGGTTTCTTTTTCGTCGGATACCGCTTGCGATGCAAGACGTGACTTTTCTATTTGTGTTTCACATTCTCGTAATTTAGCAACATCGGATTCGTACTGTATTGCTTGTTGCGTAATTTTTTCTTTTTTATCACCCAATTGATTTTCAAAATTTTTCCATTGCAATGCTTTCATTTGTGCATGCAATAATCGCAATTCAGATTGCATAATTTTATATTTTTCTGCAGCAGCGGATTGTCTTTCTAAATGACGCAATTGTTTTTCTAATTCATCGCGCACATCATTCAAACGATCTAAATTATCTTGCGTATGTCGAATGCGATTTTCAGTTTCACGACGACGTTCTCGATACTTTGAAATGCCAGCCACTTCTTCTAAGTGTGAGCGCATATCTTCTGGTTTTGCTTCGACCAACTGTGAAATCATGCCTTGTTCAATGATGGCATAACTGCGTGGCCCCAAACCGGTTCCTAAAAATAAATCCACCAAATCACGGCGACGAGCAGGAACACCATTAATAAAGTAAGCAGATTGCTCGTCACGCACTACTTCGCGACGCACAGAAATTTCTGAAAATGCAGCGTATTCTCCCGTAATTCTGCGATCTGAGTTATCGAAGGTTAATTCAACTGAAGCTTTTCCGAGTGGTTTACGTTCTGTTGTTCCATTAAAAATAACGTCGGACATGGATTGTCCACGCAATTGTTTGGCAGATGTTTCACCCGTAACCCAACGAATGGCATCGACGATGTTTGATTTACCGCAACCGTTTGGCCCTACGATCGCATTCATCTGACTCAAAACAGGAATGCTGGTTGAATCCACAAACGATTTGAAGCCATTTAACTGAATGCGTTTTAACTGCATAATACCAACCTATTTTTGCGCTCAAAGTGAACATCAGTTTACCGAAAACCAAAGATATTGAACAGCGCCTATTCAAAAAACAGGCGCTTTTTGCACAATATTATGCAATTATTTTTTGTAATTTCACTTCTTTTTCTAGGATTGCAAATGACTTTACCCAAGGGCTATGTTTTTTAAGGCTTTGTGGCAAATGCTTTAAAGCATTTTCCGCTTGTTTTTCGCTAGCATAACGACCATAAGTGAGCATATACCATGGTTTGCCCTGATTACTTGTGCGGAAATAATGGGCTTTTTTTCCGAGCTGGTATTTAGTAATAAAGCTTTTCACATCACCAAAATGATCACTTGCCATTAACTGTACAGTAAAATGCTGGTTTTTCTCTGGCGCTAATTGCTTTATCACTGCCGCGGTTGTTTTTGCCACAATCGGCTGTGCATTACTGGCTAAACGAGGATCATGAATTGCGGGATGCGTTGATTTGTTTTGCGCGCTCGTATCATGACCAGCTGGGTTTTTGTTATTTTTTAATGAATCACTATGATTATATGCTGGTAAATAAGTTGTGATTGGTTCAACAGGCGTTTTTTTATTTAATTGCATTATGTCTTCTGGTTTTTGATAAACAATCGTGCTCGATGGTGTCGGTGTATCATCACCTTGTCCTGATAATTTTGATGTTCTTGTCGCAGCAGCTGCTTGATGCAAGTCATTAAAAGAGGCACCAGAATTAATCAAAGACCATGCTTTTTTCGCCAAGGGTTGTCCTTGTTCAGCAGCACGCTTAATCCACAATGCGGCGGTTTGTTGATCTTTTACCGTATCAATACCGTAATAATACATATAGCCCAATGCATATTGCGCATCAGCATCCCCATTTTCAGCGGCGGTTTGTATTCTACTTACCGAACAGTCATATTTTGTGAGATAAGGATTGCCAGAACAACCCGGTGCATAGCTGCCAGGTTGATTCGCCGCAGCATCTGAAGGTGTGCGATGGCACCCCAACATCAATAATGGCAAACCCAGAACAATAACAGCGCGCAATAAATACGATTTAATCACTTTATCCATCTTTAGATACCCTTCCCTCTATGACAAAATTTAAAGATATATTAAATCATTCAAAGCGCTGCGGGAAGTGAAAACAAAAAAAGCCCATGATACCAGCGATATCATGAGCTTTGATCGATACTAGGGAGTTCACAATTCGGTAGTCGGTTTACCTAAGGAACCCAATACGGATACCACTGAGATTTATTCACTTGACTCATCTAAAATCCTCCTTGGTTTCACGTTTTTCCACGAGTTTTTTAAGTCCTGTTTTTGTGATGTCGGCTTAACGTCCTTTTCAAACCTGAATCCCAATGCACAAGACTCATGGTCAAGATTAGCACAGTTTTTTTTGTGAACAATATTTGAACTGAAAAAAAAATTTACAATCAAGAAAAATGATTTTGTATATTTTTTTTCAAGATCATTTTTTCAGATGCTTAGGGTTAAAAAAAAAATTTTTAAAAAAAAATCAGAAAGTTGGTTATTTATCTTGTGTATTATTTCTGATTCCATGTTGAGATATTGCTCACAACAAACTCAGCGTTTCGATATAGATACAAAACAGTCAGCTAAAAAAAAATTTTTAGCTGGGAAATGCAAACCCCTTGTTTTGTATATTTTTTATACACATTTACCTGACTGAATACTTTCTAGCACTACTTATGATCAACTCAACAAGCGAATAAAGTCATTCATCGTTGCATAAACCATCAAGGTAACTAAAAAAATAACACCCAGGTTAATTAACAAGACCTGTAATCGCATCGGAATAGGACGTCGAGTTACGCCTTCGATAACACAAAATAACAAATGTCCGCCATCTAATGCAGGAATCGGCAAAATATTGATAACCCCCAATACCACGCTAATGAAAGCAATAAATTGCAAATAAGCCGTAATGCCCGCCAATGATGCTGAACCTGCTGTTTCAAAAATACTAATAGGCCCGCTCAATGCTTTTAATGAAATATGACCTAAAAGCATCTGTTTAATAATAACAAAATGAAAAATTACCCAGCGCTTGGTTTGTTCAAACGCAGGGAAACCGGCTTTGAACACAGAATATTGCTGTTGTGTTTTCAATAAATTTGAAATAACCGGTGTTTTGGGTGCTACACCCAAATACCCGGTTAATTTTTTATTTTTTTTGCGCGCACCGATTTTCACAAATAAATTTATTTTGTGATGATCACGCAACACAGTTAATAAAACACGCTGATTAGGATGTTTTGCCACCCACTGCACTAATGATTGCCATGAAGCCACCCAATGATGATCTATTCGTAAAACGCGGTCATTTAAACGAAGCGTACTTTTTTGCGCAGGTGAATGCGGCAAAATTGAACCCACTACTGCTGGAATAATTGGAAAATAAGGTTTAATGCCAATGCTACTTAAAATATCGGGTTTTGCCGGGTTAAATTTCCAATGCTGCAACGCCAATGCATAGATACTTTTTCTGTGTGTTTTTAAAGATGATGCCATTATCATCAACGGTTTTTTATCACCCACATGCATAATCAACTGCATCACAACATCAGTCCAATCACGTGTTTGCCATGAACCTGCCTGAATGATTTCATCATTGCTGTTGAGATGGGCTCGCGCTGCAATGCTATTTGGCATAACAGAAGACACAATGGGTTTTAAATGAGTCACACCAATGATGTAGATAACCGTAAAAAAAAGCATGGCCAAAATAATATTAGCCAAAGGCCCTGCAACAACAACAGCAGCCCTCACCCAAACTGATTTTTTTTCAAACGCAACGCCTTTTGATCCAACCGATTCATCTTCTGGTGAAAAAGCATCTTGCATTTTGACATAACCGCCTAACGGCAAAAATCCAATGGCATACTCAACACCACTTTTTGCGCGATGCAGAAAAAGAGGACGTCCAAAACCGATCGAAAAACGCAATACTTTTATTCCCATCCAACGTGCAACGATAAAATGCCCATATTCATGTACAAGCACTACTAAAAAAAAAGCAAAAACAGCACCGAGAATGGAAATAAGAATGGACATTAACGCTCCTTGTTTGTCGCAAAAAAATATTGTAACTCAATAGGTATTTGCAAATCTCGCCTTTTAAATAAAAATAAGTATAATCTCACGCTATGTCAAAACGATCACGCAAAAAAATACCAACAGAAATCATCACCGCCACTGTGAACCATTTAAATCACGAAGGCCGCGGTGTCACGCACATCAATGGAAAAACCACTTTTATTTTTGATGCATTACCAAATGAGACCGTTGAATTTAAATATACACATTGTCATAGCAAATACGATGAAGGCACAACGACAAACGTGATTGAAAAATCACCTGATCGTGTCACACCGCGTTGCCAATATTTTGGTATCTGCGGCGGATGCAGTTTGCAACACCTCGCACCTGACATGCAACGCACGCATAAAGAAGCTGTTTTATTGGAGCATTTTAAACATCAAGCCAATTGTACACCTCTCGAAATTTTGCCACCGCTTTTTTCAAATGCTTTTAATTATGGCTACCGACGACGCGCCCGTTTATCAGTACGCTATGTTACCAAAAAAAATGCCGTGCTTATTGGGTTCCGAGAACGTAATGCTGGCTTTGTTACGGATATGTTGCAATGCGAAACATTACACCCAAGCGTTGGTTATAAAATCAATGCGCTGCGCGATTTACTCATGCAATTAAAAATAAAATCAGAGATACCCCAATTAGAAGTAGCGATCGGTGATACGATTTCTGCTGTGATTATCCGTCATATGGTTGAATTACCAGAATCCGATCGTGAAAAATTAATTACATTTGCCAAAGAAAATGAATTACATTTTTATTTGCAACCTAAAGGCCCCGATACCATTCATCCGTTATACCCAGAAAAACCCGATGCCTTATTTTATGATATCCCTGCAGAATCTATTCGCCTGACATTTCTGCCTGCGCAATTTACGCAGATCAACCAGTCAGTCAATTTACAAATGATTGCACGGGCAATTGATTTACTTGAATTACAAAAAACAGACCGCGTATTGGATTTATTTTGCGGCATTGGTAATTTCTCTTTACCAATTGCAAAACACTGCGAAACAGTTGTGGGTGTAGAAGGATCTGAAACAGCCATTACACAAGCAAAAGCAAATGCACGTGATAATCAGATCGATAATGTCCACTTTTTTACGGGTGATTTATCTGTGCATGCACAATTATTAGAATGGGCACAGCAAAAGTACGACAAGATTTTACTTGATCCGCCACGCGCAGGCGCTAAAGAAATAATGGCTTATATGGCAACCTGGAAACCAACGCGTGTCGTCTATATTTCTTGTAACCCAATCACTTTAGCGCGCGATACTGAAACTTTGCTACAATTGGGTTATCGCTTAGAAAAAGCAGGCGTGATGGATATGTTTCCACACACAGAACATATTGAAGCCATTGCCTTGTTTGTACGCTGATTGCTGAACCTATATTTGTAGGTGCCATTATGATACAAGCTCTATCACCACACGCACGTTACTGGATTGAGCATCTCGACTCATCACAACCTCACGACTTTAATCTTATCGAGAAAGCCTGTTTTTTTGCATCTCAGCACAATCAAAAAAATAAGGTGTCTTCGTTATCAACCTTATCACAAGGTTTGTTAATGGCGGATGTGCTGATTGCATTACAATCCGATAGCATCGCTATTGCAGCTGCTATCATTTATCCCAGTATCTTTTGTGATAAAAAATTAGCAGAGACACTAAACAAAGAGTTTGATCCCGCTATTTACAAACTCATTAATGGTGCATTACAAATGGAAATCATCCATTCCATTTCCATTAAAAAAAATAAAATCGTCGATCCACAAAAACAAATTGATAAGTTGCGGAAAATGCTACTTGCAATGGTTGATGATATTCGCACTGTATTATTAAAATTATCAGAAAGATTAATTTTATTACAACAACTTCAATATTATTCACATGAAAAGCAACAAAAAATTGCACAAGATACGCTAGATTATTATGCACCATTAGCCAATCGTTTGGGTATTGGTCATATCAAATGGCAATTAGAAGATTGGTCTTTTCGTTATTTAAACCCTGCTGAATTTCAAAAAATTTCAACTGCATTTCAAATGAAGCATGAAGATCGTGTCAAACTCGTACATACCATGATTGCTGAATTAAAAAAAATGCTGGCGCCACTTTATTTTAAACACACAAAAATAACCGGACGCATAAAACATATTTATAGTATTTATCGGAAAATACAGAGAAAAAATGTGGACTTTGCGCACATTTATGATGCGAGCGCTGTACGAATCTTGGTTCCCAGTATTGCAGATTGTTACAGTGTCCTGAGCATGGTTCATGAAAAATGGGATCCTATTTCAGCTGAATTTGATGATTACATTGCCAAACCCAAACCCAACGGCTATCAATCTATTCATACTGCCATTATGCACGACAGCAAAAGCCCTGTTGAAATTCAAATCAGAACATTTGAAATGCATGAAAAAGCAGAATTGGGAATTGCTGCTCATTGGAAGTACAAAGAAAACAAACCGTTAAAAGAAAACGATGAACAAAAAATATTATTACTGCGTGAATTATTAGATTGGCAACAAAAATTAGCAACGGCGGACACACACAAAAAATTATATAGCGATGCTTTTCATGATTGTGTTTATGTTTTTTCACCTGCTGGTGAAGTATTTGATTTACCTGAAGGTGCAACGCCGCTCGATTTTGCTTATTTAATTCATTCTGAAATAGGTCATCGTTGTCGCGGCGCTAAAATAAATGGTGCATTGGTTCCGCTCACTTATCAATTACAAACAGGCGATCGCATCGATATTTTAACAGCTAAAGAAGCGCATCCCAGTCGTGATTGGATTCGTACTGATTTGGGTTTTCTAAAAACACCCAATGCCATTCGCAAAGTAAAAAATTGGTTTTTCAAACAAGACGTACAAAAAAATGTAGCGGCGGGCTTGTTAATCTGGGAAAAAATGTCACGCCAACATACTTTATCAAAAGCAGGTCTTGAAAAAATTGCTGGTGAATTTAATTTGAAAACAGCGGATGCCGTCTTAGCTGCATTAGGATCAGGTGATTTATCACAAAGCGCAATTTTGCATCGCTTACACGATGCTGAAAAAGAAAAATCAGATATCAGCACGCCAATTACTGAAACACGCGAACATAATCAACCTAATTCACCTGATGATTTTTCTGCGCAAGGTGCTACACACTTGCTCACTCAGCTAGCGCAATGTTGTCATCCCCTTCCTGGTGATGCTGTAATTGGCTATATCACAAAGGGTCGCGGCATTACAGTGCATCAAAAAAAGTGTCACAATATTTTGAATGCATTGAAAGTCAAACCCGAGCGCTTAATTGACATTACCTGGGAAAAACAAAAAGAAAAAAAATATCGCGTGCAACTTGATGTACACAGTGAAGACCGTCCTGGATTATTGCGGGATGTTTCGGGCGCCATTGCACAAATGAATTTGTCTATTTTATCAATACAATCGCGTGTTAATACACAACACAATCACGCCATTATTGAATTAATCATTGAAGTAAAAGATGTGAGTGCACTGACAGACATCCTCAAAAAAATCAGACAAATAAAGGGCGTGACGCGCGCAGTCAGAAAATAATTAAAGAGTTGTGTAAAATATTTTCTCCTCCCTTTGTAAAAGAGAGGAGAGCGGCTAGGAAAATAATCCGTACTTAACTCAATGTGACTGGTAATAATAAAATCTCATCACCCATTGCATGTAATTTACGCTCTAAAATATAAGTGACCCCATTATGCAAAAAGCGCCTAAACCAAGTGTCTTTTTGAAAACTGGTTTGACTGGCAAAATACATGTGATTTGGATAAGTGGACCCTGTTTTTTCACACAATGAGATTAACTGTTCAACCAAGTCACTACCAAACTCTGTGTAACTGGCAGCAGCCAATCCTTTTTGATGACAATACGTTACAAAATAATTCAACGTTTCATCCACTTCTTTGGTCATTCTTTTTAAAGCCCGTTTTCCACTGAAGCTTTTAATATCTACTTGGCCAACAGAAATAAATACAAAGTTTTTAAAGTAATTCGGGAAATGCTTCAAAATCCAAGTTAAACAATGCATTCCCATTACTTTGCCTGTCACAAAAATAATAGCTGTCTTTTCTTCAGGAACAATAATAGGTTCTTGCGTAAAAATAGGCTGCAATGGGGTTACAATTTCACGGCCGCGTTCACGCAATTCACGACCCACCCATCGATAATGACGCCGTACAAAAAAGCACAGCGAGATCACAAAACAAGTGACAATGATGGTGACATAACCCCCTTCAAAAAATTTACTCACCAACACAACAAACAACACAAAAGAAGTTAAAATAAAGCCCAATAATGACATGGCGCATTTGCCCCACCAATCCCAAGTATTGACGCGATTGGTTAACCAATAAGAAAACATACCCAATGTGGTTAAACTAAAAGTAATAAACACATTGATGCTATACAAAACCACTAACCAACTAACTCTGCCATCACTGAGCCCCAAAATAATTAATGCTGCAACCCCATAAAAAATAATGCCATGACTGTTAACCAATCGATTGGATAATAATTGAAATCGGTGTGGCAACCAGTTATCTGCTGCCATGTTTGCCAATACCGTTGGGCCAGCTAAAAATCCCGTGTTAGCTGCAACAAATAAAATACCCGCTTCAAATAATAAAGTTAATACTAAGGCCGTATGTCCAAATGGTGAATCACCTAAAATATCGTGGAACACAACCGCATTCAGCGTTTGTCCTTTAACAGGTACTACGTGATACAACATATATAATAAAGTAATACCACCTGCAACTACCGCCAATGAAATTGCCATGTATAACATGGTCATTTTCCCCGTTTTCACACGGGGTTCAACTAACTTATTCACGTTATTTGAAACCGCTTCAATACCGGTGTAAGTACCGCTTCCTAATGAATAAGCATGTAAAATAAAAGCCAACATCAACAAGGTACCAACATGACTCGATAAGGCATGCAATTGATCGAAGGATTGATGTGTCACTGTAATCATAGATTGACTGTGCATGGCGATGCCATAAAGAATCAAAGCAAGTGTTGTTACCACAAACCCTAAAAATAAAGGCATCACAACTTTGATCGATTCTTTCACGCCACGCAAATTCACAAAAATAAAAAGCATGATAATAAAAAATTCAGCCGGTAATTTTGTAAATAATAAATTGTGCGGTAACGAACTATAAAGTGCATCTGCTCCACTCGCAGTCGAAATGGCAATGGTTAAAACATAATCCACAATTAAGGCTGAACCTGAAACCACACCAGCAACAGGTCCTAGCAGTTGACTGGCTACTTTATATCCGCCGCCGCCACTTGGAAACAGCTCAATTACTTGGTTGTAACTTAATGCAACAACAAAAATAGAGACAATGGTTCCGAGCGCCACAAATAAAGTTAAATCAGGGTAATTCAGCAATGCGCGATAAGATTCTTCTGGACCATAACAAGATGAAGACAAGGCATCTGCGCCCAAACCAATCCAGGCAAAAAAAGAAATCAATGCGGTTTTTTTCATGAAATCAGATTTAAAAGGATTTAACGGTTTTCCGAAAAGATATTTCATGCCAGGCCTCAATGAATAGAGATATTTTTCAATATCAACTGAACGATTGGCTGTAATGTCACATCAGGACAATCTATCTCTGTGATTAACCAATCAAATAACGTTGGATCATTTTGCTCCAGCAACTGGGAAAATAATTTTTTTTGCTCTGTAGATAAAAGCGAATACTGATTTTCAAAAAAACGATGGAATATCACATCTAACTCAAGCATGCCGCGTCGACATTGCCATTGCGTTTTACGATAAATTGTCATCGTCATATCCCGTATTATTCGATGCGTAATTTTCAAAACGCGTATACTGACCTAAAAAAGTGAGACGGAAATCGCCCGTCGGGCCATTACGTTGCTTGCGAATAATAATTTCTGCCGAACCTTTGTTTGCACTGTCTTCGTTATAGACTTCATCACGATAAATAAAAGCAATGACATCAGCGTCTTGTTCAATAGCGCCTGATTCGCGCAAATCAGACATCACCGGTCTTTTATCCGTACGTTGTTCCAATCCGCGATTTAATTGTGATAAAGCAATTACAGGCACATTAAATTCTTTTGCAATGCCTTTTAATGAACGTGAAATTTCTGAAATTTCATTTGTGCGATTTTCGCGTGAAGCAGGACTGGTCATCAACTGCAAATAATCGATCACAATTAAACTGAGCCCGCCGTGTTTTCGTGCAACGCGTCGTGCGCGCGTGCGCAACTCTAACGGAGACAATGCAGGCGTATCATCAATATATAACTGGGATTCAGATAACACGCTGACTGCAGATGTGACACGTGGCCAATCCGAATCGGCCAATTGTCCTGTACGCACTTTATGTTGATCAATACGACCCAGAGATGAAATCATCCGTAATGCCAATTGCTCTGCCGGCATTTCAAGACTGAAAACCATGACTGGCTTTTCTTGTTTAATGGCTGCAAATTCAGCAATATTCATCGCAAAGCTGGTTTTACCCATCGATGGCCGACCTGCAATTACAACCATATCACCTGGTTGCAAACCCGATGTCATGCGATCAAAGTCTGCAAAACCAGTAGCGACTCCGGTTAACGCCCCTTTTGTATGATATAGCTGATCCAAGCGGTCAGTTGCTTTTGATAATAAAGCAGCAATGCTCATCGGGCCGGAACCACGTTGCTGATGTTCAGAAATTTTATAAACCAATCGCTCAGCATGATCTAATAAAGCTTGTGAATCACGACCGTCTGGATTAAAAACACTGTCGGTAACATCAGTTCCAACTGAAATTAACTGCCGAAGAATAGAGCGTTCACGCACAATATCTGCATACGCAACCACATTCGCGGCAGAAGGTGTGTTTTGTGCTAATTCGTAAAGGTAAGCTTCACCATTGGGTAGAAACGATAACTTATTATCTGACTTTAACGTTTCTGCAATCGTCAATACATCGAAGGGTTGACTGCGACTCACGAGTTTTAAAATGGCTTCAAAAATAGCACGATGATCTGCACGATAAAAATCTTCAACAGAAATACGATCTGCAATATTATCCCAAGCACGATGATCCAACATCAATGCACCTAGTACAGACTGCTCCGCTTCCACAGAATGCGGTGGAATTTTAGTGGGTGTGTTGTTTTTGCGCAACAGTCGCGATTCAGGCTGCTGGATAATGGTCGTCATAGTGCAATCCTTTATGCTAGCGTTAATGAATGGTGTTCGCATCAGAGAAGATAGATTTTACATCTATCTTCTCACACTCGCACGCCCACTCCCACCATTACACTGGATTAACAATCAATTTAATTTTCGCGCTAACTTCGCCATGTAAATGAATGCCGATGGTAAATTCACCGACCATGCGAATAGGTCCTTCTGGCATTTCCACTTCGCTTTTTTCCAATGCTTTTCCAGAATCATGCACCGCTTTTGCAATATCACGAGGGCCAATTGATCCAAATAATTTACCTTCTTCGCTGGCTTGAGCAGTCAATGTCACCACATGACCTTCTAACTGTGTTGCGCGTTCTTTTGCTGCAGACAATACTTCTGCTGCTTTTTTCTCTAACTCTGCGCGACGTTTTTCAAAAGCAATCACATTGCCTTCAGTCGCTTGAACTGCTTTTCCGCGAGGCAATAAAAAATTGCGTGCATAACCAGATTTTACAGTGACTTGATCACCAACATTACCTAAGTTCATAACGCGTTCTTGTAAAATAACTTTCATCATCACTCTCCAACTAGTTCCACTTAATTACTTTTTAATCAGTTTTTTCGCAAATTTCGTCCTGTATCGATGAAAGCCATAATCACCAATACCGATACAGCCATCACAGGCAAGAAAAAAAACCCCACGTAAATCAAAACCAATAAAAACATCCATTGTTTTTTTTGCCTTACCAAGAAATGCAGTAAGCTTAAACCGGCAATGCAAAATGGTAACAATGCAATCGGCAATGCATCTAATGCAAATGGCACTTTTAATGCAACCAACAATAACAGCAACCCCAATAAAGCAACCGTTACTTTTCCCATGCGAATTTGTAAAAATGCTTGTGCAAATTCACTCGAATTCACAATAACTGATTGCCACCAACGTGCAACGATTAACTCCAATACAATGGTTGCAGCAAAGAAAAAAGCACTAACACCACTGGCAATCGGCGCAATACGCTGAGCAAACACCTCTGGCGTTATTTGAATCTTCCAGTGCATTTGCGAAAGATAGCGTGTGAGTTCTGTGATCCACCATTGCAGAATATCTGGTTTAAAAGCATGCAATAACGCAATACCCACAACACCTGCAACGGCGAGCACTTCTAACAATAATGCCCAAGAATGATAACGGTACAATAACGCCGCTAACACCCATATCACACCACAACGCAACAACAGCAAATCCGCCACGCCAACTTGATGCAAAACCAACAAAGCAATTGAAGGCAAGGCAATCCAAGCAAGCAACCAAAATCCAGCTTTCGGCCCTTTTTTCAAAGTAACCAAGCCTAAAATTATGGCAGCAATAAAACCAGTTGGTAAATAAAATAAAGGCAAAAGTGCTGCTAAAAATGCGACTAAAATGGCATTCGCATCTTTTGCCAATAAAAATTCACCAAAACGTTTCATCATTAGTGCATGTCACAATACGGCAATAACGACAAATAACGCGCTAATTTGATCGCACGTGATAATTGACGCTGATAACGCGCACTGGTTCCCGTAATACGACTTGGAACAATACGACCTGATTCCATGATGTATTCTCTTAGCAAATCGATATCTTTATAATCAATTTCACCTACTTCTTGTGCTTCAAACGCACAGAATTTTTTACGTTTAAAATAACTTCGCATGATTTACCCCTTATTCGCTTGCGTCATCAGAAGTGTCATTACGACCTTCGTCATCTGAGTAAGAACGTCCTCTAGGACGGCTATTTTGCTGTTGATCCGCTGCTCTTTTCGCCATCACAGATGAATCCGATATAGCATGATCACGACGTAAAATTAAATTACGAATGACCATATCATTGAAACGAAATGCCGTTTCAATTTCAGCCAATACCGCATCGGAGCATTCAATGTTCATCAACACATAATGTGCTTTATGCACTTTGTTGATAGGATAAGCCAACGCGCGACGACCCCAGTCTTCCAAACGATGGACTTTACCTTGCCCCGTTTTGATGATGGATTGATAGCGTTGAATCATGGAAGGCACCTGACCACTTTGGTCAGGATGTACTAGAAATACAATTTCGTAATGTCTCATATATCCCCTTATGGTTTTTATCAAGCTTCCTGTTTTATACAGTGAAGCAAGGAGTTTAAAACGAGCGCGTATTGTACTGGCGAAGTAGCATAAGCGCAAGGAGTTAGATACCATAAACGAATAACAGATAAGGGATCACTTAAACCATGTCACTCACAGAAGACCAAAACACAGCAACTTATCAAATCAAATCTTATTTACCTGAAAAAATAGTGGTAAATGAAGAGACACTGACGCGCAGTTTTATTATTTCGCCCAATCAACTCATAAAAAATTGGCCGCCGCAAAATACAGAGACACTCACTGAAAATGATCTACGTCAGTTACTCACACTCAAGCCCCATGTCATTTTAATTGGCACTGGTGAAAAAAGCATTATTTTGCCAGCAAAAAAACTAGCTTGTTTATTAGAAAATAACTTTCATGTGGAGTGCATGAATACCATGGCTGCTTGTCGCACTTATACAGTATTAAGCGCTGAAGGTCGCCATGTTGTAGCAGGCATTATTTTATGAAAATAGCACTGGCTCAATTGGATTTTTTAGTTGGCGATATTCACGGTAACGCACAACGCATTATTGATGAAACAAAAAAAACATCTGCTGATTTAATTGTTTTCCCTGAATTAGCTTTATGCGGTTATCCACCAGAAGATTTATTATTTCGCCCTGCTTTCTACGCACAATGCGAAGCGGCACTAAAAAAAATAATCGATAACACACAACATAAAACCATTATTGTTGGTTATCCCGAAAAACAAGGCACAACCTACTACAATAAAGCTTGTGTGATTCAAGATGGCAGCATGATTGCTGATTATGCAAAACAAGTATTACCCAATGACACGGTGTTTGATGAAAAAAGATATTTTACAGCAGGAGAAAAACCCTGCGTCTTTACATTACAAGGCATTAAAATAGGGCTAGTCATTTGTGAGGATGTTTGGCACGCCAACCCCATTGCAATGGCAAAAAACGCTGGCGCTGAATGCATTGTTGCCATAAATGCTTCTCCTTTTAATTTAGATCAAGCATCGCGACGTGACATAATTTTGAAACAACGCGTCAGTGAAAATCAACTCCCTATTTTGTATGTGAATACCATCGGCGGACAAGATGAGTTGGTGTTTGATGGCGGATCACTGGTCATCAATGCACGCGGAGAAAAAATCCAACAAGCGCCCTACTTTGAAGAAAATATCATGATAGCTGCAGTTGAAAAAAACAATGCGGATATTGCTATTTTATCTCAATCCATGCCAGATCCTATCGCTACAGAAAAAAATATTTACGATGTATTAACTTTAGGTACGCGAGATTATATTCTTAAAAATCACTTTAAAGGTGCGTTGATTGGATTATCCGGCGGTATTGATTCTGCATTAACACTGGCCATTGCTGTTGATGCCATTGGCGCTGATAAAATCACTGCCTTGATCATGCCTTCAGAATACACAGCTAAAATGAGCATTGAAGATGCCATTACTGAAGCAACAACATTAGGTGTTGATTATCATGTTATTGAAATTGATGCATTGAAAAATAAATACCTGGATATACTCGATCCTTTTTTTAAAAACGCTGCAATAGATGCAACAGAAGAAAATTTACAAGCACGTATTCGCGGCATGTTATTAATGGCTTTTTCTAATAAGTTTGGAAAAATTGTTTTAACCACTGGAAACAAAAGTGAAATGGCCGTGGGCTATACTACTTTGTATGGTGATATGGCCGGTGGTTTTTCAGTGCTAAAAGATATTTATAAAATGCAAGTATATCAATTAGCCCACTATCGCAACAGCATCAGTCAAGTGATTCCAGAGCGAGTGATCAAACGCGCACCCACTGCTGAATTAAAAGCCAATCAAACCGATCAGGATAAATTACCTGCTTATGAAATATTAGACGCGATACTTAAGCGATACATCGAAAAAGATCAAGATGCTGCTGAAATCATCAGCGTTGGTTTTGAGAAAGAGATGGTCAATAGCATTGTGCGCATGATTAAACGCAATGAATATAAAAGGAGACAAGCGCCGATCGGCATCCGAATTACGCAACGCGCATTCGGAAAAGATCGACGCTACCCCATTACATCCGGTTATAAATAAGTATGAATTTTAAAGTTGTTTTGCCTGACAAGAAGTAGCAACTCTATCTGGCAACCAACTGATCCGCACTGACACGTCACTCCCCCACTGAGCTTTACTTGTAGCGCTAAATTGGCATTTACCATGATTTAGACTTACAGAGCTAAATTTTTTCAGATGCAACATAGGCCAACCTTGCTCACAATAAAAACCACCCTTGGTTGCTTGAGATTTTATTCCGCTAAAATCAGCACGGCAAATAGCCAGCATGGCATTTGTGTTTTTCGCATTTTTATTCAAAAATGTTTTGACAGAGTTTGCCTGCACACATGTATTAAGCATGTCACCACGAACCCACATGATTGATTTTCTTTTGCCGGTAGCGAGAGACTTCAACGTGCCATGACAAAAATTTTCACCCACCCGAGTGACTGGATTCCTATTTGTAAATGAGGTGTTATTAATACACTGAAATTGATCTTGGTTGATATACCAAGCGTAATCACCATTACACCTTGGCGCACTAACAGCAAGAGATGTTGTTGCCAATAAAACAATTGTGATGCCCGTTCTCATTATTTAATCCTCTAGTATCATTAAACCGTTTAAAGAATATAGTCTGCTTTCTTGATTTTCACAAATCATTCTCTTTTTCTAATTAATGTCGATAGACACTGTTTTGCACAAGTAACTCTGCAATTTGTACCGCATTTAATGCAGCTCCTTTTCGAACATTATCAACCACTACCCACAAGTTGATACCATTTTTTATCGAGATATCATTTCGAATGCGGCCCACAAAAACCATATCATGATTTGCCGCATTGGTAACAGGCGTTGGGTAATCATCATGATTAATCACTTCAACACCCACTGTTTTTGCAAGCAGCTGTGAAACCAGATGCGCGTCTGGAAATGTTTTTGTTTCAATATGCACGCTGGCACTGTGTCCAAAAAAAACAGGCACACGCACAGCGGTTGGATTCACTTGAATTTTTTTATCATTAAATATTTTTTGTGTCTCCCACACCAATTTCATTTCTTCTAATGTATAACCATTTTCATGAAACGCATCAATTTTTGGTATCACATTAAAGGCAATTTGTTTGTTTAATGCGAATGTATCAATAGGTTTGCCACTCAACAAATCAGCCGTTTCTTTTGCAAGTGCCGCCACTCCTTTTTTTCCAGCACCTGACACTGATTGATAAGTAGCAATATTCATTCGCTTAATACCAAATGCGTCATAAATCGGTTTCATCGCTACCGCAATCGGAATTGTTGCGCAGTTTGGATTGGCAATGATATTTTTCGATAATTTTTTTAACGCCTCTGGATTCACTTCCGGCACAACCAAAGGTACATCCTTGTCATAGCGAAACGCGCTGGATTTATCAATCACAATACAACCGGCTTGTGCAGCAATAGGCGCATATTGTAAGGACACTTCGTTACCTGCAGCAAAAAAAGCAATATGCGCTTTTGAAAAGTCAAATGCTGCAATTGCTTGGATAAAAATAGGCTTTTCTTTAAAAAGCACCGTATTGCCAACTGATTTTTCACTGGCCAACGCAAATAAATCACCGACAGGGAAATCGCGTTCTGCCAATATTTGTAATAACGTTTCACCCACAATACCCGTTGCACCCACGATGGCGATATTTATTTTTTTTGACATTCACTTTTCCTTATCTACTTTTTATTTCTTAAATAATGATCCATCAATACCAACGCTAAGCGTGCTTCCACAATCACCACGGCGCGAATACCCACACAAGGATCATGACGACCCGTTGTGATCAATTCAATCTCATTATTATCGACATCCACACTTTTTGCAGGAATACGAATACTGGATGTTGGTTTAAATGCCACGCTCACTAAAATGTCTTGTCCAGTAGAAATGCCACCCAGCATACCACCTGCATGGTTAGATAAAAAACCAGGGGGGGTGATTTCATCTCTGTTTTCCGATCCTTTTTGTACAACCACAGAAAATCCATCCCCAATTTCAACTCCTTTTACAGCATGAATACCCATCATAGCATGCGCAATATCTGCATCTAATTTATCAAACACAGGCTCACCCAAACCAACCGGGGTATTTTTCACAATGACATTCACACGCGCCCCAACGGAATTGCCTTCGCGACGCAAATCATAAAAATAATTTTCAAGCTGTGGAATTTTATCAACATCTGGAAAAGAAAAGGGATTGTTGCACACCTCGTTAAGGTTAATTTTTTCTGCAAGGATAGAACCAATTTGCGCAACATACCCTTGAAAAATGACCCCGCTTTGCTCAAGTAAATATTTTTTTGCAATGGCGCCTGCTGCAACCCATGATGCCGTTTCACGCGCAGAAGAACGTCCACCACCACGATAATCACGCACGCCATATTTTTTTTGATAAGTATAATCGGCATGCCCGGGACGAAAAGCGTTTTTTATTTTTTCATAGTCACCTGGACGCGCATTTTCATTGGGAATCATCAAACCAATTGGTGAACCTGTTGTCACCCCATCAAAAACACCTGAGATTATTTTTACGCAATCTGATTCATGACGTTGCGATGTAAATGCAGATAACCCTGTTTTGCGCCTGTTCAAATCAACTTGGATTTCTTTTTCTGATAAAAACAAGCCAGCAGGACAACCATCTACAATGCACATCAACGCATCACCATGACTTTCACCACAGGTTGTCACAACAAAAGATTTACCTGTGCTATTGCCAGCCATCAATATCTCGCTATAATTGAAAAAACAAAATGATAAGTGAAATTTATGTCAAATCACACCATTATTATTGGTATTTCTGGCGCTTCTGCTTCCGGAAAAAGTTTATTGGCTAACACCATTGTCAATGAACTGGGCTCAGATCAAGTCGTCGTTATTTCAGAAGATTCCTATTACAAAGATTTACATCATTTACCCATTGAAGAATGCGCTAAAACTAATTTTGATCACCCTGATGCATTGGATCATGAATTATTAATTGAACATTTAAAACAATTGCGCCATGGTAAATCAGTTGAAATTCCGCGTTATGATTTTAATATGCACCAACGCAAAAAAGAAACACGACACATTGGACAACACCGCATTATTGTACTCGAAGGTATTTTATTATTTGTCGATCCTGCACTGCGCAGCGTGATGGATATTCGTATTTATATGGATACATCATTGGACATTTGTTTAATGCGTCGATTACGCCGCGATTTACTGGAACGTGGCCGCTCACTTGAATCTATTTTAGAACAATATCAAAGCACAGTGCGTCCCATGTACTTACAATTTATCGAACCATCCAAAAAATATGCTGACATCATCGTGCCACGCGGCGGGGAAAACCGCATCGCCATTGATATGATCAAAGCGAAGATGCGGGAGTTGCTGGGCGCTGTTCCTTAGAACCTGTTTAAAATCCCCCGCCTGCGCTGTCAATGCTGTTATCTTCTTTTTGTAGCAATAACCGGTGGCTGCAACTCGTCATCATCTTTATACTGCGCAAGATCATCTTTATACTGCGCAAGCATCGATTCATAACCAGAAACAGCTACTTTCAATGTCAATAAACGTGCTTTAAATGTATTATCTTTAGTAGCCTTTGTTTTCAATAAGCTGTCAATACTCCTTTCTATACTCGCTGCCTGCAAAAGCAGTTTTTGTTTTGTAGATGCTCTCCCTGCAGAAAAATCCCAGCAAATCTCGTAAAAATTTTTTAATTCATTAAAAAAACGCTTCATTTCTACAACAGCTGACTTCTTAACAGTACTAGGAAAGATAGAATGCAATTTTTTAGAATGCAATTTTTTAGAATGCAATTTTTCATCTTCATATAAAAGTCCATCAAAAACAGATGACATCCTATCAAGCACGGCTTTTCTTATTTTGAAATGACACTCTCCAACGTCATCTTCAGGCGTCAAAACCTTCCCAAAAAAACGAGGAACAGAAACAATCGATGAATTACTACTACTTAAGCCTTCAAGACTAGTGCTGCTTTTTCTATCCGCTTTGGCTAGCGCTGCTTTTTTCTTCTGCTCTTCAGCTATTTTTTCTTTTTCAGCATATTCTCTTGCTAATTCAATGCTGGACCATAGATCCTCATCAATTGAGCACAACAATACTTGTTGCGACCCTGATGATACCTCCTTCAAAGCGGGCAAATTATTTCGGTTTGCCTCGATCCAGAATCTAATTGCCTCATCAACACGGCTAATATCAAAAAAGAAGCTGCTTTCTAGTCTTTTCAGCTCGAGAAGCTCCATTTCTAACCGAATCAAACCTCTTTGAAGATCTGTCTTCAAAGACAAACAGATTTCATTTTCCAATTGCTGAAAAGCAACTTCCCTTTCGCGTTGCTGACAAGCAACTTCCCTTTCGCGTTGATGAAAAGCAACTTCCCTTTCGCGCTGAGCATTCAGGGTCATTGCTGAATCATTATAAACTTCTCTTAATTCTGTTAATTCTCTTAATTTACCTGTACAAGCAACCGTTTCTAAATTAAAAATCAAACGATCCATATACGCTACTCTAAACTGAACAATATCAAGATCACTGATACCAAAACACAATGAATTATCAAACAGTTGCTCATTCACTTGAAAAAACATCGCTTTAAGTTGTCCATAAAAAGACTCCATTTCTTCCTGGACGCTTTTAGTCAAACTCTTTAAATTCTCAATACGAGTAAGCTGATCTGTCTGATAATCAGATAGCGAACGTGATGAAAAAACGCTTGCTGTATCGTCTATCAAGACAGATGCATCAATAACTGCTTTTAATGCACAGGATACTTGAGCACGAAGAGCATCTTGCGTGTCCCAAAAAAACACAGACAGCGCCCGCCTCTCTTCAGCTGATAAAATCAAGCAAGATGTAAGCAGCGTGTTATTCGCTAATTGTATAAAATGCATTAAGGTACGGGTATTCAATGTTCCTTCTGAAAAAACCTTTACCACGCTAAATAATTGTTTTTTTAGTTCTGATCCACCACTTTCTAAAAGACGAGCCATCATTACATGCTCTTTTTGCAAACCAGATAATGCCGCCCTCTCAGCAACTTCATCTTGCGCTATTCTCATCTTTTCTTTTGTCGTCTCGGCTAAAGCCTCCATTGCTTTTCTTTCTGTCTTTTCCACCGCTTTTAATTCTGCACTTGCTGCTGCTTCTTCCGCTTTTAACATTTCTTTTGCTTCTGCTACCGCTTTTGCTTCTGCTGCTTTTGCTTCTGCTGCTTTTGCTTCTGCTGCTTTTGCTTCTGCTGCTTTTGCTTCTGCTGCTTTTGCTTCTGCTGCTTTTGTTTTTTCTGCCTCAATAACTTTGCGCAATACACCAGCTGTTCGACTCTTTTTGCTATATTTTTGATGCTCAAAAAGAAATAATAATTTTTCCACATCAGTCAGACCTTTTTTAGCATCCAGTTTTTTGACAATATTCGTGCGCCATGGGCGATATTCTCCACGCGCTTCTAAATAAGCTGTCGAAAAAGCTTTATAAAGTTCTGCTGCAGATGAAACAGATGAAAAAGTCAGGTCATCAGCAGTTTCAAACGAAAAATTAATGAGGTCTTTTTTAATGACAACACCAGCATAACCTGCTTCATCTTGCTTAAAGCGATAAGATACTTCTTTAAGACCAACCACACCCAGACAAGGTCTTAACGTTTTCCGATCATAGTCATATCGCACGCTCTCATCAACAAACCAAGAAGCTGCAGTTGCGCCGGTAAAATCACAACGCTCAATAACGGTATTTTCTTCAAATGAAATGCCTCCATGAAATTTTGCACCGGTAAAAGACGTATTTTTTAAGATGCAATTTTTAAAGCACAATTTTTTAGAAGGAAATAGCTTCCCAAAATGAAAACCAGTTAAGTCCCCACCTTCAATAATAACCACCTCAGCATTCTGAGCTAACATCTCTTCTTTCAAACACCTAAAGTCTGGTTGCTGCGGCTTTTTAAATTTATTTTTAGCTGCAAAAAACGCACGCTTCAATAGTCCTGGAGCACGCTGTTTTTCTTCAACTACAACGGCACTTGGTACTCTAGCGGACCGCACCTCAGTTTTAATCGCTTCCGATGTGTATTGTATTTGTTGCGATACCGCTACGACAGTTTCGGCTGAAGAGGCCGAGGAAGTATCATCCTGCATAGGCTCTGCTGTTAGATCTACGGGTGCTTCAGTACGCGGATCGTCTTCTCTTACACTTACGACAGATACAACCGAATTATTTCTCGTTCCAGCATACGCAAGGGGTGCTGTGTCATCAGTTGAAGACAAAGAAGCGCGACTGCGGCGAGCAAAGGATGCTTCAGTACGCGGATCATCTTCTCTGATTGCACTCGCGGCAGATACAGTAGTAAACGAAGCATCTCTCACTCTGCCATGTACAGACTCTGCTGTGCTTTCAATTGAAAACAACGAAGCGCGACTGCGAGCAGAGGGTACTTCAGTGCGTGAACCATCTTTTCTAAGCAATTTTTTTTCCAACACAATCCCAAATTTTTTGGCGAGAGTGGTTAAAAATATTGAGATGCTTCCTTTGATGGCTTCTTTTTCTTTAGCTTCTTTGACTGGCAGCACTTTATAAAAATCGAGCAGTTTTTTATAAAGATAATCATACAATGCCCCATTTTTTTTATCTAAAACTAGGCTGATTAGATCTACATCTGTCGGCTGAATAGATTCAAGCTCAACTCGACCATCATAATGAAACAGAAAAGCAACATTATAGTTCGCCAACTCAATTTCATGCTTAGCAATAGTAATGCAAATTTTTACAGGGAGGGTTAATCTTGTTGGTAATACATGATCAACTGGCACGCCTGTTGAGAGAAGAGCTTCTATTTTAATCTTTTTCTCATCTGCTTTAACAATGCGACATTCAGAAAGCGCATCTTGGAATTGTTGTGTTAAAAATTGCTCCAAAAAAATAAAACAATTGTTTTCCCTTGCGTGTATTTGATCCTGAATATATGCGCTTTCATCATCTGCTCTCGAAATCCCTCTCGATTTTTTCAAAGGAATGCCATGAATACTTTGAATATATTCACCAAACGACTTCTGAAGTTCTTGTAAAAGTTCTTTACGCATCAAACTCACTCCACCAAAATCGTTCCATGATTAGCATTATATATGGTTATAAATTAGCAAAGCGATATTAAGGAAATATGAAGAGTGGCCTTTTTATGCGATCCACTTACTCAGTATTTCAATCAACTGCCTTGCTTGATCTTTACTGGAAATAACAAATTTTGAACGCAACTTAAATTCGCCATTGCGTTTTTGATAGCGTCGAATGGCGTATTTATCTGGACCATACGCTTCTTTTTTGCGATCCCAGTCTTGTTGACGAAAAATAATCGTCGACCAAGCACCGCGCGTGAGAACCACTTTATCCAATTCTTTAACAGTTTCAACACCATCTTCTGTGTACGAAACGGTTAATTCGTCAATTGTTGCTGCCATACCTGCACCTTTTATGAAAAATCATTTACCCCACTATAAATGAAGTCATCAAAAATGCAATGGCACAGCCTACTCTTCGTTGTGCTGTGTCTCGATCTCGCTTGAACCTGCATTTTCTTTTTCATGCTTAATTCGTTCGTAAATTTCTTCACGATGCACGGAAACCGTTTTTGGCGCATCCACACCCAAACGGACTTGGTTGCCTTTTACCCCTAAAACCGTGATTTTCACGTCATCACCCACAATGATCGATTCACTGATGCGTCTTGTTAAAATCAACATACTGTTTCTCCTTTTCCTATGCTTACATCACTAATTGTAGACTATTTTAAAAATTTCACATTTCTTTATAATCAACAAGTTAGATGTTATTTTTAAACTCATTCAAACAGTTAATATGGCCTTAACATTCATCGATTAAGATAGGCACAGTTTGAATAGTTGAGGGGATTTAGAATGAAAATAACAGATGAATTTAAGACAGAGTTAGCAGAGCGAACTCAACTTGAGCAAAAAATAAAAAATGGAGAGTCTCTTAACATAGCAGATCTCAAGTTTCTGTCTGAAAAATCAATAGATGAGACTGTACTCACGAGCATTGCTAAAAAACTCATGGAATGTCAACCCAGCGAAATCACTGGGGATATAAAACAAGCAATCCGTTTTTTAAGAAACAATGAAAGAACAAACATAGAAATAAAAAAAGCATTAGGTGCTTTTTTGAAAAAATGCAACAGCATGAATGACTATAGCCCAAGAATATTTGGAAGTGTCAATCAAGATCCCAGCAGTAGCCCAACGAAAGCAACAAAAAGGGTAAGCACAAAAACAGATGACGATCTCAGTTTTTTAGGTGGAAACGAACGAAGGGATCCGAGCATTGTCAATTTAGATGCGTTAAAAACATTATATACACCCTATACTGAAGAAGCGGATTCAAAAAAATGCTGTTGCGCTACGATGTAGGTACCAATTTATTTTTTAGATTTTAATAGCCAACTTAAACGCGCGATGCAACACACGCGCGCCAGTTTCCAAGTATTTACCATCGATAATCGTGGAAATTTTTGCTTCAGTGGAAGTAATTAAATAAATCGGAATATTTTCAGCACTCAGTGTATGCAAAATTTTTGATGCAATACCCGCATGTGATTGCATACCCAATCCAACTAACGATAACTTGGCAATTTGATCATCAATCATCACATCTCGTGCGGAAACCTGTTTTGCAATATCACTGGCCAATAATACCGCTTTTTCATAATCATCAGCATGTACCGTAAATGAAAAATCCACCGTATCATTTGATGCCGCATGATTTTGCACAGTCATATCAATATCAAACTGTCCATTTTCAATCAACACCAAAACCGTTTCTAATTTATTTTTTGGAATACCTATTATCGATAATTTCACTTGTCTACGATCAAATGCAACGCCAGAAACCCAGGGTTTTTCTCCTTCAAGCGCTGAAACTAATGTGCCTAAACCATTTTCAAAGCTCGACAACACACGCACTGGAATATGATTTTTTTTCGCAAATTCGACTGCTTGTTTATGCAATACTTTTGCACCCAAACTCGCGAGCGCTAACATTTCAGTATACGTAATATGTTCCAGCAATCGCGCATCGGATACCACGCGCGGATCAGAGGTATAAACACCCGCCACATCTGTATAAATTTGGCATTCATCTGCCTTAAGTGCCGCAGCAATAGCAACAGCCGATGTATCTGAACCACCGCGCTCTAATGTCGTCACATCACCCATCGCATTCACACCTTGAAAACCAGTGATCACAGGGGTTTTTTTCTCTGCTAACAAAGCACGCATACCTTCAGCAGCAATTTTGTTAATATGCGCACGACGATGCGAATCGGTTGTGAAGATTTTCGCCTGTCTGCCGTTAAGCGAACAGGCATCCACCTTCAACTCACGTAACGCAATCGTAAGTAGTGCTGCAGAAACACACTCGCCCGTTGAAACCAAAGCATCATATTCACGTGGATCTGGATTGGCAGATAATTGATTGGCCATTTGAATTAAACGATCCGTTTCGCCACTCATTGCAGAAACCACAACCACTACGTCATGCCCTGCTTTTTTGGTTTCAGCGATAACGGTCGCGACACGTTGAATACGCTCAAGCGTACCAACTGAAGTGCCACCAAATTTTTGAACGATTAACGACATGCCTTTCTCAACCGTATTATTTTGACACCATCATATCAAACTTCGTGTCGTAAATAATCATTTTGAATGGGTAAGAAAGTAGATTTAGGATGAAATGTTATTCTGAAACGTACCAATCAGTATTTTCAATTCGATCAATCTATCTATGCTATGCACTAAAATAGTGGCGTTACCATACAACTACGCTAGAATGACGCATGAAAAAAATTACCCTATCAAAAATGGTTCCAGATACCCTTGCCAATACACGTTTGGATATTGCGTTAACCCAATTATTTCCAGATTATTCTCGCAGCCAATTACAACAGTGGATTAAAAAAGGCAGCGTTAAAATTAACGACGTCGTTGTTTTAAAACAAAGACAGACCGTGCAAATGAATCAAGTAATCGCGATCGACGCTGATTTAATTGAGCAAACAGAATTAAAACCCGAATCCATTCCGCTCAGCATTGTGTACGAAGATGATGCCTTGCTGGTGATCAACAAACCAGTTGGGTTGATTGTGCATCCTGGTGCAGGCAATCCCGATCATACGTTAGTCAACGCCCTGCTACATTATTCACCCGCGTTATCCACTATTCCGCGCGCTGGTATTATTCACCGTCTAGATAAAGACACATCTGGATTATTGGTGATTGCGAAAACATTGCCTGTGCATAACGCCTTAATCAAACAAATGCAGGCGCGTGAAATCAAACGTGAATACCGTGCGATCGTGCATGGCGTTTTAATTTCGGGCGGCACGCTTGATGCACCAATGGGACGTCATCCAACACAACGCACTAAAATGGCCGTTTTAAAACGTGGAGGAAAAGATGCCATCACACATTATCGTGTGCTAGCACGTTTTCGCCAACAGTCATTGTTAGCGGTTCATTTAGAAACAGGACGCACACACCAGATTCGCGTGCATTTGTCTCATATTCGCTATCCCATTGTGGGTGATCAAACATACTGCACACGACGCATGCATTTTCCAGAATTACCCAAAGCCATTCAAATTGCGCTGAAAGCATTTACGCATCAAGCATTACACGCTTATAAATTATCACTCACGCATCCTGTTACAAAAGTCACACATGAATGGAAAGCGCCGATGCCAATGGACATGCAAAATTTAATTCAATTGCTGCAAGATGATGCCGCAGCACACCATGATTACGACGCATAAGTTGCGATGATAAACCAAAACGGGATGATGGATGACTCAAAAAGAGTCATTATCTAAAAAGAAAGACAAAACCACAAAAATTGTGAAGAAACCTGGCATAATAGCCTATACAATTTATGGTGTCGCTTTATCTGTACAGCTGAGGTGTTATGAAAAAGATTTATCGTTTGGTGCTAGCCTGTTTATTTTTAATGCCCATCATGGCATTTGCCCACTTACCCACAACACAAAATAACAATAACAACACCATTGCACCTATGTTAGCCAAAGTGTCGCCATCGGTTGTCAATATTTTTGTTGAAGAAGAAAAATTAACTAAACTCAATGAACTGATTCAAACAAAAGATAATGAAACCAAAGTTCCTGTAAAAAGTTATGCCGTTGGCTCAGGTGTTGTTTTTAACGCTAAAAAAGGGTTGATCGTAACAAACGCACACGTTATTAAAAATCAAAAAGTCATCATTGTGACACTGAAAAGTGGCGAACGTTATCATGCCAAGTTAATTGCAAAAGATGCCAGTTATGATATTGCCATTCTACAAATTCAAGCAAAAAATTTAACGGCACTGCCTTTTGCCAATTCGGATGATGTGAAAGTCGGCGATTTTGTTACCGCTATTGGTAGTCCATATGGTTTATCACAAACAGTGACTTCCGGTGTAATCAGTGCGATGAATCGTTCGCATCCACAAATTGAAGGCTATCAAAGTTTTATCCAAACTGATGCTCCTATTAATCCAGGTAATTCAGGTGGCGCATTGATTAATATGTCAGGCCAACTCATTGGCATTAACACAGCGCTCGTGGGGCCCAGTGACAGCAATATCGGCATTGGCTTCGCAATCCCCAGCAACATGGTGCATGCGGTTATTGAACAGTTACTAAAATACGGCAAAGTAAAACGTGGCGTATTAGGCGTTGTTGTCCAAAACATCACACCCGAATTGGCTAATGCATTGGGATTAACGCATAAAAAAGGCACGATCATTTCTCAAGTTATGCCCAATACACCCGCTGCAGAAGCTGATTTAAAAACTCAAGATGTCATTACGCAAATTAATCATCACGCTATTCGAAGCGCGGAACAATTACGTAATGTGATGGGATTAATTCGCCCTGGGTCAAAAGTAAGCATTACTTTTATTCGTGACCATCAAACTAAAACCATTTCTGTTGCGGTTGCTGATCCTAAAAAAATCAAACAAAAAGTATCGCCTTATTTTGGTGGTATGCGTTTACAAGCTTTTAAAGAAATCGAAACAAATGGTACTGAGCTACACGGCGTATTAGTAACTCAGGTTGCAGATAGCAGTAACGGCGCACTAGCGGGATTACAACCAGGCGATGTTATTTCTGCTATTAACTTCAAATCAATTGATTCACTCAAAACAGCGCAAGCAGCCATACAAAATGAAAAACAAAACAAACCCATTGTCTTGACAGTTGTGCGTGGAAATGAAAATTTATTTTTAGTATTAAACGCTGGATAATTATCTTGATTACAACAAAGAAAAAATGGGTATTCATTCTAATCATCGCTGCCATTGCAGCGATTCTGTTTTTTATTATTCATCATCGCGACACAGCAACTCAATTAAAGGTGCAATCGCCTGCCATTCCTGTGCGCATAAAAAAACCCATTCAACAATCACTCACACAAACAGCTAATGCAACCGGTTATTTGATTGCCAATAAAAGCACGATAATTTCACCTCGTGCAGCTGGTTATGTTAAAAAAATATTTTTCCATGAAGGTGAAGCAGTTAAAAAAGGTGATGTCTTATTTCAATTAGATGATCAAACACAAGCAGATACACTTGCTTCAGCAAAAGCAGCAGCTGATGTCAGTAAGCTCCAATATGATCGTGATAAAATCTATTTAAGTAAGGGATTTATTACACAAGATTTATTTTACAGTGCCAAAGTTACTTGGGAACAAAATGAAGCTGCTTTAAAAACAGCAGAAACCAATTATACGCAACGCAAAATTCGCGCTCCTTTCGCAGGAATGCTGGGCTCGCTTGCTATTAGCATTGGTGATTATGTCAATCCAGGCGCAACCTTAACTACCTTGGTGGATAATCATCATTTGCGAGTGGAATATGCCCTACCTGTAAAATATCTAAATCAAATAAAGTTAAATCAAGTAGTGAAGATCAAAAGTACAACCAATCTCAATACCATTGATGCTAAGGTTTCTTACATCTCTCCTGCTGTTAATCAAAATACACAAAATATTTCAGTACATGCACGCATCAACAATACTGCGCTACAATTCAAACCTGGCGAATATGTTTCAATCACACAAGAAATTGGATTGCATAAAAATACATTGCTGGTACCAGAGCAAAGCATCATAGCCTCAATTAATGGTTATTCTGTTTTTATTGTTAAAAAAAATAAGGCCGTGCGCGTCACTGTTAAAACAGGTGAACACATCAATGGCAATGTGATTATCACGCAGGGATTAAAAATAACAGATAAGGTCATTGTTGCTGGACAAGATGACTTGAAAAACAATCAATCCATTACTATTGAAAAATAAATACGATTATCATTAACTGCTGACCCTATTCTTTTCACAAAAGCAGAGATTTAGCGCCGAATTTTCAAGATGAAAAACAAGTAGAGATAAAACCATGAAGCTACCCACCTTTTGCATTCAGCGCCCCGTTTTCGCAACGGTACTCAGTTTAATTTTAGTGCTCATTGGCATTATGGGTTATCAAAATTTGCAAACCCGTTTTTTTCCACGCTTTCAGAAAAATAAAATTTTTATCACAACAACCTATTCCGGCGCCAGCGCCAATTTAGTTGAAAGCAGTATCACCACACCCATTGAAAAAGCCATCAGCGGTATTGAAGGCATTGATTACACCACTTCTGTCAGCAGTCAAGGCGGCAGCAAAGTAGTGGCTGTATTAAATCCAGGAACCAATCGCTACGACATCACCAATAAAATTCGCAACCAAATCGCCATGGCATCGGGATCATTGCCTAGCACCATTCAAGCGCCCGTCGTGCACGCAGGTTATGGCGATATGGAATTGATGGATGTTGGATTTAGCATTCAAGGTGGTCATTTAAAAGTGTTACGTGATTATCTGGATCGCAACGTCATTGACCGCATTGAGCAATTACCGGGCATTGCTGATGTTGGTATCACTGGCGCCAATAAATATGCAATGCGTATCACATTGCATCCCAGTAAAATGACGGCACGACAAGTGAGTGTCAACGATATCGCACAAGCAATCACTAATAATAATTTAGAACTACCAGCGGGCTATATCAAAACACCCAGTATGGCATTTCCAATCACTGCAAAAACAGAACTCCATACCACATCACAATTTGGCAATATTCTTATTAAAAATACAGATAACAATCCCATTTATTTAAAAGATGTCGCCAGCATCAAACTGGGCAGCGATACCGAAAGCAAAACCATTGTGCGTGTGAATGGACAACGTTCTATTGTGCTAACGATTTATAATAGCAATGATGCAAATCCCATTAATGCCTCTCAACGTGTAGCAGCCTTATTACAAAAAGTTGGTGCACAATTACCTTCAAATATGCATTATGCGGTTACATTTAATCAAGCCAATTACATGAAAGCCAGCATTGCTGAAGTGTATAAAAGTATTTTTCTAGCTATTCTCTTTGTTGCTATTATTATCTTTTTTTCGTTAGGCAAAATACGCTCTGCACTTATTCCCATTGTAACCATTCCGATTTGTATTTTAGCAACGACCGGATTAATGTATTTTTTAGGCTTTAGTATCAATATTATTACCCTACTTGCGATTGTATTATCGATTGGATTGGTAGTGGATGATGCGATTGTGGTTCTGGAAAATACGTATCGGCATATTGAAAACGGCTTATCTAAAAAAGAAGCTGCGCTAAAAGGCGCACAAGAGATTGCCACACCCGTTATTGCCATGACGCTCACTTTAGCCGCTGTTTACGCGCCCATTGGTTTAATCAAAGGGGTTGTTGCGCATATTTTTATGTCATTTGCTTTTACATTAGCCGCAGCTGTTCTAGTCTCTGGGTTTGTCGCACTCACGTTGTCACCCATGATGTGTTCGAAATTTTTAACAGGCACTACAACAAAAAAAAGTAAATTCAGCGAAAGCATTGAACATTTTTTTCATAGATTGACGTATCGTTATCAAAAAGCATTAAGTTATGTTTTATTGCATCGCTTAAAAATTATCATGATCACAGCGATGATGCTCATTGGTGGGTTTGTTTTTGTAAGCACCTTGCCCAAAACATTTTTACCAAAAGAAGACATGGGGTTTATTATTACGCTACTTAACTCAGCCACCGGTGCAAATGACAAATACACTGAAACACAAATCCACACCATCAATAAAATGATTTCATCTGATTCCGGCGTAAAAACAACTGTTTCACTGTCTTTTCAGCATGCATCTAATAACAATGGCAATTTAATTTTCACCACACTGAAAAATTATAATCAACGAAAACAAACAGCCGAACAAATTGCAGCATCTTTCAACACAACAATGAAAAAAGTACCTGGGCTCAACACGGTTTCATTTGCACCATCATTTGGCGGGTCCATTCAAAATGACATTTCTTTTTATATCATGGCGCCAGCCAGCTATCGTTATTTGTACCATGTTGGCAACGCGTTGGTCACTGCATTAAATCACTACCCAGGATTAAGTAATGTGAAAAGCAACATGCAATTTAACAACCAACAATATAATTTAACAGTCAATCGCCCGCTGGCTAATCAAATGCAAGTGAATGTGAATACAATTGATAACACCATTGCTGATTTATTGGGCGGTGATACAGTTTCTACTTTCCATCTCGCTGGTCAAACCTACGATGTTAATTTGCAAGCCAGCGCATCCTATCTGCAAAGTATTCAAGGACTCGATCAATTTACGGTAGCAACAGCAACGGGACAATTTGTTCCACTCACTAACTTGATTCATGTTGTACCCATTCGAACACAAACCAATTTATTTCATTATAATCGATTGCGTGCTGCGGGTATTTCCGCAGAAGTGACACCCGGATATTCTATGGGCAATGTTGTTAATTATTTACAAAAAGCATTACCCACTTTGTTACCCAGCCAAGTTAAATATGCTTTCACAGGACAAGCGCGACGCATTGTTAATTCATCAAATTCGTTGCTCACGATCTTCCTCTTAGCCTTTGTGTTTATTTATTTAGTATTAAGCGCACAATTTGAAAGTTTTTTAGATCCCTTTATTATTTTGCTTGCTGTACCGCTGAGTATTGTTGGCGCACTCGTTAGTTTGAAATGCGTTGGTGGTTCTATTAATTTATATACCATGATTGGATTAGTCACGCTGGTTGGATTAATTGCCAAACATGGTATTCTCATTACCCAATTTGCAAATACCTTGCAAAAAGCGGGTGAATCAGCGCATGATGCGCTCGTGCATAGCGCCAGCATTCGGCTACGCCCCATTTTAATGACAACAGCGGCAATGATTTTTGGTGCGCTCCCTTTAATTTTTGCAACGGGTGCAAGCGCAGTCAGTCGACAGCAAGTGGGCGCTGTATTTGTCGGCGGATTATTTTTTGGAACTTTTTTTTCATTGATTTTGGTGCCCATTGCATATAGTTATTTTGCACAATTGAAAAAGTGGCTAGCTTAAAAAGTGTGAACAAAAGAGAATAGGCTAATGTATTTATCGCCCCAGTATTATATTGAAATTCCAGCAACGATTACGGCATTCACCAATATTTATCTTGCTGCACGTGCCAATATTTGGAATTGGTTATTTGGATTGGTTGCGGTGACTTTGTATTCTATTATTTTTTATCGAACCCGTTTATACGGCGATATGTCACTCCAAGCCATTTATTTTTATTTTCAAATCTATGGTTGGTACCAATGGCGATATGGCAGCGAAAAACACACCGCGCTGACTGTGAAACGCATGCCAAAATCATTATATCTCATTACCATTTTAGTGATGGGCAGTTTGTTTGGTGCTTTTATTTTTATTTTGTCGCATTACACCAATTCCACAACACCCATAATTGATGCATTTACAACCGCACTCAGTTTAATTGCGCAATGGATGATGTGTAAGAAATGGCTGGAAAATTGGTGGTTATGGATTTTACTGGATATTGTTTCTGTTGAGATGTATTGGTACAAGCATTTATATATCACAGCCGGATTGTATGCTGTATTTTTAATTTTATGTTGCTCTGGGTATCGTATCTGGAAAAAAACGTTACAACACGAAGCCTCAGCCTGTGTTAAAAAAGCGCGTTTGTAAACGGTATTTTGTTGCCACTCACTTTCAAACGCCATCGCCAATAAATAACAAGCGCGCCAATAAACAAACCAATATTGCCGCCCAAGCGAAACCCAATCACATTCATATGCAATTTGAATGCAAAAAAATACCCCAGCGGCAATACCAAACACCACATCACAAATAGCCCTACTTGCATTGGAAACTGCGTATCAAACAATCCGCGAAGAGATCCTGAAATTACATCTCGTATTGAATTAAAAATCAGTGTGATTGCCATTAAAATAAATAAGGGACGAATCAGTGCGAGAATACCTGCATTTTTTGCTTGCTGCGTATTCATATAAAATGAAGCTAAAAAATGAGGGAATAAAACAAAGCCAATATCAACAATAAAAATCAACCCTAACGACACAAACAAACTAGCACGATTAATTAAATTGAGCTTGCTCAATTCTCCTGCGCCAACTGATTGTCCGACTAAAATACCAGATGCTTCTGCCATTGCAAAAATAGGCACAATCACCAAAAACATCCACTGTTGTGTTATTTGTACAGCTGCTAATGCATTGGTGCCCAACCAACCAATCATCATGGTGATGACAAAAAAAGCCCCTAATTCACCACCAAATTGCACGCTCATCGGCCAACCAATTCGAAAAATTTTACGCAAATAAATCAATCCCTGCATGGAACGCATTTTAAATAATTCAAATTTTTGAAAATCTGAAAAGTAACGACAACAAATAAGCAGCAGTGAAAAATCAAACCAAGCTTGAATCGCGAAAGTGAGCCCCAATCCTTTAACACCCAGCGCAGGTATGCCCCATTTTCCAAAAATTAAAATATAAGCCAGCGGGATGCCGAGCAACATACTGAAAAAATTAATGATCATCACCAAGCGTTGTTTCAATACACCATAACAAAATTGCTCAAGACACGATTGCATCATGATGGGAACCACCCCCCACATTAATGCATGAAAATATTGTCGAACATACAGCAACATAGCTGGTTGTTGATGAAACCAACGCAGCACGGTGTCTGCATACCAAAAGAAAATCATCATGATCAAAGCTAATATAAATGACAGCAGCATTCCTTGTTGCACCAACCCACCAATTTCATCATAGCGTTTTGCACCAAATGATTGGCCAACAATAAAACTCAAAGAAAAAACAATGGAAATAAAGACCAGCAAAACCACGGTTAAAGTGGCGTTAATCAATGCACACGATGCCAATACATCACGCCCCAAATGTGAGACCATCATCGTGGCAATAAATCCACTGAACATTTGTAAAAAACGCGAACCCGCCATCGGCAAGGACAGCTGAACAACCCGTTTCATTTGTGATACAGAAATATCGTGCACGATGTTATTTTCTCGCAAAAGACGATTTTAAAAAACGATTCAGAATAACAAGCACATGCATGCTGAGCAATACCGATTTTTGCTACAAGTTTACAGAATTAAAAATGGCATCTCAGATTGTCTCTAAGTTCATTCTCTCTAGGATGAACAAAAAGGAGTTTCAGGAGCGCTTTCTTTCTTTTGAACTTTTCCAGCTCCCTTTGCAGGAGCAAATAACCAAGACTGTAAGCCCCCACAAATCCCACCTACCCGAACACTTCAACCCCTGTTAACCTCGCTTTGTTTCTAACAAAGCGCAGGAGCAAATGATGATAGA
>PFPT01000036.1 GCA_002793195.1 Gammaproteobacteria bacterium CG_4_10_14_0_2_um_filter_38_22
TCCATGGCTTCCAGATTTGATCGTTCAAGCGGCTTCAGCTGCTACGTAAGCGCCCCGGGTTTTTGAGAAGTTACAAAAGAAAGATACAACTCATTGTTTTTTAATGGTTTTTTGTAATTAACACCTTGGGGTGAATCACATCAGATTTAGAGAAAAATATTAAGTGATTTGCCGCACAACTGGTTTTTTCCAAGTACCTGTTATATGGTATTCTTTTTCCATCATTTCACCAATGCTCGGTGAAGCTAGCTTATTAGCAACCCACGCAACCGCGCCAACCACTGGTCCACCAGCCAAACCCACCAAAGTAGGCAAACTTGATGAAATTTGTGGTGCAATACGCATCAACAAATCATTTTGTTCATTTTGCAGGCTGATTTTACCAATGAGATTTATCTTTGCTAAGGCGCTATCAATATCAATGCCACGCGTCCAAAGCGCGCCATTTTTTACGTCCCATTTTCCGCGCAATGCATCAAACGCAAATCCTTTTTTTGTTATAGATGAAAAATCCAAAGTCAAAAAACGTGATATGGATTCCAAGCTAAGCAAATTAAACAAATGACCCAATGATAAATTCATTTCGGTCCCAGAATCCAATTGCGTAATGCGAGCATGCTGCAAATCTATGCGCATTTGTCCGCGCGCTGCGCTCATCGAAAATTGTTGTGGCGAACTCGGCCAAGTTAAAGCAAATTCAGCAGCCAACACCCCGCCTTTTAATCGTGATGACAAGTGATATTGCGATAATATCGCTCCCAAATTATCGCTTTGCACATTGCCCTGCAATGTTGTTTCTTGGTGAAGATGCCGTTTAATCCAATTGCCATGCGCTGAAAAAACCAACCAACGTGAATGTAATTTTATTTTTTTAAACTGCAGTCCATCTTGCCTAGATCGCGCTATAAGCTGCAAATCACCATCGGATTGCTGATTCACATATAAATTTTTAATGACTAAATTAAATGATAACAAATCAGCTGGATTGATTTCAGGAAAATTAAGTTGCGCATTATCATCTTCGCCAGTTTTCCAATATAAATAATGCACATCTGCATTAACAGGCATTGCATTATTTCCAGGAACGGCAATATCAGCAAATACAATTTGATTATGCAATTGAATAAAATATCCCGAATCTAATGGTGATAAGTTAATCTGCAATCCATTCCAATCTTGATGTAGCAAATAAAATTTTTGTAAAATTAATTTTATTTTTTTATCTGACGTAACGTTGATTGAAAACAAAATAGGCGTTTGAAAAACAACAGCGGCAATGTTTTTTGCAATCAATTGATCATTCATCAAAGCGGCATCACCACGCATGTTCGATAAATCAACATGCCATTTTGGTATGCTAATGGTATTATTTAAAAAATAAACCGTCACTTGCAATCGCGACATTGCATTACTCAGATTAAATTGAGATAGCGGCATATGTATACGCGCATTACATTTCACCAAACCATCGCCACGGATATCGGAAAAATGATTGGCATGAAACTCAGGTATTTTTTGCAATAAAAAAAACAGTTTTTTTAATGGCATTTTCAATGTAACACCCGCAGATAAAATGGGTTTTATCCAATCTGAAATGGTCGCATGAATATTCCGAATAGATTCACCAAATAATACGGTGCTTGCTGACAAACTGATTTTTTTAGATTGGGGATCCCAATTTGCTGCTGCTGTGGTTTTGGGAATAGTGATACCCAACATCGATATATTATGAACAGCAAAAGCCGCTTTCGCACTATCCCATTGCTTATTTTTATAATTCGCCCACAATTTAAAATCAATCCAGCCTTTCATAAAAGAGACATCATGACCATAAGCAAAAACAGATGCTATTGCATAGGGATTATCTAACGGATTACCGGTCACATGAGCAACAACCTGAATATCGGATGACAGCCAATTGAAATCAGCAGTGATGCGATGTTTTTGCCCGCGATTTTTAATTGTAATGTTCACTGGATTTAGCGTAACACAGTGAATATTGATACCACACCAGGTTAATTTTGTATTTTGCAATTCAATTTCAGGCTGCGATACAATCCAATTAACGGCTGAAAAAAAAGATGAGGCTGTATTATTTTTTTTATGCTCATTTATTTTTAATTGTAACCCATTAATCTGAATTTCTGATGTCACAAATCGCTTTTTCCACAAGCTATCCCATAAATTGACTTTAACGGATATATCGCGAAAATAAGTTGTTGAGCCAATCGCGCTATTCAAGTTAACATCATGAAAAATAAAAATGGGCAAAAAAGAAAATCCACCGATATGAATGCGTTTAATTTGCACCGGCTGTTTTAACACATCACTGGCGATTTTCGAAAAAATAACATTATTTTGATAATAACGATTAATCACAAAATAACTGCTGTTAAGCAATACAGTAAGCGCAATAATAATCAGAGCCGCAATCAAAATGAGTTTTTTGAAAAACTGATAAATAACACGCATAAATTCTACGATATTTTTTGAGTTTTTGGCCTCGTCACATCAATTAAATCATATAGCCACGGCCAAATCACGATTGTCGTAAATACGGATAATCCGTTCAGCTCAACATGCGTGCTATGGCCAGTAAATCCTAAAATCAAACTACGCAATATCACATTGAAAATAGCAAAAAAACCCAAAAATAAAGCTTGCTGCCATCGCGGAGAATGAAAAACAACCGCATGAAACTTCAATAAAATATAAGTAAGGAAAACAAAAACCAACGATTGTTGACCAATGGGCGTTCCAATAATTAAATCCATCACAATACCAATCGTCCAGGCAAAACCAACGCCGCATTGTTCAGGCGAAACTATCACCCAAAATAACAACACGGATAAAATCCATTGCGGTCGTAACCAAATCGCCCATTGCGGCAAGGGAATAATTGTCAACACAATTGCAACTAAAAAAGTAAATCCTATGAAAAAATAATTTGTCTTCATGTCTTCATCACCGACGTCGGTTTATTTGTTTTTTTCGACACTGTTACTTTTTCTTTTTTTGTTTTTTTAACAACTGCTATTTTATTGGTTTGAGCGGTATCGTCAGACGTATCTGCACTGTCATTTTGCAACTCACGCTGAACAGATTGCATTAACTTTGATTTACTTGGCCAGGACAATAAAACTTGCTCAGTTTGATTCAGATGCGCTGCAGGTGTTAATACAATTTTTTCAACCGGCGCATTTTCAGCATGCTTAATTTCAGCAACTGTACCAACAGGATAACCAATGGGATAACACAACCCCAATCCTGATGTCACAAACAAATCCCCTTTTTGAATATGGCTCATGTCTGGCATATTAATCAACGCAAGTTGGCCCGCAACACCTGTACCTACTGCAATTGCACGCGCGCCATCACGATAATCTTCAACAGGCACTGCAGACTGTTTGTCTGTAATTAATAATACTTTGCTTGTGAATGCGCCTACACCAACCACTTGACCCATCACACCAAATCCATCCAACACGGGCTGTCCTTGGTAGACTTTGTTATTCGTGCCTTTATCCAAAACCACTTCTTGTAAATTAGGATCCAACGATACCGCCAACAATCGCGCCACTGATACGCGACCCGAAATGTCGGAAGTTGATTTTAACAATTGTCGCAGCTGCGCATTTTCTTTTTCAAGCACCAACAGTTTTTGTAAACGCGATTCCAATAAAATTTCACGTACACGCAATTCTTCATTTTCATGCACAAGATGATCTTGACGTGTCACGCCTGCATTCAACCAATTCATAAAACGAATAGGAGAATCGACCATAAACTGAATAGGATAAGCAGTACTTGCTGAAAGACGCACACTCCAAGCTCGAAAAGCAATAGAGCGCTGATCAAGAACGACAAGCACTAATGATAAGATAAGAAAAACAAAGGCTCGCAATCCCGGACCCGAGCCTTGATCAAACATGCGTTTAATGAGGCTAACTCCTATGCCTTACTTACTCACGATATAAAAAATTTGTACCAATTAAGTTCATAATTTCCAATGCACGACCACCGCCACGCGCAACACAAGTCAATGGATCATCTGCAACCACCACCGGTAATCCAGTTTCTTCCATTAACAAACGATCCAAGTCACGCAATAAAGCACCGCCACCGGTTAACACCATGCCACGTTCCGCAATATCCGCTGCTAATTCTGGCGGCGCTTGTTCTAATGCTGCACGCACTGCGCCAACAATACCCGATAACGGTTCCTGCATCGCTTCCAAAATTTCGTTGCTATTTAAAGTAAAACTTCTTGGTACGCCTTCTGCCAAGTTACGACCACGCACTTCAATTTCTTTGACATCTGAGCTAGGAAACGCAATACCAATGGTTTGTTTAATCCGTTCTGCTGTGGTTTCACCAATCAAACTGCCGTAATTACGGCGCACATAGTTAATAATGGATTCATCAAAGCGATCACCACCAATTCGAACCGATGCTGCATAGACAACACCATTTAATGAAATAATTGCAACTTCTGTTGTGCCGCCACCAATATCAACCACCATTGATCCGCGCGCTTCTTCAACAGGCAACCCAGCACCCATAGCCGCTGCCATCGGTTCTTCAATTAAATACACTTCGCGCGCACCAGCACCTAATGCAGATTCACGAATAGCGCGACGCTCAACTTGTGTTGAGCCGCAAGGCACACTCACTAACACACGCGGACTTGGACGAAAGAGCTTAGTTTCATGCACTTTACTGATAAAATGCTGCAACATTTTTTCGGTTACATGAAAATCTGCAATCACGCCATCTTTCAATGGGCGGGTTGCTAAAATATTACCTGGCGTACGACCCAGCATGCGCTTTGCTTCTAAACCGACTGCCACGACATGACTTTGACCTGAATGCTGATCCTTACGTAACGCCACAACCGACGGTTCATTTAACACAATTCCCTTTTCACGCACATAAATGAGTGTGTTTGCTGTACCTAAATCAATTGATATATCTTTAGAAAAATGACCCCGAAACTTTTTAAATATGTTTAACATAATCCCTAATCCAATCTGTTGAAATGAGCGCAATTGAGTTGAATAAATCTAACTGAATTTTGCCGTGAAGTCGAGGTAAGCCGCGAAAAATATCGCATTTTGAATTTTGTTGGGTATATAATGTCGACCCATCACTTTTAGCCTGGAGATTGGCATGAGCAACCTCACCGCAGCAGATCTGCAAAAAATGGCCGAACTGTCCAAATTAGATTTACCTCAAGATAAATTACCCACTCTCACGGATCGCTTAGAAAATATTTTAACGTTAGTGAAAAAAATGGATGCCATCGACACAAAAAATATCGAACCGCTTGCGCATTCATTTGATGCAACACAACCCTTACGCAAAGACATTGTTTCTGAAAAAAATCAACGTGATGTATTTCAAGAAAATGCACCGAACGTAGAATCTGGTTTATATATTGTTCCCAAGTTTGTCGAGGCTGAATAATGATGCACGAAAAATCCATTTCCGAATTATCTCAATTGTTACATGATAAAAAAATTTCAAGCAAAGAATTAACACAGCATTTTTTAAATCGCATCAAACAATTTGATAAAGCATTAAACTCATTTATTACCGTAACTGAAGAAAATGCCCTAAAACAAGCTGACAACGCTGATAAAAAAATCGCAGCCGGCGATGCACATCCATTAACAGGCATTCCGATTGCACAAAAAGATATTTTTTGCACGCAAGGTGTTAAAACGACCTGCGGTTCAAAAATGCTGGATAATTTTATCGCCCCTTATGACGCAACCGTCATTGAAAAATGCAATGCAACCGGTTTGGTTATGCTGGGTAAAACCAACATGGATGAATTTGCAATGGGCTCATCCAACGAGACCAGTTTTTACGGCGCTGTAAAAAATCCCTGGGATACCACGCGCACACCCGGCGGATCATCTGGTGGATCAGCAGCGGCAGTAGCCAGCCGCATTGCGCCCATTGCAACCGGAACTGACACCGGCGGATCTATTCGTCAACCAGCAGCACTATCTGGAATTACAGGCTTAAAACCCACTTATGGTCGCGTATCGCGTTATGGCATGATTGCATTTGCATCCAGTTTAGATTGTGGCGGCGTGTTATCACAATCTGCGCAAGATGCTGCACTACTATTAAATGTGATCGCAGGACATGACAAAAAAGATTCCACGTCTATTCATCATGATGTGCCTGATTACACAAAAACATTAACTGATTCACTCAAGGGTCGCGTCATTGGTTTGCCGGAAGAATATTTTACGGGCGGGTTAAATAGCGACGTTGAAAAAAATATTCAAGACAGCATTAAGTTATATGAAAAATTAGGCGCCACATTTAAAAAGATTTCACTACCACATACCGATTTAGCCACCTCAGCCTATTATGTCATTGCACCAGCAGAAGCATCGTCGAATTTAGCACGCTATGATGGCGTGCGTTATGGTTATCGCTGTAATCACCCTAAAAACTTAGAAGATTTATACAAACGTTCACGCAGCGAAGGATTTGGCGAAGAAGTGCAACGTCGCATTATGATCGGTACCTATGTGCTGTCTTCTGGTTTTTATGATGCTTATTATTTAAAGGCACAAAAAATACGCCGCTTAATTCGCGATGATTTTATGCATGCGTTTAATGATGTTGACTGCATCTTAACACCGACAGCGCCAACACCTGCTTTTAAACTAGGTGAAAAATCACAAGATCCGGTTGCTATGTATTTATCTGATATTTTCACCATCGCGGTCAATTTAGCTGGATTACCTGGCATTTCTATCCCTGCTGGATTTTCAAATGCATTGCCTGTTGGTTTGCAGTTAATTGGCAAGCCATTTGATGAAGCGACTATTTTAAATGTCGCGCATCAATTTCAACTCAACACGGATTGGCATAAATCATTCCCGACAGAATACTAATATTTTTACGAGGCACACATGACTTGGGAAACAGTAATTGGACTTGAAGTCCACGTTCAACTTGCAACGAAAACAAAAATATTTTCAGGCGCATCAACCGCATTTGGTGCTGAACCCAACACACAAGCTTGTGCTGTTGATTTGGGTTTGCCTGGCGTACTACCTGTATTAAATGAAGAGACTGTAAAGCTAGCCGTCACTTTCGGTTTAAGTGTGGGCGCGCAAATCACAAAATGCTCTGTTTTCGCGCGTAAAAATTATTTTTATCCTGATTTACCAAAAGGGTACCAAATTTCACAACACAATTTACCTATTGTCGGCGAAGGAAAATTAGATATCACATTAGATGATGGCGCAACCAAAACCATTCGTATCACACGTGCACATTTAGAAGAAGATGCCGGGAAATCATTACATGAAGGGTTGCCCAATGTATCAGGGGTGGATTTAAACCGTGCAGGCACGCCTTTATTAGAAATTGTATCCGAGCCTGATATGCGATCAAGCAGTGAAGCAGTTGCTTATTTAAAAAAACTACACCAGTTGGTGCGTTATTTAGGTATTTCTGATGGCAATATGCAAGAAGGCTCGTTTCGTTGTGATGTGAATATTTCACTGCGTAAAATGGGGGCTGACACATTCGGCACACGCGCTGAAATCAAAAATGTGAATTCATTTAAATTTGTAGAACAAGCTATTGAATACGAAATAGATCGCCAAAAAGAAATATTAGAAAATGGCGGTACGATTATTCAAGAAACACGTCAATATGATCCTGATGAAAATATCACGCGCAGTTTGCGCAGCAAAGAAAATGCGCCAGATTATCGCTATTTTCCTGATCCGGACTTATTGCCTGTTGTTGTTTCAGATGCGTATTTAGCATCCATCCTGGAAACATTACCCGAGCTACCTTGGCACAAACGAGATCGCCTCAAACAAGATTATGATTTAAATGATTATGATGCCGAATTTATTTCAGGGCAATTGGCCATTGCACATTATTTTGAAGCTGCTTTGAAAAATGCGAATGGCGCAAAACCCAAATTGATTGCCAACTGGATTGCCGGCGAACTCTCTGCCTTTTTAAACAAACACAATCTATCCATTGAACAATCTCCTATTAATGCAAAACAATTGGGTGAATTGGTGGCGCGCATTCATGACAACACCATTTCAAATAATATTGCCAAACAAGTTTTTGAAGCACTGTGGAACAAAGCAGGCTCTGTCGATGAAATCATCGAAGAAAAGGGTTTAAAACAAATCACGGACACAGGCGCGATTGAAAAAATGATTGACACCATTATCGCAAATAATCCAAATCAAGTTGCAGACTATCGCGCTGGCAAAGAAAAATTATTTGGATTTTTTGTGGGCCTTGTTATGAAGGAAACAAAAGGAAAAGCAAATCCAGCACAATTGAACGCCCTGCTGAAGCAAAAACTACAAAGCTAATTTTGTTCTATAATGAAGTTTAAGTTGAGTAAAGCATGTATGTGTAGAGGTGTAGCTTATGGCCATAGAATCTGATTATGAAGGCGATTTTATCAGTTCAAATCCAGCCGATCCAAAATTAAGACGGCAAAATGAAGTTAAGTTGTTAATCACTTTGCTAGAGGTCGCTGACTCCAGCATCAAAAGACAAGCATGGATTTCAAAAGGCTTGCAAGATGCATTGGTTCAAACACTGATGAAAGAAAAAAGGGTCGCTGAAAAAGCAGCTCAGCAACCTTCACTCAGATCAACACAAGAAAGGCACATGGTTGATTATTATGCGAAGGCCATTTCCCATTTTAAATCAGAAACGCTAAACACACTTAGCAATGCAAGCATCGAGGCACAACAATCTTTAGATGCTTTTTTTGGAGACGATCCCAAAAAAGCGTCTGCCAAACATAAAGCAAAAAAGATAATTCAAAAAACATTTACACCCGCATTACTCACTTTAGCAAAAGATTTATTGGCGGGCTTAGCCAATGACGAAATAACAGCAGCAGATGCGCTAAAAGATATACATCCTGCAATGCATGATGAAGTAATGACAAAATATGTTGCTGCCAAAGCAGCTTCAAAAATGGATCCCAATACCGCGCTTGAAGCAGCAATAAAATTAGCTGAAATCATAGCCTGGTCAAAAGCAATGAAGACAGAATTAAAACAAGACATTATGGTTACAACCACTGCCGTCACATCCAAGTCACAAACAGCCGTTGAAAGAATGGAAACCAACGTAGTCTCTGTCATTGATGCAGAAAAACTTTCTCTTGCTTATGCTAATTATGCCGGACAGTTTGCACAAATGGCTGTTAGCAAAGATAGCCCACTTGGGAAATTTATTTGCGAAACAGCTGCTATGGATGATGAAATGGGATTGCGTGGTTTATTTGAAGAAGAGCAGTTAATCGACGCCAGTAAATTAGCAATGACGCAGCTCACTGAAAAAGAACAAACTGTTTTTATCATGCTATTAAACCAAACCGTTGCCGGATTAGATGGACAATCCGTTGGAGCAACACTAGACACGCAAGCAACACAATTAAAAACATTCCATAAAACAGACATAACAAAAATTACAGATGAACTGGCAAAAAGCCTGACGCAACACACATCCGAACTAAGAGAAAACAATCAGACGACAGCAGAATCGGCATCAAAAGCCACAGCATCTCAATCAAAAGGAAGTTTTCATATCGCTGAAGCAACTGGTTCTGTTGAACCAAAGACGAAGACCAAAGAATCAGATGAACCCACTTCTCGCTCATCATAAAAACGATTAACTTAGCGAAAAATTTAGAGACTCACCTACATCGCAGAACAAAAACAAGGTGCTTTATTATTATCTCGCATCATTAAATGATGCATCCTATCTTCAAATAATACAAAACGTTTAGGAGGCATTGGCAGGTCAACCGAAACAGAAAACATTGGCTCACGATAACTTTTCCGCAATACAATCTCTTCTCGGTTGACTAAATTTTCTAACAAATTCCGTAAATCATTCCACTGGCCTGCACGAATGTGGGTTTGAGCATCTGTGTTCGTCATCAGCCACGACCACTGCGATTGTTCATCTTCATGTGCTAAAACCAACTCAACCAATCGCGCTGGCAATTCAATCTTCTCTGTTTCTTTATTATAAAAAATATCTAACAAATCACTTCTCGATAACAATAAGCCACATAAAATCTCAACTACCGAGTATCGCGCTTTTAAACCATCTTGCGTATTTAATAAGCAAGCAAGAGCGGGACGCTCTGTAACAAAAGAGTGAGAAAATAGAGAATACAAAAATGCCGTTTCTTTTTCACAAAGCGTCTGCTCATCTTTATAAGATACAGCGCCCGATAAAAAACCCAGTGTTCGCGATACGGCAAAAGCTTCTCTTTCAGCGTAAGTATCTGCTGTCCGTGGCAAATACCGAATAGTGCCTTCGAATCTGATGGGTAGAGCGCTGGGATCTTTTTTTACAAAATCAGGATCGATCAGTTGCATCTTAATAATTTGACTCTCTTCTGAGTTGGCATAACATAAAATATTTCCAAGCTTAATGTCGCCATGCGTCAAACCCACACACTGATAACGATAAGCCAGCAAGGTCACTGCAATTGCAGCATTCCAAAGCTGACCCAAAAGAAGCGCGCTGGAAAAATCGCGCATACCAAATGCGAACAAATAAAAATTTAAATCAACAATCCCTTTTTCAAGCAAGGTATAACTTCTTTTTCTGCTAGCATTCGCTTCTTCTTTTTGTCTAGCTGCACGCGCAATAGCGTGATCACAATTAAATTCAATTGCACAATCTGGTGTTACTCGATTTGACGAGCGAAGCACCATTTTTTTAGAAAGCAGTTCCCCATGCTCCAAAAAAATTTCTGCATCTTTAACGGTTGAAAATCCACCCTGACCTATAACACCCTGCTTCACTACATAATAATTATTGTCGGCATCAACTTTTTTCATCTTAATAACCGATCCAGTGCAGCCCAACACAGCTGTAAAAAATATGGCTTCAAGCTCAGAATGAACTGAAACATTTCTTCCTTCGCTCTTTAAATATATCTGAATTTTTCGTCCTATCTCTTTAGTATGCGTAATCTCGCCTTTACAGTTATTCAGCGTGCGATACCAATGAATCACAATAGATAGCTTGCCTTCTTTATCTTTTTCACCAAGCGTGATACTGCCGTGCTTGCTCCTGCAGAGCGCAGCAGTACTGTGATTTTTTTCAAAAAAAATATCGAACAATTTGAATTTATCCGATTTTGACAATATATCGCCCGCAGATGGACCTTTAATTTTAACCAGCGCAGGATGCGCATCAAAAAAACGTTTAATTTTAGAAAAGTCGTTACGTGACATTAATTTATTTCACTAAAAGTAACCTATTAAACAACAAACCAACCTTTATACGGTTTCATTTTTACCGACGACTTCATCCATTCTAAAAATAACAACTTAGATGAATGAACATGATGATTTTTTTTCAACCAAGCAAAATAATTTCGCATAACTTGATACCCCACTGTCCGAGGTGATACGGCATTATAATGCCATGATGCCTGACGCTCAATTTGCGCTGCAGTAGCATTTTTATCATATAAAATAACACTGATCGCCGCGGCCATACCGGTACGATCTGCGCCGCCTTCACAATGAAAAGCCAACGGTTGTGGTGCGGTTTGTAATAATTGCACGAGCTTACGCAACATTTTTTTTGTTGGCACATGATAGGCAGAAAATTGCAGGGAATAATAATGCAGATGGTGTATTTTAGCAAAATGGCTTTCCACTTGATACCAATGATTACTTGGCCAACTGCCGCGTAAATTGATAATCGTCTTCAAATGGAATTTCCGTGTATATTTCTTCAAACCTGCCTGATCAAGCTGAGCAGTACGATAGATTTTTCCTGGAATGACATTATGTACATTATCGCCAAAAAAATTATAAGCCAAACGGCCACCAACAGTTAACAAAGCAATAATCAGCAAGATAGCTATCAAAATGGCTGACTTTTTAACTACACGACAAGTACACCGCATCAACTGACCTTTTTATTTAATGAAAGTCAGCGATGCTAGCATATGAACAAAATCAAGACAAATTACTCTAAAAACAAATCTTGCATTGGCGTGACGCCCGGCACCATATTATAACGTGAAAAATCTTTTTCACCGGCCTGCGCCAACACAGCTTCATCAATGAAAAACTGTCCTGTTGTCTCACGACTATTTTGCGTCAAAATCCAATACGCCGCATTTGCTACAATTTCTGGATTACGTGATGCAGCATATAACTCTGGCGGAAAATTTACTTTGATTGCAGCGGTTGCAATCGTTGTTTTTGGCCATAAAGAATTCACTGCAATTCCTGCTTCTTTAAATTCTGCTGACATGCCCAACGTACAAACACTCATGCCATATTTTGAATACGTATAAACCAAATGATCCTTAAACCATTTAGCAACCATATGTAATGGCGGGGACATCGTTAAAATATGCGGATTGTGGGATTTCATTAAATATGGAATACAAGCCCGCGAACAAGCAAAGGTAGCACGCGCATTCACACCCATCATTAAATCAAATCTTTTTAATGTAGTTTTTTCTGTGTTGGTCAGTGAAATTGCACTGGCATTATTAATAAGGATATCAATACCGCCAAACTTTTTAACTGTTTCAGCAACTGCAGATTCAATTTGTTTTTCATCGCGCACGTCTAACATCAACGGCAGTGCTTGCCCACCTGCTTTTTCAACCTCTTCGGCAGCAGTATAAATAGTGCCAGGTAATGACTCATGTTTCTCGGTTGTTTTCCCAGTGATGACAATATTTGCACCATCTTTTGCGCAACGTAACGCAATAGCAAGACCAATGCCTCGCGTTGAACCGGTAATGAAAATTGTTTTATCTTTTAATGTGCTCATATCAAGTTCCCTTTGTTATTTTTGATTTGTTAATTTCAATCCGTCATGGCTACTCATGCGCTCAACTTTGCTTCACGCCACCATAAACACTGGTGTAACTGAATTTTTTTGCATTTTTTTAGCTTAGGTACTCTAGCGAAGATATGCAGACTATTCAACACCACCTTTTCAGCATGATCTGTTCCAATCGATTGAATGAGTATCGTTTGATTGCCACATCGATCTGTTTTAATCACCGTTGACTGAGCATGAACCATAATCGGCGAATCAGGCAAGTCAATAAAAATGCCTTCGTGCGCCAAAATTATTTTTTGCATACCCCATTCTGCACGCATAAAAATTAACAGGTGAGCATGGATCGCAGATTGCATTTTATGATTGATGATCACATCATCACTGTCACTCACTGCTATTAGCGTTAATACAAATAAAAAAATCAGCGTGAGCAATAACACCATACCAATTTGTTTATTTTTTCCGAATTGCGACATACAAAACACCAAACTGATGCAAGGAACCCAGAACATACTCAATTCTCACCGCACCCACTTTTTTTCTACTGATCACTTTGCTTGGTTTATAGTAGGCGCGAATATCTTGTCCAGAATGATCGAAAACACCTAAAAATAATTGGAAATCAGTCATACCTGTTATCAGTTCTTCGCGTGGATGATGCGCTATTTTATAAAACAAGGCATCAATCTCTTTATTTTTTTTATTCACCCGAAAAGTATTTGCGATAAAAAAATCAATGGGCAAATAATGAAAATGTCCATGTATGCGCACGCATTCGTGTAACTGCAATAAATCGGTGCCTGATTTGATCGTTAAGCCCAACTTATCAGCAGCATCATCGCGATCGAATCCACGCACAACAATTGCTTTTAATCCCAATGTTTTTCTTAAACACGAATCATCTCCGCTCATCTGAATTTGCTTTCGCAAAAAGGTATCCAGAAAATAAACTTGTTGTTGCGTATTTGAAAGTGACCATTGTCGTTGCGCTAATGCAGACAAAGTTATAAAAATATGCGTTACGCCAATAAACAATAACGCCCCAAGCGATAGCGCCAATAATAATTCTAACAAAGTAAATCCATCTTGATCATTGCGCATGGTTTTTCTTAAATCAACTTCCGAACTATTGCTTAACAAAAAACAACCATTGATTCTATTTTTATTTTCCCTGAAAACCATTGCAACGAAATTTGACAGGAGTGATTTTCATTATCACGATAATTACCCCAACCTTGTGGCAATAAATGCACATTGTCTTTATTCCAATGCGTTAATAACTTTTTTCGATAAGCATTTTTTTGATTCGCTAATAACATCTCTGCAAAATTATCAAGTTGTAATAAAGCAATTGCTTGTAAATTCATTTTGTCAGTATTTTTAGTCATACTAATTTGATAAACCAACAGCGACAACAAAACAAAAGCAATAATCCCCATTGAAAGCAGCACTTCAATCATCGCTATACCCCAACAATTTCTTTTCATTTAAGCATTATGCGAGAAATTAAAATGGGCGCAATACCGTGTTAACAGAAAAATATTCGTAAAACACTCCTTTTTTTTCTAAAAATAAACAATCAGTTATAAAATAAAGACGTTTTCTTGAATTTACACTATAGTTACCGTTAGACGATTCATCACATTAAGCGGACGATAAATATGAAAGTCTCAAAAATTATTTTTCTCGCAACGCTGTTTTTTTCAGTAACGATATTCAGTAATGCGTTTGCACAACCTTTAACAGTCAATTCATCTGGCGCTGAACAAAACACATTATCCATTCAGTGCGGTACTGGAATGGGTAGCCTCACCGGCGCTGGTTCAACTGCAGTGAATTGTAGCGATGGCGCAAAACAACTGATTGTCACCGCGCCAACAGGCACCTGTACCGCTTGCATTAACGACAACGCACTGGTTAGCGGCACTTTCCCCTGCGGCACTGCCAGCGGCAGTACTTTTGCACTCGCCCCTTCTTCAAGTTGGACGGCAGGTGGTGGCGCTACAAATTGTGGAGGTTCACCCGCTCCTACTGGCGGTTTAGTTGCACCAACCCATGTGCAAGCAACAGGCTCAGGACAAAGTGTTTCTGTCACTTGGACAACCACAACAGGTGGTATACCGCCTTATACTTACACAGTAACAGCTACTCCCAATCAACCTGATTCCGGTTCACCTATCGCAGAATCGGACGCAACCTCGCCAACCGTATTAAGCGGCATTCAAATTAACGTTAACTATTCCATCACCGTGACAGCAACCGACTCCGCAAAACCCAGTAACTCAGCCACTTCAGCTGCTGTAACTTATTCATCAATACCAGCAGCACCCTCATCTGGCATTCCATCGCCAAGTGCTGCACAAACCAGTATTTTTAATCAATTTGGTGTTGGCGCCAATATTAACTCACACTATGAAAGTGATTCATTCAATAGTATCTATTACGCATTTTTACAAAATGATGTAAATCAATTAGGAACAGCTGGTTTTAAAACATTGCGAGCCTATAGTTTATCAAAACAAACCTATATTGCTCTAATTAATGCGATCAGTAATTACAATCAGCAATACCCGGGTAACAAAATTAATTTGGTTTATCAATTTTCACTGTGCAAATCAGATGCCTATCATCAGCAAGCAGATGGATCAAACACTTGTATTGATATTGCGAAAGGCACAGATGGCTGGACTTCCGTTGATCAAATCGTTTCTGCAGAAACAGCAAAATTAAACGGCGTCATCCAAGCTGTTGGTCCCAATACATTTGCAAGCGTAGTACCCATGATTATTGTGAGTAATGAAGATTTAATCATTTCGCACGGATTTAATTATGCTGGCGATAAACCCGTCGCATATACAAAAGGCCAAGGTGAGTATCAAAAGACTGGAAAATATAATGACACTGATATCACCAATGCATTATCAACAGTGCAAGGCATTATCAGTTCACACGGCGCGCTTCAAAATATTCCTTTATCTGCAGATTTAGTGGTGTTTAATCCCAAATATGCGGATGCAGCAACAAGCACCGCGTTTAAAAATGTGATCACATACCAATACCATACAGGGCCTGTTTTAATGAATATTTATCCTTATCAATTTGGCGCTGGCAATCCAGATGGCACCAATGCTGTTTGTCCTCATGGCGGAGCAAACCATCCCAGCTGTATCACACAAGTCAATGCGTTGTATTCTTTGGTTGATGCACTGCTCACCACAACGGATCAAACTATTTTAAATACGCTACAACAAAAGGGATTTATGCTTGGCGAAACTGGCTGGCCTAATGCAGGCACACCCTCTCCAAATGAATATATGACGATGGTTCCAGGCTCAGTTGCTGGCACACAAAATTACATTAAAGACGTCATTACTTTTGCAAACAACTATTCAATTCCCGTTTTATTATTTGAAGGATATGACGAACCCAAAAAAGCAGCGCCATCAGATCCCGAAAGTCATTATGGTCTGTTTTCTTGGAATAATGATCCCTGGATTACCATTAATCAAAATAATATTAATATCAATGCAGCAAACAAAGGTGAGAACAATCCGTATCACTTTAGTCCAGCTGATTACACACTGATCTATCCAACCAATGACGTGAATGGCACAGTAACAGTCACTGCCAAAAGCAATGGTCACAAAAGTGTTTATTCTTTTCAGGGCCCGTCTGTTACTGGATTTAAACGTGCTGATGGCGATACCATTCAAATTAAAATAACCAGCTCACCTTGTACCAGCACGACTGCAATGTATTGCGATGCTACTTTCAGCAAAACAAGTGACACCTATACTGCTTCTGGAAGTTGCGCAAATCCAGCCTTATCTGGCATCAGTTGGAACTCAACATCAGCAAGTAAAGCGATTAAGAGCTCAATTAATCTTGCTGTACCAACAGAAACCATGTGCACTGGTCTAGCACCAACACCAGGCGACATTCAATTTACCATTTATGCAACAGGATCAGGATCATTCCAATCAGGATCAGGACCCAGCACTAATTTCAATGGCCCAACACCACAAATGGTACAAGTAAAAGATGGTGATACTGTGACACTCACATCAAACTGTAGTGGTGGCGGATCACTCATTTGCACAGGCACTTATAGCAAAGCAACAGGGCAAATCTCGAATATTGCAGAAACATCACCTAATGCTGCCTCTGCTGCTTCAGGTGGTGGTGATTGCGGCGATACCAATAGCGGCATTCAATGGACTTCGCCTGCGAATACGCTGCACTTAGGTTCGCCTGCGTCGTCAGCATGTAGCGCCAATTAATCACACTAACTGGCCGCGCATGATTAACAAAATAACAATTTGTTTTTCATGCGCGATTTCTATTGTCGTCTGACTATTTAAAAATCAACGATCTATTCGCCACGTTGTTTTTCCATCAGCATCTTCAATCACAACCTGCCGTTTTTTCAACTCATCACGAAGACGATCCGCTTCTTTAAAATTTTTATTTTTACGCGCTTCATTTCTTTGTAAAATTAACTTTTCCACTTGCGCTGAAAAATTTGCATCTACATGACCACGCAAAAACAATTCTGGGTCATTTTGTAAAATACCGAAAATACCACCGAGTTTTTTTAATTGTGATGCCAATAGTGTTGCCTTTTTTATATCACCAGCTTCTTTCAATTGATTAATGTTACGCGCCATCTCAAACAAAACAGAAAAAGCAACAGATGAATTAAAGTCATCATTCATGGCATTGATAAATTCAGGTGGTGCTATGAATAAAACAGCATCATCCAGATGCAATCCACGAATGGCAGTATATAAACGCGTTAAAGACTGCGTTGCTTTTTCCATGTTATTTTCTGAATAATCTACTGGGCTACGATAATGCGCACTCAACATAAAATAGCGAACCACTTCAACTGAATACTTGACTAAAACGTCACGAATGGTGAAAAAATTATTCAATGATTTTGACATTTTTTCACCTTCAACATTCAATAAACCCACATGCATCCAATAATAGGCAAATGGTTTATGATAAGCGCATTCAGATTGTGCAATTTCATTTTCATGATGCGGAAATTTTAAATCCATCCCACCGCCATGAATATCAAAAGGCTGTCCTAAAATAGTAGCTGCCATTGCAGAACATTCAATATGCCAACCAGGTCGACCCAATCCCCATGGTGATTCCCATTGTGGTTCATTGGATTTGGCTAATTTCCATAAAACAAAATCCAGCGGATCTTTTTTTCCTTCCGCCACATCAATACGCGCACCTGAAATTAATTTTTCAATATCACGCTTTGATAATTTTCCATATGCTTTAAATTGGCGGACTGAAAAACACACATCGCCATTACCAGCAATATACGCTACTTTTTCATCTACTAATTTCTGAATGAGTTCGATAATAGATTTAATAAATGCCGTGGCACGCGGTTCAACATCAACTGGCGTTAACCCCAATGCCTTTTCATCTTCATGCATAATCTCAATAAAACGCTTTGTTAATGACTCACAGCTTTCATTGTTTTCATTTGCACGCTTAATAATTTTGTCGTCAATATCCGTAATATTGCGCACCAATGTCACTTTATAATCTTGTGAACGCCAATAACGCACAATCATATCGAATGCCAGCATGGATCTGGCATGACCAATATGACAATAATCATAAACAGTTTGGCCACAAACGTAGAGTTTAATTTCACCCGGCACAATGGGTTTGAATTCTTTTTTTACGTTGGTTAATGAATCAAAGATACGCATATCAAAAAATTCCTCGTTCCAATCTACGCTTAATGGTTTGCACAGACATCAACGAAAAAATCGCGGCAAAATCAGGGCCATGTTGTTGACCTGTCAATGCAATACGAAGCGGCATAAATAATGCCTTTCCTTTCACGCCACATTTCTCTTTTAAGTGGGTCGTGATTTTTTCTGGATCAGCGCCAACATTTTCCAAAGCAATCAGACTTTCTGAAAAATAATTTTTTCCCGCCTCATGAAAAATGGCTTGTTGCTCTGCATTTAACTCAGGCAACTCACCAAACAAAGCTTCCGCCCAGATTTTTACTTCTTTAGGAAATCGCACATTCGGTTTGATTGCATTGATAAATGCTGTTTTTTGATGATCCGGCACCAGCTGACGTGTTGATTCATCTGTCCATTTCCAAAAGGCATCATCTGATAATTGCATCACTGTTTGGGTTTGCCAAAACAACAACTGTTGTTCATTATATTTTGCAGGCGATTTAACAAGCGCCTCAATTTTAAATTCAAGTGCCAATTGCTCAAGTGATAAAAAACCATCATGCCCATAATAATGACCTAATCGTGCTAAATAATTCACAATTGCCATTGGCAAAAAACCTTCCTCATGCAACACACGCAGACTGCGGCTGCCATGACGTTTTGACAGCGGACTGCCATCTTGCCCAACAATTAAGGCAATATGGCCATAAGACGGCACCGATAAATTCAACGCATTCAAAATAACAATTTGACGTGGCGTGTTGGTTAAATGATCTTCGCCACGTAACACATGTGTTACCTGCATCAATGCATCATCAATCGCATTACAATACATAAAAGGGGCTGTGCCATCAGTCCGTTGAATCACGAAATCACCCAAATCATTTGAATTGAATTTTTGCTCGCCTCGCACAAGATCATGAAAAACAATCATTTCATTTTCAGGCATTGCAAAACGCAGCGTATGCTTGCACCCCGCTGCTTTTTTTTCTGCCACCTCTTTTTCACTTAAACGACGACACACACCTGTATAACGCGGCGGCTTTCCTGATTTTTGTTGCAGTGTACGCTGCAAGGTTAATTGTTCTTCTGTACAAAAACAGGGGTATGCCATTTGCTTATCGATTAAATGATGATAGAAATCATCATAGATTTTTTGACGCTGTGATTGATAATAGGGGCCATGATCACCACCTACTTCAGCACCTTCTTGCCAATGCAAACCCAACCAACGCATATCATCCATCAGCGCTTGTGTAAATGCCTCATCTGAGCGGGTTTTATCCGTATCTTCAATACGCAATAAAAAATGCCCTTTGCTATGCATGGCAAATAATGCGCTAAATAAAGCCGTTCGTGCATTACCTAAATGCAAATAACCCGTAGGACTTGGGCAAAAACGTGTTTTCATAAGTGGCATTCCGCTGGATAAAAGGGCTTTATTATGGCAAGATTTGTTAATTATGACTACAAAAAACCACACACTTTTTATTTCTGATCTGCATCTTGATCCGCAGACATCATCAAACACAAACACCTTTTTTTATTTTTTGGATCATATCGCACCAGCAGCAGATGCGCTTTATATTTTAGGTGATTTTTTTGAAAGTTATATTGGAGATGATCATAAAACAGCGTTTTCAGAATTAATCATCCACGTCTTATCAAAATTGAGTGATCAATCATTACCTATTTTTCTAATGCATGGTAACCGTGATTTTTTAATTGGAAAACAATTTGCAAAACGCGCTGGTATCACATTAATTCCTGATCCTTATTGCACAACACTCTATGATCAAAAAATCCTATTAATGCACGGCGATAGTTTATGCACGCAAGACAGCAGTCATCAACGCTTTCGCCGCATCACACGCAACGTCATCACTCAAAAAATATTTTTATCACTACCGCTTTCATTCCGTCTCAAGTTCGCAACCAAATTACGTGATGAGAGCACTGAAAACAATAAGATGAAATCGGCTGAAATAATGGATGTATCAGAAAATGCTGTCGCTCATGCATTAAAAAAATATCAAGCAACAAAAATAATTCATGGTCACACACATCGCCCCATGGTGACAGATCAAAGAATCGTCCTTGACTCATGGCATGCTCACGGCAATTATTTAAAAATGGATTGCGATGGCCATATGGAATTGGTAAACATTCCCTATTAAACCAGTGGAGATCTGCGCCATACGTTATACAAAAATAAATGCCGCTCGTTAACCAATCACGCTACACTGCGACTTCTTGCGTACGCATAGCCAGCATCAATGCTTTCATTTCTTCTACTGCACGTTGCATGCCAATAAATAAAGCGCGCGCAACAATACTGTGTCCGATATTTAGCTCATGTATCACGGGGATCGCAGCAATGGCTTGTACATTTTCAATATGTAAACCGTGCCCAGCATTCACAATCAAACCCAAACGATGCGCATACGCTGCTGCATCCGCAATGCGTTTTAATTCCACTTTGATTTCAGCTGGATTGCTTGCATTCGTTGCATGTGCATACTCACCCGTATGCAATTCAATCGTTGATGCACCGCATTCTTTTGCCGCATCAATTTGTGATTGATCTGGATCAACAAACAAAGAGACAACCACATGCGCATCTGCCAAACGAGCACAAACATCAGTGAGTTGCTTGCATTGCGAAACCACATTCAATCCGCCTTCCGTCGTTAATTCATGACGTTTTTCAGGCACCAAGCAAACATAAGTAGGCTGTATTGATTCTGCAATCGCGATCATTTCATCTGTTGCTGCCATTTCCAAATTCATGGGTACATTCAACGTTTCTTTGAAGGCATGTACATCAGCATCTTGAATATGTCGACGATCTTCACGTAAGTGCAAGGTGATACCGTCCGCACCCCCTTTAATTGCTTTAAAAGCGGCTTGTATTGGATCAGGATAAAAAATGTTGCGAGCCTGCCGTAGCGTGGCAACATGATCGATATTCACACCTAAACGAATGGTCATTTCAGCTTCCTCCAGAATTAGATTCTTGGGTTTCGCCTATTCACGAAACCTTCTTTACGCAATGCGGGTTTTCAAAAGAGTGCGCACAAGGCGCAAACTCCCGAAGCTGCCTGAATTGTAAAGAGTGTGCACGCAAAGCGCAAGGCGTGAACGCGTACCCTACGCTGCATCAGATCATCAAAATCAATAAAATAGCGCTCGACTATGCAATGGTTTTTCACCCAACAATGGAATCAATGCCAAGCGCATCAATCGCTTTGCGGATGCTTGTGTTAACGTATCTTGAAAATCATCTTGCGAGATGTTTTTTAATATCCTGCCTGAAAAAATATGTTTTTCATCTTGAGTATGATCCACTAAAAAAAAACCTTGCTGTGGAATAAATTCATAAAAAAAATCTGTGTGGATGACTGCATTGGTTTTTGCTTCGCGCATTAATGGCAAACCATAACCCAAATCTTCTAATAACTTTTTTTCAAACAAACGCAACACAACTGGCATCGCATCATTTTTTTCCAAACGACACAAGCTTTGATGATAAGTTTCAAATAATTTTGGATGCGGGTCTTCTTTATGCAGCAAACGCATCAACAGTTCATTAAAATAAAACCCACAAAACAATGGCTTTTGATTGAGTTGCAACGGCATACCATTTAGTTCAATCTGCATTAAAGTTTTTAACTCATGATTACCAAACCAAGCAGCCAACATCGGTGTGAATAGTTGTAATTGTCCGCGATAACGTGATTTAGGACCACGCGCACTTTTTGCGATCACAGCAACACGACCATACACTTGACTAAATAATTCAACAATTAAGCTGGTGTTGCGAAAAGGTCGGGTATGCAAAACATAAACGGGCGTTAAGTCAACACGATGCATAAAAATCCATTATTCCACTTTCGCGGATAGATTAAAAATCAATCTTATTCTTCCTGATATCCAAACACTTTCAGTGAACGCTGATCATCCGACCAATTTTCCTTTACTTTCACCCACAATTTCAAAAATACTTTTTTCTCAAAATAATTTTCAAGATCAATACGTGCCTGCGTACCTATAGCACGCAATCCTGCGCCATTTTTTCCAATTACAATGGCTTTTTGACCTTCTCTACCAACCCAGATTAATGCAGCAATACGAATAACACGATCATCTTCTTCAAACGCATCAATAGTAACGGCACATTCATAAGGTAATTCATCACCCAAGCCCCGCATTAATTTTTCACGTACAAATTCGGCTGCCACAAAACGATCTGTGCGATCAGTCAACTGATCTGTTGGAAATAATTCACCTTCATGCGGCAAAAGGGTTTCAATTGTTTTTTGTAATTCATCTACTTGCAAGCCTGTTTTCGCAGAAATCGGTACAATTTTTGCAAAAGCCAACTGCTTAGCTAAATTTTCAATGAAGGGCAACATTTCTAATTTATTTTTAATATCATCAATTTTATTGATCACCAAGATAACTGGCTTTTCAACTGCTTTTAATTGCAACAACACATTCGCATCTTCTTTATCCCAGCGCATCGCCTCAATTAAAAATAAAACCACATCCACTTCATCAAAAACACTCTTGGTAACCCGGTTCATTACACGATTCATTTCACGTTTATAAGTGGTATGCAAACCGGGTGTGTCAACATAAACTGTTTGCGCCACATCGGTTGTCTTAATACCCAAAATACGATGACGCGTTGTTTGCGGCTTACGAGAAGTAATTGAGATTTTTTTCCCTAAAATATAATTCATCAGTGTAGATTTACCAACGTTAGGCTTACCCACAATGGCAACCATACCAGAATGTTTTATCGCATTGTCACTCATGTTATTTCTCAATTAGTTTATTTAAAAATGATTTTGCCGCAATTTGTTCTGCTTTTCTGCGGCTGGTGCTCACGCCTTCTGTTTCATAAGGCAATCCCTCAACGCGACACACCACCGAAAAGGTTTGCTCATGCGCATCACCTGTCACCGTAAATTGATATGATGGCAAAGTCATTTGCCGTGCCTGTAGCCATTCTTGCAAAGTGGTTTTTGCATCTTTCACATCCGTTTGCGTATCAATCATCTCAATTAAATCGCCATACCACATTAACACACACTGTTGCGTTGTTTGAAAATCGGCATCCATGTAAATGGCGCCAATCACTGCTTCAAACGCGCCTGCTAAAATAGATTCACGATGATACCCGCCGCTTTTCAATTCACCCACACCCAATTGCAAACAATCATTGATACCCAAATCAACTGTTATTTTTGCAATGGTCTCTCCTTTTACTAAAGCAGCGCGCAAGCGACTCAATTCACCTTCACGGAACTGAGGATATCGACGAAAAATTTCTGTTGAAATAATTAAACTTAAAATTGAATCACCTAAAAATTCCAAGCGTTCATTATTTTTTAATTTTTGTTTACTGCGATGCGTTAATGCGCGCATCAGCAACGCGTTATCACGAAAAGTGTGACCCAGTTTGACTTGAAGCGGCTTAAGATTGATCATAATTTAATTATCTACTATTTAGAATCTCAATCAGCGATTTGGAATTGATATCAACAAACTGCCAATCACAAACAACCCATCACTATTTTTTGTCAGAGCGTAACACAGCTAAAAATGCATCTTGAGGTATCGTTACTTTACCAATTTGTTTCATGCGTTTTTTACCCGCTTTTTGCTTTTCTAATAACTTTTTCTTACGACTTACATCACCACCATAACATTTTGCAGTGACGTTTTTACGCAATGCTTTTACCGTCGAACGCGCTACAATTTTTCCACCAATAGCAGCTTGCAATGCAATATCATACATTTGTCTCGGTATGATTTCGCGCAAACGCTCTGCAACAGCACCACCACGATTATGTGCTGAATCACGATGCACAATCGATGCCAACGCATCCACCTTGTCACCATTAACTAAAATATCTAATTTTACCAATTCAGCCGATTCAAAATGGTCAAAACTATAATCAAGCGATGCAAATCCTCGACTGATTGATTTTAATCGATCAAAAAAATCCGAAACCACTTCAGACAACGGAATAGCATAATTCAAAGAAACCTGATTTCCGATATATTGCATTTTCTTTTGCACACCGCGTCGCTCTAAACACAATGTCATCACACTACCTACATATTCTTGTGGTGTTAACATACTCACATCAGCAATAGGTTCACGTAATTCAGCAATCGTAGATTGATCTGGTAGCTGACTGGGATTATCGATGTAAATGGTTTCGCCATTTTTCATTAATAGCTCATAAACAACCGTTGGCGCTGTGGTAATCAAGTCCATATTATATTCGCGCTCTAAACGCTCTTGCACAATTTCCATGTGCAACAAACCTAAAAACCCACAACGAAAGCCCGCCCCCAATGCGGTTGAATTTTCAGGTTCATAAAACAAAGAGGCGTCATTTAATCGTAATTTTGATAATGCTTCGCGAAAAGCTTCATAATCATCCGCACTGATAGGAAACATACCCGCATAAACTTGTGGCTTTACTTTTTTAAAACCAGGCAATGCTTGTGCTGCTGGATTTTTCGTAAGCGTTAGCGTGTCGCCAACGGGTGCGCCAAAAATATCTTTAATGCCAGCAACCACATAACCCACCTCGCCCGCTAACAATTGCGGCAAAGGGTGACGTTTCGGTGTAAAAATACCAACCCCATCGACCAAATGATCTCGACCTGTCGACATGACTCGAATTTTATCGCCTACTTTCAAAACACCTTGCTTAACGCGCACCAATGACACCACACCCAAATAACTATCAAACCATGAATCAATAATTAAGGCTTGTAATGGCGCATCTAAATCACCTTCGGGTGCGGGTACTTTTGCAATCAGTTGTTCAATTAATTCAGGAATGCCCATGCCAGATTTCGCACTGACCGGCAGTGCATCTGCTGCATCAATACCAATGATCTCTTCAATTTCATTTTTTACTTTATCCGGATCTGCTTGCGGCAAATCCATTTTATTTAATACAGGAATTACCGCTAGATTTTCATTCATTGCGGTATAACATGTCGCCACTGTTTGCGCTTCCACACCTTGCGCTGCATCAACAACCAATAACGCACCTTCGCATGCAAATAACGAACGAGAGACTTCATATGAAAAATCCACATGACCTGGCGTATCAATAAAATTTAACTGATATTGCTCGCCGTTTTTTGCGGTATAAAATAAAGTAACGCTTTGCGCTTTAATCGTAATGCCTCGTTCGCGCTCAATATCCATACTGTCGAGCACTTGCGACTTCATTTCTCGGTCAGACAAACCGCCACATAATTGAATTAATCGATCTGCCAATGTTGATTTACCATGATCAATATGCGCAATAATTGAAAAGTTACGGATATTGTTTTGCGGTACAGCAATGTGATTTTCAGTAGATGACATAACGTATTTTAGCTCCATTTTTGGAACCAACATCGTACCGTAAAAGGGCTATTTTCGCACGTGGTTTTCTATTCACTATTGCTATAAACAGACGTCATGTACAGAAATAATCGATCTCGCTTGATTGTCATACCTGCAAGCGAGAAAATGGGGTGCGAATCCGGTGCCGCATAAATGACATCTTTTTGAATTTGCTTTAAGTGCTTTTCATTTGGCATACGCTGATTATTTTCACGAAACCATTCTCGCAATAATAATTTTTGTTTTTCATCTGAAAAGGTACGCAACATCTTTAAATTAATTTTTTGCAAGTCATTTGTTTTTATTTTTTCAAACTCAACTTTAATCATTTCTGAAATTATTTTTTCTTGCGCCGCAACCAATCGACTGCTCCGCGCAAAATTATTCATCACGGCAGGGTATTGTTTTTTTAACAACGGGAAAATTTCATGACGTAAAAAATTGCGACGAAAACGCGTATCCGCATTACTATCATCTTCAATCCATTTTAAATGATGATCGCGAGCATACGCCTCCAATACGTCACGCGAAAAATAAAGCAAGGGACGAATTAAAAGGCCTTCACCCCATTTTTTTTTCATTGGCATGGCAGACAATCCCTTTGAGCCCGCGCCACGCAATGCTTGTAACAAAAAAGTTTCTGCTTGATCATTTAAATGATGTGCTGTTAATAAAACACTATTTTTATCGATGTGTTTTCGCAAAGCAGCATAACGTGCTTCACGTGCATTTTCTTCGAAAGAATCACCCGTCTTTAAATTAAGAACTATATTTTCAACATGAATCGGTATCGATAATGCATCCCCTATTTTTTTACAATGCACCGCCCAATGATGCGATTCGCGACTCACTTGATGATTAATATGAATGGCACGAACATTGATTTTAGGATCATTTTTTTTAATTTCAGACATCACATGCAACAAGACATGGGAATCTAGCCCACCACTATAAGCCACAACAAAAGATTGCAAAGTAGTTTGCAATTCAATGGTCTTTTTTATTAATGCAGCTGAAAACATAAATGCTTAATAGGTAGATATAGTTACGCTCACACCCCTTTATGCTTCTGGGTGCAGCCAGAACTGTTGTCGTTGCTCAATTAATTCATCCAATGATAACTTTTGCAATGACTTTAAATTAGAGAGCAAACGCTGCTTGAGTCGATCCGCCATCTCATCGGGGTCACGATGCGCACCACCCAACGGTTCTTCAATCACTTCCTGAATTAATTTTAATGACCTTAAACGTTTCGCAGTGAGGTTTAACGCTTCTGCTGCTTCGCCTGCTTTTTCAGCACTCTTCCATAAAATAGACGCACAACCTTCTGGTGAAATTACAGAATAATAACTGTATTGGAGCATTAAAGTGCGATCTGCCACACCCAATGCCAATGCGCCACCCGAACAACCTTCGCCTAAAATAGTCGCAATAATGGGCGTACGTAATCCTGCCATCTCATATAAGTTACGCGCAATGGCCTCACTTTGATTTTTTTCTTCTGCCGTAATACCAGGGTATGCACCGGGTGTATCAATAAATGTAAGTACAGGCACATTAAATTTTTCAGCCAGCTTCATTAAGCGCAACGCTTTACGAAATGCTTCAGGTGATGCCATACCAAAATTACGGGCAACTTTTTCTTTTGTTGTACGGCCTTTTTGATGACCCATCACCATCACGGGCTGATCATTTAATTTCGCCAACCCCCCCACAATCGAGGCACCATTAGCAGTATGACGATCACCATGTAATTCATCAAATTCAGTAAATATTTTTTGAATATAATCCAAGGTATACGGACGCTTTGGATGACGCGCAATCTGCACAATTTGTTGATCAGATAATTTTGCAAAAATAGATTTCGTCAGCTCAACACTTTTTTGTTCAAGCTTGCTCACTTCATCTGAAATATTTAAATCCTGATCGACACCGACGCGCCGGAGTTCATTGATTTTTTCTTCCAACTCAGCAATGGGTTGTTCGAATGCTAAATAATCTAAGTTCATACCATTTCTCTAATTTTTTAAGCTGCTTGTTTTGAAATAGAACGCGATCCACAATGGGGGCATTTTCCTTCTTTAACATCAGTTGATTTTAATGGTGTGCGGCAATCAAAACACTGTTTGGTTTCAGTTTCTTCTAATGCACTATTGACCGCAACACGCTGATCAAAAACAAAACATTCACCTTGATAAAATTCACCGCCACATTTTTCAAAGTAATTCAAAATACCGCCATTGAGCTGATAAACATTTTTAAATCCTTTTTGAGCCATCAATTCTGCTGCTTTTTCGCATCGAATACCACCAGTACAAAAAGTGACAATGGTTTTTTCTTTCAGATCTTCTGGCAAAAAATCGACAGCTTCACCAAACTCATTAAAATGCGCGATATGCAAATCCATCGCATTTTCAAATGTGCCCAATTGCACCTCATATTCATTACGCGTATCTAACACTATCATATCGCGTTTTTCGTCATACCATTGTTTCAATGTTTCAGGTGAAACATAAGGCGCTGTTTTTTTCTCCGGCACAATACTGGATTGACGAATTGGAATAATCTCTTTTTTTAAACGCACCAACATTCGATTAAAGGGTTGATAATCAGTGAAGCTTTCTTTAAACCAAATATCTGCCAATTCTGGAATAGTGCCAAGATATAATAAAAATTGATCTATGTTATCGCGCGTACCCGCCAAAAAAGCATTCACACCTTCTGTACTCAATAAAACAGTGCCTTTCAAATCACACGCGATGGCTTTTGCTTTCATTTCAGCACGCAACACGGGTAATTGTGTTTCACATAACGTTACAAACTTATAACCTGATAAATTTACAATATCTAATTTACACATCATCAACCTCAATAAATAGTTGGCGTATCTTACCGCATCGATTGCATAGTCAGCAATCACCTATCTCATGTTGATGTACGACAACTTTCAGGTTAATCTATCAACAACTCAAGCGTAAAACACTAGGATGTACATATGAAGAAAACAGCAAAATGGATTTTAAGTTCCTTGGCAATATCAGCAATGCTCCTGTCCACTGGCTGCGCAAAAAAACCTGATCCCACAGCAAATGATCCGCTAGAAGGATATAATCGCGTGATGTTTGCTTTTAACATGGATGTGGATCATTTGGTTTTTCGCCCTGTTGCGACGGTATATAACACAGTCACTCCTTCTTTTGTACAAACAGGTGTGACCAATGTATTTGCCAACATTGATGAAATTCCTTCATTCCCAAATGATTTTATGCAAGGCCAATTTAAATTTATGCTTGTGGATTTATGGCGTTTTGCTATTAATTCTACACTGGGTGTTGGCGGTTTATTTGACGTAGCAAAACGCATGGGATTGCCACCGCACGTCGCTACTTTTGGCGGCACACTCAGAAAATGGACAGGAAAAACATCTCCTTACTTTATTATGCCATTCTTAGGGCCTTCAACTATCTTTAACACAACTGGCTATTTCGCTGATTACTACATGACGCCATGGCCATACCTTAAAGATCAAAACATCAATTACATTGCACATGCCGTGAAACTTGTTAACATACGCGCAAGCTTATTACCTGCTGATAAAATGGTGGACACCGCTTTTGATCCTTACATTTTTGTCCGCGATGCTTATATGCAAAGACAAGCAGCCAGAGCTAAAGGTGAAGATGTTGATCACGGAAATACAGCACACGACCTAACATCGCCTGCTAATTAAGAGTGTTTAGTGCGATTTTTAAAAGACACAAGCGCGTTTTTCAACGCGCTTTTTCATGATCCGCGTTCTATCGGCGCAGTGCTTCCAAGCTCAAGATACCTGGCTAACAGTATGGTTGAGCAAATTGACCTGGCTTCATCAGATTATGTGGTTGAACTGGGGCCTGGCACAGGCGCAATTACGAAAGTAATTTTAAAATCTATTCCAGCAAAACGATTTATTACGCTAGAGATCTCACCTGCTTTTGCAGATACCTTGCAAGCAAACTTCCCGGAAATCACTGTGATTAAAGGCAATGCAGCGAATTTATCTGAGTTACTGCAAAATAAAAAACCCGTTCACACTATTATTTCAAGCTTGCCATTACGATCACTAACCAAGTCGGATCGCGATAAAATTTTATCCGAAATCCCTAAAGTACTCTCACCAAATGGGCAATTTATTCAATACAGCTATTCACTCAATAATAAAAATATATTTTATCCAAAAAACTTTACGCTCAAAAAATCATTTGTCGTATGGCGCAATATTCCGCCAGCTAGAGTCAGTGTATTTCAAATCAATCCGGGATAATCCAATTGCCGCAACGCCTCATATAAAATTACAGCAACCGCATTGGATAAATTCAAACTACGACTTTCTTTTTGCATGGGAATGCGAATTTTATTTTCAAGCGCATCGCGAATCTCTGATGGCAAACCACGTGACTCAGGCCCAAACAATAAATAATCATTTTGCTCATATTTTATTGCAGCATGCAGCTGTACTGCTTTAGTAGTACATGCAATAACACGTGTTGGTTTTTGCTCATTCAAAAACACTGCCCAATTGGCATATTCTTTCACCTCTGCAAATTCACGATAATCCAATCCCGCGCGACGCAATTCTTTTTGCGTCATATCAAATCCAAGCGGATGAATTAAATGCAGTTGCGCACCAGTATTAGCACACAATCGAATGATATTGCCCGTATTAGGTGGGATTTCAGGTTGATATAAAACAACATGCATCGTTTTTCTTCGAAGGTTTATTCCATCTTTGGTTCACGATCAAGCAGTTCTGACAATACCGCTTGCGCAGAACGATTTTCATATAAAATAGCATATACTTGTTCAGCGATAGGTAACAATACTTGATTTTTTTTTGCCAACTGATGCAATTGCTTTGCGTTGTAATACCCTTCAACAGATTCACCAATGGCTTTCAATGCATTTTCTGCAGTTGCACCTTTGCCAATTGCCAAACCAAAACGACGATTACGTGATTGGTCATCTGTGCAAGTTAACACTAAATCACCCACGCCTGCCAAACTCATCATTGTTTCTGCTTGCCCACCTAATGCCAAACACAAACGTGTTAGCTCAGATAATCCACGCGTGATTAATGCGCATCGCGTATTAGCACCAAAACCCATACCATCAGATATGCCAACCGCAATGGCCATCACATTTTTTACAACGCCACATAATTGCACGCCAATGAAATCGGGGTTTAAATACACGCGAAAATGACCGTTATGAAAACGATGAGACAAGGACTCTAAAAATGCTTGATTATTGCCCGCCAAACTTACCGCAGTCGGTAAATTTAAAACTACTTCTTTAGCAAAACTCGGACCTGACAAAACCGCAATCGGCGTTTCGGGTGAAAAAATGTCATAAACAACTTGATGCAAAAAACCCGCATTCTGTGGATCCAGTCCTTTCGTTCCCCATACAAAACGCACCTGTGCTGAAACAATGGGTTTCAATTGTGTGAGTACAGCACGAAATGCATGACTCGGCACAAACAAACCAATATCTAACACATCACGAACCGCTTCTGTTAACTCAAAATGAATCTGCAAAGTATCTGGAAATGCAACACCGCAAAACGAACGTTCATTTTGCATCTGCGTTAAACGATTCTGGTCATGATCCCACAAACGCACTGCTTGACCATTACGCGCCAACAAAACAGCGATTGCTGTTCCCCAGGCACCTGCTCCTAAAATCGTAATGGGTGATGCATCCATATAAAAATCCCTTCGATCAATTAAAGTTATTGCGCCGTTTATTCTTTTTTAGCCGATTTAGCCTTAGCTTCTTTTTGTTGCTCATACAAAGCATCAAAATTGACTGGGGCTAAATACAACTGCGGGAAACCAGCGCGAACTACTGCATCTGTAACCACTTCTCGTGCATAAGGATATAAAATATTTGGACAAAAACTACCTAACATGTGATGCAGTTGCTCTTCAGTAAATCCCTTGAGCATAAAAATACCTGCTTGCTTTACTTCAACTAAAAAAGCTACTTTGTCTTTAACCTTAACTGTTACGGTCACTTTCAAAACCACTTCACGCACACCCTCTTCTAATACCAAACCAGCGTCAGTACCAATGTCCATGTTCATTTGTGGTTCCCAAGCTTCTAAAAAAATCTTGGGGGTGTTTGGCGTTTCTAGCGATAAATCTTTTACATATAAACGCTGAATCGCAAATTCAGGACCTTCTGATTTAACCGCTTCTTTTTTTTCTGTCTCTTCGGGCTTTTGTGTTTTCTGTTGAACCATGATTTTTTTACTCCTATTTAAAAAATTATTTCAGCAAGGCATCTAACTTTCCTGCCTGATCCAATGCATATAAATCATCACAACCACCAATTCCCTGGTTATTAATAAAAATTTGCGGAACTGTTCGACGACCCTCAGCACGCAACAACATCGCTTCTAAATCCGCCGGATTCTCATCCACCTTAATTTCTGTGTAATGTACTTTTTTATGATCAAGCAATTGCTTTGCGCGATCACAGTAAGGACATGTTTTTTTGCTGTAAATCTCTATTTTTAACATAAGCTCCTTCAAAATATTACTATTTTTTAACAACCGGCATGCCGGCCGATTTCCATCCATCAATGCCTGATTTTAATGAAGATACTTTTGTGAATCCAGCTTCTTTGAGTCGTTTGGCAATCGGTCCTGTTTTTAAACCCATTGCATCAACTAAAATAATAGGCTGATTACGCAAGGTATTTAATTTTTCCTGCTGATGATCAAAATCAACCAATGAAATATTTTTTGCATTGACAATATGACCTTCACGAAAGGCGCTTGCTTCTCGTAAATCAACCACTGCAGCGTCTTCACGATTAATCAATTGCACTGCCATTGCAACAGAGATGCGTTGACCGCGACCACGTATCACTCGCATTTCTTCAATCACCAGTAAAATAGCAACCAGCACAAACGCACTCGCTAACGCCCAATGCTTCATTACAAATTGTGTAACTTGATGTAACATACGCCATACTCTGTCTTATAATTTCTAAAGGCAGACAGTATACTGAAACAAAACCAAAAAAGCAGTTTTTTTATGATTCGAAAACCATTCGCATTAATTATTCTTGATGGCTGGGGATATCGCAAAGCATCGGCGCACAACCCCACCCAAACCGCTTCTACACCAACCATTGATGCTTTATTTTCACATTATCCATCAATATTAATCGAGGCATCTGGCAATGCGGTTGGTTTGCCAAAAGGACAAATGGGCAATTCCGAAGTAGGTCATCTACATATCGGCGCTGGACGAAAAGTACCACAAGATTTAACGCGTATTCATAATGAAATTCAATCAGGCATATTTTTTGAAAATGCCGCACTGAAAAATGCGCTACAAAAAGCAAAAAAAAATAATGGCGCGGTACATTTAATTGGTTTGCTGTCACCTGGCGGCGTCCACAGTCACACTGATCATCTCTGCGCCATGATGGAAATGATTCATCACTATGACATTAAAAAAAATTATCTCCATGCCATTTGTGATGGGCGCGATACACCACCTCAATCTGCACTACCCGCCATTAAGCAAATTGAAAAAATATTTCAGATAAATGGCAATGGACAAATCGCCTCACTTATTGGACGCTATTTTGCAATGGATCGCGATAATCGCTGGGATCGCACACAAAAAGCTTATGATTTATTCACGACCGGGAAATCGGATTTCACAGCAACAAGCGCCGAAGCGGCATTAACCGCTGCTTATGCACGCGGTGAAACGGACGAATTTATTTTACCCACCTGTATTTTAAAAAATAATCAGCCAATTTGCATTCAAGATAATGACACAGTCATTTTTATGAATTTCCGCGCTGATCGCGCGCGACAATTAACCCATGCATTTGTAGACACCGATTTTTCGGCTTTTTTGCGACAAAAAAAAATCACACTAACAGATTACGTGACCTTAACACGCTATTTTGATGATCCCACTATTTCAGTTGCTTACCCCCCCCTTGTACTACACAACACGCTCGGTAAATATTTATCTGATCAAGGGCTAACTCAATTACGTTTAGCAGAAACTGAAAAATATGCGCACGTCACTTACTTTTTAAACGGCGGTGTTGAAGCACCCAATAAAAATGAATACCGTGAATTAATTCCATCACCCAAAATTGCCACTTATGACACACAACCTGAAATGAGCGCCATTGCGGTCACTGATGCCTTCGTAAAAGCCATCGAAAATCAACAATACGACGTGATTATTTGTAATTATGCCAATCCCGATATGATTGGACACACGGGAAACGAAAAAGCAGCCGAGAAAACCATGCTCATAATCGATAGCTGCTTAAAACGCGTGTTAGATGCGTTACAGAAAGTAAATGGCGAAGCACTGATCACATCTGACCATGGCAATATCGAACTCATGTTTGATGAAAAAACAGGCCAGCCTCATACGGCACACACCACAAACTTAGTTCCTTTGATCTATGTGGGTCGCGCTGCAAAAACCATTGCTACAACAGGTGCGCTCGATGATATTGCACCGACGATGTTATACTTAATGGGATTGCAAAAACCAGCAGAAATGACAGGCAACACTTTGTTTGAAATAACCTGCGAACGTCACAATGGAACGGTATGAAAAAAATTATCAGCCAAATAACCATTCTGTTAGTTATCTTAACTATTCCTGTTTTTGCCGTCACAATAAATAAAAAAACTGAACTCAATACACTGAATCAAAATATCGCTAATATTAAAACGGATTTACAAAAAGCATCTATCAAAAAAACACATCTTCAAAAAGCACTGGCAAAAATCGAAACAACTGAAGGACAAATCACCCAGCAACTTAAAAAAACACAACACGCTCTTTCAAAAAATCAAAAAAAGATAAGGCAATTACAACAAAAATCGGCCCCCCTCATCGCACAAAAAAACCAAAATCATAAACAGCTGAAACAGCAAATTCGCACTGCTTATTTGCTCAGCCAACAACCCTATCTAAAGCTTTTTCTCGCGCCCAATGATGTCACTAAATCACAACGCATGTTAATGTATTTTCATTATGTGACCGCAGCGCAAATGAAAACAATCACGCAATTACAACAATCTATTGCTGCTTACGCACAAAACCAACAGGCTATTCAAAATCAATATAAGCAATTACTCTCGCTCAAAGAAACGCAATTAGAAAATCAAGCTTTGCTGCAAAAAACCAAAACACAAAGACAAACATTAATACAGACAATTGATCAACACATTCAATCAAAAAGTGAAAATCTACAACTGCTCTTGCGCGATAAAAAAAAGCTGGAAAAAACGATTCGAAAACTGAACAAGCAAATGACTTCGCAAAAATTGTCAGCAGCTGTTTTAGGCAACAAACCTTTTGCGCAATTGCGTGGGAAATTATCCTGGCCACTGCAGGGTCATGTGCGTAAGAATTTTGGTACCCAAATTGATCAGAGCGAGTTAAGATGGGATGGAACCTTAATTGATGCTCAAGCCGGCCAGTCTGTGCATGCTATTGCAGCAGGCAAAGTAATTTTTGCAAAATGGCTCGAAGGATATGGCTTGCTCATCATTATTAACCATGGCAGCGGATACATGAGTTTATACGGGCGCAATCAATCACTCTTAGCGCAAGTAGGTGAACACATCAAACCCGGAGAAGTGATTGCAACTGTTGGTAAATCAGGTGGCTTTCATCATACTGGATTGTATTTTTCTATTCGTCACGATGCGAAAGCGTTAAACCCAGCGCATTGGTGTCGATAAATAAAACTGGTACCCAAGGAAGGAGCATTGAATGAAATCACACTTAAAAACATACTTGATCACAGTAACTACTGTCTTTTTATTTCAATACCATATCACTTGTAATGCTTTTTCATTATCCGCAGCACTAAAGAAAAATACCACAATCCATTCAGAAAAAACCATCCCAGAAAAAGAAATAGGAGAACTAGCAACAGCCATTTATTTAATTCAGCAAAACTACATTAAACAAGTCAGTCAAAAAACATTATTCAATAATGCAATTAATGGCATGGTTACCAAATTGGATCCGCACTCTGCATTTTTAGATAAATCACAATTAAAAACCTTACAAACAACCGTAACAGGGGAATTTGTTGGTATTGGCGTGGAACTCACAACAGAGCATGGATTATTGCGCGTGATCAGCCCTATTAATGATTCACCTGCAGCAAAAGCAGGTTTAAAATCAGGTGATCTTATCCTCAAAGTAGATAATAAATTAATTCAGGATATGTCTATTAATGAAGCCATTGACAATATTAAAGGGAAAGCAGGTACACCCGTAACACTCACTATTATTCGTAAAAATGAAGACAAACCCATCAATATCACAATGATGCGTGAAGCCATTAAAATTAAAGCGGTGGAATCAAAAATATTAGCGCCGGGCTATGGTTATGTGCGCCTGTCACTCTTTCAAGGACCTGTTGCCAAACAAGTGCAAAATGCCATTGAAAAATTAAAAATAGAATCGCAAGGCCAATTAAAAGGCCTCGTTTTGGATTTACGAAACAATCCTGGCGGCTTACTAGACGTGAGCGCTGATGTTGTTGATTTGTTTTTAGATAAAAAAGAAACGCAGCGGTATCATAATTTAATTGTCTATACTAAAGGTCGTATTTCTAACTCTGATGTTAAGTTTTATGCGCATGACAATGACCAAATTCCCCATGTTCCCGTTGTGATTTTAATTAATGGAGGCACCGCTTCTGCTGCTGAAATTGTGGCTGGCGCAATGCAAGATTATAAACGTGCCATTATTATGGGTACACGTAGCTTTGGAAAAGGTTCTGTGCAAACAGTTTTACCCATCAATGATGATAGCGCATTAAAACTCACAACCGCCTTATACTACACACCGGCCGGTCGCGAAATTCAAGCACGCGGCATTGAACCCGATGTCATCGTGCCTGAATTAACGGTTAACGAAAAGCAAATGAGCAGTTCATTGGATATCGACGAAGCCAATTATGATGGTCATATTGAAAATCATGATAAAAACAATGAATCAGAAAAACTACTGTTATTGCAGCATAAAAATCAACAAAAATCAGCAATTGAACTGGCGAAAAAAGATTATCAGTTATATGAAGCTTGGATGATGCTAAAAGGGATGCACGCAATACGATAGTTAAAAAATAAAACCAGGAAGGCTGCGAGATTTTTTGCACGCTCTCTAATTTTTTATTGGTGAAAAATGAGGGACGTCATTTGTTTTATTATATTTAGGTTGAGTAAACCTAATTTTTTTAAAACGCGCTGCTGTTTCCTGCACTTCAGTTAGCGCGGAACAATCAATAAACGCTGCTACTGCGATAGCGTATGCCCCTCTAAAATCCTGCTCTTTAAATTTCTCAAAAAACAATCCTCTTGCCTCAGCAATATATCGTTTTTTTGCTGATCGCATGCCCATGTCAAGCGCCAATTGTGCGCGATTACCCGCGCCAGAATAACATAACATTTTGCTTGGAGAGCAGCGCAAAGACAGGTCGCAATCTGAAAAGACAGAAGCCCTTGGCTTTAATGTTTCAATATTACGTAACAATTGATCCACTTTTGGATTGGAGTCAAAATCATCAAAAGAATCTATGCACGCTAAAATGTTTGATGTGTAAGTATAAACAATATCGAGTCCAATTCGATCGCATATATTTTTAATTTTAAAAATAACCTGCGGATCAGTCCAATCGTGTGTCAAAGGCACTACATTACCTATCATTTTTTTTAAACGATCAAATCCAAATTCATTTGAAATTGCTACCAAAAATTGACAGATAACCCGACATTCATTCATACGCGTTCTACCAAACATATTCGTGAAAAAGCAGACAAGATCTCCTATGTCAGAAAAATTTTCAACTATTTGCTTAATACACAACCAAAACTCTCTGACTGCTGGGTTAGCATCTACCACAATAACTTTAGGTACAAAAACAGTCTCTTTTGCACAAAACATGGCAGCAATATCGAGTACGCGTAAGCATGACGTACCCACAAGCACAAAGGGTTTATCACTCTTTAGCGCATCAGGAATAAACACATCAGGATCATTTCCTATATATTGGAGAGGACCTTCCAGTTTTTCAACCAAGGGCGTAATTTTATACTTTTTCTTCACCGTATAACGACGCACAGCGCTTTGAATTCTCAAAGCTGCACGTTGTTGCTGCTCAAGCTCAGATGGGGGATTTAATCTAGACACAGGCCACCTTATTTAATAATAGTTATCTCCTATTTTATAAAAAATATCTTAAAAAAGTATGAAGGAAATGACTTTTATCAGTACTCACCTTTGCGCAGGACAAAAATTAACTTTCAGATGAAATGAACAGATAACTCGCTGATTTATAAAAAATCCATATAATTCGTTTCGAC
>PFPT01000028.1 GCA_002793195.1 Gammaproteobacteria bacterium CG_4_10_14_0_2_um_filter_38_22
CTGTTAAAGTCGATTGATCTTCTTCTAGGCCCAGGACTACCGAAGCTGCGAACAGGTGCCACTTACTCCTAGCACCATAATTTATTTTGTAAGACCACCTACTCCTGAGATGACCTGCGAAACGTGATCTACTTCGTTTAGCCGATATCTCTGATCAACAGTTAACTGCATTGCTTGATCAACTGTAAGTTGTCCTTCAGAAATAAAACGACAAACGTTATTAGTAAAATTGTATCTCTGATCAACAGTTAACTGCATTGCTTGATCAACTGCAAGTTTTCGATCAAGAACAAGCTTTGCTATATTTTCATAATCAAGATTGCATTTTTCACCATCTGTTAACGTTGTTCGTTTCGCTTCGGTGAGAAATCCACGAGTAATCAGCGTGTCAATTCCAATTTTTGGTGTCATTCTTTCTTGATGTTGATGATGGCGGCGTCGATCATCGAAATCATCAGACCCACTTCTTGCAAATAAGCCAGCTTCTGCAACTGCAGCTTGAGAGCCTCGTGGCTGCAATTCAACTAACCAGCTTATTAAATATTCTGTTACTAATTTTTCGGCACCAATCCTAAGATTTATTTCAGAAAAAATATTATTAAATTTCTCTTCAGACAACAGGTCTTGTTGATCAAGCGCTATAAAAAAACGTGCCAAAAGCTCTAAATCCTGATGTGTCATGCGCGAATCAAGTACGATTCTTAAAGGCCTCGTGTGGAAGAACTCCTATTTTTGTAGGGTAAAATTTATACTATATCCCATATCCTATGTGGCGAATCATATCCTATTGATTATTTTAATATTTCTCTCAAAAACAACCTCTAAAAAATATCTTGTACATTTAAGATTCCCATAAGGCTGTACTGATAATATACAATCATTGAAATTTTTGATTGTTTCATTCAGAGAGCGTGGTTAATGTAGCCCGCTCTTAATTGAGATCACAATAATTTTAGGGGCATTTACCTATGAGTAGAAATACATGGCGTCAAAACGGTGATTTTTCAAGATACTATGGGCACAATCACCGTAATCCTGAAGGTGATGCGAGAAATATAGAGTTTATTAACACAGCAAATAACGCCATTATAAGAAAGATTAGTTTTGTAGGTACTAAGAACGGTGGTTTCCGTTTTTTTATTAAATCAGATGATAATCTTGATCGTACAAATATTTTTCGAGCAGAGATAAGACGATTAACGTTACCATATGCGGATGCCATGGATCGATACAATATAGAGAGAAATAACTTGGCTTTCTATGAGCACGGTATCCATTATCCATCTCTTCATTTCCGCACAATTGATGACCCCATATTTCTCAATGTGATGACATTGATATGTAATTTAGAGCCTTCCTTTGAATCTGAGATGAAAGCTGTAGTTATTGGTTTAATCAATCAGTATTCAAACCAACAAGGAACTCAGTCAAGACAAGGAAGACGTGATTCTGCACATGGCGAACGTGTATTTATTGACCCCTTAATGCTTTTACGGTTTATGCAACTATTATCGGTATTAATAAATACCGCTTCTACTCGAGCGCAAACAAGACAACAAACCTCATCTGCCAGAGTTCCAGCATCTCACTTATTAACAGGAGCAAGCACTGAAGAAGTCGAAAATCATGAGGGTGCGCTTGTAGTGATAGCGGGAAATCTACCAGCATCTGATGTGCGTGAAAGAATGCCGTTAATATTAGATGGTGCTTTACTTAATCTCATATTACAACAGCTATCAACTTTTGAGTTTTTGCAACCAATAGAAACAATGGAGCCCACAGATTGGACAGGTGGAAGAAGCTATCGCTTTGAAACCCCATTCCAGGGAGCCATGTTTGATGATGAATTTCCTGATTTCCATCGGAGAGATACATTTTTTCATCTGCCGCCGCGTCACCATCAACCACGAATGCAGCATGGTCTCGCACCTACCGCAGCACCAATGGCTATGCAACAATTTATTGATCAAACTATTTTTGATGCAATACCACGTCCACCGGTTCAAATTCCAGAAGAAGGAGTGAATGCAAAGGCACTCGCTGAGCTTGATGGTTTTGATACCACAAGCATTCCTAGCCATTTTAGTTGTCCTTTGAGTGGCGATATTATGGATCACCCAGTCATCGACCCAACGACTCTTAATGCTAGTCGCACCAATATCGATGAAGCACCAAGAGTTGAAAGAGCCTGGTTAGAACGAGCAATATCTGAAAGCAATGGAAAAAGCCCGTTCACAAGACAGCCTGTTGTTAGTCCGCTTATTCCTGATGCTCAAAGAAAAACGGATATCGAAAATTTTGTGCAAGAACAAGTTTCAAAGCACTCTTCCGCAGCTTTTTCAAAAAAGTAATCCCATTTTTTAATAGCAACCCCTCACATTTTTAGGGGTTCCCTGGAACAACCGACAAAAGTGGCCGGTTTTTAATTTGACACAGTATCAATCGAATTTATTTACCGTCTCGGTTCCGGGTATTTTCTTTTCATTTCTTCTTGCAAGCGATGGGATTCCGCATTGTATTTTTCACCAATCTCTCTAA
>PFPT01000005.1 GCA_002793195.1 Gammaproteobacteria bacterium CG_4_10_14_0_2_um_filter_38_22
TTTGTTAGAAACAAAGCGAGGTTAACAGGGGTTGAAGTGTTCGGGTAGGTGGGATTTGTGGGGGCTTACAATAAATTTACTAATAAAGAATTAAAAACACATAGGAAAATTGGTTCTGTCGCAAAAACAACGATCTCAAGAACAGTCAATAAATGGTGCCACTCTCAAAAAGAACTCATTATGTTAGTCATACGCTGATACTTGTCTTATGCGTTGAGCTATCGCGATACTGAAGAGATGATGTTAGATTGCAGAATTAATGTTGATCACTCCACAATTAATCGCTAGGTTATTTATTATGCTCCATTGCTTGAGCAGTTGGCAGATGAATGAAACTTATATCAAGGTAAAAGGTGTGCGGCACTATCTGTGTCGTACAGTTGATAAAGAAGGAAATACAATTGATTTCATGTTATCTGAAAAACGTGATAAACCTGCAGAAAAAGTGTTTTTTACCAAGGCAACAAGATCAAGCGGCATGCCAGAAAAAGTTACAATCAATAAAAGTGGCTCAAACATCGCATCATTAAATTTAATTAATTCTCAACTTATGATGTTATTTTTATTTGGATGCGTATTTATGAATATACCTGTTCGTCAAATAAAATATTTAAATAATATTGTTGAACAGGATGATCGCGGAATTAAAAAAATTAAAAAACTGATGATTGGTTTTAAAGTGTTTCATTCTATGCATGCAACTTTATCTGGAATTGAATTATGCTGAATGCTGAAAAAAGGTCAGCACATTAATTCTGAAAATCCATATGCATTTGAACAGTTTTATACGTTAGCAGCATAGTTGCACTCAGGAGAATTGCGCTTGTGGTTTTATTGCGCAATTGAAAAATTTGTGACAGAACTAATAAAGGGGTCGGCATGCAATACTCTAGCACCCCCTGTTAAATAAATTGCTGTACAGCAAAAGCAACCGATGTTCATCTGTTTTTATCGCATAAAATCAGATATGATTTTGCCAGTTTATCGTGAGGATTTTTTATGGCAGGTCATTCTAAGTGGAGTAATATTCAGCATCGCAAAGGCGCGCAAGATGCCAAACGTGGCAAAATATTTACCAAACTCATTCGTGAAATCACAACAGCAGCACGCATGGGTGGCGGCGATGAAGCCAGCAATCCACGCTTACGTTTAGCTATACAAAAAGCACTCATACAAAATATGACTCGCGACACCGTTAATCGTGCAATCAAACGTGGTGCCGGTAACGAAGATGATATCGCCATGATGGAATGTGTTTATGAAGGTTATGGTCCTGGCGGTGTTGCGGTGATGGTGGAATGTTTAACCGATAACAAAAATCGCACTGCATCCGATGTGCGACATGCTTTCACCAAATACGGTAGCTTTGGCGCCTCAGGTTCGGTTGCTTTTTTATTTAAAAAATGTGGATTTATTCAGTTTGCAGCAGCAGCACCCTTTGATACTATTTTTGAAGTGGCGCTCGAAGCAGGCGCGGATGATGTGATTGAAAATGATGACACCAGTGTCGATGTAACAACCTCACCTGAAAATTTTGACACAGTAAAAAATGCATTAACCGAAGCAAACTTAACTTTTGTGCAAGCAGAAATCACCATGCTGCCATCCACTCAAGCAAAATTAGAAGATATCGAATCAGCAAAAACAATGATTAAATTAACTGAAATGCTAGAAGATTTAGATGACGTGCAAAATGTGTATTCAAATGCAGATATTTCAGAAGCTATCTTAGGAAAAATATAATCATGACACTACTTTCTGCTTTTGGTTTATTTTGCGTTATTTTAATGCTGGTTTTCTACGCGCTTGAAGAACGCAACCACTGGTTTATTCTGGCTTTTTCTCTTTCTTGCGTTTTAAGTTCACTTTACGGATTCTTGCAAGGCGCATGGCCGTTTGGATTGGCTGAAATTGCTTGGACCATTGTGGTATTTCGCAAATGGTGGCAAGTTAGAAACACATAATCAACATCACATGCTTGTGTATTATTTCATTTCACCTCCATGAAATGACATAATGAAAGATCTCAAAATCGTAAAAACAAGGATGTTAACTCACGATGCCTTTACAATCACTTTTATTTGGCAAACTCACGCTCAACGATATTCCCTATCATGACCCAATCATCATGAGCGGTGGCGCACTCATGGGAATAATGGTACTGAGTATTTTATTTTTAATTACTTATTACAAAAAATGGCACTATCTCTGGCATGAGTGGATCACATCCGTTGACCACAAAAAAATTGGCACCATGTATATAATTCTCGCACTGGTGATGTTAATACGTGGATTTACTGATGCCATCATGATGCGTTTACAACAAGCATTGGCTTTACTCCCGTCAAAAGGCTATTTACCTCCAGCACACTTTAATCAGGTCTTCACAGCCCATGGCGACATCATGATTTTTTTTGTCGCTATGCCGCTGATATTTGGTCTATTAAATTTTGCCATACCACTACAAATTGGCGCACGTGATGTGGCTTATCCTTTTTTGAATTCACTGAGCTTTTGGATGACGGTCACCGGCGCATTACTCATTAATGTTTCTTTAGTGATTGGTGATTATGCCGCAACAGGTTGGCTGGCTTATCCGCCTTTATCTGGCATTAAATATAGTCCTGGCGTTGGGGTGGATTATTTTATTTGGGCGCTACAAATCGCCGGCGTGGGTAGTTTACTCTCTGGTATTAATTTTATAGTCACTATTTTAAAAATGCGTTGCCCTGGCATGACATTAATGAAAATGCCCTTATTTTCATGGAGCGCATTGTGTTCGATGGCATTGGTTGTTGGTGCTTTTCCTGCTTTAGCCGCAACATTGGAAATGCTTTTTGCAGATCGTTTTTTTGGCATGCATTTTTTCACAGCAGGTCACGGCGGCAATGCCATGCTCTACGTTAATTTAATTTGGGCATGGGGACATCCTGAAGTTTATATTCTAATTTTGCCTGCATTTGGTGTGTTCTCAGAAGTCATTGCTACTTTTTCAAGAAAAAAATTATTTGGATATGTTTCGATGGTGTACGCCACCATTGCTATTACTTTTTTATCTTTTGTTGTTTGGCTACATCATTTTTTTACAATGGGGGCCGGTCCAACTGTTAACGCTTTTTTTGGTATCGCCACTATGATCATTGCTATTCCAACTGGCGTGAAAATTTTCAACTGGTTATTCACGATGTATCGCGGACGTATTACTTTTTCAGTGCCCATGCTATGGTCCATTGGTTTTATCAGTACGTTTGCTGTTGGTGGCATGACCGGTGTATTGCTGTCTTTACCCCCAGTTGATTTTCAATTGCATAACAGCGTATTTTTAGTGGCGCATTTTCACAACACGATTATTGGAGGTGTTGTATTTGGTTCCTTTGCTGGTTTGACTTACTGGTTCCCCAAAATATTTGGTTTTTATCTTGATGAAAAATGGGGTAAACGCGCATTTTATTTTTGGATTATCGGTTTTTATATCGCTTTTATGCCACTTTATGCGCTCGGTTTAATGGGTATGACGCGCAGATTAAGTTATTATGCAAATGCAAATTGGCATCCTTTTTTGATCATTGCTGCAGTGGGTGTTGCTAGCATCGGACTTGGCATTGTCTCTCAATTTATTCAATTCATTGTCTCTTTTAAAAATAAAGAAAAATATCGCGTAACATCAAGTGACCCATGGGAAAATGGGCGCACACTAGAATGGAGCATTCCTTGTCCTGCACCTCATTATAATTTTGCTGTTATTCCAACCGTTAATGAGCGAGATGCGTACTGGGCAATCAAAGAAAAAAACCTGCCCAATCCCAATCAATTTTTATTGGAAAATGCAGCGCATATTCCTATGCCAGCTAATACAGCAGCTGGTTTTTGGGTTGCTGTCTTTAGCGGTCTTTTTGGATTTGCAATGGTGTGGCATATCGCTTGGATGATAACGGTTGGATTGCTGGGTATTTTCATCACATTAATAGTAAAATCATTTCAAAAATGAGATTGATCATGTTAAATCTGTTTACTAAAAAATAAGACCACAAGCGATTTTTTATGACCATCATCCTTGGCATCGATCCCGGATCCATTAAAACCGGATTTGGCATTATCAACAGTGAAAAAAATAATCTCTCTCATATTGCGCATGGCACTCTCGTTGCCAAAGGCGATACGATCCCTGCTCGCTTACATGATATTTATGAAAAATTATGCGGGGTCATTGCATTACACCAACCACACGAAGCCGCCATTGAGCAAGTGTTTATGCAAATCAATGTGCAATCTGCTTTAAAATTAGGGCAAGCGCGCGGCGCAGCATTAGTGGCACTCGCTCACTTTGCTTTACCCATCTATGAATACAGTCCACGTGAAATTAAAAAAACCGCATCAGGTTATGGCGCTGCAACCAAAGAGCAAATGCAGTTTATGGTCAAAATGCAATTAGAGTTAACCCAACAACCGCAAACAGATGCAGCCGATGGGTTGGCAATTGCCATTTGTCATGCACAACACCGTGCCTTTAACAGGCTGACTACAGTAGAATAGCGATTCAGCAAAAGGATATTTCATGATCACACATATTTCTGGATTACTGCTTGAGAAAAAAGCACCTTTACTCACGATGGATGTAAATGGAATGGGTTACGAAATCCATGCGCCCATGAGCACGTTTTACCAATTGCCTGATATTGGCAATAAAATCACCTTACTCACCCATTTTGTCGTGCGCGAGGATGCGCATTTGTTATTTGGGTTTCACAGTGAACAAGAACGCCAATTATTTCGCGCATTGATTAAAGTGAATGGTGTTGGCCCTAAACTGGCCTTAACTATTTTATCCGGCATGGAAACCGATCATTTTGTACAATGCATACATTCACAAAACGCCAGCAGCTTAACCAACATTCCGGGCGTTGGAAAAAAAACAGCAGAACGATTAATGATTGAAATGCGAGACGGTCTATCGCACTGGCGCATGAGCAGCAAAACAGAAGACGCATCACAAGACAATTTAATCGACCCCAATCAAACCATCCAAGATGCCATCAGCGCATTAACCACATTAGGTTACAAACCCGCTGAAGCAAAAAATGCAGTTGCTAAAGTACATCAACCAGAACATAACAATGAACAACTCATTCGATTAGCGCTACAAAAAATAGTAAGGAAATAGCATGACAATAGAACAAACTGATGAACGCATCACAGGTTCAGAAATCATCGCTGATAATGAAAATGCTTTAGAACAATCTATTCGCCCCAGAAAATTAGCTGATTATATGGGGCAACTGGCTGTACGCGAACAAATGACATTATTTATTACTGCTGCCAAAAAACGCCATGAAGCACTGGATCATGTGTTAATTTTTGGGCCGCCGGGCTTAGGTAAAACCACACTTGCTCATATTATTGCAAACGAATTGGACTCCAACTTAAAGCAAACATCGGGGCCTATTTTAGAAAAAGCAGGCGATTTAGTGGGATTATTAACCACACTCGAACCCAATGATGTTTTGTTTATTGATGAAATTCACAGACTCAACCCCGCTATCGAAGAATTTTTATATTCTGCAATGGAAGATTATCGCATCGACATCATGATTGGCGAGGGCCCTGCAGCCCGTTCAATGAAAGTAGAATTACACCCATTCACTTTGGTTGGTGCAACAACACGCGCAGGATTACTCACTTCTCCGCTACGAGATCGATTTGGTATTGTGCAACGATTGGCATTTTATAAAATCGAAGAATTAAAACAAATCATTCAACGTGCTGCAAAAATATTACAAACCACAGTTGATACAGACGGTGCCATTGAAATTGCCAAACGCTCACGTGGCACGCCGCGCATTGCCAATCGATTATTACGACGCGTACGAGATTATGCGCAAGTGCATGCCAATGGCAATATCACCCAACATACCGCCAAATCTGCATTAGATATGTTACATGTCGATGCGCGCGGACTGGATGTAATGGATAGACAATATTTAAATACGCTAATCCAACATTTTGATGGCGGCCCCGTCGGCATTGAAAGCATTGCCGCAGCAATCGCAGAAGAACGCGGCACGATTGAAGATGTAATTGAGCCGTATTTAATTCAAGAAGGTTTTATTAAACGCACTGCGCGCGGCAGACAGGCTACTGAGTTAGCCTATCAACATTTGGATCTGCTGATGCGGTAGCTGCTTGCAAAGTAACTCGAGAAACAGGTTGAAAAAGCCTATGAACTTGGTTACACAGTGTTTCCGATTTTTCTAATTCCTCTTTACAGAAAGTAAAAAATGTAGCTGCCCAACTCTGAGAAAATAAATTGCAATCTACTGCTTTTATCTTTTCACAAACGCGATTCAAAATAGGAATCATTATATTCCGCGCAACATTTAAATCATTTGAAGAAAAATCACATAACTTGCACCCAATTTCATTGATTATATCTACCACGCCAAGTGACAAAAACTCCAGCATATCTAAAAACTGCATCCCTGTTTTAGATCCTGAAAAACATTGATCACGATTAACCAAAGAAAGAAAGGCAACACCATAGTTATCCAAATCCAATAAGCAACTTCCTTCTATATTTAGAGAACCGTCACTTCCCATAAAAAAAGGAGTCACCTGATGAAGATCATAAATAGAAATACCGATGGAACATACACGATAAACTGCTTCTCTATTTTCAAACAACCATTGAATATAATCAAACTGCCATTCAAAAAAAAACTTAAAGTTGGCGATGCTGTCGACAAACGCCGTTAATTCCCGACATACCTTGTCTTGTCTTTCTGCCAGACCATCTATCTTTAAATCATTTAGTATTATATTGACGAACAATTGCAAACAAGCAACCTGAAGATCATCATCCTCTAATATATTTAATTTAACAGCATACCCAAACAGATTTGACAACTGCAGCAAACTTTCCTTGCTCAAGAAAACAAATAAATCATTCTGCCTTACATCATCAACATACACACTTTGCTGTAGTTTTTTCAAAAAAAAACAACTGCATGAGTTAATATACTTTAATAACACATCCTGTTCTTCATCTGACAGTGAAAGAAAATAATCTCTAATCGCTTCAATCGAAAAACCCAATTCGCATAACTGAAACAAGACCAATTGGTTGCCAATCAATTTCGCACGAAGCGGCTGATTCTCCCACTCTAGAAATGAAAGTGTTTCAACTTCCTCCTTCCAATCATCAAGCAATTGACCAATTTTCTTAATCTCTTTTTCTGCCGACAACAAAGCAATCAACCTTTCAAAATAGCCAAACACTGCATCTGAATAAAATAAATTCAATTTTTTGTAAACGGCAAGCACATTTGAAAAAGAACCCAGTATGACAAAAGCGTCCATACCAAATTGAAAAATATCAGCAAAAGCAGATAATGATCTATTAGAAAATGCATAAACTATATCCTGAATAAACATTCTCAATGGGATAGTTAACATATTAAAATAATAATGAAATGACTTTAGAGTGAGTAAATTTTCATTGTCTAACTGAGTCATCAATAAGTAGAAAAAATGCTGCTCTGCTGGTTGCAGCTGCCTATAACAAAGAAAATAATCCAGCAAACAAGTGGAGACGTAGCTAACCTCAGTCGCATGACAAGCAATCAAATAATAATGACTCAAAAGCGTATCATCTCGAGCAAAGTCAGCAAACAATGAGGCAAACCACTTATCAAACGGATCATTCACTGTTTCAAACTTAAATGCACCACTGTCATATAAGCTATTTAAAATAAACCGTACAAACACATTAGTGCTTAAATTGATATTTTTTGAAAATACATCTTGAATTTCGGGATAGCATCGTAACACGCGATCACGATTTTCCATCTGCTGCTTTTCCAGATCTCCCCTTTCAAATTTTCTGATTTCATGTCTCATTATTTTCTTCTGATCATAATCATGCTTTACTATTTAAAAACCCATTATACCCAACAAACATTAAGGAAATTTGAACAAATGGCACAGCATTTTTTTGATATTAAAGTTTTTGCTGAGGATACCGATTATGGCGGCATTGTCTATCACGCTAATTACTTGAAATATATGGAGCGCGCCCGTACAGAATGGTTAAATTCCATTGGTATTTCGTTGCAATTAATGGTGTCTCAAAATGTACTGTTCGTTGTTCGCCAAGCCAATCTGCAGTTTCATAAGTCGGCATTATTAAATGATATCGTGACGATTCAATCAACGGTCAGCCTTATTAAAAATACACGCCTTTTTTTCAAACAACAGGTTGTAAAAAAAGACATGCCGAGTATCATTTATTGTACGGGTGATGTGGAAGTAGTTTGCATCAAACATAATGATAAAAAGCCGATTCGTCTGCCAAATGAGATTATAAATTGTTTGAATAGTGAGTCGAATGGGTAAAGCATCTATTGTTTATCTTTTTTAAAATATACAGGAAAACAACATGACGACAGACACATCCTTTTGGAGCTACATTATCAATGCCAATTTTGTCGTGAAATGTGTGATGTTAATTTTATTGTTCGCATCAATTTCCTCGTGGACTATTATTGTTGAACGTTGGCGATTCTACAAAAAACAATGGTCTCAAACAAAAGCGTTTCAAACTCGATTTTGGTCAGGCGTTGCATTAACTGATTTATATCGCGAAATATCTCAAGAAAATACAACAGAGATAGGGCTGCCCAAGATATTTGCAGCCGGTTTTCAAACTTTTTCAAAACTACAAACTGCTGGCGATCATGATGCCGATAGCATCATGGATAGCGCACAACGTGCCATGCAAGTGGCTGAAACAGAAACGACCGACCAACTCGAACAACCACTCACCTTTCTATCCACGATTGGCTCGATGAGCCCGTATGTGGGATTATTTGGAACTGTTTGGGGAATCATGGCAGCATTTCAAGCATTAGGCACATTGCAACAAGCCTCTATTGCCGCTGTTGCACCCGGTATTTCAGAAGCATTGATTACAACTGCATTGGGATTATTTGCTGCAATTCCAGCCGCTGTTTTTTATAATCGTTTTACACATCAAGTAAATCGCTTACAAAATCAAACCGAAAATTTCGCAGCAGAGTTAACCAATATTTTACAACGCGCGATTAAACAATGACTTTCTGAATCACGGATAGCACATGAGCTTTCAAAAAAAATATCGAATCAAACGCAAAGCGATCACAGAAATCAATTTGGTTCCTTATATCGATGTGATGCTGGTATTGTTATTAATTTTTATGATCACCGCCCCATTATTAACGCAAGGCGTACAAGTGAATTTGCCACAAGCTTCGGCAAAAGCAATCCCGCCACAAAAAAATAAACCGATTATTGTGAGCATTAACAGTCGCGGACAGTTTTTTTTAAATACTGCACCCACACCTGCAGAGCCAATCACACCACAAGATTTAATGTCTGATGTTTCAACACAACTGGCGACTGCAACTGCACAGCACAAAGAACAAGATGTATATGTGCAAGGTGATCGCGCAGCGAATTATGGTGAGGTCATGAAGGCCATGGTGTTGTTACAAAAAGCTGGCGCATCCGGTGTGGGTTTAATTACACAAAATCTGAACCCTGAAAATAAAACAGCTTCGTAGTGTGAACCACCCAGGGAGCCGCGAGCATGAGCGAGTGACATGGTCGTTAAAAAATGCTAGGCGTTGACAAAATGCCTGCTGTCATTATTATTAATGCTGCCGCCATTATTCAAAAGCGAATTAGACTCATCGCCGCGAGGATTGTTTTTTCTCAAAAAGCAACACCGTGTTCGCGCCAAACAGCCCGGTGATTGTTTGTTTTTTGCTTTCAAAGCATTCAATGCAATTTGAACTTCGTCATGACTCACTGTTCCAGAAGCAGTGACCAAATCTTGCCCCTCTAATTTAACCGTCCATGCTGCTGTTGCACTTTCTAATTTGGCTGTGAATTTTTCTAATGGTGTCGCTTTTCTAGCGCTGTCAGCGTAAACACCAACACTAAAAGCCAAAATCGCTTTCCACAATGGCATGCCTTCAGCTTGTTTTGAAAACCAACCATTCAATAAACCCAAACCTGAATTTCCATTGGCAATCAAACCAGCGCTTAATTCTGTCATCTTTGCTGCATGAAAAAGCAAATTGACATAATAAAATAAAGCCAGCGTTGGCCAAAATGCAAAGAATGTTTCGTTCGCAGCGCTATTAAAACCTGATGGATAAGGAAATGCCGTATTATTTCGAACCATCGTACCGTTCATCGCAACCAAGGTTTCACCAGACAAGCCTAAACCTGAATCATTAATAGCGTAATTGTAAGCTGCTACTAATCCAGCTGAAATAACAAAAGATAATGCTGTTTTCAACAACACTGGCATTTTTGCAAGCATATTTATTTTTTGAATTCGATCAGCGATCCCCACAAGCGCTTTTTCTGTATTATCTGGATCATCCAAAACAGCCGTCACATAAATAGCTGCTCTTCCCAGCATGGCAATGCAAACCAACCAAGAATAGCTTGAAAGTATGGGGCCAATATCAGGTATGCCACCCAATCCCGATTGGGTCAATCTTAAAAAATTAGGTGGGATGACCGCTAATACAATCGGCATCGTTGTCACAATCGCAGCCACTTTAACTGCGTAAATTGTATTTTGTCCTGCAGATCGGCCAACAGGAATACAATGCGATAGCATTTCGCGCTCAACTGCGTTAATCACCTCTGTTGACGATGCATCATCCGTTAACCCTAACTCAGCCCTATTTAATTCTCTTGCGTGCACTTCGAGCATTTCTTTGAATTGTTCAAACAACTTAACTTCATCGCTCCCCCATCTTTTATTTTTTTGATGGAGCACGAAAGTACGCGAACGTTTATACAAATTCCATAAGCTCATATAGCAAGTTGTCAACGCGTAGTACAAATTAGGAACCAATAACAATCCCCACACGACATCACTGTAACCGGCGTTTTTTAATGAATCTCTGAATAATTGATAGGCTGCAGCGGTTGTGATAGCAGATGGCGCTAAAAGAGACAGGGCAATTGCCTTGTCTGCACGATCCAGCTTCATAAATTCTTTTACAAACTGCACCGATCTATTTCCGAAAGTGGATAACATCATGCCATTCGCAGCACCGGAAACAGCAACATCAAACGCATTTGCATTTGGATTTTGCATAGTCAGTAAAGCAGATGTCCACGCAACACCCACTGGAGAAACGGTTGTACTAAAAATTAAAAACGCGATTTCTAATTTTGATCTCTTAAAAAGCACTACTGGCGAGTTAGGCTTAGGCATGATAATCGCCGTTTCACGATTTTCATCATCTTCGCGTCTTAATGGATTCACTTTTGCTTGTATCATATTTTCGGATGTACCTCTGTTATCTTTATCTGGTGTAGTAACCATTCGATCTAACGGAGCAGGTGAAGTAACAACATTTCTCAAAAATGCTTGAGTGTTATCACGCGAAAATCCTTCACCCCTTGGATTAGAACCAGTTGTACCCGGCTCACCAGGAGTATCAACCAACTCATCGGAATAATTGCGATCCGGTAAATCCAATGCATCTGGACGTGGTGTTGAATTACGCATGCTCACCCCTACTGTTTTCTCTTATAATTAAATCAATTTTAGACCTGATCATCCATTAAAGACAGTACGACACCAAAGTTAATGTTCCTTTAATGTTTAAGATAGCTTTTTGACTGCAATAACTGACAGATTAACGCGCCAAGGACAATAATGATCCACGATAAATAAATCCATACAAAAAAAATAGGGATGGTTGCCAGCGCACCATATACCAAACGGTAGGTCGAAAAATAATGGAAGTATAAAACAAACCCCCACTTCGCAATCTCAAATAAAACGGCGGTAATAAAACCTGCGATCAATGCATATCGAAAAACAACGCGACAACTTGGGATCATCCAGTGAAAAAAACAAAATACAATCCATTCAATTAAAAAAGGCGACACAGAAATCAACGGTCTGCGCACCACATTAATCTCAATAAAATGGGATAAAAATGGCAATGTTGTTAAATACGAACTGATCAATAGCAAAACGGCAAACAAAATAGGCGCCACCATTAAAATAATAAAATAAAGCATAAATGAAAAAACAGAATCACGATGAAAACGCACATGCCACACACCATTAATCGCATCAACAATATTAAAAATTAAGAGTAACGCAAAAAAAATTAAGGATGTAATCGTAGCCCATGACAATACATGGGCTTGTGATACGAAATTTTGTAACTGAGTTGAAATCACATTGGCGGAACTGGCAACAAAATTGAGTAAAATATAATGTTCTACTTTTGCACCAGCATCTTGCAATGCGGGAAAAAAAGATAAAATATAAAAAGCGACCATAACAACAGGCACAATTGACAGTAAAGTGGTAAACGTCAATGATGCGGCACGCATGGGACAAAGATCTGAAAAAAAACGTGCGCCCAGTATTTTTAAAAAATTAAAAAATGATTTCATGCAGGATCCATTTAAAAATGTACATGCATTTTATCATAACATGGTATTGAAGGTATGTTGACGTTAGCACATAATGGGACCCGACGCTGTGTTTCATAAAGTAAAATGCAACGCTTTCAGAAAATAACCCACCTCAAGGTACGAAAAAATTTAACACAGGAGCAACCATGTCATCGCCTTATATTCTCGTTCTCTATTATTCACTCAATGGAAACACGGCAGCCATGGCACAAAATATCGCGCGCGGCATTGAATCTGTCGACGGCATTGAAGCGCGCATCAGAACGGTACCCCCTGTTTCTGCTAAAACAGAATCTGTTGAACCTGCTGTTCCTGCATCTGGCCCACCGTATGCAACCACTGATGATCTGAAAAATTGCGCTGGTTTAGCACTGGGCAGTCCAACACGATTTGGCAACATGGCTGCTGCACTCAAATATTTTTTAGATGGTACCGGCAACTTATGGCAATCCGGCGCATTAATTGGGAAACCAGCCGGTTGTTTTACTTCAACTGCCAGTTTACATGGCGGGCAAGAAACCACCTTAATCAGCATGCAACTGCCATTACTGCATCACGGGATGGTGATTGTCGGTGTACCATACAGTGAAACAAACTTGTTCACGACAACTGGCGGCGGAACACCGTACGGACCCAGTCACATGGCAGGTAGCAACAGCGACCAAGACCTAATTGAATCTGAAAAAATTATTTGCAAAACACTGGGAAGTCGATTAGCCACTATGGCTTTAAAATTAAGATAGCACTATGACGCCACTTGAATATTACCAAAAAGCATTAGATGAGGATCGCATCCAACCCGATTCACAGCAAACGCCTGTCATCGAAAAATTAGACGCTATTTATCAAACATTGGTTGTGCGCGAAAAAAATAAAAACTGGCTCGCTTCATTTCGAAAAAAAAAATTGATCAATGGGCTATATTTATGGGGCAGTGTTGGTATTGGCAAGACCTTTTTAATGGATTGTTTTTACCATTGCCTAACAATGCCAAAATTACGCTTGCACTTTCATCAATTTATGTATCGGATACATCAAGAACTCAAACAAATTCAAGGCGAGAAAAACCCACTCGAAAAAATTGCTAAAAAAATCTCCCAAGAAACTCATGTCATTTGTTTTGACGAGTTTTTTGTATCTAATATTGCCGATGCAATGATTTTAGGTGAGCTCTTTTTACATCTATTCAAAAATGGCATAACACTAATCACAAGCTCAAATATTCCGCCCGATTTATTATACCTTGATGGTCTGCAACGCGAACGTTTTTTACCTGCGATTGAGCTAATCAAACAAAATACAGAAGTCATTCACCTGCATTCTAAAATGGATTACAGGCAGCAACATATCCGTAACACAGGTGTCTATTATACTCCAGCAGATGAAACAGCCACACACAATATGGAAAATGCATTTACCCATTTTTCAAACGCGATGCCAGCGGATTGTGAACCCATTAAGATCTGTGATCGCAACATCAATATCATTAAAAAGGCAGGTTCTGTTGTCTGGTTTGATTTTGAAGTGATCTGTGGCAGGCCACGTTCGCAAAATGACTATTTAGAAATCACAAAATCTTATCACACCGTGCTCATTCAAAACCTAAGAGAAATTCGCGCCAATGAAAATGACCTTATATTGTCATTTATTTATTTAGTAGATATTTTATATGATGCGCATTGCAGATTAATTATTTCTGCGGAGGTGTCGCTCGATAAAATCTATCGCGCAGGCAAAACAATACAACCAGTTGAAAGAACTTTATCAAGATTAATCGAGATGCAATCGGAAAGTTACGTATACCCCAATTTATCTGGAAATGAGCTCACTCAATTATAAAAAAAATTGTACAAATACGCTTCAACGTGCTGTACAAAAATTTTTATAAAAAAATCTCATTTCCTCTTGAGAACCGAAATACTGGTGTTATAATGTTCCACCAGTAGCCAGAGGAAAGCCATCATTTGATCAATCTGGCAGAGCAGGCAAAATTAATTTGAGGAGTTACGACTTTGGAAGGAGCAGCGAAGACAATGGATAACGAAACTGTTACATTGACATCTGAAATGCAAGCGAGTCACGCGCTCAGCCTGCAAGAAAGTGTCAACCAAACCCTACAGCAATACATCACCAAACTTGACGGACAAACACCAACGAATCTGTATGAGTTGGTATTGGCTGAAGTTGAAAAGCCACTTTTAGAAATGGTTTTGAATTTGACTAATAACAATCAAAGCAAAGCGGCCATTGTCCTCGGCATTAGTCGCGGCACATTACGCAAAAAAATGGCTATCTACAAAATCTAATGTGTTAGATATATGCGCTCACACAAAAAATGTGTGGGCGTTGACACAAAGAAAAGAGCCAAACCCAATCCTTTATTTTCAGTCCACCCTCTTGATCGCGTAAGCTTACCGCAGCAAAACCATTTATTTGTAGCGCATTTTTTCTGAGCCAGACAAACAAGAATCAGATTGAGCAGCAAACTACTTTTTGTTTTTTTCGATGCACCGAACCAAATCATCAATGGTATGGATTTTCTCAAGCGAGTTTTCAACAATACGAATACCAAAGGCTTCATTCACTGCGAGCAACAAATCAAGCGCATCCATGGAATCCATGTTCAGATCTTTCTGCATATCTGCAGATAACTGAACATGAGTAGGATTGATTGCAAAACGCTCCACAAGTATTTTTTTTACTTGTTCAAATACCACTAGTGACATAAATAATATCCAATTACTGGCTAAGCAACACCAGCGCCGCCGCCACCGGCACCGCCGCCACCGGCACCGCCACCGCCACCGGCACCACCACCATCAGCTGTGGTCTCAATGCTAGAGTCTTTACCATCCTTTTTATCACCCTTAAACTGGCTCTTTTCTTTTTCCGGTTGATTTGATGTCGATGATTTACCAACCTCACCAATCGATCCAGCAGCAGAGGATGTAAGACCCTGAACGCCTTTCGCAGCTTGACCAAAATCTTGGCCAGTTTCCGGTCCACCAATCCATCTCAAAATATAATTTGGCAACTGATAAATGAGCTTAAAGCACTGCTCGATCACTTCAATTGTCAAGAAAGCAAAAATGAGCAACATCATACAAAAATTAACCAAGAACAAAAATTCATTATTCAACGCCCCAGAGTTTAGTAGGTGATTAAGCACGGTTCCAAATCCGGTTATCATCATATGAAAAACAACAAATGAGGTAACCATCGCTGCAATTAGACCAATTACCATCAAAGCTGGCCTCAAGAAAATACCTAAAAATAACATCAAGGCCTGTTCTGCTTTGCCCAAGAAGTCATGCCCTTCTGGATGTGTCAACCCAATACAAACCAAGGGTGCTGCTGCCATCCCCTCGATCACCATCAAAATCCATCCTACTGCAGCGAAAGTAAACACAATAAAAGGATACATCGGCACGTAATAGGCCAATATTGCGCCTGGCACCAATAAAACGGTTGTAATAATCATAACAATGGTTTTTACCCACACTAAACTAGAGCGCAAAACCAACCCAGCAGATGAGGTGCTATTACAAATACCAGCGACCGCCGCAATCGCAATGGTAGCAACAATAGCAACAGCCCAAGTTGCCACAACACCCGTTAATACTCGATTTCCTTCATTCATCAATACAACAACACTGTTGTAACCACCTGTTTTTGTCAAATCAAACGTACCCGATAAGTTTCCCACCATGGTATTACTTAATGATCCCGCCAATCCATTGCTAGTTTCAGAATCAGGTATGTTATTAATGGTGTTCTGCTGTGCGCCCACATAATTCGTCCACAACGTATTAATTGCGCTATAATAACGCTTTTTCTGATGTCTAGCTGTACCAATCATCGCAATTGGCGCATTAGAAATAGCATTATCTGACGTCAGATTAGAATCAGTGGGTGATGTCACCGTCGGCATCAAAGCACTAATCGAGAATTTTTTCACAGTGTTATTCATCGCTTCTACATTCCAATAAAACGCACCCGCCATAATCCAACCTTGTTCTTTAGCCGTTTTGATAAAAGCATATTTTGGGTTTGTTGAGGCATATGACCCTGTCGATATGTTACTCGACGTAACCGCTTTTAAATTTTCTATCATTTTTTGATAAGGCGTGATTAAATTCATATACGCCAAAATTGCTGAAAACACGATTTTTGGATTGTCTTTTTCAACCTGAGCTTCTTGATTGGGATTATTTACCCCATCCACATATTTTTGCGCAGCAGGCAATAAAGAAAGCGCGGCCTGTTTTAACGCACCGAATGAAATAGCAACTAATTGCGCTTTTTCATTCGGTGTATAGGCTGGTTTATTACCGGAAGGCGTCGCAGAAAAATGGTAAGCAGTTGCAACACCACAAGCTGAATTACCTTGACTTTGATTTGATCCAGAACCTGTTCCTTCGTAGCCAGGAAACGTCACCGTCGAATGAGTTGCATCAAAAACAAGATGGTAGTCTATCGTTTTTTTAGGATTAGCAGCATGATACAAATTATCACTTTGCACCATACACACTTCATCTTGAAAGATTTTGGTAATAGGCCCACTTGTTGGCGCTCCACCTAATGCAACAAGTATAATACTTGTGTCATTCGAAAGATTCTTAGGCGGAATGTAGAGCGACCCACCATACTCTAAATAGTTTAGGGCAGCATCCCAGGTTTGATCAGCAAGACCAACACCTTCAACGACCACCTTCATAAAAATATCTTGCAACAAAGAATAACCTGTTGCCGATGACGGAACCATCAATGCAAATCCAAATGCAATACGTAATAATATAAGAGCAACATTGCGATTTTGGCCCATGAACGAGCCTTCATTAGCAGCGTGAAGCGATACGCTAACAACTGTATAACCCAGCCAAATTGCGGCAACGACCAAAACACCCTTGTTAAAAATTTCAAACATTTTTCCAAGCACTTGGCCGCTCGTACCCTGAACAACATTACCAACTGTGCCAAATATTTGTCCTAAATAAGCAACAGAATAATCCGTTTCTGGTGGAGTCAAACCGGAAGCAAATGAATGTATGCCTGAAAGCGTTCCAGCGTCACCATTTGCTGCGAAAGCAACACCGGCAAACAACAATAAAACTATCGCCGCAAATAAACGACTCATACATTTCTCCCCTTGTTTTTGCTGAGAAAAGAGGTGAAAAACCAATCATGCACTGAACAACCCAGTCGACGTTGCTTTATCTGAAAATAAAGAAAATGTTCACGAAAAGCATAAGCTAACATCAGTATTGATAATGCAACTGATACAAAACTAGACGTAATCATGCCCTGAAGCAATATTTTTACCGCCCAACCTAATGCACCCAAACCCAAAAGCAAACAAACGCAAGCTACTCTAAAGTGGCTTCGCATTTGTTGCTGCAACTGCGCATCAGATAAATTATATTTTTTTACTGCCGCCTCAAACGTTGTTTTTTGTACTGGCACATTTAAATCAGGCGTTTTAATACTTTTAATAAAAGAACCAATGGTTCTACCATTTTCTTTTACAGCACTCCAATCGACCCAACCTTTTACGTTGGTATTGTCTTTTACAGTATTTTTAACATAACTACGGAAGCCCATAATTAAAGTCTCGCTTGAAAGTTATCTTCAAACCAATCACAACATACTAGCATCGAATCCTTAAGAGAACATTAATATTTTTCAAAAATGCAATGATTGAAATGCACGTAACTGCTGGTAAAATTTAATGCTATCTTAAGGAAGCTATTGTATGCTAATTCAAAGTTATTTTGACCGAGGAAAGGTAGTATGCCCGATTTTGGATACGAAGCAGTGCATCAATTTTGGCGAGAATATCAAGATCCAATGATTCATCGTGTGATTGCTTTTATGGAAAGCGTAGAAGATTGGACCTTAGATGGTGATGCTGAATTAGAAAAAGCCATTCATGCGTTAGGCGAAGCTTTGGAAGATATTGGCAACATCGATCTACAGCAAGAAGACGCCATGATTGAAGTATTGGCGCATATTAAAACAGGCCGAGGATTGCGACTGTTAATGTGTTTAGACATGGCTTATCCAGGTGCCGCCGCAAAAGTATTAATGAAAGCAGAAGAAATCACACGCTCACAAGCAGATAATGCGGGCTTATTTTTACGTCGTAATGTGGTGTTCGAGCGCTTAAGATTGTTAGGTCGCGTATTTTCTGAAGAGCGTTTAAAACTGGTGACTAAAGCACTGGAGGAAGGCACGCATGACTAATACATTAAAAAGCAAATGGGTTATAGGCATGATCACAACAAGTTGCCTTACGTTAGCATCGCTTACTGCCATCGCTTCTGAAGCAGTTCAAAATCAAATTGCCGAAAACTGCAAACCCTATCTCATGCAAGACACACTGCCAAATAATCTGTCAGCCAAAGCCAATGCCTCATTAAAAGCATGCTACCAAAATAACAGCTGTCAAAATGGCGCATTATCTGATGTCAGCAACTGCGCTAGAAAATTATTAAACTGGGAAAGCAGTTACGATTTACCAAAAATCAATGTACCGCTATCTTCAACAATAGATCCAACCCAAAAACCGACTGACGATGCACAACCAGCTGCTCAAACACCGACGGCAGCATCAACACTCAAAAAATCGCCCTCGATAGAGAGTCCACCTGCGCCCGCTGACTTATCAGGAAATAATGGAAATACAGAAGAAAAACAGCCACAACAAAAAAAAACAGAAACACCAGCTATAAACTGGTTTTAATTTAAATAGAGTAACGAGGTAATCACTCATGAAAAAAACACTTATCATATTTACCACTTTATCCACACTCACACTGACCACAATCGCATCAGCACAAACACCAGCGCCCACGGGCTTGGGCTCATTAGAAGCGTTTTTAACAAAGTATTACATCAAAACAAAAAAATGGGTTACAGATCAAAATTATCAATCCATTCCAGATCTAAAAAAGATACAAGCGACCAATACAGCCACTGCAACATTCACAAAAACAATTTCTAAAACAGAGCCTTCAGGACTGTTTGGTTCACACACACAAACAACCAATGTGAGTCAATCACTTCCGATCTCACAATACATATCTGAAACTGCAAAAAATGACACTTCAAATAATTTACAAAATACCTTAACGCAAATTCCCTATGAAATGTATAACTTACCATCTAGCGCAGCTACAACGGTTAAAAATAGCATCGATACTGCAGATGGCACCTCATTTGAAAAATACCTGAGTGCCAATAAACTGGCAGCAATGACTATCGGAAAAGAGGCGGAAGCCAGCGATTCGCTATATGTTGGAGATCAAGAAAGCAAAGGTGATTTTTACGAACAAAATAAATCGCTATTAAAAAAACCAAGTCCAGCCAATAACAAAAACTTTAATTTTTCCAATCTCATTGTGCCCAACAGCTACTCAAAAACACAAGAATATGGTGCTCAACAGTTTATAAAATATGCGGCATTAAGCACACAACCTATTGCAACAGGCATTCACTTTAATAAATTATTTGAAAGACCCAAAGCCATAGTTGCACTGAAAAATTCCCCCGAATATCAAACATTCACTTTTCGTTTGCGCGGATTACTTGCCATTCGATCCATGAATATCAACACACTCAATCAACTCATTGCAGAGCGCACACCCGTTACTGGATTAGGCGAAGCAGCTGGGTTGAAAAAAAGCACGCCTGCAAGCCCCATGCAAGTAGAAGCGTATCAAGCTAATCACCGCATTGAAAGCAAGAAATGGTATAACAGTGTTGAAAATGCATCGCCTGCTACCGTGCAACGTGAAACACTGATCGTGCTGGCTGAAATGGAACATCAAAATTATATTTTACATCATGATAACGAGCGATTGTTGTCTGCAATCACCGCACTAGGTCTTCAAAGCGGCATGCAAAATATGGGTAGTTTCTTAATGCAGCAATCACCAAAAATGAACGAAGCCATTGATACAGCACTCAATAGTGCTTACCCAACCCAAAAAGCAAAATCCGATAACAACACGGCACCTGAAGCACAAGCATCAGAAACATCAACACCGACTAATACAACGAACACAACGAATTCAACGAACTCAACCAACACATCCGAATCTAGCGGTTTCTAGTCGCTTACACTGTTATTTTACGCGCGATGGAATTTTCCATCGCCGTGAAACCAGTGGAAATATTTTTCCAATCCGTCTTCTAGCGCTGTAAATGATGCTTGAAAACCAATAGCACGCAACGCCGTTAAATTGGCTTGCGTAAAACATTGGTAAGCACCCTTGAGCGAATCTGGAAAAGGAATATAGTCTAATTTTCCAGAACCATTCAACTGCAGTAATTTTTTAGCAATATCATTAAAACAACGCGCTTGACCTGTGCCGCAATTAAAAATACCTTTTTTTACAGCGTTTTGATAAAACCATAAATTCACACGCACCACATCATCCACTAAAATAAAATCACGCTCATGCGCACCATCTGCATAACCGCCATAAGCCGCAAATAATTTTACCGTATCTGTGTTTTCTAATTGATTCATTAAATGGAATGCCACACTCGCCATTTTTCCTTTATGATTTTCATGCGGACCATACACATTAAAATAACGCAAACCCACAATTTGTGATTGCGCATCTTTTAAATAAGGCTGCACATATTCATCAAATTGCCATTTTGAATACCCATACACATTAAGCGGCAACTGATTGGGGTCACGATCATCAAAATTATTTTTTGCACCATATACGGCAGCGCTCGATGCATAAATAAATTGAATTTTTCTATCTAAGCAATAATGCAAGAGGGCTTTGCTATAATCATAATTGTTTTTCATCATGTATTGACCGTTCCATTCCATTGTATCGGAACAAGCACCCTGATGAAAAAACGCTGTAATATCAGTTTCAAATTCATGCCCTGACAAAATCAAAGCAAGAAAGTCTTGATAATCCAGATAATCACGATAGTGCACAACGGCTAAATTTCGATACTTTTTACCATCTGTTAAATCATCTACTGCCAAAATATCCGTGATACCTAATTTATTTAATCCGCGAATAATATTACTACCAATAAATCCAGCAGCACCCGTGACAACAATCATAATAATTCCTTCACGCTCTCAATTAATTTCGTTGTTGAAAATCCATCCACCAAAGGAATAGTTAAAACCTCTCCGCCATTTTCTAAAACAAAATCACTGCCGGCAATTTCATGAACTTGATAATCTCCGCCTTTTACTAAAATGTCAGGGTTCAAAACAGAAATCAATCGTGCTGGTGTGTCTTCTGAAAAAAGAATTACCCAGTCAACACAACCCAATGCTGATAATACTGTCATGCGCGCCTCAACTGAATTCAATGGGCGATCATTTCCTTTTAAGCGACGCACGGAGTCATCATCATTCACAGCAACAATTAATCGATGACCCAATGCTTTTGCTTTTGCCAAATAATCAACATGACCCACATGCAAAATATCAAAACAACCATTTGTCATTACTATTTTTTCATCACGCGCACGCGCATCAGCTATCATCAACAACAATTGTTGCTCATCTAAAATACCGGCAGACAAATCTCCTGCACGCAATAAAGCCTGTTGTAAATCAGAAAGGGTTACTGCTTGCGCGCCTAATTTTCCAACCACCACGCCTGCCGCTAAATTCGCCAACTCCACAGCCGACAAAGTATCCATGCCAGCTGCTAAGCCAGCTGCTAAAACAGCAATAACCGTATCGCCCGCGCCCGTAACATCAAACACATCACGCGCTTTTGAAGCAAAATGCACAGCGTCTTTTCCGGGCGCAATCCATACCATGCCATCTTTGCCCAACGTTACTAATAAACTTTGAATAGACACACGCGCTAATAAATCATGCGCTTTTTGCGTAATTTCTGTTAAATCACGACAAGGCCCCACAACTGATTCAAATTCTTTTAAATTGGGCGTCAAAATAGTAGCGCCAGCATAGCGTGAATAATCTTTATGTTTGGGATCAACTAAAGTTGGAATAGATAACGTATTCGCAGCAGCAATTAATCGCTCGACATGACACAACGCGCCTTTAGAATAATCAGATAATACAACTATTTTTGCTGTTTTTAACTGCTCTCTATACTCATCAAACAGCGCATCATCATTAATTTCAAGCTCCGTTGTTTTTTCAAAATCCATACGGATCAATTGTTGATGATGACCCAGCACACGCAATTTCGTAATGGTTAAAAAATCAGGTAGCGATAAAAATCGACAATCAACATTATATCCATCCAAACACTGTTGTAATTCTTGCGCGGGAGAATCTTGCCCCACCAAACCACACAGCGTGACTTTTACACCCAATGCCGCCATATTTTGCGCGACATTAGCAGCACCACCTGGACGCGTTTCAATTTCGGTCACATTCACAACTGGAACAGGCGCTTCTGGCGAAATGCGTGATGCATCGCCATGCCAATAACGATCCAACATGACATCGCCATACACAATCACCTGTGCATCTTGAAAATGGGGTAACACTATTTTTTTACTTGTCACAATCGTCACTCACTGAGTAGAATGCATTGTCAATTTTGAGACGCTATTATGCACAGACTGAACAAAAAATGAAACCATCGATTTCAATCATCTTAATCACCAAAAACAGCGAGAAAACCGTTGAAAAATGCCTGGAATCTATTCAATGGGCAAATGAAATCATTGTGTTAGATTCAGGCAGTACAGATCAGACGCTATCCATTTGTCTGAAATATACCGATCATGTGTTTCAAACCGATTGGCCTGGCTTTGGGATACAAAAAAATCGCGCCTTAGCAAAAGCGACCAGCAACTGGGTTTTTTCAATTGATAGCGATGAATGGATAACAGATGCCTTACGTGAAGAAATGATCAAAACCATAAAAAATCCCACTGCGCTTGTTTTTCAATTGCCACGGCTCAATCAATATTGCGGACAATGGATACGTCACGGTGATGTAGGCAAAGACAAAGTCACGCGATTATTCAAACGTGGCTTTGCACATTTTAGTGATGATAGGGTGCATGAAAAAATAATGACATCAGAAAAAATCGGAAAGTTAACATTCCCGCTGTGTCACAACACGTATGATTCGATTGATGCCTTATTACAGCGCATGAATTTATATTCATCCTTGTCTGCCAAAATGCGTTTCGATCGCGGCAAAAAAACCAACTTATTGAAAGCCATTATTTCCGCATGCTGGTCTTTTACACGCGCTTATTTTTTTCGCGCTGGTTTTTTAGATGGTAAAATGGGTTTCATTGTTTGCGCTGCTGCTGCTCAAAGCAGTTACTATCGACATGTGAAATTGATGGAGCTGATGAAACAGCGTTGTTGATTAAAAACGGTTCCTCCTTCTATAAAGGCATTGCTACACAAAATATTTTCTCCTCCCTTTGCAAAAGAGGGAAGTTTGCTGCGTATGCAACAACGCTTGATGAAGCTGAATTTACGAAAATGAGAACGGTATCATATTTCTTTCAATACCCGCTCAGGCAACAATTGCCGCATACAGTGATGATGTTTCAACGGACACGTGCGTTTAAAACAAGGCTGGCAATCTAAATCTAATTTTAAAATGGTTGCGCGATCAGACAATGGCGGCGTAAATTCAGGTGAAGTCGAACCATAAATCGCAATGACTTTGCAAGTTAATGCTGCCGCAATATGCATTAATCCTGAATCATTCGTTACCACACATTTTGCTAATGACAATAAATCCACCGCATCAGATAATGCGGTTTTTCCAGCTAAATTTACACAACCTTGACTGGTGAGTATTTGAATTTCTTCGCCAATCACGCAGTCATTGGCAGACCCAAAAATCCACACAGCCCATCCATCCAAAATTTTTTGATTGGCAACAGCGGCATAATATTTTGCAGGCCAGCATTTAGAAGGGCCAAACTCAGCACCCGGGCAGAGCGCCAAAATTGGCCGATCTGTTTTGAGATTGTACTTCTGTAACGCTACATCAATATTTTTATGATTGGCAATTAATTTTGGAGTGGATAAATTTGCAGGCAAAAAAGTATCACACGGGAACGCCAATGCAGCAAAGCGTTCAATCATTTTGGGATAGCGACGCTTATTTAACTTGCGCGCGTCATTCAATAATCCAAAGCGATACTCACCCAACCAACCTGTTCGCACTGGAATAGCAGCCCAAAAAGGAATAAGCGCTGATTTAAAAGAATTGGGTAATACAATGGCTTGATCATATTTTTCAGCACGCAATTGTTTTGCAAACTGAAAACGTTTTTTTAATTGTAATGCACCGTGTCCAAATGGTAACACCATACTTTTTTTGATTTCTGGCATACGTGACAACAATGCCTCACTCCACTTAGGCGCAAGCACATGCAGTTCACAGCCAGGATTTTGTTGGTGCAATAATTGAAACAAGACTTGCGCCATCATCATATCACCGACCCAAGAAGGGCCAACAATTAAAATTTTACGCACACGCACACTCACACCAAGTTATATTGCGTTTCACAATAAGGACAAAGCACACGCCCTTCTTTTTCAATATCCAAATACACACGCGGATGTCCATCCCATAAACGCTCATCAAGCGTTGGACAACACAAGGGCAGATCAGCACGCGAAATGGTTTTTTGTTTTTGCGCACACGGCTTTTTTTCCACGGGTTTTCTCCTCATTTTTCGATATAATCAATTATTCATGCTTTTCACAGGAAACGCGAAAGCCTTGCAATTTTCACGATGCTAGCACACTTTCAGAGCAACCGCGAAAGATGCAAAAAACAGCGTACTGCGTTAAAATGAGCAACTTTATTTTCATCTATCTAGGATAGTTTCACATGGCAAAATACGAAGCATTACCCACAACCCTCATTCGACCTAATGGCACCATGTTACAAGCCAATCATTTGCCTGAGTTGGTACACATGGACGATCCCGCCATTTCAGTCATGATCGATTTTACACTAACACCAGCCCATATCATTACGCCAAACGACACAATGGATCACGCCATCAGCGAAATGGAAGTCAGCGGCGTACATTTACTCTTGGTCATTAATGAAGAAGGTCACTTTCAAGGTATTATTAGCTCAGAAGATGTCTGGGGTGAAAAACCCATTAAATTAATTCAAGAACGTCGCGTGCACCGCGATCAAGTTTTAGTTCGCGCAATCATGGTGCCTTACACAGAAATCACCGCGCTTGATTTTTTTATGATTAAAACTGCAAAAGTGGGGCATATTGTCAAAACATTATCAGAACACAAACAACACTATGCATTAGCCGTTTCTCCCAGCACAACGGATGCCAACATACAAACAATCCGCGGTATTTTTACTGCATCACAAATCAGCAAACAATTGCATACTGATATTACTGATGTGTTTGGAGATGCAATATAATTTATCTTTGACTGAAAGCATAGCCAGTGAATTTTTTTATGCTTTCAGTCGATTTACATCACGCAATGTTTTGGGTAACGCAAAAACAATATTTTCTTCAACGCCTGGCATTTCTTCAGAAATGTGCGCACCCCACGCTTTTAATTTTGCGACAACTTGCTGCACCAAATCTTCAGGAGCCGAAGCACCTGCAGTGACACCGACAATTTCCACACCATTAAACCAGTCACGTTGCATTTCATCTGCCTGATCTAATAAGTAAGATCGACAACCCAATCGCTCTGCCAATTCTTTTAAACGATTGGAGTTAGAGCTTTCAATAGATCCCACCACAATCATCACATCACATAATTTCGCCAAATCTGTCACTGCTTCTTGACGATTGGTCGTAGCATAACAAATATCATCTTTTTTTGGACACGTCATTTTAGGAAATTTAGTTTTTAATGCAGAAATAATTTCAACTGTATCATTCACAGATAAAGTAGTTTGTGTTACGTAAGCACATTGAGCAGGATTTTTTAATCTCAATGTAAAGACATCTTCAAGTGTTTCAACCAAATATATCCCTGCTGTTGCATTATGATATTGGCCCATCGTGCCTTCTACTTCAGGATGTCCTGCATGCCCTATCAAAATACATTCAATATTATTTTTAGCATAACGCGCCACTTCCATATGCACTTTTGTTACCAATGGACAGGTTGCATCAAATAAATGAAACTGCTTTTCCGCTGCCAATTGCCGAACAGCTTGTGAGACACCATGAGCACTAAAAATTAAAGTAGCACCGACAGGCACTTCACTGATGTCATCCAAAAAAATCGCACCTTTTGCTTTTAACTTTTCAACAACAGGACGATTGTGCACCACTTCATGACGCACATAAATTGGCGCACCCAATTGTTCAAGCGCGCGCTCAACAATCTCAATTGCACGATCAACGCCAGCACAAAAACCCCTAGGATTTGCTAATAATACTTTCATAAAATAACCTCAATATCAGCCACGCTGCGCCAACACATACCGCAGCATCTGCGATATTAAATGTTGCGTAGTGCCAGTTATGCACATGAAAATCAATAAAATCAACAACAACACCAAATCGAACACGATCAATTAAATTACCTAACGCACCGCCCAACACCAAACTCACGGGTAATGCATTCCACCATTCATAACGTGGCATACGATACAGCCACACAATTAATCCAAATGAAACCAAAACAGCAATGCCCGACAATACATAAATTTGCCAACCACCCTCATTACTCAAGAAACTAAATGCAGCACCTGCATTGAATCGTTGAATGATATTCAAAAATGGCAGCACATGCATAACCGATCCAGCATTTAAATTGTGAATCACAAAATATTTTGCCAGTTGATCCAATCCAATGACCGCTACCGCAAGCCAAATCCAAGACAAAGCATTTTTGTTTTTATTCATGCAAACTGCCTTACTTCACCATCTGTCGTTATATTAATAACACATCGCATACACAATTCCGGGTACGCTGTATCGGCACCTACATCAGCACGACGATGCCAACACCGCGCGCATTTTTCATGGTCAGCAACAATCACTTCTACTGATAACTTAGATGCATCTGATTTCATGACGCGCGCATCAGACGTGATTAAAATAAAACGCAGCTCATCACCCAATAAAATCAATTTTTTATAATCAGCTTCATTGACATGCAACACCACTTCCGCTTCCAAAGCAGAGCCCATTTTGCCTTCAGCGCGATAAGATTCTAATACTTTATTCACTTCATTACGCACCGTTAACATCCATTCCCAAAATTGAGCATCTACTTTTTCTAAATCAGGAAAATCAGTAAACCAGGTATTTAAAAACACCGATTCATTTCTTTTTCCGGGCATAAATTGCCACACTTCATCTGCAGTAAAACTCGTAATTGGTGCTAACCATCGCACTATTATTTCACATAAATAATAAAGCGCCGTTTGCGATGATCTTCTTGCATGCGCATTTTTTGCAATCGTGTATTGACGATCTTTAATCACATCCAAATAAAAACTACTTAACTCTACGCTACAAAAATTATGAATTAACTGATAAATTGCAGCAAATTGATATTGATCAAACGCCTCTCTAATTTGTTTCTGCAATTGCTGTGCACGCGAAATAATCCAGGCATCAAGCGCCAATAATTTTTTCCCTTCGACCAAATCTGTTTCAAGATCAAAATCAGAAATGTTGGACAACATAAAACGCATGGTATTACGAATACGACGATACGCATCTGCACACCGTTTTAAAATTTCATCTGAAATGCTGACATCATCCGTATGATCCACAGACATCACCCACAAGCGCAATACATCAGCACCATAATTTTTTACAATATCGGCAGGCGAAACCGTATTACCAACGGATTTCGACATTTTACGACCTTCACTGTCGACAACATAACCATGTGTTAACACCGCTTTATAAGGTGATGCATCGCGCATCGCCACACCCGTTAACAATGACGCGTGAAACCACCCACGGTGTTGATCCGATCCTTCAAGATATAAATCAGCTGGCACTTTTAATTCAGAACGTTTTTCTAAAACACAAAAATGTGTCACGCCAGAATCAAACCAAACATCCAACACATCGGTAATTTTATCGTAATCATCTGCATCTTTAATTAAAGTATGAATATCACAATCATACCAAGCATCAATACCCTCTTTTTCAATTAACTGTGCTGCTTTTTCCATCACGTTTAAAATATCGGGATGCAATTCACCCGTTTTTTTGTGCACTAAAAGCGTAATGGGAATTCCCCATGCACGTTGACGCGAGATACACCAATCTGGCCTAGCTTCAATCATTTTCGTAATACGTTGCTCGCCCCAACTGGGAATCCATTTCACCCCCGGAATGGTTTTCAATACATGTTCACGAAAATTTTTCTGTGACATGCTGATAAACCATTGTGGTGTTGCTCTAAAAATTAAAGGTGTTTTGTGTCGCCAGCAATGTGCATAGCTATGCGTGATATTTTCATGATGCAACAAATGTCCTGAATTTTTTAATTTTTCAATAATCGGCTCGTTAGCTTTAAACACATGCAATCCCGCAATAAAATCCGGCGCATCATCGCCAAAACAACTTTTTGCATTCACCGGATTTTTCATTGGCAATTGATATTTCACACCAATCACATAATCATCTTGTCCGTGCGCCGGCGCTGTGTGCACGCAACCTGTGCCCGCCTCGGTTGTGACATGATCACCTAAAATAATCGGAACCCGGCGATCACTTAAAAAAGGATGCTGACATAATAATTTCTCTAAATCTTTACCTTTGATTTTTCCAATTGAATTTAGATCTTTGCGAGCATCAATTGTTTTCCAACGTTCAGATATGTTTTCCAAAAACCATTGCGCAAAAATTAAAAATCTTTCTTCACCATTGATATCTAATTTCACCAACACATAATCCAACTCTGGATTAACTGCAATCGCTTCATTCGCTGGTAACGTCCACGGCGTTGTTGTCCATATCACTACGCTGATTTTTTTAATTGGCGCAACTTGATCAATTTGATTTTCTGCTTTTAAAAATCGAGACAAACCATCCTGTACATCCACTACGTCAAACGCCACATCAATTGCAGGTGATGTTTTATCTTTATATTCCACTTCTGCTTCAGCAAGCGCTGATCCACACGCCGTACACCAATGCACCGGTTTTTGTCCACGCAGCAAATGCCCGTTGGCAACCATCTTTGATAATGCCCTGACGGCATTCGCTTCGTAAGTTGGATACATGGTTAGATATGGATTATGCCAATCACCCAGCACACCCAGTCGCTCAAAGTCTGCTTTTTGTAATGCCACTTGTGATGTTGCATAGTCACGACATGCTTGACGAAATTCACGCGCGGATAATTTATCACCGACTTTACCGAATTTTTTTTCAACATTTAATTCAATGGGCAAACCATGACAATCCCAACCCGGCACATACGGCGAATCAAAGCCGCTGAGCGTTTTAGATTTCACCACAATATCTTTTAATGTTTTATTAAGTGCGGTGCCCATATGAATATTGGCATTCGCATACGGCGGACCATCATGCAAAATGAATTTTTCTTTGCCTGCCATTTTCTGACGAATTAATTCATACAGTTTGATTTCTTGCCAATGCTGCAATCGCTTAGGTTCGCGTTGCGCCAAGTCAGCTTTCATTGGAAAATCAGTTTTGGGTAAATTTAAAGTATTTTTATAGTCGGTCATGATCGTCACACTTAAGAATCAATTAAAAATCCCATGTAATGGGGAGCAGCTTGTATTAAATATCCGCAAAGATAACATCTGGGAAAACAGACGCAACCATTTCATCACTCTGAGCAAAAGACTGTGGTAGTATTGTACAGATGGTTTAGCATATTAGTAAGGAACAACCATGAAAAAAGTCAGTTATTTTCTCATCGTTTTTCTCGTTTCTGGATTGATCGTATTATTTTATTCTCTATTTATGTCAGCAAAACCTGGCACGCCGGATCACACGAGCTTATCTTTACAGCCTTACACTGCTCGCGAGCAGCAAGATTTAGTTCTCGCACAAGAACAATCTGAAGGCACGCTGAATACAGGCCCCCTCGTTGCGCAAATGAGCGCGCAAGCGGCACAAGCAAAAGTGCTCAATCTGCCGCAAAGCACTAACGCAACAACGTCGCATGATAGCGTTTTGCAATAGCCACATCACTATCAATTTGTGCAATCAATTTCGGCACAGAATCAAAATAGATTTCATCACGAATTTTTGATAAAAATTCAACCGTGATGCTGCGTCCGTAAATGTTTTCATTAAAATCAAATAAAAAAACTTCAAGCACAATTTGTTTACCATGAAAAGTGGGGCGATAACCTATGCTCGCCACACCCGGTAAAATACGACCATCCAAACCGTGCACGCGCACCACAAAAATACCCTGCAGCGGTACTTGCTTACGATGCAAATGAATATTCGCTGTTGGATATCCCAACTGTCTTCCAATTTGATCACCATAAGCCACCTTGCCAGACAAAGTGAATGGATTTTGCGTTAATGCCTGTACTGTTTCAAAATCACCGATTTTTAAAGCATTTCGAACACGTGTGCTACTGATGCGATCTTCTTGATAAAGAGCTTGTGGCAATGCCATCACATCAAAATGATATTTTTTTCCAAGCGATTGCAGTAAAGCAACATCACCCAATCTTTTCGCACCAAAACGAAAATTATCACCAATAATAATTTTTTTTGCGCCAAACTGATCCACTAAAATTGTTTTAACAAAATTTTCTGCCGACAAGCAAGCCAGTTGCGCATTGAATTTTAAACAACAAAAATAATCCACGCCATATTGTTTAATGACATTCCATTTTTCTGAAAAACGCATCAAACGTGATGCGGGAGACTGCGGTGAAAAAAATTCAGTGGGATGCGGCTCAAAGGTTAATAATACAGAGGGTAAAGTGAATTCGTGAGCAGATTCAATCAATGCCTTAATTAATCGCTGATGACCCAGATGCAAGCCATCAAAATTACCAATGGTAATCACAGACTGAATTTTTTGTTTAAAAGGGTTTCGGATTAATTTCATACACTGCAGACCCTAATTCGGCGAGCGAAAATGCCTAATACGTACACCCATCACGCCCAATAATAAAAAGTAACATCCCATACCCGACACCAAAACCCATAATAAATGTCCGACACGAGTCAAGATTGGCCATGTTAACCAAGGTGATAATGATCCTGCAAGCAAATAAATCACACAAGCCATTGCGCCATTGGCAATCAACAATTGTGCGATGGTTTTTTGCCATTGACGTGAAGGCATAAAAATACCGGAGCGCATTAATAAAAACCACAACAATCCAGCATTAAGCGTTGATGATATGGAAGTCGATAATGCCAAACCAGCATGTTTTAAAGGGAAAATTAAAATACCATTGAAAATTAAATTCACAACTAATGCAATGGCAGCCACTTTGACTGGCGTACGGATGTTTTGTCTCGCATAAAAAGCAGATGCCAGAATTTTAATCAGCATAAAAGCAGGTAAACCAACCGCAAAAGCACTTAAGCTTTTTGCTGTCATAATCACATCAACGCTATTAAACTTACCGTAATGAATTAACGTAGATAATATCGGGCCCGCTAAAATAAACAACCCTACAGCACAGGGCACACCAATAAACAATGTGCAGCGCAGCGCCCAATCCAATGTGCTTGAAAATATTTTTTCATCTTTTTCAGCATGGTTTTTTGATAAATACGGCATTACTACGGTGGCTAATGCAACACCAATAATACCCAATGGAAAATAAATCAATCGATCAGAATAATAGAGCCATGAAATACTGCCTCGCGGTAAAAATGACGCAAACATGTTATCTACCAATAAACTGATCTGCGCAACCGATACACCAAACAATGCAGGCAACATACGTTTCATCACACGCACCACACCAGGATCACGAAATCCCAACTTAAATCGCGGCATTAAACGAATGTGTTTTAAAAAAGGGATCTGGATCAACATCTGCGCCAAACCACCGAATATGACACCCCACGCTAAAACATAAATGGGCTTTGCTGCATGCGGCGCCCACAATAATGCCACACTAATTAAAGCAATATTTAACAATACCGGCGTAAATGCTGGCGCTGCAAAGAAACCGCAGGTATTTAAAATAGCGCCTGCAAAAGCGGTTAAGACAATTAAGAGTAAGTACGGAAACATAATGCGAATCATGTGTTCAGCAACATGAAAACGCGCTATATCATGCATAAATCCAGGCGCAAAAATCATAATTAAAATCGGCGCAAAAATTTCAGCTACCACCACCACACAAGAAACAATGAAAGTTAATGTACCCGCAACATGATTTACAAATAATTGTACTTCCGCATGCGACTGTGTTGTGCGTTGCTCTGCTAAAATAGGTACAAATGCTTGTGCAAAAGCACCTTCACCAAACAAGCGACGCAAAAAATTTGGTAAACGAAATGCCACAACGAACGCATCAAATAACCCACCTGCGCCAAAAATACTTGCTAAAATAATATCGCGCACAAATCCCATGATGCGAGATAAAAAAGTAAAAAAAGCCACGACTGAAGTTGAACGCACTAACTTTTGAGACATTGTATTCCTTAACCAGGTCTATTCACCATCAAATAAAACACAACCATCAGTGATACCAATGCAAGCATTCCCCATATCCATGATGCATGATAATAACGATTATATTCTATTGATAATAATTTTTTTTTAGCAACGGCTTCGAACGCCAAATCACGACAACGCATTTGAAAATACAAAACAAGAAGCCAGCACAGCGCAGCAATCACATAACCAATCATGGACCCCATAACCCACAAAGCAAAAGGGGAATATCCTTTTGAAGCCAATAAAATCATACCTGTGATAAACTGAATCACACCCGATGAACCTATAAAAATCCAATTCACAAAAATCGCTTGTTTTGTCACACGCGCAATCAAAGCAACATTATTTTGCTGATTCACATAAAAAACATAGAAAGCAGTACCTACACCAGCGCCCAATAAAACTGAAGCGCTGATCACATGCACAATGTTAATCCAAAGCAACACCATTTCGATTACTACCTATCATCTCTATTTCCAAAACCACGTCTGCTGCATTAGCGCATCGTGAATTATTATGCAAAATAATAAAATTAACAGTACATTCAAAAAATAAAAAAGGATCTGATATCGAAAATGCGCTTGAGTACGATTAACGTATTTTATCAGCATCAATAAAAACCAAATCACTCCCACTAAACTCAACGCAACATAAGCAACGATAATCCATGGTGTATGAAATGAAAGCTGGTCGTGGCGCACCATAAATGTACCCGTCACAAATTGCATTACCAGTATAAGAAAAATAAACCGATCCACCAACAAGCTGGTTTTAATAGCAAAGCGCAACAAAGTAGGATTCTGTTGGCGCATACTGTTGCTAATGTACACAAATGACGTGACCATCAGTCCAAAAAAACTCACGCCACACAGTACATGTATCAATTCAATGAATCCCACCATGATATGATCCTGAGTGAAAAAGCCACTATTATTCGTGTAACTGGGCGAATTTTCAATGTATTCCCCATTCTTAAAACTATCACGCTTATTTATTGACAACGCACATTTAAAACGGCAGAATTTCGGCTCTTTGATATCAATTTATTTGGAGCATGCCTTGGCAAATACACTTTCAGCAAAAAAACGCGCAAAACAATCAGAAGCGCGCCGTGAACGTAACTTTAGTCAAAAATCGACATTACGTACCAGTATCAAAAAAGTATTAAAATCGATTCAAAATAGTGACAAAACAGCTGCGCAAACTGCTTTCAAAGCAGTCACCTTATTAGCAGATCGCGCTGTGAATAAAAAATTGATTCATGCCAATAAAGCAGCACGCATCAAAAGCCGCTTAAATCAAAAATTAAAAGCTGCTGAGTAATCGAACTATATCTTAAAGCTAAAGCTTATTTAAAATCTCTGCGCTTAAGCGAAAATGACGATATTTAAAAACAGAAGCGCCAGACAAAACTGGCGCGAAATTCAAATTAAGCTTTTTCTTTTCTTTTCGTATCAATCAAATACTGCATCAATGCCTGACAAAGCGCATGCGTATTTTGCTTTTTAATTGCTGACACCATAAACACAGGCGCTTTCCATTTTAATTTCTTAACGATCTTTTTAATTCGATCTGCAACTTCGTCTTCTGGTACAGTATCCATTTTGTTAAACACCAGCCAACGTGGTTTTTCCATCATTTCAGGATCATATTGCGCCAACTCATCTTCAATAGACGTAATATGATGAATCAGCACATTATCATCCATCTCACTCATATCCACCACATGCCATAACGCAGCAGTTCGACTCAAATGTTTTAAAAAACGATGCCCCAAGCCAACACCTTGACTTGCACCTTCAATCAAACCCGGGATATCCGCTACCACAAAACTTTGCAATTCATCCACACGCACAACACCCAAATGCGGACGCATCGTTGTAAAGGGATAATCAGCGACTTTGGGGGTTGCATTAGAAATTGCACGAATCAAGGTGGATTTTCCTGCATTTGGCAAACCCAACAATCCCACATCCGCTAGAATTTTTAATTCACATTTTAAGCGACGCGCTTCACCCATCTCACCCGGTGTTGTTTGTCGTGGCGCCCGATTCGTACTACTTTTAAATTTGGCATTGCCCACTCCATGCAATCCCCCTTTTGCAACACACAGTCGCTGACCAATTTTATTTAAATCGCCAATGCATTCCTGCGTATCCGCATCATATACAATAGTGCCCAGCGGTACTGCGACAATCATGTCTTCGCCGCTTTTCCCTGTGCGCAAAGCACCACTACCCGAATCGCCACCTCTTGCACGATATAAACGCTGATAACGTAAATCAATTAATGTATTGAGTGATTCACTGGCTTCGAAAATAATACTGCCGCCATCACCGCCATCACCGCCATCAGGTCCACCACGCGGCACGAATTTTTCTCGACGAAAACTCATGCAGCCGTTACCCCCCTTTCCTGCGACAACTTCAATAATCACTTCATCGATAAATTTCATAATTTTCTGCTACAAAAAAAAAGACGCGATAAATCGCGTCTCCATCAAAAACAAAAACATCGGCTATTAAACAGATTCAACAAAAACTGTTTTACGACGATGAGGCCCTTTAATGGCAAAACGAATAACGCCATTAGTTAATGCATATAGTGTATGATCACGTCCCATGCCAACACCATGCCCTGCATGACAGTTCGTGCCGCGTTGACGAATGATGATATTGCCAGCAAGAACACTTTCGCCACCAAACTTTTTCACACCTAAATATTTAGGGTTAGAATCACGACCATTGCGTGTACTACCGCCCGCTTTCTTATGTGCCATTGTAAAATACCCCTTTCTACCAAAATCTTAACTAAGCTTGTACTTTCGTAATTTTCACTTGAGTGAAATATTGACGATGACCCTGACGTTTCATGTGATGTTTACGACGTCTAAATTTAATGATGCGAATTTTATCTGCACGACCATGCTTTACTACTTCTGCAGTCACTTTTACGCCATCCAAAACAGGGGCGCCGAAACGTACTTGCTCGCCTTCACCTACCATTAAAACGCGATCAAAATCGATAGTGTGGCCAGTTTCAGCTTCTAATTTTTCAATTTTTAACGTTTGTCCTTCAGCGACACGGTACTGTTTGCCGCCTGTTTCGATAATCGCATACATGATTCATAACCCTTTTTTCAAACTGATGCTGGACAAAGATCCAGAGAGCGAGCATTGTAGGCAAAATATTTCAAACCCGCAAGGTTTTTCGAGCTTGACACAACTCGATGTCGCTCATAGCATACCCGCATGCAAAACACCGATTATACAATTGAAAATACAGTAGAAACACTTTCACAAATACGTGAGCTGCTTTCTGCTGATTTACACGCTTTCGATCAATTAATTCAAGCGGAATTGTCGTCCAGCGTGCCGCTGACACGAGAAATCATACAACATATTTTCAAAACCAAAGGAAAGCAGCTACGTCCTCTGCTGGTGATGCTCGCAGCACATGCATTTTCTGCTGACAAACCCATGGAAAAAAAACACCTGGCATTAGCGGTCGTTATTGAATTTGTACATACCGCCACCTTATTACATGACGATGTAGTCGATCACTCTGACTTGCGACGCGGACAAAAAACAGCCAATGCGATTTGGGGGAATGCTGCCAGCGTCTTAGTGGGTGATTTTTTATATTCACGCGCATTTCAAATTCTTGCTCGTCATCATCATATAGCGGTGATGCAAGTCTTGTCAGAAACAACGAATGCAATCGCCGAAGGTGAAGTATTGCAATTAATGAATCAACACGATGCCGATTTATCTGAAGCAAATTACTTTCATGTCATCACACAAAAAACAGCAAAATTATTTTCAGCTGCGAGCAAAATCGGGGCTATATTAGAAAACGCAGATGATGAAAACCAAACTAACATGGCCCGCTACGGATTACATCTTGGCATCACCTTTCAAATGATTGATGATTTACTGGATTATGAAACATCGGCAAATATCACTGGAAAAAACATTGGCGATGACTTGCGTGATGGCAAAGCCACTTTTCCATTAATCTATGCTATGCAAAACACCTCTTTAGAAAAATCCACGCTCATCAAAAATGCAATCAAAAATGGTGATGCGGCTGCTTTAGAAAAGATTTTAACTATTTTAAAAGAAACAGATGCATTTACCGCAACACGTAAAAAAGCTTACGAACACGCAACATTAGCTAGCAACGCATTAAAAACCATGCCGGATTCTGTCTATCGTAGCGCCATGGAATCATTAATTGTATTTGCAGTTCAACGGACGTTTTAATTATTATAAAACTCACGACAAGTTTGAAACAGTGCAAGGATGCACGGCGAACATTCACATGATACGGAGTGT
>PFPT01000012.1 GCA_002793195.1 Gammaproteobacteria bacterium CG_4_10_14_0_2_um_filter_38_22
TGTCTATCATCATTTGCTCCTGCGCTTTGTTAGAAACAAAGCGAGGTTAACAGGGGTTGAAGTGTTCGGGTAGGTGGGATTTGTGGGGGCTTACCTTCCAAGCAACCATAATCTGTTTGCCAACCGATTTATCGTCATAACGTTTTTCAAGAGCGTAGAAATATAGAGTGTCCGTTTGTGTCAGTAATGCTGCATTTGGTTTTGGATCACCCATGCCGTAAGCGGTCATTTTTGGCAATAACACAATATTTGGGAAAGCAGGTTTATCATGTAATTCACCGGTTGAAATACTATGATCATATTCCTTCGTTTTATAATGTAATTTCCCTTCTTTTGAAAAAACATAGAATTTAAAATCCTCTAGAACGGCGTCAGCTGGTTCCTGATCTGATAATGTAATTCTATACGGAGGTGACAAATCTCTAATTTCGGAATCTAGTGTTGAGATAGCACGTCTTAACTCATTGGCACCCCTTGTCAATTCAAAATAGCGATTTCCTGAAATTGCTTCCATCGCAAGTCCAGCACGATCGGCTGACATGGGAACAGTGTGCCATTGGTTACCATCACGAACCGGGTGAACGCGACGAATGAGTGTTAATAGCACTAGACTTGCATGAAGAAATGACCACTTAAAATCATTTTCTTGGCTTTTTATTTTTTGTGCTTCTATTGCTTTAGGATGTGTGAAAACTGTAGAAATGATCTCAGGGGGGCATAATTAATTAAGTTTTCCCAATTTCCGCTAATCAAATCAGAAACCTGTTCTTTTGTAATGCCATGGTTATCGAGCATAGCCCGTAAGATTTCTATATCACAACCCAATGCAATCATTACTGCTTGTTTTTCTTCGGTTGTTTGTTCAGGTTCTCCATATCTGGCTCGCGGTGCCGTATATCGATCTCTACGGTATTCTCCAATACCTTTACCGCTCAACATACTCTCAAAAAATTGTTCGATCTCCGCCACACCAATGGTCTGCTTTCTAACTTTTGTGACTTCTGGATCAATGATTTCTAATAATGGGAATGGGGCAGAAAAATTGAAAATTTTGCTATTTGTAATTATTTCACATAATGCTGTGAGGTGTGTGATTGCTGTTTCTGTTAAGTGTTTAACGTAGTGAGTTTTATAAATATCCGTTAACTGGGGTACCAATGGATTGAAAAAATCTTGTATTCTTGTAAAAAATATAGGGCGACGGCCCTCTGCTATAGAATCCTTAAAAGAGCCATCTTCATTAAATACTTGCCGCAAAACTTGCAGGGCACCATGAATAGCCGTTTCAAGCGCTTTTTTGACGTTAGTTTTAGATTTATCGGCCGCTGATGTATATGTGCTAAAAGCTTGGTTGGCATTATTAATTAAAGTATCTAAGTCTGATAGGCGCATGAAATGATCCTCGTTATATCCCCCAGCGGGACGGAATGCATACAGTATAGTATGTTATTCTTAAGTGAGCCTGAAATTAGGGGGTAAAAAATTAGAAATTTGGCATTAGGGATAATGTGCGATTTTAGATGTGAAAACATTCGAAAAGGGGGTTTTTCAGATTGAAATTTGTCTCAACCAATTGATCAAGCGCGTACCGAAACTATTGAGCAGCGAAAACGTTATGAAACTATCAATGCAAATCAAAATAAAAAAATTGAAGCATTGCAATCACAGTTGTCTGATTTGGAACAAAAGCATACTTCGCAGAAAACAACTTTAGATCAAAAGAATACGCATATCGCAGAGCTATCTGATCAACATAGTCAAGCTCAAGAAAAATATCACGAAGCAGTGACAACTATTGCTGTGCTACAAGAACGATTAAATCACACAGAAAAACAATCGCAAAAATTTAAAAATCAAAAACAACTCAAGGCAGTGGGACAGGTATGACAAAATCAAAATCACCTAATACACAGGAAGAATTAAACAGGATAATGGCGGACAGTTTATTCCAATTAAAAAAATTAGTGGATAATGATCCGTCACAAAAAGTTGATTTAATATCTGTTGTGAAATTATTTTTGCTTGGCGTAATTTCAACATCCGTTGACTTAGTGTCAATCAATGTACCTGAAGGCGTGCCTTATATTTATGCTGAAATAGAAGCGATTGCAAAAGCAGGCGGTCTGCGAAATATTAAAGAATTTCAATCAAAGCATGGCCTCAATATAATGAAGTCGGCGCTGCACCCTTCATGTTCTTTTCTCATGCTTTTTTTCAAAAAAGGCTGTCTTTAATTCAGCCTTAACTTTTTTTATCTTGCAAAAACAGAATGGATTGAGCAAAATCTGATCAACTTTATCAACATTCAAAGGTACGATAGTATGCGCGCATTATTAAAAGAAAAAATTAAAACGCTTCTTGAAAAAATGGGGTCGCATTCTTTGGAAAATAATAGTGACCAAACTCAGCAACGCCTGTTACCTGAGGGCAGCAATCACACCATCATACAGATAAATGATAGACCAACTTGCCAATCATTTTTAAATCATGATGTGATCACAGTGATATGCGAGTTTCTAGATACAAAAGAAATATCTGCTTTTCGTCTAACCAACAACCAATTTTTGGAAGCATTCTACTCGTCACCCGAAAGCAAGGTAAGAATGATGGCTATCTTGTTTGATAAAGCCGGAGCTGCCAGCGTAAAAAGCATGCCAGCATGTTTAGATTTATATGTAGCATCACCACAAACTATTGTAAGGCTATCATCTTTATCGGGAGATAATAAAAAATTATTATTAAATAGCGTGCTCGCTGAAGTCCTGTTTTTTTCCAATAACGACACCTTTGATAAGGAAATGCTTACCAGAAGAAACAAAACTTTTGAGGCATTCTGTCGTGTATTTACCAACCCCAACCACACAGCACCCGCAAACTGCGGCCAAACATACGACAATGCACTTAAAAATCATCAACTAAAAATGCGCGCCTATAAAATAAAAATATTAGTTTCGATGGTTATGCTATTAAGCTCTTCCGTAGTTGCATTATACATAGCATTTGTAAATGGCGGCTCATTAATGCTGACTATGCTTAACATGGATGACTGCATCTCACCAAACAGTGATGGAGAAGAGGGGTCACTTGCCGCTGATGGTAGCATCAACCGTAAATATGAAATTTCTTGCCCTGCACTGCGTCAGATGCCGCAATACGCAACTTGGCCAGCACAACCTGTATATGGCTGCATAGATGGAAACACATATGGACCATGGTCAGTTGCAGAATTAATCATCAAACATTGCCTCAGATATGAGAAAGAATGTAGCTCACTATTATCATCATCGATCTCTTCTCGTTCAGCATCAGACCCAGGAGACTGGGCTATTCATGCCATCGGAGAATACTGCACCCCCAATATATCCGCGGCTGTGGTTTTTGTGTTTTATGCGGCACTCATTCTCTCTATGAGTTCAGCCGGTTTAGGTATGTGGTTGTTATATCAACGGGCTCGTCATAATCAACAAGCACCAACTCCACCAGCAGACAAATATATCCCCGTTCCCGCAGCGCTCATCAAAAAATTAAGTGGACTTTTTAAAACTAGAGAAGCGCATCTTAATGCTAAGCGCTCTAGTAGCCTTACCCCTGCTGCCACCGCTGTTCGATAAGTCCTCGCATGTCACGCCACTACAATTGAAAAAAAAGGCTTAATTTAAAGATAAAACCAAAGAAGCGATTAGCATTAGGAACTTTAGTTTCCCTTTTTATTGAAATCAGAACGAATGACGCGACGGTTGGATCAGTTGGCATTATCACACAGAAGCAGTTGGGCTGATAATTTGCGTTATCAATTTTATTTATACAGGACGCCCTGCTCTCATTTTACGCTGCTGAAATATGAGATGTTAGCTTGCGATTTTTAATCGTAAAAAACAGCATAATTACTGCAATAAAAATAAAGCTCGCGATAATAATCCCAATATTTCGAAACGACCCAAAATAAAAAAATCCGGCTATTTGAAGTGCAGTTGCACTCACAATAAGACGACCGCCTTGAAGCATTGCTGATATCTTCCCCTTAGCTTCAGGAATAAAATTCACGCAAATCGGATAAAGCAATGTACTTGGAATAATTTGACCGATTACAAATAATGTAATTGCTATTGTAATTAACAGCGGGGCTTTTGTATTGAAAAAACATAAAATCAAAATCATGATCAAACTGGTGATTAAAATTAAATTTGTCGCAACCAACATTTTTCTTTGACTGTATTCTTTATTTTTAATCATGAAACCATAAAGCACGCTTCCTATAGCAAACACCAATGCTAATACACCTTGATAAAGTCCAAAATAATGCAAACTCACGCCTAAATCCTTTATGTATAATAGTGGTGACATACCAACAAAAATCCAATAAGGCACAAAAATAAATAGTAGCGTTGTAATCAATAGTATTAATGGTTTTGATCGAAATAATTGGATATACCCATGCGGTAAAATTATCTCTTGATGTTTTGGCAATTGATAAGATGGAATAAAAAATAATGTCATCACTAATGTTATTAATCCTAGCATTAGAAGAGCCATAAAATTGCCCTGCCAATGAAAATATAAAGCAATATAACTTCCAATAACAGGCGCTGCAGCCGCAGCTGTATTCAGCGAACCATTTAGCATGGCAAATAAAAACTGTTGCTGTTTAATCGGATAAGCGTCAGCGATAATTAAAAAGCTTAAAATTGCGGGCGCAGCGATTCCCATGCCTTGAAGAAATCGCCCCATAAGCAGGAAGCTATAAACTGTTTCACATAAACAAAGCACGCTACCAATAACAAAAGTAATGAGACCAATCAAAATAATAGGTTTGCGACCATAGCGATCAGCAAGTCCTCCAACAAAAAATAAACTCAAGGAATATCCAATAAAATTTACTGACAATAATGCTTCAACCCAAAACGGCGTTAAACTAAAATGACTTTGGAGCTGCGGAAAGCTAGGGACAAACAGATCGAACTCCATGCCCGTCAATAAATCCATCAAAATAACAGCAATTAAAATCATCCCTATGGCATGGCTTTTTTTCATGAGGTAAACCTAAGGCTATAAAAAAATGGTTAATGCAACAATACCAAATAACAAGATAATTGTACCAGACAACCGATTAATCATTTTGAGTGGAGATGTATTGATGCGTTTATGCAGAAAAAAGCCACACTGCTGCTTAAAATAACCCATCATAACGTTGAACCTAAAACAATGCCAAACACCATCACTGCTGCATGATTAAAATTTTGACCTTATCCAGTGATTTGTTGGTTCTGAAAAATAATATGAAGCACCCTGCCCCACTATTGCACAGAAAATAAGAATCGCCGCATATGCTATAAAAATCTGTTCTGTCGAATGTAAAGTGATATTTGAAACAAGCAAAATAATAATCACATGCGTCAAGTAAATCTCATAACTGTTTTTACCAAAAAAACGAATTGGTTTTAACAAAAAATATCCTTGATGCTGACGATTCGAATACCATTCCTGCATCGCAATTAATAAACAAGCGGTGCTAATCGTTAATAGGGTGACATTGATGTTCATTGTTGTGAGACCCAACACATAGGCAATATGTCTAAAAATAAATATCAATGAAAAAAGAAAAAGACCAACTATTAGGAAAAGTGAAAATAATTTCTTATTTATTTTTACATGGTATGAAAATAACGCAGCAAGACATCCTATTGCAATATCACCCACTCCAGAAAAATACGAATAATCTTTCCACATTTCCGGGTGAGAAAATGTTCTAGAAAATGGAGATATGATCATAAATAGAATCATCAGAGGAATGAAATATCTTGGTTTTCCAAAAAGTAAACATGTGACTGGAAAAAATAAATAAAACACTTCCTCAATGGATAATGTCCACAAAACATCCCAACCACCTGGCAAATATCCATGAATTACCTTTGCTTCAAAATAATTAATATGAAAAGTGAGTGCTGTAAACAAGGCGCGTAATAATGTTGTATTTTTTATTGTAAAAAAATTGACATGCAATATATCCAATACAGAAAAAATAGCCAACAAAACCAATAAAAAAGGTATAATTCGTGCAAATCGCATGAGATAAAATTTTCTTACATGAATATTGCTCAAAGCACCCCATCGCTGTAAACAATGTAATGTAATTAAAAATCCAGAAATAACGAAAAAAATAATAACGCCATAGTAACCACTTTTAAAGATAATATTGAATAACCATTGCGGCATTATGGAATGATTAAATGGGATATGAATTGCACAATGTAATAATATGACGGTGAGAATACAAATCCCGCGAAGAAAATCTATGCCGTCGTTTCGCCTCATGAGTTGTGTATTATTTTTCACTGACAACAGTCCCCTGATGATACAAAATCATCCATCGTCCATGATTATTTTTCCATATGGTTGATCGTCTGGTAATACGTTTCTCTTTTCCTTGAATAAGAATGTATGTGAGTAAATAAGTGTCTTCAGACAATTGACGACATTCAAAATCCTGCGTTTTCCAAAAATCATTTTTTATGTAATCAGGATCTTGATAGCGCGTCACCATTATCTCAATACATTCTTCTCGTTCATATCGATTTCCCGATGCGCCAATTTCCCAATAATCATCTACTGTCATCTTTTTAAAATCAGCACGAGTTGTACCAAACTCAGGACGATGAAAAATGGGTTCACGTTTTTCAAGTTCTTCTAAAATATTTTCAGCATTATTTGTTTTCATTGTTAAGCTCATTATTTATTTTGTGAAGACATTGCTTCTAGCATCAAAATCCACAGAACAATATAAATAATGATACCCAGCTCGCCAAAAAAAGCAGATTCATCTTGTAATGTTGGTTTTCGAATAGTAATCATATGATTCTTATACCCTATCGAATCGCCTTCTCTTTGTTGAATATTTCATAACAAGGATACTCCTTTCCCTTGTAATTCATTGTAACAGACCGGTTTAATGAAAAATTTTACAACAGAATTGTATAAAGCAATCTAATACAATGCAATAAGGTACTTTTACCGTATCTGACGAATATAACTGCATCGTGTTACTATGCAAAAAGAGTACTCAAACTCCCAAATAACGGACCAATTTATGCTCTTTATTGTGTCCATTTGAAGGTAAAATGCCATAACCCATACAATCAGTTTAGAGCCAAACCCAACATCAGCTACGGATTGATGAAAAATTTAGCGGGCAAGGTTATGATACAAAAATTATGCAATTGGCTGAAACGCGTGCAAAGCAAAACACTTATTCTTTTGTTAATGACGTTTTTATTGCTGGTATTTCAGTGTGTGGGTATTAAAAAAAATTAAAAATCAGTGCTAAAAAATGAAAATATATATTGACGCAGATGCTTGCCCACAAGCTGAAAAACAAATTTTGTTTAAAGCAGCAATTCGCACCAATCATCAGTTAATTTTGGTTGCCAATCAATCTATTTTCGCACCACAAAATTCATTAATAAAAGTAGTTCGTGTGATGAGCGGTGCTGATATCGCAGATAATTATATTGTAGAACATGTAGAAGCTGATGATATAGTAGTAACAGCAGATATTCCGTTAGCTGATAGAGTAATTGACAAGCATGCAGTTGCGTTAAATCCTCGTGGTGAATTTTACACAAAGGAAAATATCAAAGAACGATTATCCACGCGAGATTTTTTACATGATTTACGTTCTTCAGGTGTTATTACCGGGGGTCCAAAACCATTGGATCAAAAAGATATTAGAGAATTTGCCAATGCACTAGATAGGTATCTGACAAAATTTCATAGACGTTAATTTTTTTAAAGAAATAACTGAGGGTGATGATAAATGACACAACAAATAGTCTGTTCTAAATGTAACTCTGAATACACATATGAAGATCGCGGCCTAATGATATGCTCACAATGCGCGCATGAATGGACGCCGCGCGAAGCTTCATCTGACTCAGATGAACGCATTGTAAAAGATGCTAACGGAAATGTGCTAAAAGATGGCGACAGCGTAACAGTGATTAAAGATTTAAAAGTTAAAGGATCATCATCTGTCGTTAAGGTCGGCACGAAAGTGAAAAATATCAGATTGGCTGATGGTGATCATGACATTGATTGCAAGATAGATGGCATTGGTCAAATGGGCTTGAAGTCTCAATTTGTGAAAAAAATTGTTAGTTAACAAGTGATCACTGAAGCCGTTTGAGTCAAGATAAAATCAATAACATTTTATGGTAGCATATAAAAAATTTAATAGAAAACAACCTGAAACTGCGACAGTGTAAGAAATTTTTTTGATGAAAATTATTTTTTGATTAAATTGAAATTTAACACAGGATGTGAAAAATGGAAGAATTAAAAATTTTATTTGCAACCGATTTTTCTCCAAATTCAAAAACTGCTCTTCAATTTATAAAAAAAATCAGCAGTGTATATAAAACAGAACTAACACTTATCCATGTGGTTCAATCATTTTGGAAAGATTGGTTTACTTCTGGTGAGTATAAAAAAGAAACTTCTCAAAGGTTGATTATATGGCAATCTGAATTGCCTGAAAAACTCCAGACTAAAAAACCAATCATTGAATATGGCAATCCAGCTGATGTTATTTTGCAACACTCACAAGGCAAAAAAATAAACTTAATTCTATTAGGTTCTAGGGCAGCACAAGATAATGGTCGATATAAAACAGGCTCAACTATTGAAAACGTGGCGCGCTATACAAAACAATCTGTCTTTATCTGCAAAAATAATATGGTTTCTAAAATACTGTGCGGCATTGATGGTTCTGATGCATCTGCAAAGGCACTACAATTTGCAATGGATTTAGCACATCGATTTTCCGCATCACTTTGTATTGTTTCTGCATTTCCCAGTTGTGAATGTAATCCATTAGGTATGAGTGATCATGAAATAAAAAAATGCGAAGAAAAATCCAATCAAGAAGAAATTAAAAAATTAGATGAATTTTTAAAACGATTTGATTTTTCAGGTGTCACAATGGATAAGTATTTCATTCCTGGTGTTCCAGCTAATGTTGTGCTTGATCGAGCAGAAGATTTTAATCATGACCTCATTGTAGTTGGCGCCAAAGGCCACAGTTTACTGCATCATGTTTTAATCGGGAGCACTGCAGAAAAAATACTACGTTATGCGCCTTGTTCGTTATTAGTGGTCAGATAACCGTAATGAATATTGTGGCGGTTTTTTAATGAATGATGAAAAAAAATTAAAAAAAGATTATGCGTGGCACTCGCTTGCTAATGACTTCCTATATCAATTTTTCCAAACAACTCATGCTGGTTTAGGTGATCAAGAAGTACAAAAACAATTAATTAAATATGGCTATAATCGTTTGCCGAGAGTTGAAAAACGACGCTGGTACATGCGTTTTTTCTCGCATATTAATAACGCTCTTATTTATATCCTTTTGGTTTCATCAGTTATTGCAGCTTCATTGGGGCACATGATTGATGCGTCGGTGATCGTATTGGTTATTACTATAAATACCATCGTTGGCTATATTCAGGAAGGCAAAGCAGAAAAAGCTCTGGAAGCTATTCAAACGATGGTCGCCCCGCGTACATCTTTATTACGTAACAATAAACGTATTATGCTCAATGCAGAAGAAATCGTGCCGGGTGATATTGTGTTGCTTGAACCAGGTGATCGCGTTCCAGCTGATATCCGATTATTGCAGGCGCACGCTTTGCGTATTGAAGAAGCAGCGCTTACTGGGGAATCTGTTCCTGTTGAAAAATCACCAGCGTTAATAGAAAAAGAAACTCCATTGGCTGAGCAAAGCAATATGGCATTCTCTGGTACCTTTGTTGTGGCGGGTCAAGGCATAGGAATTGCTGTGCGAACCGGATCAGATACTGAACTAGGACGCATCAGTGCGATGCTGAGCACAGTTGAAACATTAAAAACACCGTTATTGCGCAAGATAGATAAACTAGCAAAACAATTAACCACCGTTATTTTAATAGTCGCAGCGCTATTATTTTTAGTTGCTTATTATTGGCGCGGTTATGAACTGGCCAATGCATTCATGATTATGGTTGGCTTTGCCGTAGCGGCTGTTCCAGAAGGGTTGCCGGCTGTGATGACAATTACCATGGCGATCGGCGTGCATCGAATGGCGCTTCGACACGCCATTATTCGTCGATTGCCTGCTGTAGAAACCTTAGGTGCGGTTTCTGTCATTTGCTCAGATAAAACCGGAACACTTACGCGCAATGAAATGGCTGTTCAAAAAATCGTGATAGCTGATGGCGGTGTATTTGAAGTGACTGGTTCTGGTTATGAACCCGTTGGTGTTTTTAAACGAGATGAAAAAGAAATTAATATTAATGATCAAAAAAATATTCTGGCGCTTTGTCGCGGCGCACTCCTTTGTAATGATGCTGCATTAACTAACAGCAAAAAAGGGTGGCACGTTGAAGGTGATCCGATGGAAGGTGCATTGGTATCACTCGCTATGAAAGCAGGATTTGAACAGGATTTCGCGCGCAAACAATTGCCTCGCCTGGATGAAATTCCTTTTGATGCTGAGCATCGTTTTATGGCGACATTACACCATGATCATGAAAAAGGCACGAAATTTATGATCGTCAAAGGTGCGCCGGAAAAGGTCATTGCTATGTGTAATTTTGAGCGTCACAACACAGGTGATCATCCAATTAATTCAGCCTATTGGCACACCTATACTGATCAGTTAGCTTCACAGGGTGAACGCGTTTTGGCATTAGCTGTAAAACCATTCAATGCAGATGTTTCATCACTTGTGTTTGATGATGCAAAAAGTGGATTGATATTGCTCGGCCTTGTTGGATTAATAGACCCGCCGCGTGAAGAAGCAATTACAGCTATTCGTGCTTGTAGAACAGGTGGAATTCGTATCATTATGATCACAGGAGACCATGCTGCAACGGCATTGTCTATTGCGCGGAAACTGAAAATTGCAGATGATCCGAAGGTATTAACAGGACAAGCATTGCAAGCAATGGATGAGCAAACATTGCTGACAACCGTTGAAGAAATATCCGTTTTTGCCAGAGCTAACCCTGAACATAAATTACGTTTAGTTCGCGCATTACAGGCCGATGGCGAAGTGATTGGCATGACTGGCGATGGCGTCAATGATGCACCTGCATTAAAGCAAGCAGATGTCGGCATCGCCATGGGGAAAAAGGGAACAGCTGTTGCGCGAGAAGCAGCGGAAATTGTATTGGCAGATGATAATTTTGCTTCTATTGCTGCTGCGGTTAAAGAAGGACGCACTGTTTATGATAATTTACGCAAAGTCATTGCATGGACTTTGCCAACTAATGCAGGTGAGGTATTAGTAATTATTATTGCTGTTATATTTGCACTACCATTGCCCATTACCCCTGTTCAAATATTATGGGTTAACATGATCACCTCAGTTTGCTTGGGGTTAGTGCTTGCATTTGAACCAACTGAGCCACACACCATGCAGCGTCCCCCGCGCGGCGCAAAACAACCCATTATTTCTGCTTTTATGCTGTGGCGCATTATCTTTGTGTCAATGCTTTTTACAGCCAGCGCCTTTGGTATTTTTTATTATGCTTTAAAACAAAATTTATCCATTGCAACAGCGCATACACTGGTTGTGAATCTCTTTGTTGTGCTAGAGATTTTTTATCTTTTCAGTGTTCGCTATGTTCACGGAACTTCTCTTACACTAACCGGCGTTATTGGTACACCGCCTGTGTTAATTGGCGTTGTAGCATGCGCACTTGCTCAATTTGCAATAACTTATGTGCCCTTCTTTAACGACATATTTGGTACGCGCCCAATGAGCTTTTCTGATGGCGCGATCGTTATCAGTATTGGGATTTTATTTTTACTCATGATTGAATCTGAAAAACGCATACGGAAATGGGTTGGAATAGCCGACGTATAAAAGATACTCCATATTACTTAACTGTATTTGTGGAGAATAAACGCCATTTCGATTTATTTTGAAATTCATAAAACTCGAATCCAGTTCAGGCATTATTTTATTTTTTGCAGCCGCAATCGCAATGATTGCAAGCAACACGCCTCTCAATACGTATTACACAGCATTTCAAACATCAAAACCTGTTATTTTATTTATTAATGATGGCCGTATGTTCATATTTTTCCTATTAGCTGGGCTAGAAATTAAGCGGGAATTATTAGAAGGTGAGCTTAATTCAATTTCAAAAGCAACATTGCCCACCATTTCAGCAATTGGCGGCATAGTAGTGCCAGCAATTATTTATTTTACTTTTAATAGACATAATTCAGTTGCATTACGAGGATGGGCAATTCCAACAGCAACGGATATCGCTTTTTCATTAGCTATTTTTTTATTATTATTGCTACTTTTTATACATCTACCATCTACTATTTCTGGCGTTATTTATTCCAGCAAAAAATGCAGGGCCAAAATTAAAATCGCCATTACAGATTTTGAAGCAAGCGTTACATCCATGGGTTGCTTTTGCTATTTTACCGTTATTTGCATTTGCCAATGCGGGGGATATCATTTTCAGACAATACATTTACGCATTTACTTTTGCCAATTCCAATGGGTATTGTAGCTGGTTTATTTTTTGGAAAAATGATTGGTATTTATACGTCAACATTTTTAGCGGTTAAACTCAAAATAGCTTCTCTAGCAAAAGAAATAACCAAAATCGGATTATTTGGAATTAGTTTAATAGCAGGTGTTAGCTTTACAATGAGTCTATTTATCGGCAGGTTAGCATTTTGGCTCTAGCACTGAATATGCTGAATTCGTTCGTATTGGTGTACTAATGGGATCAATTTTGTCTGGTTTGTTTGGGTGTTTTATATTGCGCACTGTTGGTGAACACCTTCTTTACAAGTCATTGATCAAAATCAGGTTAATTAATAATGAATAAGGCACATATTAACGACATGAAAAATAACGCACTGATTGCAGACATCCGAATATTTCAAAAGTTTGTCAGAAAAAAATGATATTCCACATCAGCTTAATGCATACCCCTAAATACCAGAGAATAACCATTAAAATGATCGTCTTCTCGATTAAAATTGAACCGGATATTACTGATACGCGATTCTTTATTTTTCACAATATGCTTCAATCCAGCTTACAAATTGATTAACAAATCCTTGTAGAAATTTTTCGGTCCCGGGATCAGTGATGTTGCCATCAAAATCAATTAGATTGTCTTTGAATTGCAAATACACTTCGGGTTGCCCCATCAATGCAATATCCAAATACGAAAGTATGTGTTTTAAGGAATTTTGCGCGCAGGCAGTGCCAATAGCGCCAACTGACACGCCACATAATGCAGCTGGTTTTTTTACAAATGAATTTTTGCCATAAGGTCTACTTGCCCAATCAATGGCATTTTTCAAAACACCTGGCACGCTGCGATTATATTCTGGCGTAACAAATAAAACAGCATCTGCATTTTCAATTTCTTTTTTTAATCGTACTGCCTGTATTGGAAATTGATTGTCTAAATCCTGATTATAAAGCGGCAAATCAGCGATTACAGAAATATGCGCATCCAATTTATCTGCACCTAATTTTGAAATTGATTTGGCTAATTTCAAATTATGAGAATCTTTACGTAGGCTACCAACAATTATCGCGACTTTAAATTTTTTCATATTCTTCCTTTTTATTTTTGTAGCACCTCAATAATCTGAAGTTGTTTGTCTGGTTTAAATAATTTCGAGACAGTAAATTTTCTTTCCTCACAAACAGCACATATCAGTCACCTATAGAGTACCTGATTAAATACCTGGGTTGCACTGTGAATTTTTTTGATTTTCTCAATACTACAAGAAAGGGATCAATTGAAGCTTGTAGCTTGGTTGCCATTGTTGAAATATAGAGACAGATTGTAACATTCAGCCCCTATAAAGAATTGCTGGCGTTTTATGTTTTTCCAGTAGAAAAATTATCCCCTCTTTGCTCATAATCTCGCTCCTGTATTAAGTTAAAATAAATTGGAGAAAATGTAATGGATCGTAATCTCTAACAGGTTGCTTTTTGTTTCTCAGTTATTGTGCTTTTTGCTCACTGTAAAATTTGCAACAGAGCTGGCAATCTATCTAAAATTTCTTAGTATTTATATTCTAAGTAAAAATAAATTATGCTAGAGTAGGGGCTCTTGTAAGGATTCAGGAGTTCAGATTCATGTCAAAAGTCATCATTTATAAAGCCAAAGATGGGCATGTTGAAATCAACATTAAGCTCATTCAGGAAACACTGTGGTTGTCACAACAGCAACTGGCAGATTTGTTCAATATAAAACGCCAAGCCATCACTAAGCACCTGAAAAATATATTTATTTCAGAGGAACTTAATGAGTCGTCAGTATGTTCCATTTTGGAACATACTGCAACGGACGGTAAAAAATATAAAACCAAATTCTACAATTTAGATGCGATCATTTCTGTTGGGTATCGCGTTAATTCAAATGAAGCAACGCAATTTAGAATATGGGCAACAGGTATATTAAAAAAACATCTCGTTCAAGGCTACACTACATATGAAAAACGCCTCGCAGAACGCGGCATTAAAGAGCTGAAACAAACCGTTGAACTTTTGCAAAAAACCCTCATTTCAAATGAATTGGTCAATGACATCGGCGCTGAAACAATTCAAGTTATTATGAGTTACGCAAAAACATGGCACTTATTGCTTGCATACGATGAAGACAATTTAACACTACCTGAAATGGGAAAACCACCATTGTCATCCTTAGATTATCATGATGCAGTGAAATCAATCGCGGCACTCAAAAATGATCTTGGGGAAAAAAAAGAAGCGACTGCTTTGTTTGGTAATGAACGAGATCATGGTTTGCAGGGTATTTTAGGAAATATTGAACAGACATTCGGTGGTGAGCCCTTATATAAAACAGCTGAAGAACGCGCGGCTAACCTGCTCTACTTCATTATTAAAGATCATCCATTTAATGATGGCAATAAACGCATCGGGTGTTTTATTTTTTTATTGTATGCAAGAAGACAAAGCATTTGTATTAAATTAAATGATAACGGTCTTGTCGCATTAGCACTGCTCATTGCAGAAAGCAATCCATCCCAAAAAGAATTAATGGTGCATTTGATCGTCAATTTACTGGTGGATTAAAATGACAATAAAAAAATCAAAAAATAATACCAAATCAATAAAACCATTGTTTTTAATGATTGATGATAGCAAAAATATGGGTAATCACATTATCGCTTTTGCAAAAGATGATTATAGCAAAGCGATCAGTGCATCTTTAATTGACGCAAAAAATGACGCGCAAACAATCTCTTCTTTTTTATTAGCATTTCGTAATGCACCACTCACATTAATGTCTTACTCAAAGGAAATTGAACGCTTATTATTGTGGTGTATTCACATAGCTAAATTGAATATTGCTGGTTTACGTCATAATCATTTAATGGCATATCAAGATTTTTTAAAAAATCCTGAGCCGAAAAATGCATGGATTGGCGCAAAAGTAAAACGACAATTAGTCGATGGATCCGCAAATCCAAACTGGCGCCCTTTCGGAAAAGCACTAAGCCCAACGACGATTAACAAAGTCATCACCATTTTAGATTCATTTTTTAATTATTTAGTACAAAGCAATTATTTAACGGGAAATCCATTGGCTGTGGATCGCAGACGAAAAAAACGCAATAAATCAAAACCACAATTAATCAATCGTTATTTAGAAATTGATGAGATTTATTCAGTGTTGAATGCACTATCTCAATATGCTCAAAAAAATAATCAAGAAACATTTCAAGTTGTGCGTAGCAGATACATCATTTTATTACTATTTTACACAGGACTTCGCATTGCAGAAGCAGCCAATCACACCATGGGAAATTTTATTCAACGCGAAGAAAATTGGTTCTTGCGCGTCACAGGTAAAGGCAAAAAACTGCGTGAAATTCCAGCTCCTGATGATTTATTAGATGCATTGGCAAATTTTAGAAAGTCAGCAGGTCTGCCCTCCTCTAAGCCAAAATTTCGAGAAAAAACACCGTTAATTCCGATGCAAAATTTAAAGCAGTCAATCAGCACGCGACGTATTGATCAAATATTAAAATGGGCATTTAACTTAGGTGCGCAAGAATGTGATGCTCAAAAACCACACCGAGCATCAAAATTACGACAAGCATCTGCGCATTGGCTACGTCATAGTTACGTGACTCATTTATTGGACTCAGGCGCACCACTAAAAGTCGTTCAAGAGAATGCGGGGCATAGTGATGTTGCTACCACTACGCATTATCGAGACATAAGCCTTGCCGATCGATATGAAGCAACACGGACACTATCATTATCAAATCTAAAAAGAAAAAGAAAAACAAGACAACCCAAGCATCAAGACTAAATATTCTAGAGCGATGCCTAGATTTTAAAAAAATCTTAAAAAGGAGCTTGATTATAGAAAAAGTTACGCACATTTCGTTTTTAGATCACCCCTATTGAGTTCAGTTCAGCTGTAATAGTTCAAATCAAATCTGATAAACTCTGCGTTTTAGTCATTGCCATTTTTTAAGGAATAAATTGAGCCCAATAGTTTTTATAAGCCCTTTCAACTACTTTTTTATCTTCACTATATAGCGTAACTAGCATTGGAAGATTTTTTAAAAAATGAGCTATAGCAAGACGTTGCTCATTAGTTAATATAGAGTATAGACTCATAACTGCTTTCCATGAGTCACCTTTTTTGGGGTGAAGTCTTGAAAGGGTGCCTATTATTACCATCTCTGATTCCACTGATGCTGATGGTTTATCATAATCATCCAACAGCTTTATCATTAAAGCAGGTATATAATACCTAAATCCAAGCGCATCTAAGTGTGCTATTTGAAGATCATCAAGTTGTAATGTTGGAATTTCTTTCCAGTTTTCGGTTATTTCTCCTCTTGGTATTTTTAAAAATTCTGCATTTGTGTAAGCATAACCTTTTCCATTGTCATCAATTATTTTTGATTGGTTGATGCTCACTCCATAAGAAAGAGTAACGCCATCAAACGCATGTTCTATTTCTTTCACAATATCTTCTTTTAATGACATTTCTTCCCTTTCCCCCCGCTTTAAAATTTAAATGTGAATCTAAAAACATGCTTTTTCGAGACGTACTCATTACAACCAATAAAGCATATTATTGATGGCAATAATGTTATTGGCAAGCATCAAAAGAAATGCCGTATTTAGATATTTCTGATCATAGAATTGAAAAAATTACCGATAAAAACACTCATGATTGCGAAGAAACTTTGACTGGTGTTAAGATGTAGATTATTTTGTTGCTAATAGCAAGGATGTTAAAAAATGCATAGAATAAAAAAAATCACTTTTTTATTGGTTTTGGTTGGATTGAAACTTGCAACAGCACAAGCAGCTAATACGGAATCGATACATTCAAAAGAAGCTCAGTTGGCTGTTAATACTCCCTTGCAAACCATCTACGAATATCAAAATTTCTTTAACAACAAAAAAAATATGTCGCAGTTACTAGCACCATCACCTAGAACACGATATCTATGGCAAAACATGTCTCGTCTTTTTAAGACAGAAATGGTTTTACGTAACGGGCCTATTAGTTATTTACCAGAAAAAGTAAATCCAAAAATTGATGCGATCGCTTTTCGTGATAAAAATAATCCACACATGACAGTAAAAACTTTTTTTGATCATTACCCAATGGATGCCATGATTGTCATACACCATGGTGTGATTGTAGACGAACATTACAAAACAATGCGCTCATTTGATAAACATAACTGGTTTTCTGTTGGAAAAACAATTGCGGGGACGCTGACGGCAATTCTTCAATCAGAAGGGAAAATAGATGTAAAAAAACCCGTTAGTTTTTATTTGCCTAAACTCAAAGGTTCTGTCTGGGATTCTGTACCTGTGATTGACGTGTTGAATATGACAACCGGATTAAATGCAACAGAACATGAAGAACCCAATGACGATGCACACACCAACCCAGAACGTGGCTGGTATCAATGGGTAGTCAGCCTAGGGGTGTTTAATGATTCAAAAAATTTACATCAATCTCCAATAACTCTATTGCGCAACATGAAACGAGACAAAGCAGGAAATACTGTGTTTGAATATAACTCCATTGACACATGGGTTTTGGAATTAATTATTGAAAGAGTCACTGGAAAACCATTAAATGAAGTTTTTGGTCATGATGTATGGCGAAAAATAGGCGCTCAAGCAGACGGGTATATTGCCATATCTCCCGATGGTTACCCTATAGGCTGGGGGTTGATGTCTTCAACACTACGTGATCTGGCACGATTCGGTTTAATTTTTACGCCTAGTTGGCACGTGGTTTCTTCACAACGCATTATTTCTAAAAAAACATTGCAGATGATTCAACACAGCGGAAACCCTGCAATTTTTGATGATGGCTTTGTGGGACGTTATATGATTTCAACACTGCATGAAAAAAATCTAACGAATGGTTATCAATGGGATGTTATATTTCCTGATGGTGATTTATTTAAAGCAGGTGTTGGTGGACAAGGTTTGTACGTTTCTCCATCGCGAGACTTAGTGATTGCATGGTTTTCAACAGGAGAAAGTGATGAACAAATCATGGCTCGTGCAATTGCACTTTATTATTACAAGAAACATAAGAAATAATTTTAGCTCTAATGATTCACTAAGGAAATTTTAGACCTTAGCTTGTTTTAAAAAAAATTAAAAAAATTGATAACCAGCTGCCACAGCTAAAAGGCCAAAAGAAATTGCGATATTTGTCAGAAAACCAACCAGCTGAAAATATCGCTCTGATTTTGGAGCAAGCCAAAAACTATTAAATACGCAGTTAGCCAAAAATATGTAGAGCGACAAAAGCAACGCAGCTGCAACAGTGAAAATATTAAATATCAAGGCAATGCTAGAAAAAGTCTTCCAGAAAATTGCTCCAATAAAAAATAGCTTAGGGCTGGGAATATTCTTTTTCGACATCATCTCAAAAATGATTGGTTTTGTTGCAAAATCCAGCAAGGCTAAAATAAAAAAAGCAATGCCCAACCCAATACGACTTATTTCAAGTAATAATGGTGGAATGTGACCCATAAATTTATTTCTCTGTTCTTTATGCTGATACAATGTCTTTTTGCTTTCTATTGCTAAAAAACGCCATAAGCATTGGCTTAAATTCTTCTGGTTTCATACTGGTATAATTTTCATCAAATGCTTTATCATCATACTTTTCAACAAACTCAATTGCATCATGATAATATTCTCTGTCTTGATATTTTTCTCTGGCGTTCTTGTCTAAACCCAACTTATCCCAGTAATAATAGCCTTGAAATGTTGTATGGTATTTTAATATAAAATAATTTTTTTCTGAAATATAGTTTTTAAGAAGCTCAGCAATAATAGCATCATGATGATAAGGGTCAAATATCTCACCAACATCATGAAGCAACGCACAAATTACATATTCATTATTTTTTCCATCATGATAAGCACGTGTTGCTGTTTGTAAGGAATGCTCAAAACGGTCTATTGGAAAACCTTCAGCACAATGTTTTAGTTGCGTCAGAAAATTTAAATACATATTAGTGAGGTAGTGAGGATCTAAATACTGATCAAATGTTTTTACAATGTACTTAAAGTCTTCTGGCGTTGCATCAGCCATTGTTTTAAAGTGCGTGATATATGGTTTTCCCATTTTAAAATATCCTCCATGATAAAAAAATAATGATTATTCTATATAATTTGTTGGCGCAATAACCATGTCTCGAATGCATACATTATCTGGTTGTTTATAGACCCATAAAATGATTTTTACCAGCTCTTCAACAGAAATGGTTTGTTCATCCATATGACCAGATTCCATTAACATAGGCGTTCTAATTTTTGCAGGCGCAATATTACAAATACGTATATTGTATCTTGCATTTTCAGCACGTAATGATTCACTTAAATTTTTTACTGCAGCTTTGCTTGCTGCGTAAATTGCAGCCCCAGGCGTACTTTGACGATCTGAAAGCGAACTAATATTGATGATACTACCAGCATTTCTTTTTTGCATGCCGGGCAAGATAATCTCAATACAATTCATAACACCTTTTATATTCACATCTAACATCAGTTCATGATCCGCATGTTCCAATTCAAGAAACTCGCCACCTTTTGCAAATCCTGCACAATTAATTAAACAATGCGTAGGGCCAAATTTCTCCTCAGCAATTTGAATAGCATTTTTTACTGACGCTATATTTGTCACATCTGTTTCAATAAAAACACTATTTTTTTCACTCATGATGTTATTTTTTGGGAGATTTTTTGAAAGAAGACCCAAGGAGTAACCTTCTTCTGAAAATATTTTTGCAATACCCGCGCCAATACCTGAAGCAGCCCCTGTGATAATAATAAGCGAATTTTTCATATCACAACCATATAAAATAAACATCTTAATTTTTAGAGTAGCATAAATTTATCAAAACACTATCTCAAAAATTGAATCCTGTTATTAAAAATAATGCGGGCACTGTCTTTTTAGGCAGGTATTATTTTCTTCCTGTGAAGTAATAATCAAATCCAACCAAGACAGTTTGAATCTTTATTTTTCCATCAACAATAGGTGCTCTACCGCTTGTTCCAGCAATACATTGCGGACAAGTGGTTTTCTGATTGGTAATATAAAGCTTGATGTAATGATAAACCAATCCCAGTGAAAAATGACTTGAAAGTTGATAGTTTATTTTTGCACCAACTGACCAACCATTTGCCCACTTGGTAGATTGGGCAACTGTATTTGCATCGCTTTCACTTAACTTTAAATGTGTATTTGCACCAGCATAACCACCATCTAAAAAAGCAGTAAATCGCTTATAATTATACCCTATCTGTGGGTTTAGAAGGAAAATAAAATAAACAGAGGAAGTAATTTGTGGAGAAGAATCAGGTAACAAGGGAATATAATTTGTAATTTGTTTTTTAAAATTGGTATTGAGAAAATCACTTTCTAATCCAAATAAGGAATGCTTTTTATAAAAATTATAACCGAGATTGCCAGCAAATAGAAAACCATTAGAGCGAATAGAAAAGTTACGGCTGACGATAATGGGATCTCCAAGTTCAAAAAAATCCGGCACTATAGTATTAAAGTAGTTAGCGTTGGTGTAACCCCAACCAGATTGTAGTGAACCATAGCCAAGCGATCCACCCGCATAAAAACCAAATTGTACTGGCGGAGAATCTGCAAAAACACAGACAGGTATATTTAGAGCTAAAATAATCGCTATGATCAATAAAAAAAATTTTTTGTGGCTAAAGCAGATTCTAAGATATTTCAAATAACACGCTCCATTACAATATCATTTTGATATTTTCAGTAAAAAATTGCGCCCAATTCCAATTGGTTGTCTTACTATATCATCTGCATTTCTAATAGATACGTCAACTCTCGGGTAAGATAAAAATTCAGGACAAACAACAAAACTTCGCATGACATTATGCTGTTCGCCAGGTGATATTTCAAATCGCCTTAATAATTTACCCTATCCAAGAAGCGATTCTATCATAGATAATATGCTCTGGAATTGTTTCATTTGTTTGTGCGGCTGCCGCATTTCTTTATTTAAAATAGTTTTTTTAATTGGCAATCTATTCAAAAATTGATGTTAAAATAAACCCAGTTCATTTTTTACGTACTAAAAATAAGGAGATGAGGTATGTCACATAATAATGAGCAGGGTAAACAACAATCAAAATCAAATCAACGAGGGGGGCAAGATAAAGAACGTCATGATTTAGATAAAAAACATCATCCACAACAACATGGCGAAAAGAATAAAACACCAGAAAGCCCTGATGATGATAAGAAAGAAAGCGAGTCCTAATGATAGGTAGGCATGCGCCTACGATCCAACCTCCTAAAAAGACTTAATTAAATATCTGAAGCTAATTAAAATTTACTCGACATTTTCTGGGAGTTGCTTCACACGATGGATATTGTGAAAATAAATTGATATTTTAAATTACAGGAAACGATATGTACTTTAGACACGCAGAATTTCATCGTATTGAGCGTATTGGTTGGCTCCGAGCAGCTGTTCTTGGGGCAAATGATGGCATTATTTCTACAGCAAGTTTACTCATTGGTGTAGCAGCAGCACATACGACTCATAGTGGCATTCTTATTGCTGGAATCGCAGCGCTCACTGCGGGGGCTATGTCAATGGCGGCCGGGGAATATATTTCGGTGAAATCTCAGGCTGATACTGAAGATGCTGAAATTCAACGCGAAAAAAAAGAGCTAGAAGATAACTTACCGGCAGAAACTGAAGAGCTAACTTCTATATATATCAAATATGGACTTGATCGCATTCTTGCAAAACAAGTAGCCACTCAATTAATGAAGAAAGATGCATTGGGTGCGCACATACGTGATGAACTGGGCATTACTCAAGCACTCAAAGCGCGTCCATTACAGGCTGCATTATTCTCGGCCTGCAGTTTTTCTATTGGCTCGATTTTACCTATTCTTGTAACGATTTTTACTTCAACAAAGTATCTCATTCCTACTATTTTTCTAATGGCAGTTTTCTTTTTGGCATTACTTGGCGGTTCGGCAGCAAAAATCGGCGGATCGAGCGTAATCGTAGGTGCAGCTCGTGTTACCCTCTGGGGAACTTTAGCTATGCTGATAACAGCTGTTATAGGCTCTGTCTTGGGGACAACCGTATAAGAAACTCCGGGCAGCTCCGTCCGTCTCAAATATTTCTTTTACACATTAAAAATTAAACATGCCTCACAGCTGAGCAGCTGAGCAGCTGAGCAGCTGAAAAAAAATGTGTTCCTAATTCCGCTACTAAAAAAATAGCTTTTTCACCTTTATTTTGGTCTCTCTAAATCAATCGAGACTCCCAACCCTTTTGCAACACCTGCACCATATTCTGAATCTGCTTTGTAAAAATGTGCAATCTGACGAAGTTGAATATATTTCGGTACTGCTTTCATTGAACGCACAATATTATCGATCAATTGCGCTTGTTGATTTGCATTCATCAGCCGAAAAAGATCGCCAGACTGATGATAATCATCATTGCCGATGCGATGATCATAACGATCTGCATCTCCCGTAATTTTAAGAGGTGGCTCACTGAATTGTTTATCGTCAACTGGACCATCAAAACTATTTGGCTGATAATTTACCTGACCACCATAATTACCATCGAAACGCATTTGACCATCACGATGATACGTATTTACTGGACAATGCGGTTTATTCACAGGTAATTGCGCATAATTAACACCAATACGATAACGATGTGTATCGGCATAAGAAAGTAAACGTGCTTGAAGCATTTTATCAGGCGACGCACCAATACCTGGCGGCATATTACTAGGTTCAAACGCAGCTTGTTCGACTTCAGCAAAATAATTTTCTGGATTGCGATTTAATTCCAAAATACCCACATCGATCATTGGATAATCTTTATGTGGCCACACTTTAGTTAAATCAAATGGATGAATCGCATACGTTTGCGCTTCTATTTCAGGCATAATTTGCACTTGCACTTTCCATTGCGGAAATTCTTTTTTTTCAATCGATGCATGCAAATCTCGGCGATGATAATCCAAATCTTCACCTGCAATTTTTGCTGCTTCTGCATCTGTTAAACATTGAATACCTTGCTGTGTTTTTAAGTGCCACTTCACCCAAAAACGCTCGCCGTTATTATTCCATAAACTATACGTATGTGATGAATACCCATTCATGTTGCGATACGTTGCTGGAATACCGCGATCTGAAAATAAAATCGTGACTTGATGCAATGACTCAGGTGACAAACTCCAGAAATCCCATTGCATTGTATTGTCACGCAATCCAGTTGCAGGGTGACGTTTTTGTGAATGAATAAAATCTTGAAACTTTAGTGGGTCACGCACAAAAAAGACGGGCGTATTATTGCCAACTAAATCCCAATTACCTTCTTCCGTGTAAAATTTGCAGGCAAAACCGCGCGGATCACGCGCTGTATCTGCAGATCCTTGTTCACCAGCCACTGTTGAAAAGCGAAGGAAGAGATCACATTGATTGCCTATTTTCGAAAATAATTTTGCGCGTGTATAACGAGAAATATCGTGTGTAATGGTTAATGTTCCGTAAGCACCCGCACCTTTTGCATGAACCACACGCTCTGGCACTCTTTCTCGATTAAAATGCGCCATACGTTCCATTAATTGATGATCAGTCAATACCGGACCTCGTGGCCCTGCTGTTAAACTGTTTTGATTATCAGCAACAGGATCGCCTGCAGCGTTCGTCATAAAGGGACATTTTGTCATCATTCTCTCCTTGAAAAAAAGTCATTCAACATCATATGTTACAGTAATGAAGCTACCAACAGATGTTTAATGGGATGGTTCATAATATAGCTCTTCGATTAAATGGATCTCGAAGATAGAAAATGACCAGCTTCAAAAAAAGCCTGCCTTTAACTTTTTTAAAATTTACGACACAACAATCAAAACTGCCAAACCAAATTCAAATAAGGCCCGTTTAAGTCCAAATTACTTTGTTCTTGTCCATATGTTTCAATAGCAATTACGCCATTGTTTAATTGACCCGCTACTAAAGAAGTAGGGACAACCTGATTAATACCATTAAAGTAAACAGAAAACATATAACCCAACTGAAGTGCAAGCCTACTAGAATGAAATGAAAATGAATAAGTCATTCCAAGCTTACTATTCAATTCAGTTACCATTCTAACGACCTCTTGATTAGCAAGAGAGGTATAAGCTGGCGCTGTATTATCACGTCCTTCAGAGCGAAAATTTGTTTCTGATTTCATCAGTCCTGCCATAATAGAGAATCCAGTATTCGCAAAAATGGAAAAGTGATGATACAGATAATCAGCAAGGTTCAATCCAAAATGAGGGCCAGCACCGATGTATTTCGATGTATTATATGAAGTAATGTTGTAGTGATCGCCAGCGATTGCTGCATTGTCTCCCTGATAATTTGATTCTAAATATTCTTTCAAATAGGCTGTACTGATGCCCAGTAAAGGTGTCAGCCTGATATTATACTTAAGATTAAAAAGATGACTATAAACCACTGTTGGATTTTCTATGTCAAATTGCGCAGTGCCTTTTGCAGAAGAATGAAATAATTCTTGTGCTAATGGACCAAAGTAATACGGCGGCGCAACAGAAGCAGAGCCTGTAGCACTCACAGAATTACTATTGCTTGTATCTAAATGTAAGTAGCTAACGCTAATTTGATCAGCTGCGGAAGCAAATGTATATTGTACCCCCAAATCAAATGCAGCTTGAAAAGTAGGGTCAACATTATTTGTTTTCCAATGCGGCGCTGGCAATGGAAGAGGTTGAGTATAAGTTGCATAAGCAAGATTATCTGCGCTAGGCAGCAAATAAAGCGCAGCCACATTTACAGTAAATCCTTTTTTTTCTACTGGAAAATTATTTTGAGTGGCAGCTTCAGAAGAGGTAATAAAAAATAAAAAAGCAGCAAAAAAAATACAACGGGGTAGCATGCATTTCATCAGGTTAGCTCCATCTAATCTAAAAGTTATACCACTATACAATTTTTTTTAAAAAAAGCATATGAAAAATAAACGGGAAAGCCAATATATTGTTAAAATATTTTAATAGCTTTTTTTCACGTTTATTTTGCTCTCTCTAAATTGCTTATCATCAACCGGACCATGAAAACTATTTGGCTGATAATTTATCTGATAATCATAATCACCATCGATGTGCATCTGCAGGCTCGAGTTGCGCTTGAAGCTATGTTCATCGAACTCAAATTAATCAATAAAAAAATAGTTTCCAGATTATCTCCTGCTTTTTAACAAAACAATATGGTCTAAATTGCGGGAATCATTATAATGGGCGATAGCTTGATATAATGAATTATGCGAGACGAGAATAATGAAGCTAAACAGACTTATTAACCACTTAGAAAAATTTCATTTAGAGGCAATTAATAATTTTCATGAGGCCTGTGAAGAAGACGGCACTGATGACACAACTAACAGCACTGATAAAAAAACTAAAATTGCCTGATCGCTGATTTAGATAGAAAAATAATGGGTCATCATAGCCACCTAAAAGATTGTTTTGTAAGTAGAATGCGTCTTGATAAAATTGATATATTGGAAGCGGAAAAACAATATTTAAACGGTGTCAATCTCCGAAAAAAAATTTTTGTGTATCATAATGAGCACCAAAAAAAGGATGGGGAAACAATGACACTTTGTCTCAGGGCGCTTAATTTAGGTGTTGAGCTTTATAGCATGCCTCCTAGCGTTCCAGTGAGCACCGTAAAAATACGCTAAAAAAATTTTATTAGGCAATACAAATGATTTGTGATCAATAACATCTTACTGGGATCAGCACCATCTTCAATAAACCACTGCGCTGAAATCACCGCTCTTAAAAAAGCCCAATACAATAATCGTCTCTGCTCAACATAAAGTGCACCAGATAATAATTGTGTTCGTGACAAAATGAGTTCGGGAATTATTGAAGCATTTTTTAATTCATCATCGGACAATAAATCAAATGCGGCGGCTTCGAAAGCAACCTCACCAACAATGCCTTTTGGGTCAATGATGATCCATTGGTTTTGATGATGAATCACATTTTCGCAATGTAAATCACCATGACAAAATCACTCATTATCTGCAGAGCTTAATAAAAATGTCCGTAACTGCATCGCTAAATCAACCTTTTGTTTGCTGATACGCGAATCATTGATTCGGTCAAGGGCGCAACACCAATGACTGACATGTGTGAACCCTGCTGGTATTGCTGAACGATGCAATAATGTGTTAACCGTATCAGCATAAATATGAATGGTGTTTTTAATATTATTTTGCGTCGATGTTAATAAATCACCGGGTATTGCGCACGCTAACAATAACGCTGAATAATCAGCGTCATAATCCAAAACTTGAATGGCACCTTGACCATCAAAATAATGCAATGCACGATATTCATCTTGACTGACTTTTTCATCGCAGCCAATTTTAAGCACAACTGGTTTTTGATTTTGCTGTTTGGCAAATGCCACATAATGCCAACTCATGTTACCAACCGGGTTAATATCAGTTAATGACCATTTAGCGGCTAAGTAATTTATGATATTGGGCAAATCAGCTAACCATTGAAAACCTTTTTCTTTATGTAGACTCGTGATATTTTTTTCTAACGTATTCATGAACGCATTATTCCGACAATAATACTGCTAACGTATATCATGCCTGATTTTTTTCAACAATCATGATTGCATGGAGTTGATAAAAAACAAGCTGCTTTTACCAGTTCTTCCAAAAAGCTCAGAAGATCAGGATCAACGCGCATAGGACTTAAAAATTAAAGCGGTGTTAACCCCACCAAAAGCAAAGTTATTACTCACAATATATTGGCAATCGATTTCCCGCTCTGTATTCATAATATAATCTAGGGCAGCCAATGGTTTTGCAACGCGGCCCAGCCAATATTGCTGTCCGCGCTAATGCAGCAATAACATTGTAATCTTACCGCGATTTCACAGATAGCAACTTCTCAAGTTTAACAAGCATATTTAAATTTATAAGCTCAAACCACTATCGAAATACACAATCACATCGCCAGGAGATTTTCATCACCTTCATTCTTCACGCTACTCGCGTTTAACTACATGATTTGTTTTGTATTTTAATGCTTGCGCAATAGAGGTAGCAACCCCTCATTTCTTCCTGTACGATTTAAAGTACAAGGATCAGAGAACAAGTTGACTATATTCGAAAAAAAAGGAAGATAACATGAAAAGGATCATTTTAACTTTAATGCTATCATGCATTTTTATCGCACCGATTTACGCCAAGACAGCGCAACCAGGTATTATCAACTTTAACTTAAACCCCTCTCCAGTAACCCATACATCCGTTCAACCAGTCACTTTATATGGATGTAATAACACTGTGATCAAAACTAAATTATTTTGGAATGCACAAAACCAACTGTTAACTAATATTCCTTATGGAAACTATAAATCTAACACAGGGAAATCGTATCACATTGCAAAGTACTATGTTTTATCACCTCCGGTTACTAGAAATTCTCCAGAAAAACAAAATCCTTACGTTGGCTTAGTCATTCCAGATCGTTTTGTTTTTCATGGGAAAAAGCCTGCGCAAATCATTAATATAGATTTCCGAGTTTTTAAACCGACCTATTTGCATTATATTCCAGTTGATTTCAACTATATTCACAATGGGAAATCTTGCAGTGGTCAACATGTTAATGCCATTCTCATCAATATACATTGTAAAGATTTCCCTTGGATAAATGGTGCATTTGGCGGAAGTGGTATCGGCATCATGACAAACAGTAAAACACCTAGCTCATTTCTTCCCATGCTTGAAAAAAATAAACACCCTTTACAATGCACAGCCACCATTATTGATGACATTCTCTTAAACACTAAAGTTTTTTTTGCATTAGAAAATGGGAAAAAAATGGGGAAGACCATAGATTTAACAAAGTTGTATAAAAAATCGGGGGCCATAAAATTAATTTGCGTACCTAGAGCCCCAACAGATATCCCTGCGGGGTGTTCAGGACATTAGTATCCATAAGCAATGCATTAACCAATAATCTTTTTCTATAAAAATGAATGATATTTTTCAATGACACGACACTAGCCGCGCTGATAGATCAGCTAGTATGAAGAGCGTATTTATTGAGTATGACTTGGAATTTTGGACACATCCTCTTTTGCAAGCATAAACCCCATAGTGTCACATAGCTTGTGACACTGAGATAACCATTCCTGCTCATGTCGTTCTAATGTTTTTTTTGGGCTTTCAGCAAAAATAGAAAAAGCCATCGCATGTTGTTCAACTAAAGAATAAGAAATTATTATTTCCTCGGATATATCAAACAAATTTTTAATCATGCTTAAAATAGGATCAGAAATAAGCGATGTATGTTTTTGATATACCCAATCATCGTAACGATTTAGTATCGTTTCCAACTGAAAAAGCAAATGACGTTGATTTGAAAAAGGTCCTCTTAACTTCGTTAACTTCTCTCTTATATCATTTATCATGGTTTCATATATTGCCTTAAATCTCTCATATAACTCATCAAAAAATACATTGTCTGATCTATATTCAGGGTTTTTTTCATACCAAATAAGCTGATTAAAAAGAAGATCGTAACTTAAACTCTCAGGCTTTATTAAATTTTTAAGCAAATGTATTGTCAGCTCAATCTCAATTGTTTCACTTATTTCTCTATCGCGAGTTAAAATTTTTGCATCTACAAGTTTTTTCATTATAAGTTCTTCTTCTAACATTTTAACAGAGATAACATGATTAAAATTATCTTGCATTAAAATACCTATTCGAAAAAACAGTGCTATTATTCGATATAAAAAGAAGAAATTTCTATGAGATCTGACCTGGTCAGCATTGCTTCTTGAAAAAAGAGCTGCTTGATCAAGGAGATATAGTATTAAGCAACAGCCTCTTAATATACCCGCATCCTCGTGGCTCAATTTAGCAACATAGGAAATTACTTCAAAAGCATTTAAATTAAGATTAATTAATGATTGCACTAATCCTACTTGAGAAAGAGATAGTTTATTTTTCAAATGCGCTTTGCACAAAGCAGCTTTAATTTCAATTGAATAAGATTCTTTTGAAAGAATAGGTTTCAGTAATAAATATACTTTAGAGAAATACGCAATATTGATAGGGAGTATTTCATTAATTTCTTCTGACAATGCTTCAGGCAACTTTATTTGTTTAGAGTCGCCATATACAGCAGCCAATCTTTTTATTAAATCCCCTCTTTTGATTGGAGATAAAACCCTTGTATCAGGCCGAAAATGCTGCAAAACAAGCAGCGCTTTTATTGTTTCAATTATGGTACGATCATCCTCATTTTCTTTTTCATACTTTTTAAAGTACCTTCTATACATTTCTTGCTGATTAACCCAAAAATTTAAACTTGATTCACTTTTTTCTTCATCTGATTCTTTTTCAAGCCGCAATGCAAAGCCAATATCTACACAGATTATTTTACCTGATTTATTTTTTTTGAAGTTGCCAGACGAAATTGCATCTACAACAATACGTCCGGTTCTCTGATATAGCTCAATAAGAGCATCACAAACTTCTAACGCCGCAGGCTTACTCCCTTCAACAAATGGCGCTATCCAACCTTCTCTATATAAACAAGCTGTTGGTAATAAATCTGGATTGATTTCATCCCATAACCTAACAGAACGACTGGGAATATCCATAACCACAGTGCTTTTATAAGATGGGTTTGAAGTAAACGTTTTTGCAACTTTATACACTACTGGGCTGCCATTAATAGTCCCCTGATAGACACAATTAAAAGTGCCTTCCCCTAAGTAGTGCCAACCTGGCATTTCCTTTCTTGACATAGCACACACCTATTCTCTAGACTTTCATCAAGTGTAGAATACAAAAATTAACTCATTATTAAACACACTGATATTTTAGTAGAATTCGTATTTTTTCAATGAAAAAAATTTACAATAAAAATATCAACGGGTTAACAACAAGCTTAAATGACTATCTAGGTTGAAAAAACACGAATTATTTGTTTTGTAACTTTATGATTTCCAGTGTTTTCTTTGCATAAAACGAACTTAAAAGAAATTGCCTTGGTATTTTGAACTCAATCCAACATGTTAAAATGTATTCAAGATTTCGAGTGTTTCCATCGCTGATTTTTTCCATGAAAATAAATCACTTCTTTCAATACTATAATCAGACATAGCTAGATACTGTTTTTCACTTTCCATCAGAAAAACAATTTTTTCTGTTAATTGATCAGCATCGTGGGGTTGAAAAAATAACCCTTTTTCCCCTAGCAATTCATGATTACTTAGAATGGATGCGGCAATAATAGGCAAGCGGTAGTGCATCGCTTCTAACAATGTAAAACCAATGGATTCACATAAAGATGGGAATACAAATAAATCCAAAGTGATATACAGTTCTCGAATTGCTTTATCAGCCAATTCTCCATGATTTTCAATCAACGCAGCAATATTGTATTTTTCTATTAATTTATTAACCTGTTTAAATGTGTTTGTATTTTCATTAAGCGTTAATATGATTTTAAAATCTATCTGTTTTGATTTTAACTGAGCAGCTGCATGAAATAAAACTTCAAAATTCTTTTGAACACCAAATTTTGTAATATACCCTATTCTCCATGTTTTTTGTTTGGGATAGAACTTTGGATCAACACGGCCTTCTGCCAGGCCTATGCCAGGCAAAATAACAGATACTTTATTTTTATCTATTTTGAGTTGCGCAATAATTTCATTTGCTAATGCTTGAGTTGGCACCGTAATTTTATCTGCTTTTTTGATGGATGAAAAAACCCATTTTTTTCTTATACCCCAACCTATTTTTTGTTTGAGTGTATTATTATACTTCGCATTTAAAGCAATAAATTCTTTTGAAAAATAGCCTGCTTGTAAAATCGATAAAAAAGCCGGACAAGGTAATTTTCTAAATGGCAATGTATTAATTTGTGAATAAACACAGTCCACCTGCTTATTTCGAATGATTTTGGGTAATACAATTTCATTCCAATACAATAAATGCAGCGGGCTTTTCTTAACCCAAGGAAATGTTAAAATCGTTACCTGATCACTCACTTGAATTTTCTCATTCAGCACGTTATCAATAACAACAATCCAATGTATGTCAGGTGTTTGTCGAAGCATTTCGTTAAAGGTTCTGGTAAAAACAACTGCGCCACCGCCTTCTTTAATTGTCATTGCATTCATCAATATTTTTTTCATATATCATCTCTGCAATTTTGAATTAATTTTTTCATCTCGCTGAGATTCATTTTTTCAGCATCTGCCGTATACAAACTGCTGCTCAGCCTATTTTTTTTTATTGGATTTTTTTCTGATTGAATCAAAACATAATTTTCATGTAAATAAGTAAATAATAATTCATCTGCACTCACCAATGTTTCATCCAATCGCTCTCCTTCTCTTTTTCCAATAATTTTGATATCAGATGAAATACAGCACGCCAAATCAAGCATATTAACGGCCTTTACTTTTTTCAACAAAATACCGCCATGAGCTTTATGCTCTGCTATATCAATGGCCTTGTAAATTAATTTTGCGGCATCCTTAGGCAAAAAAATAAACCTATTCATGCTTGGATCGGTGATGCTTAATGGCTGATCGTTTTCTTTTAAATCTAACCAACGTGAAATGACTGAACCTGCGCTGTTAGCTACATTACAAAATCGACAACAAATAAATCTGTTTTTGTCATTATTCGCTTCAAAAAAAAGATGTTCCATTAAGTTTTTTGTATGGCCATATACGCTATTACTTAAACATGCTTTATCACTACTCACACCAATGGTAATGGGCACATTAGCAGAACAAGCTGCTTCAATGATATTCATACTACCCAATAAATTCGTGCGAATTGCTTGAGAAGGTTTTTTTTGAGCGATATCAATATATTTTAAAGCAGCGGCATGAATCACAATATCTGGCTTTACAGCTTGAAATACTTTGATTAATTTATTTTTATTTTCAATTGAGCCGATGACTAAATCAATATTTTTAAATGTTGACTTTAGTGCTGCTTGCTTTTCTTTGTTTCTACCATAACTGATAAATTGATATTGATCATAATAGGCTTTTATAAAAGCATTACCTACCGTTCCAGATCCACCCGTCATTAAAATTTTTTTCATAACCATTTTTTCATATGTTGAATCATGCCTAAAAAATCCCATTTACCTATAATGATTTTTTTAAAATCTGCTAATGAATAATTTTTTTCTATATTCAATCTAGGTAAAGCAAAATTATTGCGTTTGTTTTTTAAGGGAATATGATGCGCCGCAGCTGCGTATTGATATCCAGACTCAGCTACCGCTGTCCTAAGTGTTTCTGAATGCTTCCCAAACGTATAACAAAAATGATGACATTCTGTTTCTAAAACAGCTTGAATAGCAGATTTTGAATTTAGCAATTCTTGTCTCACAATCTCGTTGGGTTGTTTGGTGAGATCAAAATGATTCACGCCGTGTGAGCCAATTTCCCATCCATTTTCAGATAGTTTTTTTACTTCTTCCCATGTTAGAAACGCTTCATCCGGATAATGCCCTAAATCGGGTCGACTTAATTGACGCAAACCTTCCGCCTTACCCATCCAGTCTGTATTAATATATGCAGTTGCAACCACCCCTTCCGCTTTTAATATCGGTAAAACCGTATCGTATAAACAGCTATAACCATCATCAAAGGTTAAAGCAACCTCAATACCTTTTTTTTGTTTTGAGGGCGTTAATAATGCATTGAGCGAGACAATACGCGTATTTTTTTTTAGCCATTGTATTTGTTGCTTGAAGCGATCCGTTGGAATTGCCCAAGGACTCTCTCCAATGGCGTGGTAAATTAATATTACTTTTCGAGCACTCCATTTTTTAAAAAAAATGGGGTGGCATTTTGCAATACGACGCTTCCATGTCAAAGAATTCATACTCACAACAATAAATTCCAAATAAAAATTACCAGTGATGATTAAAATTAAACAGTCGTATGATGGGATTTTCTTTTTTGTAAAAAAATCATACCGTGAATCACACCCACAAATGTCCAAAAGCAAATAACCTCTGGCCCAGCAGCTGAATCCCACCATCCTTCCACAAGCGATTCCAATAATAAACCAATGATAGCACCCAACATAGTTCCCATAACCACTCTGTCAACACCTTTTAATTGAAGATAACGAGGAATAGCACTACCAAAAAGAGAGATAATAAGAATAAGATAAAGGCCAAAACCAATTATACCTGTCTCTTCTATGATAGCGAGCTGGGAATTTCCTTTTTCACCTTTGTATTTAGAAGAGATTTGACCTGATAAGGCATCACCAGAAAAAGCATGGTTGTTGATATTAACACCAAACCCAGCGCCAATCAGACCTCCTTTTTCTGCACGTGCAAGCGATTGCTTCCATACAGAATATCTAGACTGAAAAACGGCTTTTTCAGTCAAATTTTCAGACGTACCATTTGACTTAACAATATGATTCAATACCACTCCTTTCCAATAGCTCATCGGTATCATTAACAAGAAAACAAAAATTGAAAATAAAGAAAGCAAGGAAATAAGCACTTTTTTTGAAAAAGACAAACTGAGAATAAAACAAGAAAAAATGCAAAGGAAAATAACCATCGAACTTCTAGAATAAGATTGTATTAAGTAATGCACATCAAGCAGCAAAAAAAGAAACCAGACAGTAAACTCAAATTTTTTTCTTTTATTTTGATACAGCCTTAAGAAAATAACAGGAGAAACAATGGCCATCAAAAATCCAAAGTCATTGGCATTGCCATTTAATCCAGAATACAAGCTAAATTTACCATAGCTATCAAAACTGTCTGCTGAACTACCACCTAAAAGGCCAGAAACAATAGCGACGATTAATATCAAAAATAACCATTGTGAGCTACGCTCAAATCCATACTTAATTACCCACAAGCTGCCAGCAGAAAGCAATACAATGATATTAAAAGCAAACAGTATACTTTTTGAAAAACTCAAAAATAGCAATGACGACCATAATGAAGTTAATATGCACCAAACAAGATAACTCAAAATCAAAGTTTTCCATTCAGAATTTAAATAACTTAATATTTTTCTATTTAAAAAAAGATATGAAAATAATAATAAAATAAAAAACCAACGTAGGTTTACTGCACCCACAGCATGAACAAACTTAGTGCCAATACAAACAAAAAAAACAATCGTAAGCGGAAAAACAAGCTCAAAAAAAGATCTCTTGCGAATACCTATTTTCATTTTAACTACTCTTTTCCCAAGCGCTGATTATATTTTGCGCTTCATTTTTCAATGTCCAGTCTGCAATATGTAAAGATGCATTTTTTGCCATGTATTTTCTTTTATCAGGGAATGCAAACATATCTCGCATTGCCCTAGACAATGCAATAACATTTTTTGCTGGCACAATCATACCGTGATAATTTTCTAAAACCAAATCATCAATACAGCCAACTTCTTTTGTTGCAATGATAGGTAACCCTGCAGCCATTGCTTCATTAACGACCAATCCCCAAGGTTCAGCATGTGAAGGAATAACAAATACATCAGCTGCATGATAAATACGCCATAACAAATCACCAGAGACTCTACCAAAATACACAATCTGCTGAGATTGCTTGGCAATAAGCTGAATCTCTTCACTCAATTCCCCTGAACCAACAATCCACAGCTTTACAGGTAAGTCATAAAGCAACCCGACAGCAGCGATTAAATCATGGATTCCTTTCCACTCCAATAATCGACCAACAAACAAAAAAACAAGTTCATTTTTTTTTGCTTGATGCTGTAATCTTATCTGTTCTCGCTCTGTAATATCTATTTTAGCAATATAGTTTTTAATATAGGTTACATCAACAGTCATTTGTGCCTGAATCATTTTGTCATGCGCTACACCATAATAAGCTAAATACTGTGCTTGTCTCGTACCACCTGGCAAAAAAAATACAGGTAATTTAAACAACAAAGGATAGGAAATACTTTTTATTATTTTTTTCCAAATTTGGGTATTTGTATTAAAAGGGGTATCTGATTCAACAACAACGGGCAAACATAAAAAACGTGACAATAAAATTAAAGATAAAATAAAGGGATGACTCCACCCAGCAACATGAATAAGGCGATATTTTCTTTTAAAAAGAATATTAACCAATAAATAAAAAATTGCTTTTTTAGAACCAACAAATTGATTGTTAGGAAGACAAGGCTGCAAATTCCAATCTTGAGATAAATTTTTTGTTAAAAAAACAATGTCTAGTTCATTTTTTAAATAAGAAAAACCATCTTCAATTAACCGTGAGATATAAGGCGTAGACTCAATGAAAACTAATAAGATTTTTTTACTGGATCTCTTCATATGCCTATTTCTTTATAAATGGCCATTAATTTTTCAGCATTTTGTTTCCATGTGAAATTTTTGATAACGTGTTCTTTGCCGGAAAATGAAATTGCTTTCATGGTGTGGAACTGTGTTATCGCTAAAAATAGCGTTTGCTTTAAATCATCCATATCATTAGGTGAAACTAAGAATCCTGTTTTACCTTGATCAATAAATGCTTGCGCACCCTGTCCTTTTACGCCAATTGTTAATAAGCCATGCGCCATTGCTTCTAGATAAGCAATGCCAAAAGCTTCGCGATAAGAGGGTAAACAAAATAGGTCTGATTTTTTTAAATAATCATAAACCGCTTCATGCGCGCACTGACCAATCAATTTTACTTGATCAGACAAATTGCATTGCATGATTATTTTTTCTAAATATTTTCTTTGATCTCCATCACCAATAATCGTATAAAACCAATTTTTAACACCTTGATTTTTCAAAAAGGATAAAGCATACAGGGTTAAATCAATACCTTTACCTTCATGTAAATTACTCACGCTAATAATTTGTATTATTTTTTGATTTTCAAAAACACGTTCTGTCAACGACTGATTAACTGGCAATCTAAACCCATTATGCACAATAGAAAAATGCGCTTTATCATTTGTTATATGTCGAAAATGTTGCTGCAACGGTTTTCCAACATAAATAATTTTATTGGCTTCTTTAAACATCCTATTAAACTGTTTTCCAGATCGCCCCTGCCACAAACGTTTACACATATCAATGCCATGAATAGTCACTGCAACGGGAATATGCAATTTTTTAGAAATGGCCACAGCGGGTAAGCCACAAATCTCGCCATGCGCATGAATGACATCAAATTGATAACGGGCATGTAATTTTTTAATTTCAGAAGCAGCCTTAAGCAAACAACTATAATTAGAAATAGCGCGACAATAATGACGGGGAATTGAAAAATATTGTCGATTTACAATATCTATTTCAAATTGTGCCTCATCAATAGATTTATTCACCATTGGCTTCCAAGGTTGCATATTCAAAACAACACATTTTGCACCCAAATTTTTCAGTGCTTGTAATGGATGCCAAAGATAAAGGTTTTTTCCTATTTTAGGGTCGACAGGAAAAGAAGAAGTTACCCACAAAATTTTTAAGCTCATTTTTTTCTAACCTGGCTCATCTCGCGTTAACATCAAATAAACACTTTTTGATAATCACCAATTGCTTGAGACAAATTATCATGTGACCCCACATCTAACCAATATTCACGAATAGGAAAAGTTGCTACAAATAGATTTTTTTTGACAAGCGCACTTAATAAGCTCGGCATATCATAAAATATATTTTTTTCAGGGAAATGATCTAATACAGAAGGATTTAAAATATAAATACCGGCATTCACAAAATAAGAATAAGCCGGTTTTTCTTCAATCGCTATCACATTGTGATTACGCGAATCCATTTTTACAACACCGTATGGCACAGTGTGTTGGTGTTGACGAACGCAAACGGTAGCAATAGGCTGATGAGAATGAAGCTGATGAAACTCAAGAATTTGATCGAAATTTAAATTCGTCATAATATCCGCATTAACTACAAAAAATGGATGTTGCGGCAAAACAGGCAACAAATTCAAACTGCCTACTGTGCCCAGTGCTTTATCCTCATGGATATAATGAATTTCCACTCCCCATTTTTCACCAGAACCAAAATAATCTTGAATCATGGCTGCTTTATAATTAACAGAAAAATAAAAACGATGAAATCCATTGGCAATAAAATTTTCCAAAAGAATTTCTAAAATAGGCTTGTTGGCTATTTTTATTAATGGTTTTGGAGAATCCAAAGTAAGCGGATGCAGTCGAGTTCCTAAACCACCCGCCATAAAAACTACCCAATTATCTCGCCATTTTTTTGCAGTTAAATGATCGAGTGTCTCTAATCCAATCACTTTGTTTTTTTCATCAACAATAGGTAAATGCAAAATATTCAAACTTTGCATTTTCATCAATAATTGCTCTTTAGTTTCAGTTGCAAAAGCAACTTTGGGCGACTTATTCATTACATTGACAACAGAGACATCTAATTTACCCTGCTTTAATAAATGTCTGCGAATATCACCATCTGTCACAACACCTTGCAAAAATTGATTTTCATCCACAACCAACAATACACGCAACGCTTCTTGATCCAGCTTTTCAATGGCTAACATAACGGTCTGTTTGGGTGAAATCAAAACACCTCGCCAACTGTCCTTGTTTAATATCATGCTCATCCTATTTTTTAGATTACTTTTGCTGGCACACCCGCAACACGACTATTTTTTGGCAAATTTGAAATCACCACCGCCCCAGCAGCAATCAATGAATTGCTACCAATCTGAATACCCTGAATGATGTTAGCACCCACTCCAATATGACAAGTGTCCCCAATTTTGACATGACCCGATAAAACAACGCCCGGCGCAATATGCACATGATTTCCTATCTCACAATCATGATCAACGGATGCAGATGTATTAATAATTGTATTACAACCAATTTTGGTTCCTGTTAAAACTGTACTGCGTGCTAAAATCTGAGCCCCTTCATCAATAACCACATCTTTAGAATGATAAGCAAAAGGATGAACAACTGAATAAAAAAAATAACCTGCTTGCTTTAATTGTTCAAATTGTTTTTTACGCAATATCGGAATTGCAATTGACCCAAGACCATTTACCAGAAAAATGTCTTTTGGACTGTATTTTTTTAATATTGCATCTTGATCATAAACAGGCATTCCTGAAACACTCGTCCCCACTACTGCTTTATCTATTTCTAAAAAGCCAGCAACTTCAATATCATTTTTTTGCTGTAGGCACTCTAATAATACTTTCGCATGTCCACCTGCACCCACAATAAAAATAAGTTTACTCATTAATCAATTCACCCAATTGGTAATCTTTTAATGCAATGTGGTCCAGATAATCCCAATAGCGCATTGGTGAAATGCCACATCCCGGACGTTGTGCATTCATATTATCTGCTGTAAATTTGTCCCCTTTTTTTATCACCTGCGTTGCAATTAGACTTTTACGTGCAACTTGTTTGGTTGCTAACTCCTTCTGAGTGGGTATTTTTAAAGTATTTCCTAGCGCGCACGTCACTTCCCTAATAGCGATAACCATCTTTTTTAGCTCAGCAGGTTCAAGCGATGCCTGATGATCAGGACCCGGCAATGAACGATCCAACGTAAAATGTTTTTCAATAATACACGCACCTCGCGCAACGGCAGCAATGGGAATTGAAATACCGATTGTATGATCTGAATAGCCTACTGGCAAATCAAAAGCTGATTTTAAAGTATCCATGGCGCGTAAATTGACACCATCAAAATCAGCAGGATAATCTGAAGTACAGTGCAATAACGACACATTTTCTTTTAATTTTTTTTGCCCATCAACAGAGTAATAAGCACGCATAAAGGCTTCAGCTGAAGGATCTTCGTTTAATTGCAAATAACCAAATGCCATTACTGCCAATGCTTGCTCAATATCACCTAACGTTGACATCCCTGTTGATAAAATGATCTGCGGCCTTGCTTTTGCAATGGATAACAACAAAGGGGCTGTTGCAATTTCTCCAGAAGCAATCTTAATAATAGGCAATTTAAGTTGGTTTAATAAAAAATCAGCACTAATAGCATCAAATGGCGTGGATAAAAATCCAATCTTGTTTTTCTCACAATGCGTTTTTAAAAAAAAGTAATCATCCATTCGCAATGCCAACTGAGTTAGCATCTCAAACTGAGATTCGTTTATATCTGTATTTTTTTTTTGATACCCTGCTTTGGGCGCCCACTGCGAAACCAACAGCTCAGGACAAAAAGTTTGGAATTTAACGACATCAGCACCCGCTTCAATTGCTGCATCAATTAACTGCAACGCTAAATTAACATCGCCATTGTGATTAACGCCAATTTCAGCAATGATGGTTACAGGTTGGTTTTTCATGAACCTCTGCGTCACAAAATATTTTCTTTGACAGTGATTTTAACGCTATTTTTTTCAATATCTCTTTAATACGAAACGCTGTTTCATCGCAATCATACGGAGAAACTGTGCTTTTTACAATATCTCTAAATTCAGGAGATAATGCTTTTTTTATCGCCACTTGAATGGATTCAGCATGATGATCACAATCAATAACAGATGCTGCACGCAATCGACCATCTTGCCGACTGCCAATATTCACTGTTGGTATCGATAAACTAGGGGCTTCAATAATGCCACTAGAAGAGTTGCCTATCATCACATCAACCAATCGCATGACGCTGGGATAATATTGCTCACCCAAATTCATAAAAACTTTAACACGCCCATTTTGTTTTTCTGTATACTGATCAATCAGCTGGTTGAACAACCTACCCGATGCATCTGCATTGGATTTGGTCATCAAAATTTGCGCATCAGGAAACAGATCAAGCGCCAAAAATAAGGATTCAATATCTTGTTTCAGTGTGTTTAATTCCAATGCAGCAGGATGGTAATTAACTAAAAAAGTGGTGTTTTTAAACTGAATTGAAAGCGATTTCTCTAATTGATCTTGATTCAAATAAACCGCTTTTTTTAATCGTTCAATGCCAGGTGAGCCAGTATTAAAAACAAATTCGGGTTGCTCGCCCAATTGAATAACACGTTGTCGATATGAATCAGCAGCAGTAAAATGTAAATGCGCCATTTTTGTGATGCAATGTCGAATTTGCTCATCAATTGCACCAAAAGATAACTCCCCGCCGTGAATATGTGCAATAGGGATTTTTAAAAACAAAGCAGCTTGTGCAGCAGAAAATGCCTCAAAACGATCCCCCAAAATCACGATCATATCGGGATTTAAACGCTCAAATGCATCTGTAAACCCAAAAACACCCACGGCCACTGATTTTGCAATTCCGCCATTAGTATCGCTTGATAACAACATTTCTACTTTCGCATCAATTTTAAAACCATCTTGTTCGATTAACTGATAAGTTAAACCAAACTCAGGCGATAAATGCATAGCCGTTACAATGAGCTGCAATTGCAGATTGGAGTCTAATTTAATTTCATCAAGCAAGCCTTTTAGCAAACCGTATTCTGCTCGCGTACCCGTGACCACTGCGATTTTACGTTGTAATGGATTGTTTATTGACACAATGCTCCCCTAAAATCACACTGCTTGGAATATTTATTATTTTTTTTGAAATGCGTTCTGCCGTCGATAAATCCATGCGCGGCATATCTTGGTACATTGGCAAATGATGCAGCAGCTCCCAAATAGGACGAACAGCAATCTTTTTCTCATTTAATTGCATCAATAAATCATCACGCATCACTTTATCTTCAACAAAAATCGCATTGAGCCAATAATTGCTTTTTGCAAAATCTGGCTCTGTTAAAAAACGAATACCCTTTATTTTTGAAAAAGAAGCAATATAATTTTCTGCTAATGCTCTTTTCAAATTCAGAAAATAATCCATTCTTTCAAGCTGCGCGCAACCCAATGCCGCATTAATATTGGGCATTCGGTAATTATACCCAACCCTATCATGCTGATAGAAATAAGCATGGGGCATTTTAGCTGTTGTTGTAATATGCTTTGCCTGTTTTGCAAAAAGATCATGATCCGTTAAAATAGCACCGCCACCGCCCGTGGTAATAATTTTATTGCCATTAAAACTTAATGCACCAACTAGACCATGGTGACCAACATGTTGACCCTTATAAAAAGAACCCAATGCTTCTGCTGCATCTTCAATTAAAGCCAAATGATATTGTTGGGATATAGCGAGTAGTGCATCTAAGTCAACTGGGTGGCCGAATGTGTGCATCACACATAATGCACGAATAGGTCTTTGCGTAAATCGATTATAACAAATACCTTTTTTAATGATGGCAATATCTTCTAAGTAATCTGCTAATTTTTTTGTATCAATGCCTAAGTGTTTTTCATCACAATCAATAAAGTGAGGGGTTGCACCACAATAAGTAAGTGCATTAGCCGTTGCAACAAACGTTAAGGTAGGCATTAAAACTTCATCTTGTTTTGTAACGCCTGCTAATAAATAACTCACATGCAATGCCGCGGTACCATTCACAGTAACAATGGCATGTTTTGCGCCCGTAAAATCAGCCAATGCTTTTTCAAAAGCATTAACAAATTTTCCAACAGATGAAACCCAGCCTGTGTCTAAACAAGCTTTAACATATTGCCATTCATGACCAGAAAATTGGGGCTCGTGCAGTGAAAGTTCAAGTGCACCATTAGAAAAAAACCCACTAAAAATAGATTCGATCTGATTTTTATACATTGTATACTGTCGCTTTAAATAATTTTCTATTTTCGTTTTTCTGATACCAGGCAATCGTTTCTTGAAGTCCCCGTTTAAATCCCGATATATTGGCATAGCTTGGCTGCCAATGGGTTAAACGCCGCACTTTTCCAATATCAGCCCATAAACGCGCCACTTCACTATTGCTTGGTCGAATACGTTGCTCATCTTCCGATATATGAACAGAGACACACATGATTTCTGCTATCATTTTGACTGTATTTTCCATTGAAATCTCAAAGTTACTGCCCGCATTAATGACTTCACCAACAGCATCTTCAGATTCGGCAACAGCAATAAAAGCATCCGCCATATCTTTTACAAAAGTAAAATCACGCGTTGGATACAATGATCCTAATTTTATTGTTTCAAATCCTGCTGCAATTTGTGATATGACTGTTGGAATAAATGCACGCGCTGATTGTCTGGGGCCAAAAGTATTAAATGGACGAATCACACTTACAGGCAATCCAAATGAACTGTAAAATGACAAGGCAATTTGATCAGCACCAATTTTACTTGCTGAATAAGGAGATTGTCCTTGCAACGGATGCGCTTCATCAATTGGCACATAACGTGCTGTTCCATAAACCTCACTCGTCGAGGTATGCAGCACTTTTGAAACTGCTAACTCTCGTGCTGCTTGAAGTATATTCAAAGTGCCTTTGATATTTGTATCCACATAACTGTCTGGCGAATGATAAGAATAAGGAATACCAATTAACGCGGCCAAATGAAAAACAACATCACAGCCCTGCATGGCCATTTTCATCCCATGAGGATCACGCACATCTCCCATGACGACTTCAATATTATCCTTAATTTTTTTCGATAAACTATCCAACCATCCCCATGTTCCAAATGAATTATAAAGTACCAATGCTTTTACAGCACATCCTTTATCAATCAAATGCTCTACAAGATGAGAACCAATAAAACCATCAGCTCCAGTAACCAATATTTTTTTATTTATTAATTTTGTCATATTATTTCAACAAACATGTAATGTGTTTCATAAAACCCATTTTATTAATTGCTGTTTTATTTCCCATAATATTCACTGCTTCAGCACCAGCAACATTACCAATAAAAGCAATCAATTCTGACGGCGCTTGGTGATAAGCATATAAACTAGAAATCGCCAGCACTGCATCTCCAGCGCCAACACGATCAACCACGGCTGTTGCAAAAGCAGGCACTTTACAAATGGGTTCTGATTTTCTACAAATATAAGCACCATCTTTGCCGCTTGTAATCATGGACTGGCTATATTCATGATCGGATACCAAGCGCTCTAATTGCTCAGAAATAGAAAGATGTTTTTGCCTATAATTTAACTGCAACTCTCTTGAAGCAACCACCACATAATTTGCTTTTTTATATTTAGAAATAAAATTAAAACCATTATTGCCCGCATTGGCTTGTGTGTTTACAGCCAAATACTTGGCATGCTGCGTTAAATAATCAATGCTGACATCATTGAGCAACCCATGGCCATAATCAGCAACAATAACCAAATCATGGCTTTTTAACAAGCCATCCATTTTTCTAATGAGTTCGTTTTGTTGATCCAACTCTAAAAAATCATCGTTAATTTCATATTCTTCAAATAATTTTTGTCTCAGATACTCTTCCAAAAAACGGGTCTTCACAATCGTTGGAGAATCTTTTTTATAAATGATGTCCAGATTCACATTTTTTGCAACACTGTTACGGACTATTGCTTCATGCTCTCCATGCTCACCAAGATAAGTTAAACAGGTTATTTCGGAACAAAAATCACTCAGGTGATTTGCCATAGCCAAAATGCCGCCCGCATATAATTCGCAATGCTTATATTTTGCAACTAAAGTGGGTTCTTTGCCTGATTTTCCAATAACTTCTGCAAATCGGTAAGCATCAATAATGCTTTCACCAATTAAGAGGACTTTTAAATCTTTCGATTTATCTAAATATGAAGCGATATTTTCAAAAGTATATTTTTTCTTAAAACTATTTAAATAAGCCATTGTTTCATCTGAAAAAGGAGAGAAAAACTCATTGAGCAAAGCAGACGAACTGAAAGTAACTTCACTGGTAAAAAAAACACGACCTCCATTGTCACGCACCGTGTTAGCTTCAATATCAATTTTCCCTGTAATATCATTTTCACTTTTTTTATATTCATCTCCTTTTGCATACACAGTCGGCTTAATTAATTGAATGGCTTCAACTGCTGTTGGCCATGCATTGATGATCACATAATCTACGCAATCTAAAGCGGCGATTGCTTCAGCACGTAATTTTTCAGTAAATCGAGGACGATTAGGTCCTTTATTAACAAAACGGTCAGGTGTAACTGTCACAACCAAAATATCACCCTGCTTTTTTGCGGCTTGGAAATGTTTAATATGGCCGATATGCAGCAAATCAAAAACACCATGTGATTGCACTATACGATCAGTTTTATTAATTCTATTTTTTAAATCAATAAAATCAATAATTTTGTTTTTAATAATTAAATTTGGTTCCATCAATTCAAGCATTATACGCTTCCTATTTTTATCATTCCTAAAATTAAGAATTAATTGTATCTGAAACAATGAATTTTTAATGAAGCAACAATCTGTTATTTTCTTTTAAAAAATTTAACCCTATTTTAATATAAATATTTTTAACATTGACGGGGCAATGTGTTTTATAATTTTGCCAATACTGCTCTTGAAGTAACTGATCATCTTTTGTTTCATGCCATTTCTCATTTAATTCCGCCTCCATTTGCATTACTACTTTTAACAACTGCTCATCCGTATTTTCAATAAGAACTAAATTTTTCTGAGTAAATTCACTTAATACATGACGTGAAATAGAATGACAAACTTGTGCTGATTCACTCAGTGTCAACAACTGACCGCTATTTTTATTTTTAAGCTGTTTTGAAATCAATAAGGTGCATGGATACCACATCAGAGTCTCGCTAAAATGAGGTGATATATTAGTTAACAATACCGGTTTTCTAAATATTTGCGAAACGCAATCTAAACCCGTACAAGTTGAAATGCAAAACGCACAGTTTGCAGTTAAATAAATATCCATCAAATCTGATCGTAATACATGATTGGCGTAATCAATTATCTTCGGATGTTGAATATCAAATTTTTTATTAACATATTTCCCCATTCGTAACACATAATACCCTTTATCTGCTAAATACAATGCTGCTTTCTTATATGCAGCAATATCTGCATCACGATGATCATGATAACGCCAATCATGTCCCGGATAATAATTATTTAAATAGCCTGAATCTCTAACTATCAAACAAACAAACTGCGCATTATCAGGAATTTTAAGTTGTTTTAAGATCCTTTTTGCCTCAGAGACCTCATTTTCTAAAAATGATAAATTTGGTTTTTTAATTTTTTTAAGGATGCCAAGTTGATCAACAGCACCTTCACTCACCTCAAATTTTTTTAACGTGCTATTTTTATACCGATCTCCAAAAATAAATAACAATGTGTTGTCTATACGTGAAACGATTTTTGCAAAAGAAAGGATAGGGATGACTCTCTTCCACATAAGATGCAACTGTGTATTACAAATAGGCGCATCAAGTAAGTAAAAAAAATATTTTACATTTTTTTCTTCTATTCTTTTCTGATTTAAATAACACAATAGTAATTCAGTATTTAAAGCATAATGTCCTATTCGATTAGAACATAGTCGAATAAATTTTATTTTTACAAACGGAAACAGGAGTACTAAAAAAAAAGTAAATGGCAATGATATTAAGAAAAACGGAAGTTGAGGCAATTTTTTTACTACTCTCAAAGCAAAACGAAAAATTCGTCGAATAAGAAATTGTTTTTGAATCATTCGGCCATTCTCTTTAATCGACTTTACAAGTTAATTGCGGTGATTTTGCTAACAAGCTGTAATTTTTTTTGATAAAGGCGGGAGAAACGCGCATGCTGATCTTTTCATAAGATGTTTCTCCATGCGCAAGCTCATAAGGAAAATTTTCCCAAAACAACAATTGCAATGCCTTCATTTCAGGTGTTTCTATAATAGGATTCATTAAAGTATCCAGCATTTCTCTAACGACCTCTAAAATTTCATCAGGTGTATTTTCAATAAACACCCAACCTTTTTCTTTCCATGCTGCCATAATTGGATCTCTGTGATTGGTATATTTTCCAGAAAGAATAAAATGGGCATAATCATTAAACACTGTTTGATAAGGAACAAATGCTTGTGTTTTTGTACAAAAAATATTTTTAAATATGATAAACGCCCAATTCATATAAATTTTTTCTTGAAAAAAAATAGCATTTGTCGTTACAACAGGGCGATTAAATATACGTGGCACACTATCAAGCCCACAAGACGTACCAATAAAGAAAAAACAATTTCCACTTAAGTAAATATCCATAAAATCTGACTTAATTGGATGATTTGCGTAATCAATAAATCGGGGGTCTCCAATATCAATGCTGTTTTCAACATATTTTCCCATTCTAACAACATAAAAACCTTGCTGTATTAAAAACTGAACGGCTGGAATATAATGATGGATATCAGCATTTCTAAAGTTTTCGTTATGCCATAGTGAATCCGGCATAACGTTTTTTACATATTCAGCATCTCTTACCAACAGACAAACAAACTTTTTATCAGCTGGAATGCCCAGCTTAATTTTTAATGCTTCACCTGCTCTTTTTTCTTCATCAGAAAAAAATAAAAATTGATTTTTCCCTTGTTGATGAAAATTCCAAATGTCATATCCACCCACCGAATCATCAAATATTTTTTTAAATGGGGTGCGATATCTTTTCTTTAAAACCGCCGTTAACATATCATCAATATGCACCCAAAATGCGCCCCAGGGTGGCACAATTTTAATAACCCTCGACCACATCTTATAAAGAAACAAATTACAAATTGGCAAATAGGTTTGTGTATAATAGAGGTGAAGACAATTTTTTTCTTCTGGAAAAGTATTATATTTTAGCGCACACAATGACAAGTGAACGTTATCTGCAAAATGCCCTATTCTGGTTGATCGTAATTTTATCAGTCGTATTTTTTTAAATGGCCACATCAAGAGAATCAATACAACCACGCACACAGCCAATATGCGTCGAAGCAATCGCAAACCGGCTTCAGCAAAACCTCGCGTTCTAATTACCTTGATGAAACGATTAATATATTGAATCAACATTAACACTCCCTTCCTGGAAAATCACACCTTACCAAACAGAGACACCACCATCTACATAAAGCACTTGCCCTGTCATGTATTGTGATGCATCACTGGCTAAAAATAACATGGGGCCAATGATATCAATTTTTTCTGCCATGCGCCCCATCGGCACTCGCGCAGCATATTTTTCACTAAACACATTATTTTGCCCACTTGAAACACCCCCAGGACATAATGCATTGACGCGTATACCAGATGCACCCCATAACGCAGCCAAATGTTTTGTTAAACCAACCACACCGGCTTTTGATGTCGTATAAACGGCAGGTGTATTAATCTCACCACCCAAATATTGTGAACCTTCATAAATGCGTTGATCTGGCGCTAATAAACTATACAAGGAAGCGGTCTGAATAATCGTGCCTTGTTTTTTTGCTAGCATGTGTTTGCCCACAGCTTGCGCCATTAAAAACATACCATCTAAATTCACAGACATAATTTCGCGCCAAAGACTTAAAGAATAATCAAAAAATGGCGTAAAAAATGCGCTCACTTCTTTAGATTTAGTCGCCGCATTATTTAAGAGAATATCAATTCGCGAAAAACGCTGGATGATTGCTGCCACTGATTGCTGAACCGACTCGACGCTTGAGACATCACAGCGTAAAAAAATAAAATTATTTACGTCCTGATTTTTTTTAATTGCTAACTCTAACTGCTTTAAGCTTTCTAAATTGCTATCTAAACAAGCTACTTTTGCGCCAAGCGCGCCCAATGCATTACAAAACTCAGCACCCAAAATACCGCCGGCACCCGTCACGACAGCCACTTTATTATCTAGCTCAAATAACTTTTTATATCCTGCCATTATTAATCCATATCCTTGCGCTGTTTTGCTAATAATCTCACCACGGCTAAATCTAATGGTGTATCAATATCAACTGATCTTTCCTGAGGCATGACATAAAATAACGTATCATCAGAAATAACGGATTGCTGCTGAAATAATGCGTCACGTTTCCAAATATAAATGGATGCATTCATCTCATAACATAAAGGAGCATCTTGTCTCCTTATTACGCGCACCTTTGGCACCTTACTTAATCTCGCAAATTGCTTATCATCTACTTCAACCATATTAAAATAAGGAGATTTTCGAGCAATACAACCCGTAATTAAATTGCTTGCTGCATCCTGTTTTAAAAATAACGCGAGAGATTCATGCAAATCTTGAACTGTTCGCAATGGGGCCGTTGCATCCAAATCAACAATAAAATCAAATTGCTGAGATGCCAATATTTCAGCTTGAGAAACAGCATGTTGAATTGCTGGAATTTTTGCTGCAGTTGACGTAGCCAATTCTGCTGGACGCTCAATTAAATAATCGGCACCCCATTTTTTTGCAACAGAAAGGATTTTTTTGGAATCACTACTCACTGCAATCATGTCAAATAAATTTGATTTTTTAGCTTGAGAAATACTGTGTGCAATTAATGGTTTTCGTTTCAATGCAATTAAATTTTTATTTTTAACACCAACAGATCCGCCACGTGCACAAATTGTACAAAGCACCTTCATAAAACAATCCATTTTTTTTCAAGCGCTGCTTTTTCTATCGCTTCCATCAACGCCACTACACGCAACCCTTGATTATAATCACAAAAATCAGTGAATTTTTTTTCTATCATCAGCGCATGCTGCTTAATATAGGTTTGCGCGATCGGCTCATTTACTTGAAACTGCAGTTCGCCATTTACAACCAAATCGCCTTTAATTAAATCTAAAATAATTGTATTTTGTTTTTTAGTATGAATAGTTATTTTTCTAGTGGGCGTGCGATTCAGATAATCTAATTGTATATTAACAACCGCGCAATTTTCACAACGCATCAAGATGGAATATATATCATCACTATCGATTTCTAGCGCACTTAAATGACCACCAATTGCCGTCACTTCAACACATTTTCCGCAAAACCACAAGATGTAATCTAGCTCATGACTCAGATCACGCAACACACCACCACCTAATTTTTTTTGAGCAGAATAACCTGCTCTGTAATCTCTATTTTTTCGCCAATCTGGTAAATAAGAACCCGTTTGCACAGAAAATGAAATCAAGGCATCGGCTACTAACAAATTCCTTAAATGATAAAACAACGCATGAAACCGAAGGTTATAAGCAACATAAACGTTATGGGGTAATAACCTATCAGCAGATTGAAATGATGAAAAAAGCGGCTTTTCAACCAAAATAGTACCTTGAAAATGAAACGATCTAATTTTTTTTAATGTTTCATCATGCAACTGTGTTGGATTAGCAACGATAATTTGATCAAAAAAAAACCCATCGCTGCTTCAAGTGAGTCATAACAAGGATATGTTTTTATTTTTTGCGCAGTGACTAACGACACCGCGGATCCCAACTGACGCAAAATAGCAGCATGCCGAGATCCAATAGAACCATAACCGACAACCAAGGAAGACATACAAACTCCATTTCATCCATTTTTATGGCAAATTGTCACATAGCATTTATTTTTAGTAAAGCACGTAAAATCTTCCCATTTCCTTTTAAACGCTGACCAAAACGCGACTGCCCTACGCGTTTTGAAATGGGAACGGCAATTTGTGTAAAAGGTTTTTTATTTTTAACCGCATAAAAAGTTAATTCTGTGCCAATTGATTTTTTAGAATCAAAATAACCCAGTGACTGATATAAAGCCATATTATAGCCTTTCATGCCACATAACGGATCTAAAATGCCATAACGTCTCTTGGCATAATAAGCAAACCACTTTTCCGAAAAACGCATAACACTCGGGCGAACACCCAATACTAAATCATACCCAGATCTCAGTTGTGTTAAAAAATTTTCAAGTAATGCTGCATGATGCTGTCCATCCGCATCAAAGGTAATGGCGTATAAACAACCGCGTTTATTTGCTTCTGAAAATCCAGAATTTAACGCTCCATCATAACCTTGATTAGTCTGATGATTAATCACAATTGCACCCGCCGATGCCGCAATATCAGCCGTATCATCAGTAGAACAATCATTCACAACAATCACTAATCCATAAGGTGAAACAGCGCTGACCACTTGATTAATCGTTCCCACTTCATTAAAAGCGGGAATAATAATAGCTACTCGAGATCGCTCCATTTTAAATTCTCTCCTGCATTAACGTCATGTATTAATACACGTCCGATAATGTCGTTAATTTGATAAGGGGGTAGTGCATTACTCGGGCATGGTCTTAATACATCAATGTCTTGACGCGTTAATACCGTACCTGCCTTTAAATCACCACTGACTCTAATTGCGCGACGTTGAAGCACAACCGTTTCCATTTCATTTTCTTCCACTTTTTTTTCTTCAATGCCTAACGCATTTTCTAATTCACGCGTACGATCAACCATGTCACGCCAAGTAATGGGACTCATTGAAAATCGATGATCCGGCCCTTCACGTGTGACATCATTTGTAAAATGCTTTTCAATTACGCGTGCACCCAAAGTAACTGCGCCTAAAACAGTGGCATGCCCTGGCGTATGATCTGAAAGTCCAAGCACCACATCAGGATAAGTACTGGCATAGTATTTTAATACATTCAAATTAATATACTTAAAATTTTCTAGTGATGCTGTGTAGTTAGTATTACACTGCATTAATATAATGTCTGTTGTGTGGGCCAATACACAATCCATTGCTCTTTTTACATCATCAAAATTAGCAGCGCCAGTCGCCAATAAAACGGGTTTTCTTTTTTGTGCGATGTAATCAATAATTTCCAACCACGTGATATCACCCGATCCAATTTTATAAGCCGGCACAAATAAATCAACCGCATCAACCAACGCGAGTGAATAAGGCGATGTTAAAAAATCGATACCTGCTTTTTCACAAGTTTCCTTTAAAATAGGCGTCCAATCAAGATTGAGCGCTGCGTCTTGATAAATATCAAAAACAGATTTTTTCCATTTTGATTGGTGGGATTTTTGCGACCCCAATGATTTAAACCCAACATCACTGACAATCGTCTTTGCACTAAAATGCTGAAATTTTGCTGCATCAGCGCCCGCTTCAGCGCACATGTAAATCAGTTCTTTTGCTCGCTCTAAATCACCATCATGATTAGCAGCGATATCAGCAATAAAATAAGCTGGACAATTAGAACCAACTGTTTTTTTCCCTAGTTTAATTTCTTTCATTTTTTTCTCTTAGATTATGAAGATATTCAGATTTTAATTGCGCGATGGCATCACGAACCACTGGAAATGATACGTTAATCTTGTTGGTCAATTTCGCGTTAGATAACATCATATTTTTTGATCTTGATGCAATTAATTTTGTGTTTTCAAGCGTAACAGAAGAAATACAAGCAGTGCAAAAACCAAATTCATTGGCCAATTGAACACCAAATTCATACTTTGAAAGCGTCGTATTGCCAGATAAGTGAAACAACCCACTTATTTTTTTATCTGAAGTTAATAGGTTAAAAAGAATATTTGAAAAATGTGTTACATGAATAGGGGTAAACATCACATCTGAAAAAAGCAATAATGGTTTTTGATGATACAGTCCATCAATGAGCCAATCAGAAAAAGAAACCCTAGCTGCAATCTTTTGATGACCAATAAGGGTAGTACGCAATACCAAATTATGATTAGATGCTTGCAGTGTCTCTACTTCACCTAAATATTTTGTACGACCATAAGCACTTAATGGAGAAACACTATCTGATTCAGCATACAATCCCGTTTTTTTCCCATCAAAAACAGCATCTGTAGAAATGTAAACCAAACGCCCATGCCATGATGAAATTGTCTGAGCAATGAATCTGGTGCTCTCAATATGTAATTGTTCAGCACGCACCATTTCTTTTTCACACTCATCTACATTCACCATTGCAGCACAGTGAATCACCACATCGGGTTTATTTTCAAGCAACCACTTTGTCAACTTTTTTGTGTCGGCTAAGTCAAACAAATCCCAATTAATATTTTCTTTGCAAATGCCTTTTTCTCGACTGGTTGCATATATCGAAAAATGCTCAGAAAAACGTGATAAAATTGCAGCTCCTAACATGCCACGTGCGCCAGTTACTGCAATTTTAAATGGGATGGCACTCACAATAAACAATCACCTCAGTCAGCAATTTTATCAACCTACTATTTCAGGACTTTTTTTTATCATCTGATAAAATAAATCAGCTAATGCTAAATCATCTGTGGTATCAATATCAACAGCCTGTTTATAATCCAACTCAAAAAATCTATAATTATGCCAGAATGAGCCTGATTGCATTAAATCAGCCACTTTTGAATACCATATAGCACCTGAAGGACAATACAATTCCGGCAAATCTTGTGAGCGCTTGTTTAATGTTTCTTTAAATAAACGCGTTGCTTTATACGTGCTATCAAGTGTATGTGCCCAATGTGGATTCATCCACCCAAATTTAAAAGCACTTAATACTGGCGTAACCAAATCAAAAGATTCAGCAAACTGAATGAGATTAATAATATCTTGGCTATTTCTAATCGGACAATTTGGCATTAACTGAACAACAACATCATAAGTGATACCAAAATGCATGCCGATTTGTTCAAGCGTATAAATCACCACATCACTCACATGGCTATAGTCATCACAATATTGCTCTCTCAGAAAAGGAACTTCAGCACCGTATTGAAGCGCGATGTCCGCTATTTTTTTATCGTCTGTACTCACAATCACCTTATCAAATAAGCCTGATTCTAAAGCACTTTCAATTGTCCAAGCCAACATGGGCTTTCCATTAAACGGTATGATATTTTTATAGGGTATCCGTTTACTTCCGCCTCGTGCTGGAATAATAGCGACTCGGTTACTTACCATAACGTCCACCCACCATCAACAGCAATAATTTGTCCCGTCATCATGTCTGAAGCATCAAATAGTAAAAATTTTAAAATTGAAAATATATCCTTATGATTTAACATCCGAGATTTTGGACATAATTTTGAATACTGTTCCATAAAATTTTGACTTGTCCTTCCAACCACCCCGCCATAAGCAATCGCATTTACAATGGCATTATGACCAGCCAATCTCACTGCCAACTCTTTGGTTAACTGATTTAAAGCCGCTTTAACAACACCATAATGGATTGGCTTATCAATATCAAAATCATCATACAAAGCAGCATTGGGCACAACACTGCCATACATAGATGAAATATTAACGACGGATTTAATTGCATGAGAAGATGACGCATTTAATGACATAATTAATCTATAAGGAAACACAACACCTAAATAAAACTCATGCATCCATAAATGATCTTCCAAGATAGGATAACTTGTTTTTAGATTATCCACATCTCTCACATTATTAATGATATAACCGACGCTCACACCATGTTGTGTAATGTTTTCAATTAATAGCTTGGCAGAATCTTTCAAACTATGATCTAAACAAATGGTTATTATTTTATTTTTAGCAGTGCTCGATGGCATTTCTTTTTTTAAATTTTCTAATTTTTTTTCATCTCTGCCTGTTAATATTAAGTTATATCCCAATTCAAACAATTTTTTTGAAAATTCAACACCCAACAAACCCGTCGCACCCGTTAATATTACAAAATCTTGTGTCACTGCAATCCCCTTTCTACAATAGCAATGGCTCTTAAGACTTCCGCTTTGCAATTATTTATTTTTTCTTTGGAAATAATACGTATAAAATCATAAAGCGATGCTTTAAAAGCAAAAAATGTATCTTGAAAAGTTAATCTTTTGTAACCTTGATCACCAAACACTTCAATTTCAATTGGGAAATCATTTGTTTTTGAAGTAGTCAAATTAAGATGCACGCCAGAATCAAATATCAATGATAAGCTAGAGACCACATCATCACCATTTGAAACAGATTCTATCACTTCACCCGACACAAACTGCAATATAGGATCAATTAAATGAATGGCATAATTTTTCCAGTTTTTGATGATCTTTGCATTCACCATTCTAATTTTACCTAAGTGCGATACCTCACTCGGCATAAATTCTTTAGCGTATTTAAAAGCAGAGCAACTAAAAATTTGACCGGGATACTGTTCCATTGAAAATATCCTTTCTGCCTCTGCAACACTATAGGCCAACGGTTTATCAATGTAGATCGGCAGACCTTGTTCAATAAATACTTTAGCCATTTCAAAATGATGTTGCGCATCATCTCTGGCTAGTAAAATCGCATCAACATGGCCAATCATGTCAGTATACTCATCAACTATATTTTTAATTTTTGCAAATTGCGCTACCTTCATAGATAACGCTTTATCTTGCGTCCAAACATGCGTTACTGTCGCATTGGGAATGCAATCTTTCGGAAAAGATTGCTTACCTAAATACGCATTAATTACTGGATATTCTCCAGACAACTGTTTTTGCGTTTCATCATAACCGTTAAATATAGCTGACCATGAAAAAGGGTGTCCATTGCCCTCACTCAAACCAATAATACCCAGTCTTATCATAAAATAATCCTTAATAAAGCATACAAAACAAAATTTTTACTGATTTTTATTTTTCCAAAAAGTGGGATTAATGATCTGTAAATCTGAAACCGATAAAGATGAAAAATCAATTTTTTTTCCAACATCCATTTTTTCTATCTGTTCAAACACTTCTTCTAATTCAAAAACACCATTAAAACCCATCACAAATTGACAGTTTGAAAACTGCCGCATAAAAGCAATAATCAATGCAAGACGACTGATACCATTTTCAGAGCATATTTCATCTAAATGATTCATATAAGGTTGTGCTCGTGACATATTAATCGAAGATAATTTTTGCGCATGTGTCAGCAACAAACCCTGTAAAAAAACAGAACGTGCATAAATTTCAATTTTTTTAGCCTCTAAATAAGCTAGCGCCCCTTCTTGAACAAAACGTTGATCAAATAAATTGAGGGGGAGTTGCACTATGTCCAAATCAAATTTTTCCAATACGCTGAATAAATCCTCTGGATTATAAAATGAACAACCCCATTTTTTTATTTTTTTTTGCGCCTTGAGAGACAATAATTTTTCAACAATACGATCTCCACCATCTGCTAATAAATCAGCTGAGTCATGAACCATCAAACCATACAAATGGTTTTGCTGTAAGTTAGAGCAGGATTGGGCAAATTTTTCCTCAACCAACACAACATGCCGAGGTAATATTTTTTTTTCTTGAATACGTGGCGTTTTAGTAATAATACTAAACTCAAGACTAGGCTGTGTTTCTATTATCTTTCCCAGTATGGTTTCACTCACACCATATTCAGATGCCGTATCCAACGTATGGATCCCTTTTGAATAAGCATAGGATAATATTTTTTCAATCTGACCATCTGAAACGCGCGCATTCGCACGATTTGTTATTCCATAAGGAAGACCAAATTGAACCGTACCTAATGCTAACTTCATTAAAAAATCCTAATTAACGAGTGTCAGCAATCACGCCGGTATGCCACAGTCAGAGAACGCAGCAATTTCATCTGGCGTTAAAAAATGAGGGTTTGTTTCAGAATTATATTCAAACTCATCGTTTGTATTAGGCAATCCTTTTTCACCTAATTGATTACAATAATAATTAATCTCTTTTACAAATTTAATGGCTGGTCGTAAAACATAATGATCCGAAAAAGAAATGGCTAATCTTGCCTCATCTTTTGGACACATCACCTCATGTAATTTTTCACCCGGCCTGATGCCAACAATGTGTTGTGAAAGATGAGGAGCCAATGCCGACGCCAAATCAACAATACGAATAGACGGAATTTTAGGCACAAAAATCTCACCGCCCTGCATACGATCAAAACTTTTAAATACAAACTGAATGCCGGATTCTAAAGACAACCAAAAACGTGTCATACGTGCATCAGTAATTGGTAATGATTTTACACCGTCTTGAATGAGTTTTTTAAAAAAAGGCAATACAGAACCGCGTGATCCAGACACATTCCCATATCGCACCACAGAAAAATGGGTACGATGTCCGCCCGCAATATTATTTCCTGCAACAAATAATTTATCAGAAGCCAGCTTTGATGCGCCATAAAGATTAACAGGATTGACTGCTTTGTCAGTTGACAATGCAATCACTTTTTCCACTTCATTTGCAATAGCAGCCGTAATCACATTCTGCGCACCATGCACATTGGTTTTAATACATTCCATCGGATTGTATTCTGCAGCCGGCACTTGCTTTAAAGCAGCTGCATGAATGACATAATCTATCCCACGCATGGCTTGTACCAAACGTTCAGCATCACGCACATCTCCTAAAAAATAACGCATTTCAGGATAAGTAAATTTTTGTGCCATTTCATATTGCTTTAACTCGTCACGTGAAAAAATAACTACTTTTTTAGGTGCGTAATTTTTAAAAATCATCTCAACACAGTGATGTCCAAATGATCCAGTGCCACCCGTAATGAGAATAGATTTACCATTAAACATTTCGTCATCCTTTTTATATAAAAAATTCAAACAGCAGTGATTTTTTCAACCTGCTCTTTTAATTGAGAAAAAAACACCTTTATGCCATCCATATCTGTTTCTGTCGGGGCCCAAGGTGCAAAAAGGGTATCCTCTTTTTGAAATGGGCCAATGGTTGCTTCGTGGTATAAAACAAATTCTGTTTTTGTAACTAACATTCGATAAGTATTTTTAGGTGGCATAAAATAAAATGCTTTTCCTGATTCAAAATCACCCAATGAAATAATATTAATTAGATCACCTTCATCTGAAAATAAATAAACATCAACACAACCTTGGATAATATGAAATGAATAATTTTTATGCTTCTGTTTCAATGGATGCATATAAGTTTGGTTAGTAAACACTTCAAACATATCATGCAAATCACTTTCCTTATTCTGATGCGCACAATATCTTGCTCTTTTTCGTTTACTTTTAAATGCCAGATTAACCAATTGATCAAAGTTGTTTTTTTTAAGTAGGGCGTAATGATCAGTGATATAATAAACTTCTGGTGTTTCTTGTTTTATTTTCATCAATAAGCTCTTTAAATAATGATTAAGCAGCGCATTCAATCAACGCTCTTGCAATTTGTTTGTTTTTTAAATCATTAATTGCGTGATTTATATTTTTCAATAGATACTTTTTACTAATTAACTTTTCCAGCGGTAATAATTTTTTTTGATAGTAATCATCAAATTCTTTTACAGCTTGATCGGGGCTGCTATCACCGCCCCATGTTCCTTCAATTTTTTTACCACAAATTAACTCAAATGGATCCAATGTAATTTTTTCATGCGCTGCTGGATGCGATGCAAAAATACATTTTCCACCAAAACGGCGCGTCATCTCAAAAGCCAGCTCAATGGTTTTGCTGCTTCCTGCAGATTCAAAACAAAAATCCACACCCTTGTCTTGCGTTAATTTTTTTACTGCTTTTAATGCGTCTTGATTCAAAGGATTAATCACTGCTGTTGCGCCCAATGCCATTGCCAACTGTAATTTTTCTGGATTAACATCAACCACAATCACCTTTTGAAAAGACCTTAATTTTACAGATAAAAGCGCACTTAATCCTATTCCACCTAAACCAACAAATGCCACCGTACCTGAAAAAGATTGAGGTACAGCATTTAATACCATTCCCAATCCAGTGGGAATAGCACAACCATATAATACAGCCAACTCATTAGGCGTATTCACGGGTTTTTTAGTTAATCGATTTTCAGAAACAATCGCATAATCACTAAATGTGGTCACGGCACCTGAATTAATGATTAATCCATCCGCTGTTGTGTACTGACATGCACCACTATCTAATCCTTCTGCTTTAATCCAACCCAATATGACCTCGTCATTTGGCTTTACTTTTAAAACACCTTCACCGATAGAAACAACCCGACCAACTCCTTCGTGACCCAATAAATGCGGCAAATATTTATCTTCACCGCGTTTTCCATCAATCTCCATTAATTGGCTGTGACATAATCCAGCAAATGCAATTTTTACCAATACCTGACCTTTTTTAGGTTGGGGTATTAAAATATTATTGAATAAAACCAATGGTTCATTTTGTTTCATTAATACAGCAGCTGTCATCATATTAGAAAGGTCCTTTAAACCAATCACCCGGCACATCATGTGGACGCATAGACTCAGGCATAGCAGGAATTTTAATCGCTAACATCGAAGCAACACGCGCCACAATATCACCTGCTGTTGGATGATAATATTTTGTTAATCCAAAACTAGTGGGCTCAGGATTATCTGGATTTGCAATCAATTGTGGTGCAGATTTTAATTGTGAAAATAAATGACCACTCACGCGTGAAATGATTTCACTGGCAACAGAGCACATAGGTTGGCTGGTATCTAATGCCAAAATACGCTTGGTTTTTCGTACAGAATCAAAAATAGTGTCAACATCCAACGGTCGTATTGTCCTGATATCGATCACTTCACAATTCACGTTGAATTGAGATAAATAGGCTGCTGCGCGCATTGCTTCAACTGTCATATAAGACATACCAACAAGGGAAATATCGGTGCCTTGTTGAACCACTTTCGCTTTACCAATGGGTATTTCGTAATCTAAGTCAGGCACTTCACTCACACTATTGTGCAACCAGCGATGCTCTAAAAAAACAATGGGGTTAGGATCACGAATGCTGGATAATAATAACCCTTTTGCATCATAAGCAGATGTAGGTGAAATCACTTTTAAACCAGGGATATGCGCAAACCAAGATTGTAAATTTTGCGAGTGTGTTGGACCTTGCCCCCATCCACGTCCTAAAATTAAACGAATGACAATCGGCACATTATATTGGCCACCAAACATGTAGTGCCATTTTGCAGCAGAATTAACCAACTGATCCATTGCTAATAAAAAGAAATCCAATCGCTGATGCGACATCACTGAAGGATATCCACCCAAAGCCAAACCCACTGCAACACCGGTCATTGCATTTTCCGAAGTTGGCATATCAAACACGCGGTGCGCACCAAATTTTTTTTGCAAATCCAGCGTAGTACCAAAAATATTTTTTGGATCATCTGTGCCTAAACCGTAACAAAGGAGTTTGTCATCTGTTTTCATGGCGATATGCATGGCTTCATTAATTGCTGCTGTATAAGTTAATTGACGCATATCACTTCCTCTTGAATTTTTTTCGCATATTCTCCAGAAGTGGCTTCTATTTTATCTGGAAATACTGATTTTTCCGCAAATTCAAAAGCGCATTCTATTTCCGCTTTAATTTTTGATGTTATTTTTTCCAATTCATCTGGGTTGATTATTTTTTCCTGTATTAATTTTTTCTGAAATAAAGAAATAGAATCTTTTGCTAACCAAGATTCATACTCAGCAATATGACGATACCCAATATCATTATCATAATTAGGACCACAGTGTTCACGATAACGATAAGTATATATTTCGACAAAACCCACTCCGTTTCCGCTACGCACATACGCTGACATATCTTGAAGCGCATCAACACAAGCCAAAACATCATACCCTTCTGTTACCAGCGCTGTTTTTGCACCGATAGCAGCAACCATTTCATGTATTTTTCGATTTAATGGTTGACGTTTATGCAGTGGCGTATAAACAGAATATAAGTTATTTTCACAAATAAATAAGATAGGTAATTTTTTTAATACGGCAAAATTAAGCGACTCATAAAAAACACCTTCTTCAATAGCGCCGTCACCTAAATAAATACAACAGATCCTATTATCTTGATTGAGTTGCAGCGACAATCCCAAACCAACGCCAATTGGAATTGTATTTCCAACAATGGCTGTACTACCCATAAAGCCAACCGATGGATCAATCAAATGCATAGAACCACCACGTCCACGACAACAACCCGTCACTTTTCCATGAATTTCTGCAATCATCGCATTTAAATTGCCACCTTTTGCAAGATAATGAGCATGCGCACGATGGCTACTCACTGCGTAATCTGTTTTTCGCAATGCAAAACCGCTGGCTACTGCAGCTGCTTCCTGTCCAATCGATAAATGCACGGGCGTTCGCATTTTTTGATTAGCATAATGAGTCGCAATGGCTTCTTCAATCATGCGAATACGAAGCATTTCGTAATATAAATTAATATTATCTTTATTTGTTATATTCATGGAATAAACCAATAGTAATCACCTGTATAACCCACTTCTTTAAATAATTTTTTCCACTCATCAACATGCAATACTGTTTTTGCTGTTAAATTCCAAGCATCCATTCGTTCTTTTTCTTCGTCATTATGATAAGCATCAACAGTAATAAAACTATGTTGTCGTTTAACGCGCTCAATTTCTTGCAATGCTTTAATTAACTCTGGCATTTCTAAATTATGCAATGTTGTAATAGAAATTACACAATCAAAACTCGTATCTGGAAAAGGCAATTGCGTTGCACAAGCAACCTGGCAATCTTTTTTCACAGAATCAATTGCATGGTTAATCGCATATTCTGAAACATCAATTCCTTTTACCGTAATACCTGGAATTAAACGACGCATATCATGCAACATAAACCCTTTCGCACATCCAATATCTAAAACAGCACTTTCATTACTTAATTGATACTGTTTTTGAAAATCAGGAATCACTGGCTCCCAATATTTTGAATGATAAGTAAAACCACCATAGCCCTGATCACGCGAACCATCAAAAAATGCTTTTCCAAATTTTCTCGCAATCATGCGATCTTCTGTCGTTTTTGTTTTGCCACGCTCCGCGGTATCTCTCTTGGTTCGTGGATAATTTGCCATTAAATTAATTTCCACATAATACTCCTTCATTAATTGCATATATTTGATCAACACAACGTGCAATATCACTTCTCAGCAAAGGCTGATAATAACCTGTTTTTGTTGTTGTTGGCGCCAACATGTGCTTTATTCTCACATCAATACTAACCCGAGTTTTATTTGAAAAATTTTGTGCACGATGAACTGCATGACCAAAAAAAAAGATGGCTTGTCCCACTTTCGGTGACAATAAACGTACTTTAGACATATCCATATTCATGATCGTATCATCACACTTAGGCGCATACTGAAATCCCAATTCGCTTGCTAATGAACCTTTCGTAACCTGTTTGCGAAATGCATTCTTCTCTTCAACATATTGTATGTTGTTTACTGGAAGCAAATGCGATCCTTCGACTAACATCAACCCTGCGCCCGCTTCAAGTTCAAAAACAGGAAACCAAAAATTCAGTTCCCAAGGCGTATTACCATAAAATGTATCGCGGTGCCAATCAATCAAGTCCCCTTCTGCATTCGGACGTGAAACACGCAAATAAATTTCAGATTGTATATCAACATCAGGACCCAAAAGCATGGTGAAGTATTCTGTATTAGCAAGCAATAAGTTTTTAACATAGCCAGAATGAATAAGACTATCTTTTGCCTGCTTAATCATTTTCAAACGAGCCTGATCATCTCTGTTTTTACAGTGAAATTCTACTGGATCAGATAAAAATATGGATTGAATGGTATTTTGAATAGCAACAATAGACTCTGTGTCTTTGAAGTCTACAATGGCATATCCTTTTTTACAAAAATCTTCACTATCTCGCATAAAATGCTCATCTATTAAAGTTTTATTGACATAACATTTGATTGCTTTGCAAAAAATGCGCACTGATTTTAATATAAATATCATCTACTAAAATAGGGCGATGTTTTTTTTGAACAGACCAATAAACAGCTTGTGCTTCTTTTTGAAAATCCGTTTCCTGCCATGTACCATTAACACGGGCTTCCATTTCAATAACGGCTTCTAATAGCTCATCTTCATTATTGTCAAGCAACACCAAATCGCGCTTAGCAAGCTCCGCTAATATCTCTTTTGATGAGAATGAAGCGAAAATCTGATTGGTTTTGCTTAACGTTAAAATTGCATCTGTTTTTATATTTTTAATTCGCTTTGGAAGCAATAAATAACAGGGATACCACATTAACGTTTCGCCAAACGCAGGCGATATATTTGTTAATAACACAGGTTTTCTGAAAATTTGCGAAACACAATCTAACCCGGTGCACGTTGAAATACAAAAAACGCAATGTGCAGGCAAATAGATATCCATAAAATCAGATCGTAATAGATGGTTTGCATAATCGATAACACGAGGGTGATCTACATCAAATTGCTTATCAACATATTTTCCCATTCTTAATACATAATATCCTTTATTAGCCAGGTATAATGCGGCCTTTTTATAAGATAGGATATCTGCATTACGGTGATCGTGATATCGCCAATCTGTTTTTGGATATTGTTTGTTCAAATAAGCAGAATCTCTGACAACCAAGCATATTATTTTTTTTTCATTATCAATACCCATTTGTTTCATGATTTTTCTTGCTGTCAATATTTCTATCTCAGTAAAAAACAAATGCGGTTTTTCAATTTTTTTCAAAAAAGCAGTTTTATCTATTGTTCCTGTATCACAGGATTCATATTTTTTTTTAATCTCATCATTACGATACGATTTTCCACAAAAAAATGATAAAAGTTGATCCACTTGAATAGCCAATCTTGGAAAAGGAAATAGTGGGATAACCCGTTTCCACATTTTATATAACTGTCTATTGCAAGGCTTCGACATATTGTAAAAAATAGTTATTTTTTTACGCTTGGTTTTGCACAAATCAAGCGCGCAAAGCATCAATTCTGTAGTCAATGCATAATGACCAATACGAGAAGACTGAAGACCCATAATACGTATTCTAAAAAATGGGTAGAGTAGGATTAATGGCAATGCAACAAAAAAAGAAACGACATAAAATAATCTTCGAAACAATGCCATTGAAATTTTTTTTACCGTTAGGCGCATATAAAAAATTCTTTTATCTTTGAAATCACATAATCAATTTGTTCATCTGATAATTCAGGATAAATAGGCAGGCTCAACATTTGCTTAGCCAACTGTTCTGCCACTGGAAAATCACCTGCTTTATAATTCAAGTTTTTTGCTGCCGGCTGCCTATGCAACGGAATAGGATAATGAATACGCGTATCAATGCCATTTTCTTTTAAGAAAAACGCTAAAGCATCGCGCTTATCAGTCAATATCACGAAATTATGATAAACAGAAAATAATTTGCTAGAATCAATCGGCACTGCAACAATATTTTTTAAAGCGGCTTGATAACGCATCGCGTTACTTCGGCGACGCGCATTCCATTCATCAATATGATTTAACCCTAATAAAACCATTTTTGCTTGAATGCTATCTAAACGTGAATTTAATCCCCAGATTTCACATGTGTCACGATTCTTTAGACCATGATTACGTAATAATTTTATTTTTTCATAATGGGCTTCATTTTTTGTAGCAATAATACCGCCATCACCATAAGCATGCAGATTTTTAAGTGGGTGCAAACTAAAACAACCAAAATCGCCTATTGTGCCTGTTTTTTCTCCATCGATCATTGCGCCAATTGATTGCGCTGCATCTTCAATCACAAATAAATTATTTTTCTTGGCTATTTTCATAATGACATCCATATCAGCAGGACGTCCGGTTAAATGAACAGGCATTAATGCTTTTGTTCTTTTTGTAATGCATTTTTCTATTTTAGTGACATCAATATTCAAATCCTGACTGACATCACAAAAAACAGGTTTAGCACCTACTGCAATAACAGCACCTGCTGATGCTATAAAAGAATTAACAGGAACAATGACTTCATCACCAGGGCCAATATCCAATATTTTTAATGCTAAAATAATAGCATCAGTACCATTCGCTAATGTTAATACATAAGGGCAATTTAAATAAGCTGCTAATTTTTTTTCTAATTCTATAACCCATTCACCTAAAATATAAACACCTGAAGCCAGCACATTATCTACTGCAGATAAAATTTCATCGCGCTGTAATAAATAACGCTTTTGAAAATTAACAAAGGGCACCATTAATTCAAGTTCGGTTGTTGTCATGCGTAAAACTCTTTTATTAACTTAATCATATAATCCAGATTTTCTTTTGAAATAAATTCATGTACCGGCAAAGACAATGTTTGCTGACAAATAATTTCTGTTTTTGGAAAATCTCCTTTTTGATAACCATAAGCTTTCGCAGCCGGTTGCAAATGCATTGGAATAGGATAGTGAATTTTTGCATCTACTCCATTTTCAATTAAATATTTTTTTAAATTATCTCGGTTTTTACAACGTATCGAATACAAATGATAGACTTGTTTAATATCATGATCTCTTTTTGGAATTGTTATTTCAGAAACCGTTTTCAATGCCTTATCTAAATACGTTGCATTTTCTATGCGTGATGCAGTGATATGATCTATTTTTGATAAGAGATGATCCGCAACAACCGCCTGGATTGTATCCAATCGTGAATTATAAGAAAATAAAACACATTCATCGCGACCTTTTAAACCATGGTTACGCATTAATCGCAGTTGATTGGCCACCTCATCTGAGTCAGTTGTAATGATGCCACCATCACCCCAGACATTTAAATTTTTAAGTGGATGAAAACTAAAACAACCGACATCACCACATGTGCCTGCAAATTTATTTTTATAAGTCGCTTGAATGGCATGACAAGCATCTTCAATAACCAGTAAATTATGTTTTTTTGCAATCACATTAATCGCATCCATATCACATGGTTTTCCAGCCCAGTGCACTGGCAGAATCGCTTTGGTTTTTGAGGTAATTTTTGATTCAATCTGGTTAGGATCAATATTATAGTCATTCAAAATATCAACAAAAACAGGTTTTGCTCCAGCAGTTACAATGGCGCCGATAGTGGCATAAAAAGTAAAAGGGGTTGTAATCACTTCATCACCCTCTTTAATACCCAACACTTTTAGACTTAAAAACAAGGCATCTGTGCCACTACCAACACCAATGGCATGTTTTACATTTAGCAATTTCTGAAATTTCTTTTCAAAATCATCAACCGATTTTCCTAATGTAAAATCATTATTCGAAACAACGCTTTTTATTTTTTTCAAAATAACATCACAATCCGAAAACTGTTGTGACAAATAATTGTGATTAATTTTAAGTTCACTGTCTTCTTTATATTGCTTTGGTAAAAAATTAACTACATCCATAACCTATTCCATTTTTATTTTTTAACGAAAATCATAAATTCCATACTGACTCTAGTATATTGACCTGTATTAATAGCACCGGCATGCAGCAATTGATCATGAAATAAAACAGCATTACCCGGATTGGTATTGATCAATACTGATGGCAAGCACATTGGGTCTTCATCAATTTGTGGCTTAACAAAACCATGACGAAATTCTCCATGATAACGCCATGCTTTTTTTTGTGAATCTGGCACTACTTTTAATCCGTTAAAACCAGGCTCACAACAAAGTGCCACCCATACTTTAATGGCTTTTTTATTTTCAGGTGGTTTAACCCCATGCCCTAATTCAGCAAACCAAGCATCCGCATGAAATGGGCCAACATCGGATGGTTGATTCGGTCGCACAAGACGCCAATCTATTTCTTCATACCCAATATTTTCTTCATCAACAATTTCAATTTCGCCATATACTGCTTCTATTTTTTTGATCAGTGACATATTTCTTATTTTTTTAACTGATTCAGTCGACAAAATTCTCGCATTTTTTGACCAAGTTGATGCATGATCCAAAAGATGTGAATGCTCATGATAACGTGTTATACCTATGTCAGAAAAACGCTGCCAATAATCCGGCGCTGTTTTTTTTAAACGTGCCAACCACTGCTCACTAATCATCGCTAATATTTGCATTAACTCATCTTGCTGAAAAGAAAACTCCGTATAATAGCCACATCCATTTTCGAGTGTATTGTCAATTTCTGAGGTAGCAAAACAAGTTGTCATTATTTTTCCTTAATTTTAAACCTGATGAACATACTCCAAGGACAATTTTTTAATTTTTGCAGTATGTGCCTGTAACCAATAAATTGTATTTTGAATACCTTGATCCAAAGCAACACTGGGTTTCCAAGATAGCTCTTTTTCTGCTTTATCTGTTTTCATGCTATACAATGCGTCTTTTCCAGGTCTATCTGAAGTGATCTCTACAAAAGAATTGAAATCTACTTGCATAGTGTCACAAATTTTTTCAACCAGATTTTTAATTGAAATCACATCACCTGTAGAAAAATGATAAGTCTCACCGCAGCGTCCCTTTTGTATTGCACAATCGATGGCAGATGCAACATCATCACCATAAATAAAGGCGCGCTCTGATTTTCCACCACCATGTAATTGTAGTTTTTTTCCTAATAAACAATATAAAATGGTGCGCGGTATAATACGATAGAGCTGTTGATGTGGACCATAAAAATTGGCAAAACGGGTTAAAATAACGGGGAATTGGTATTGCTCATGAAATGCTTTTAAGCTCATATCAATAGCCGCATGAGAAACAGCATAAGGCGTAGATGGATTAAATATTTGAGTTTCATCTACAGCATGATCTGTATTGCCATAGACTTCTGGAGTTGAAACCCGCACATATTTTTCTAGAAAATCACACTGTCTAAGATAATTATGCAAACGTACTTTAGCAACAAAATTAGTTTGATACCATTGCTCTGGACTTTTCCAACTTTCCGCAACCATGCCTTGTCCGGCAAAATCAACAATAAACTGTGGTTTTTCACGATTGATCAAAGCAACCAATTCATGGAAATGTTTATTAATATCGTACTGATAAAAAGTAAATAGTTTAATATTTTTATTATTGGCATAAGCCAATAAAAATGGACTTGGTTCTGGAGAACGACTCACGCCAATCACAGCATGCGCTTGTAACAATAAATAATTAGTCAGCGATGCACCTGCAAATGAATTACTACCTAAAATTAAGTATTTCAAATACCCACACCTAAATTTTTCATCATTTTTAAATTATAAAAAGCATCTTCATTTTTTAATTTTTTTTGATTAAATTGCGCTACCACTTCTTGAATGGCATCTCGCACTGTTTTTTTTGATTTAAATCCTGTCTGCAATAATTTATCAGAACATAAACGATAACACCGTGGATCATTAGACGGCGTAATTTTGATTTCCGCTTTTACATATTGTTGTACTAATTGCGCAATCGATAAAATAGATAAATTTTCAAACCCGGCATTATAAATACCTTGAACAGCTTTGTTTTCTACTAAAAATAAATACAAATCCGTAATATCATCAATATGGATATTAGGCCGTACTTGATCTCCACCAAATACAGTCATCACGCCATTATTTAGCGCCTGCATGGTCATCATGTTCACAGAAACATCTAATCGCATACGCGGTGAATAACCACATACAGTTGCCGGACGTACAATTTGCACAATCAAATTATCTGCATAACTCAACAAAACACGTTCTGCCACCATTTTTGTTTTGTTATATTCAGTAATGGGATTAAGTGGTAAATTTTCCGTAACAGCCGGCGCATCATTCACACCATAAACACTGCCAGATGACGCATAAATAAATTGCTTTACATGACACGCTATTGCCATTTCAGCCAACCGCATCGTGGCAAGCGGCCCAATTTCCCAGCTCAACTTTGGATTTAAATCAGAGCAAGGGTCATTTGCAACAGAAGCCAAATGAATAATCACATCAACCTGATCAAACCAACTTTTTTCAGGTTCGCGGATATCCGCTTTTAATACCGTTAAATTTTTATGTGGCAACAAATAATTTCCAAACCACTGCGTATCAACGACAACAACTTCGTAAGACTTTTCAAGCAGCTTTGGAACTAATATTGTCCCTTTGTAACCACAACCCCCTGTCACTAAAATTTTCATATTCTTTCCTCAACAAAACACGCTTTTAAACAATCCGTCAAATAGTGCAACATAAATGCATGGCCAATTTCTACTTGTCCATAATCTTTTGAATTTAACCATAGATTATAATGACCTATTTGGCGTAACAAATTATTATCTGAAAAACCAGACAACGTAATTACTTTTGCACCATTCTTTTTAGCTATATTCACAGCATTAATAATATTTTCTGAATTACCTGAACTACTGATGGCAATCAACACATCTTTTTTAGAAATAAAGCGCATTAATTGTCTCGCATAAACATGCTCATAACCATAATCATTCGACAAACAAGTTGTAACAGCAGGATCCAACATAGCGGTTGCTTTCATTCTAGCCATGTTTAAAAAATCAATCACAGCATGGCTTGCAATCGCAGCACTACCGCCGTTGCCAACAAGAAACACCGTGCTATTTTCTTCACGACATTGTGTTAATACTTCTAAAATACACGCCATTCCTGCTTCAATGCGCATAGCCGTATGCGATGCTGTTGTAATTTGAGTATTTAATAACACATTCGAAAAAAGAGAAATACTCATACCCAATGTACTTTTTTTCTCTGCTATTTCAATACAATCCATGTTCTTTTATCCTTTAATGATTTTTTACAAACATTGTAAATTCCAAACTCACTCGTGTACACATACCTCGATTAATCACGCCACCATGCAACAATCGATCATGAAATACAATTGCATCACCTGAATTGGTATGAAGCAATTGCACTGGTAAGGTTGCTTCATCTTCATCAATTTGTGGCTTTGAAAATCCATCTCGATATTCTCCATGATATTTCCAATTTCTTTTTTGAGAATTTGGCACAACTCGCAGTCCATTCAAACCTGGCTCACAATAAAGCGCTACCCATACTTTCACACGCTTGACACCGCTTGGCGTAGCACCGTGATCTAACTCCCAAAACCAAGCATCAGCATGCAATGGCCCAACATCAGCAGGCTGATTTGGACGAACCAATCTCCAATAGATTTCTTCTCTTCCTACTTTTTCTTCATCTGATATTTCAAAATGACCATACACATCTTCTAATGAAGCTATGAGCGAAGTTGATCGAATATAATCAATTGCTTCTTTGGGTAAAATACGATTTATTTTTGGCCAAGCTGATGCGTGATCAATTAAATGTGATAACTCATGATAATGCGTGATTGCTAGGTTAGAAAATTTTTCCAGATTTTCTGGAGAATGTAACTTTATGTTTTCTAACCACTGATTTCTAACCCAGGTTTGCACGCAAGCCAATTCGTTTTCTTGAAAGAAAAATCCCAAATAATAACCTCGATCTTTTTCTAACCTATCGATCACATTGATATCTAGTTTATTCATGTACATTGCCTATTTTCATAGCAGCAGAAATAAATTGATCGTTACCAACCACTTCATCAAAAGTACCTTGCGCTACAATTCTGCCTTTTTCAAGCTTATAAATCACATCACAATATTGAATAGTTGATAAACGATGGGCAATTACAATTAATGTTTTAACACCATGCAATTTTTTTATGGCATTAATCACTTCATACTCTGTCTCGTTATCCAATGAGCTGGTTGCTTCATCCATAATAATAATTTCACGTTCATAATAAAACGCACGAGCCAATGCAACTCTTTGTCGTTGTCCGCCAGACAAGCGCACCCCATTTTCACCAATTAAAGTATCTACTCCTTCAGGCAAGTCACTCACTACGCCAGCCAATTGCGCCATTTCAATGGCTTGATTTAATTTATGATCATCAATTTCATCATCGCTACTTCCCATGGCAATATTACGTTTTAATGTATCATCCAACAAAAAAATAGCTTGCGGAATATAGGCAAAGTTATTCAGCCAAGCACGTAAATGATTAATGGGCTGCCCATCAATTAATAGGTTTCCATTAGAAGGAGGTAATAACCCTAAAATAATGCTTACCAAAGTACTTTTCCCAGCACCAGAAGTACCAATAAAACCAACTGACTGTCCGCGTAAAATAGTGAGATGAATATCCGTTAATGCATTATATTTTGCATCAACATAATTAAAAGAAACACCACGAAGAGAAAACGCTGAAAATGATTGGCTCTCCTGCGCATTCAAGGAAAATAAATTTATTTTATATTGGCTTTCAACTGCATTTAACTCGTCATAAAAAAGCGTGGTTGCGTAACCCGCACTTCTTAACTGACTAAATTGTCCAATCAGTTGACTAATAGTAGGCAATAATCGAATACAAGCCGCTGCAAAAATACCCAGCGTCGGAATCATCTCTAATGGGCTTGTGCCAACCATTAGCGCACCTAAGACTAAGGTCACTAAAAAAATGGAAGCGGCTGATTCTACCGCATAACGTGGAATCAGTTGCAGTGAATTATAAGTAGACAATGCACCTGAATATCCTTGAGCAACACCTTTTATCTTGTTTAAAAAAAAAGATTCCTTGCCTAAAACACGCACTTCTTTTAATCCACCTAAAGCTTGTAATATTGACTTATTAATTTCGCCACCTGAAATAGCCATGATCTTTCCCATTTTAATGACTTTGCTTTTCACAAACACTTCATACAAAATGAAAATTAAACCAATCATGACTGTCAAAAAAAACGTGACGATAGGATGTGCGACCAAAAGACAAGCGATAACGCCCAACACTACTAGAAAAGATGAGAGCATATTTAAAGAAGTCGACAACACATTATTTGAAAAACTATCTGCTAAACCCACTTTGTTAATTAAATAGGCGGCATTTTGTTTCAAATGGAAAGAATACACTGCGTTTTGATACCCCACCATCAATCGCATTTTTAGACGTGCTGCAAATTGAGAAGTAAAAAGGACAATTCTTTTTTGAGAATAAATCCCCCAAACCGCTTTAAAAACAAACGCAAATACCAAAACAACACCAATGAAAAAAATAACTTCATTTTTACTATAATGATTTATTGTATTTTGCAAACTAAGCGGCAGCTTATGTACCATTTTTGTAAAATTAACAATCAACAATAAAAAAGCGCCCACTAATCCTATACCCACCACATCTAAAAATGAGGATGAAAAAAAAATTAAAAATAAAATGGGTAGTTCTTTTTTTGCTTTACTATCCAATAAAAAAAGACAACGCTTAAAAAATATTTTCATGATTAAATAAATTACTTTCCGTAAGTATAATGATAATTGGCATAACCATAATTATGACCAAATCCCGATTTTTGTTGCTTCAATGTATTAAAAACAAGGCCTGTTAATACCACACCTGCTTTTTCTAATGTTTTTTTGGCATAAATCACTTCTTTCATTTGATCTTTTCCAACGCCCAATACCATTAAATTGGTTGCTGCATAACGCAATATCAGTGCGGAATCCGTCACAGCAAGAATAGGCGGCGTGTCTAAAATCACTAAATCATACTGACTTTTCATTTCTTCTATCAAATCAGCCAATGCACTTTGAGAGAGCAGCTCTGAAGGATTATCGGGGTAAAGCCCTGTCGCAATAAAATCCAACTTACCAGGCACTACATTTTGCATAATCTGCTCACGCGTTGCTTGATTAGCTAGGTAAGTTGAAATACCCGGGGATTTTGTTTTTCCAACACTTTGATAAAGCTTGCCTAACCTAATATCAAGATCTATTAACAAGACGCGCTTACCCAAATCAGCAAACAATGCTGCTAAATTACTTGATACAAAACTTTTTCCCACACCTGGACTACATCCGGTAATCGCAATAACATTATTTGCTGCTTCTAACAATGACATTTGCATCGCTGTTCTTAAGCTTCTAATCCCTTCAATGGAAATATCACTGGGACTTTCTTTCGTTAATAAAAAGGGCGTTTTATTGGCATATAATTTATCTAACTTACATTTTTTATTATGGCTCATTTGTTTTTGACTAAATGGAATAATAGCGGAAACAGCAATACCAATAATACGTTCCACAACATCAGGATCTTCAATAATAGGAGATAACATATGTCGAATAAAAATAATCGCCAGTGAAAATATTAATCCAAGAAAGACACTGCTAAAAACAATAGCTAACTTATTAACGGGAATGCGCGAGGTTGGATAAGAAGCTGAACTTAACACTTGCACATTACTCACCATGCTGGCTTCCATCATTTCCATATTTTGTGCATTCTCTACTAATGCCGTATAAATTTCTGACTGAATTATGGCATCACGCTTCATGCCTTCTTCTTTTTCACCAGTCACAGGCAATTTTTCTAACATAGCCTTTCTTCTATTTATTTCCTGATTGATTTGCTGCTCCTTTTTTGTTACTGCAATCACAGATGGATAAATAGAAGTGAATCTTTCCAACAACATCATTTTTTTAAATTTTAATAAGTCAAGCGATGTTTGTAATCTATCAAGCGACCCTTCTAATGTTGAACCTTCTGATCCAGGATCAAAAACGCCCGATTTAACGCTATATTTTTCTAATTTTGTTTCAGATTTTTTTAAATCTGCTTTTGAAATAGGCAACTGTTTTTTAATAAACTGGAGTGTTTTAGCAGCATCTTGTAATTTTTCTTTTTCATTTTTTTGTACTGCAATGGCTAAAATTTTACTTAACAATTTTTGCGCTTGCTTGGGATTACCGGAAATATAACTTAATGCTAATATATTGGTGCCGTTACCTTCCTCTTTGATACTCAGCCCTCTAGATATAGACTTTACAACTGTTGATACAGCTTGTTTAGTGACATCAAATTTTGTGTTTGGTTTTGCATGTAATGCGGTTACTTGAATTTTCAGTGGTGAGCCAAAATAACGCGTGACTGCTAATTTTCCAACCACGCCATCTAATATTTTTATGCCTTTTTTTGTAAAAAGAGAATATTGAGTGTGATTGCGAACAACTAAAGTCAACGGCTTTGCAAGTAGTGAATCAGGTACACTTAAAAAAGAAACAGTTGCATTACCAGGAGACGCTCGAAATCGTGCTAATTTTCTGTTAAAAAAACCAGTGTAGTGTGGTGATACACTAATATCCATTCCCAAATCACGAACGACTCGGCCTAAAACATAGGGGGATCTTAATAATACGGTTTCAACATCAGCAGAAGAAGCTTGATTAGAAAGCAAGCCTTTTAAAGCGGTCACACTGCTTTCTGATCCTGAACTTAATCCACCTGAAATATCGCCACCGACATCGAGCATAGCAACAGAACGATAAACTGCTGGTTTTTTTTCTGCGTAATAAATTCCGCCTATTAGAAAAAAAAATGTGATGATTATAACTAAAATATAGCTATTTTTAACCAGATTAATTACCAACTTTAAATCAATCTCATGATCTTCAGGTCGATTATGAGAAGCTGGGGTCTGTGTCATTGTGTCTGCCATTTTATATCTTCCCGATTTTTTTCGTGCACTACAGTGGCTGATGTATCAAGGTGCTTGTGCTTTGTGCTGTTTGAACAGCGGCAAAAGACGGCAACACTTGACTAATCACACGATTCCAACTTGTCACCGGCAATGGTGAAACATAAACGATATCATTATTCATCAACATAAAACGTTGAGAAAGCATCATAGTTTCAGGCGATTTTGCATTTAAGACAAAGACGATTAAATGTTTTAAATTACCACGAATAACATAGATAGAAGTCGTATTAGCAGTACTCACACTTGTACCCCCTGCTATGCTCAACGCATCTAACAATGAAGTTGGCCTATCTGTTAATGGGATTTGTCTTTGCAAACCAATTTCACCAAGTACCTGCGCTTCCTGGCTTCTAAATTTAATCACGCGCACATTCACTTGCGGGTTACGAATATATTTTGAAATTCTTTTTGAAATAAGACGTTGAATTTGTGGAATGCTCAATCCAGCCACTTTAAAAGTGCCGGCAAAGGGAAAAGAAATCATGCCATGACCACCCACTAAAATGCCCGATTGTCCTGGCGCACTCAGTTGTGTTGTGGGTGTTGTTAATTCAGGATGATCATACACAATAACATTTAAAATATCATAAGGACCAACTCGATAAACAGGTTGTTTATACTCATGCTGGACAAACCAATTTGGCGTTAAATGAATCAATTTTACTTTTACAAGATGGCCATTGACATGATAGGTTGGCGCAGGATTTCGATGGTCCATGTAAGTACCTAACATCGTACAGCCAGGTAACAAAAAAACAATTACAATCAATAAAAAAATCCGTCTTATCCATTCCATAATTTATTCTGCCAGATTCCCCAGTTATCTTTTATTGATTCGAATACACTTTCAAAGACAGCTTGCTCTTTACGATAGGGATCAATAATTTCTTCATTGCACCACTTTCCAAGTGTGAAAATCTTACCACGACTACTTGGAAATGCAAACGACAATTCTTCCTTTTGCCATGTTTCCATAGTAAAAATAATTTCAGCACGCGCAACATCATTTTTATCAATTTGTTTTGCAGCATGCTTGCTTGCATCAATATTAAATTGATTTAAAATCATCTGCATTTCGGGTGCAATGGGCGCTGTTTGCACAGCCTGTATTCCTGCAGAAAAAACCTGGCACTCCATAAAATTAGCCTTTTCTAATTGCTCTCTTACCCAATATTCAGCTACAGGACTACGGCAAATATTACCCACACATACAAATAAAATATTTTTAAACATTTGAGCACCTCATGACTATGTGTTAGAACTGTATTTCACTAAAAATAATAAGTAAACAAGATAGTGACTTTATGAACTTTAATTACTTCTCTCATTTTTTACAAATATGGATTTTGCCACCCGGATTGAATTTATTCTTAGTGATAATGGGTTTTTTAGTTTTCCAATACTCAAAAAAAATTGGCTTGGGCTTCATTCTTTTTTCTTTCATCACATTCTGGTTGTTTTGCACGCCAATGGTAGCACAATTACTTATTAGGCAACTTCAAGATAAATACAAACCACTCCAATTAAATAACATCATTAAAATAAGTCAATGCGCTATCATCGTGCTTGGCGGAGGCCATAAAATGGCTTCAATCCCACAAAAAAAATATATCTTAAGTCATGCAACCAAAGCCAGGTTACGCTATGCCGTCCGCCTCTATGATGAAACAAATTTACCCATCATTACTTCTGGGGGAAAATTAAACATACACTCCCCCTCTGAAGCCAAATTAATGCGCAAAAATATACAAGCACATCACCCCATTCCTATCATCTGGGAAGAAAATCACAGCAACAACACAAAAGAAGAAAGTCAGTTCATGGTTTCAATCTTAAAAAAACACCATATTAAAGTGGCTTATTTAGTAACCCATGCGTGGCATATGCCACGCGCCATGTATAGCTTTAACTATGCTTTTAGAAACACAAAAATAAAAATAATTGCCGCACCAATGGGGTATACTTCACTAGAGAGCAACCGAAAGCTATTTAATTATCTACCAACCTCAAAAGCACTTGAAATCAGCAATACTGCCATGCATGAATACATTGGTCTATTGGCATATTACTTAAGCAACCTAATTTAATATCAGATTTTGACAAAAGGACAATAACCATGTTAATGTCCAACTGAATTAATTTTTAGCTTTTTAAATGCGGTCTTTATTTTTTAAATAACTTTAGATTTGTTGAAATCTCCGAAATTAAAAAACCAATCACTGCCAACACCAATTGAGCAATTATATCTAGGGAATAGACAGAATGCGTTCAAGTGATAAAGGATCACTTCTTTTTGCTGGAGGAATGCTTTCACAAATTGCGTCAAACTTATTTAAAAGAACAAAAATAGATCCAGAAGAAAACAAGCCACGCTTTCAATTAAAAATAGCCTTGAGAAATGAATGCAAAAAAATTATTTATTTTTGCTTCTTTATAAAAAATGTAAGGAAACTGTTCAAGGTTTATCAGTTATTAAATGATCCAAATTCAAAAAAACTATTTGAAAAATTAATTCTCTTTAGACTGCTAGGCTATAAACATATCCAAATCAGAGAAGATATCAATTGGGAAAATGAAAAAAAAGCTTTGGATTCAGTGCAACTGCTTTATGACGACTTATCTGATCTTAATCTACAAGCTCACCCTGCATTTGGTGCTTTAAATCATTATAAAAACATTCCAACTGAAACGGATAACATCGCACTAGACTCTTGGGGTTATAGCGTTGTCTATGTTGCCATAAAAAAACAATACTACCTTGAGAAAGCCAGTATAAAAATTAAACCTGAGGCGGGAGATATTGTGATTGATGCGGGTGGTTGTTTAGGAGATAACGCTGTCTATTTTGCAAAATCAGCTGGAAAAAAAGGTCATATTTATGTTTTTGACCCATTGCCAACGCATAAAAAAGTCATTGAAAAAAATATCGCTCAAAATCAGCTAACCACACAAATCACTTACCTACCCTATGCGGTAGGAAAAAACACGACTATTCATGTGAACAATTCCGATAGCGCGAATACCATACACACACCTGATCCCACATTTCATCTAGATAACCATACTCAGGTACCCACCATCAGCATAGATGACTTTGTCCAAATGAATGGGCTGAATAAAATCGACTTTATCAAAATGGATATCGAAGGTGGAGAACTATCAGCACTACAAGGTGCAGTGGGTACCATTAAAAAATTCAAACCCAAATTGGCTATTTCTATTTATCACAAATGGGAAGATTTTTATGTTATTCCACTATGGATTCACAACACACTCAAAGATTATATTTTTTTTATAGATCATTATACCATGCATACAGGTGAAACAATTTTATATGCCATTGCAAAATAACAAAGTCACTAAAAATTTAACCCATTCATTTTTTTCATGAAAAGATTCAGCAGCTTATCCAAAAGTTTTTTATCAATCATTATTAACTATTATTTTATTCGCACAATAAGTGCATTAATACCACTTATTATCATTCCTTATGCTGCAAGAATATTGGATCATCCTAATTTTAGCCTGCTTATGTACACATTGGCATTGGGGACTTGGACGTCTATGTTGATCAGTTACGGAAATACGCTATCTGGTATTCGTAATATAGCCTGTAACTACAATCAACTTGAAAAAATAACTCCTATCGTTTCTGAAACACTCACCGCACAAATCTATCTGATCATTTTCAGCCTAATCATATTGAGTTTTTTTAACTATATTCATATTATTCACCAAAAACTGACTTTATTATTTCTCGCATGGATATATGGCATTGCACAGGGATTCAATCCATTATGGATCTTTCAAGGATTACAAAAATTAAAGCCATTATCTTATCTGGAATTTTTTTCACATATCACCATATTGTTACTCATTTTTTTTATTCTTCCCATTTACCCCAAATATTCAGTTGTGATCTCAATTATCGTTTTAGGCAGATTATTAATAAATTTTTTCGCCTACAAGATATTGCTTTCTTATCATATTCAAATTTATTGGGGAAACTGGCAAAGCGCTCTTTACCGTTTAAAACATGGATTTGGACTGTTTTTTCTAGTTGCTTCAGTGAGCTTATATACTACTTTAAGCACAGTTATTTTAGGATTTTTTTCAAGTTTTGCAATGATTGGCATGTTTGCCAGCATGGAAAAGTTAGTGCGTGGTTTAACAACCCTGATATTATCTACTTCTAATGCGGTAATACCTTATCGCTATATTTTACGCGATCAGAAAAATAGCGTTAACCTACTAAATAAATATACATTGTGGATATCGGTCACGATCGCTATTTTCTTAGCAACTCTATTATATATTTTCGCACAAACAGCGGTTAATTATTTTTTAGGCCCCTCCTACCAAAGTGCGGTCATTATTCTAAAAATATTAACCTGGATCATTCCATGTTATGTATTCAGCACAATACTGAGTTCTCAGTATTTGATCCCCGCTCATAAAGACTATCTTTGTAATATAATTTATTCTAGTGGCGGCATCATCTGTATTATATTAGCCAGCTTAGTTGTTCCGAAATATGGCGCTATCGGGATGTCTGCTGTTGTATTAACATCAGAATTGCTAGTGCTCATATTGATGCTACTGGCAAATAAAATCAGCTTGTCGATACGTTAGGGACAGGAGCTAACCAACTCAATATCAGAACGAACAGCTTGAACCTTTTTCTCTAAAAAATTCCCTTCGCCTTCTAAAAGTACACGAATACCTTGTATCAGCGCACCTTCATTATATTCCAAACAACTCATCTCAAGCTTGATCAACGCTTGCTTAAAGTCACTCCAATTTTTTTTAGGTTCTCCATTTGCCTTGAAAATTTTTTTCTGCTGCGTTTCAATCAATGCTTCTCTTCTATAAAATAACTCTTCATACATTTTTTCGCCCGGTCTTAACCCCGTAAAAACAATATCAATCTCGCGAAGTGTTTTTCCTGATAATTTAATAAGATGTTTTGCTAAATCTAAAATTTTTATGGGCTGTCCCATATCTAATACAAAAATCTCACCTCCCATACCTTGACAACCTGCTTGTAATATCAACTGAGCCGCTTCTTTAATTGTCATAAAATATCGCATCATTTCAGGATGCGTTACCGTTAAGGGTCCACCTTTTTCAATTTGTTTTTGAAACAAGGGAATCACACTACCTGTCGAACCAATGACATTACCAAAACGCACTGTGATAAACCGAGTATGAGATATCTTATTATAGTTTTGACAAAATAACTCAGCAATGCGTTTTGTAGCACCCATGATATTAGTAGGATTAACTGCTTTATCACTTGAAACCATCACAAACTTACGAACACCGTTACTGACAGCTGCTTCTGCCAGCACGCGTGTACCCAGTATATTGTTTTTCACTGCTTGAAATACTTGAGATTCTAAAATTGGCACATGCTTATAAGCAGCGGCATGAAATATAATCGATGGTTGATATTTGCTAATGATATGCTGCACAGCAATGCTGTCTGTAATATTTAATAATGCAATGTGTATGTTATTAGCACCTAAATTTAATAAATCTTTTTCTATTTGATATAGATTAAATTCAGAATGATCTATGATGATCAATTTTTTCGGATGCAATTGAAATATTTGCTGGCATAACTCTGAACCAATTGACCCACCTCCTCCACTAACCAGCACGACCTGATCATTTAAAAAATTTTTTATGCCTTGCCAATCTAATTCAACCGGATCTCGCCCCAACAAATCTTCAAGTGACACTTCACGTGGCCGAAAGTTAGAGAGCTGTCCTTCTTCAAATTCGGATAATGAAGGCAATACACGAACAGCAACTTGAATCTGTTCACACATTTCTACGAGCCTGCGTAATGCACCGGCCTGAATAGAAGGAATCGCAATAACCACCAAATCAATTTTTTCTTTTTTTACAATGACTGGTAACTCTGCAATGCTACCCACAATAGGTAATCCGCGAATTTCCTTTCCTCTTAAAGTAAAATTATCGTCTAGACTAGCAATCGGCTGGTACTGTTTTTCAGGCCATCTTGCGAGCTCACGTAAAAAAAGTTCAGCCCCTTTCCCTGCGCCAATAACTAAAACCCGTTTTATTTCAAATGAAGCGATTTGTTGATCACTAAAATAACGTATGGTTAATCGACTAACTCCTAAAATTAAAATTAACCATAACGGATAAATAAACCAAATACTTTTTGGAATTTGAATCAAGTCATGCAAAAAAAAGAGAATACTGATGTTAACAATCCATGCAAAAAAAATAGCCCTTGTCAGACGTAATAATTCAGGCACTGAAAAAAAACGCCATAAAGGGCGATAAGTTTTGTACCGCCAATAAAAATAGGCATGAACTGAAACAATAACCAATTGTATTTTCAACCCATGTCTAATAATATTTAATGAAACGTCACTAAGATCATATCGCACAAAAAAAGCAATACACCATGCAAGCACCACAGCAAAAATATCGTGAGTTAAAATAACCGTTGTTGAGTATTTTCGTAAAAAATTAAGATTGATCATTCACAAGCTTCCTTGCCATATCATTACTTTTTTTGATAATCATAAACCACACAAACCAAAAGCCCAAAGAAACGAGCATCAAGTAAAGCACGGGTATAGTATTGCTATGCATTTTTATATAAATCATAGCAATTGGAAAACAAACAAATAAATTAATAGTGACAATGCTTAGCGTCGTTTTTCTATGTGTTAATCCAGACTGAGTTAAACGTTGATAAGCATGTTCACAATGTGCAGACCACCATTTTTTTCTCTGAATAATGCGATAGATCAGCGTATAAGTTGCATCAATAATAAAAACACTTAATAAAATGCACCAAAAAGGAAAAGACAATTGATGATGACTATTTGTAATCCACATCAACATGGCAAATATATAACCCAAAAATCCACTACCCACATCTCCCATAAAAATCTTAGCAGGAGGCCAATTGAAAACGAGAAAACCCAACACAGAAAAGGTTAATGCAAAGCAAACAAACGCCATGGAATCAACGCCCGTTGCTAGCAAAACACACCCAGCAACCAAACTCACAAAAACTGCTTCTGTTCCTGCTAATCCATCTATGCCATCCATGAAGTTATATAAGTTCACAAACCAAACTGTTGTGACGGCTGCAAAAACAAAAAATAAAACTGACATCCCACCTAAAAAACTCAATCCCCATAGTGCTGATAGCAAATGCACCAACGCACGCCACTTTGCTTTTACACCAACGACATCATCACAGTAACCCACTAACGCAACTGGAATACCACCTAATAATGACATCAAAATAAAAAACGGGATTTTATTTTCTAAGAATAAAAAAATAAGCGCACCATAAAAAAGAAAAACAAAAGCAAGACCGCCGCCACGGGGAATGGGTTTTTGGTGTAAACTACGGAAGTTAGGAACATCTAAAATATTTTTTTTTAAAGAAAAAATTCGTATAAGGTAAGTCGACAATAATGACAGCAAAAATAAAAAAAATGCTAAAAAAATCCATGTCATTAAAATCCATACTCCTTTATGATCAAAGGCAACACATCAGGCAATGTAAATTGTGGATCAAATTGTAACTCATTTTTAGCATATTGCGAACAATATGCAGCATTAGAAAATAATTTTTTAAAAACAACACTACTCATAGGTAATCGCCTATGTATAATTTTCTGGAGTATATCACCTATTTTCGCTAGCCCATTCCAAATAAATAAAGGCAAATATAACTCAACTTTTCTTTTTCCTAATGCTGCCAATATCATCTGATGTATTTGAAAAGTGGAATAAGCTACGCCATCGCTCACGATGTAAATTTTTTGTAGGGGATTTTCTACTTGCGCTGCTAACACAGCAGCACGGCATAAATCTGCTAGCGATACCATTGATTTATGATTCTGTATCGGCGGAGGTGTTGGAAAATAGCCGCGAGAAATGGCTTTAATCATCGCGGACAAATTGCCTTTAACGCCCAAACCATATACCAACGTTGGTCTCAAAATAATAGGATTTTTGCTTATTTTCAACACGGCTGCTTCTGCTTGACGTTTTGCTATTCCATAAGCATCACTTGGCATTTTGTCCCATGATTCGTCTGTGCAATTATCGCACTCAGCAACTGCTTTAACACTGCTAAAATAAACAAATCGTTTTACTCCAGCGCGTTCTGATTCATTCAATATATGCATTGTGCCATGATAATTAATTGCTTCGTGTTGTTTTCTAAATTGACTGCCTTTTTCTTCCTCAGCATGTGCAAATCCTGCTAAATGAAAAACAATATCCACACCATCACACAGACCAAGCAACGATGCCGGTTGTGTAATATCACCGCTAACCCACTCATACTGATCCGACAAAGCAGAATCACACACGGTGCGTGACATAGCACGAATTTGAAAACCCTTTTCATATAAATATTGGCATAATGATCGCCCAATAAATCCCGTTGCACCCGTTACCAATACTTTTTGCATAAAAAAATACCTTCTGATTTCTTACATAATCTTAAAAAAATTTCATTCTTTGTTTAAAAAAACGGATGGTTTTTTTCGAGTAATTTTACGCTCTGAGCGACGGCCTTTGTCTTCCAAAATTTTTTGTTTCAAACGACGTGAGCGTCGTTTTTTTTGCTGTTTAATTTTTTGAGCCTGTTTTTGAATGGCTGATTTTTCTTTATGCTGTATCGCATCCATTTTTTCACACAATCGATAACGTGCATAATATCGATTTAATTCACGAGATCGTTCTGCCTGACATTTGGTCACTATGCCAGATGGATTATGTTTTAATGCAACACAAGAACTCGTTTTATTGACTTTTTGTCCGCCACTACCTGAGCCCAAAATAAATTTTTCTTGAAGATCTGCTTCATGAATACCCAAGCGTCTCATCCAATCGTGTAACTGTTGCCATCTTTTTGTCGTAATCATGTTAGCTTGGGAGGTTGTTTAAAACTCATGTCATAATTGTACATCATAAAAATAGGCGACTACACGATCTGTTCGCATCTTGAAGTCAAATCGGTATAATCAGTGATAATCTTTCATTACTATTTTTGGTAACCCTATGCATCACAATTTACTAAATGATTTTCTATATGCCTTTATTGCCATATTTCCAATGGTAAACCCCATTGCGATGTCATCCTTGTTTTATAGCTTAACGCAATCAGCAACAGACGCGGAAATAAAAAAATTAGCTTGGCTGGTTGCGCTTTATAGTAGCACTTTGTTACTAGGAACCTTAATCATCGGCCCTTATTTACTCCATTTTTTTGGCCTGCAGTCCGCTGATATTCGTGTCGCTGGTGGCTTAGTTGTCTTTTCCATTGCCTGGAAAATGCTGGTTGAACCACGAGAACCCAAACCCAATATGCATAATGAAATCAAAAGTGATGACATTATGTCTCTGGCCTTTTTTCCATTAACCATGCCGTTAACCGCGGGTGCTGGCAGTATTGCCATTGTTATCGCGCTGGCAACCCATGCGGAAAAAACCATCAGTCGAGTAGATCAATACAGCGCCATTGCCATGGCCATTATTGCGATACTTCTTTTAATTTATGTTTGTTATCGTTATTCAGCTACGATTTTTAAAACGCTCGGAAAAACAGGTAGCAAAGTCGTTTCATCCTTATCTGCCTTTATATTATTAGCAATTGGCGTTTCTGTTACTTGGGGTGGTCTACAGGTTTTGATTGCATCTGGCATTCACTAAAAACGCGCGATTTATTCGCATAGCAATAAATCTTTTGTCACAATCAATCTTTTCTTTTGCGCTTTAGATAGTAATTTAATTTTGTATTCAATACGCAATGCATCTGATTTATGATCAAACACCCAAAATGCCTGTAATTTTTTTGGTGGAAAGGATCGCGTATACTTGCAATTCACCCCTGTTTTATGTTCTTCATACCGACGTGCAACATCAGTCGTATATCCTGTGTAATAAGATCCATTCTGACATTCAATAATGTACACATAATGTTTCATTCAATTATGCCAAAATAAATGGAAAAAAGTAAAAAAATCCCGCATTATTAGATCCTATCTCTAACGTATCCGCAAAAGCGAAAATGAAGCTATTTGATACGTTAAGGAACAAGATCTCTGTCTATTAAAAATTTTAGGGACACAGCATGTCTTCGCACCTATCTTCTCAACCAATTGGTATTTTTGACAGCGGCATTGGTGGTCTCACTGTGGCTCAAGCACTTGTTAAAAAATTGCCAAATGAAAATATCATTTACTTTGGCGATACCGCACACCTACCTTATGGTGATAAATCCACTGCTGCGATTCAAGCTTATTCTGTCAAGATTACCCATATGTTGTTACAACAACAATGTAAATTAATTTTAATCGCTTGTCATACTGCTTCTTCAGCTGCTTATGATTTAGTAAAAGAGTATGCGGGAAATAAAGCTGAAGTAGTGAATGTCATTGACCCTGTCGTCAAACATTTACACGACTGTTACAAAAAAAAATGTGTTGGATTAATTGGTACAAAAGCAACCATTCAATCCAATGTTTACAAAAGAAAAATAGATGATTTGAATTTAGATATCACGTTGAAATCTCAAGCAACAGCCATACTGGCTTCTGCCATTGAAGAAGGATTTCATCACAACAAGGTGATTGACAGTATTTTAGAAGAATATTTATCACGAAACACATTAAGCGATATTGATGCATTAATTTTAGGCTGCACACATTACCCTGTCATTAAAAAAAATATTGGGAGATTTTACAATAAAAAAGTAGACATTATTGATCCATCAGAAATCGTTGCAGATGCCGTAAAATTACGCCTGCAATCAAACAACCTCATTAATAAAAACGAACAAGGCGGGGAGAAAAAATTTTATATTTCTGATTACACCAATACGTTTTCTGATAATACAAAATTATTTTTTGATGAGGCTATTACAATTGCACATTATCCTATTTGGGATTAATGATTATTTAATTTTTTATTACAAAAGGTAAAACAGTATGATCAAGCTATTCTTTTTTCCAGGCGCTTGTTGCATGAGCTGTCATATCGCACTTGAAGAAGCCCATATTCCATTTGAGCTGCAATATGTTGGCAACCATGCCGATGAAAATATTCGTCAGCAATTTTTACAATTAAATCCATTGGGTGCGGTACCCGTACTACAATTAGAGAATGGTCAAGTCATCACACAGAACATTGCCATTCTAGAATATATTGCTGATCAAAAACCCAGTGCTGGGCTGCTTGATAAGCCTGGTAGTTATGAACGCGCTGATATATTACGCTGGTTATCATTTGTCGCTGCAGATTTGCACAAAGCATTTAGTCCCGTATTTGCTATCAAACGCATTAGCGATAACCCCAGCGTGCAACATGACATCAAAAAATGGGCTATCACATTAATTGATAAATACTTAATGCAAGTAGAACAACATTTACAAAACAAAACCTATTTATGTGCTGAACGATTTACAGCCGCTGATGCCTATTTATTTACCGTTTATCGTTGGTCAAAAGCCATCAATCTACCTACTGAAAAATATACAGCACTCAATCGCTATGCGGATCATATTAAAAAACGGCCATCTGTAATTGCTGTTCTCGAACGTGAAGCAAAGTACTAAGTAAGATGTATACAGTAGATAAAAAAATTGAGCGCACTAGCTTTAAAGTGCTTGATTGGGAATTGTCTGAAATTAGACTGAAAAACAATCAATATTATCCGTGGTTCATTTTAATGCCACGGGTTTCAAAATCCATTACTGAAATTTTTGAACTCACGCAACAAGATCAAAAAACACTCTTTTCAGAAATGACTCGTTTATCGAGTCTCATTAAAACACATTTTCATGCCGAAAAAATAAATGTAGGTATGCTGGGAAATATCGTTTCACAATTACATATCCATGTTGTTGCACGATTTAAAGATGACTTATCGTGGCCACATAGCGTATGGCAAGCTAATGTAGCTGAAAAACTCTACTCATCCGAAGAAATCGACCACTTAATTAAACAACTCCGCGTATTATTATCATGAATTACCGTCATTTATACCATGCTGGCAATTTTGCTGATGTAATCAAACATATTGTATTGATTGCTTTATTAAAATCTTTGCAGCGTAAAGCAACACCATTTTGTTTTTTAGATACCCATGCCGGCATTGGTATCTATCCACTACAATCAGTCGAAACACAAAAAAAACAAGAATATCAAAATGGCATTGAAAAATTATGGCTATCAGATAAAAACAAACAGCCTGAACTTATTCAAAATTATATAGACATTGTTTCTGAACTGAACTTGGGTAATTTAACGTATTATCCAGGATCGCCTTTTATCGCAAAAAAATGCATACGTCATGATGATCAAATTATTTTATGTGAATTACATCCCACTGATGCTCAGACATTGAAAGACAACTTGGTTACTGATCAACATATTTCGATACATCATATGGATGGTTATTCTGGTATTAAAGCGTTTATACCATTCAAACAGCAACGTGGCTTAGTATTAATTGACCCTCCTTTTGAAGTTACTAATGAGTTTGAAAAAATAATGCATTCACTCAAAGTGATTCAAAAACGATGGCGATCTGGAAACACGATGATTTGGTATCCCATTAAAAACAAAATAGCGGTTGAACAATTTTACCGGGAAATTGCATCACTTAATCTGTCGCACTTTATTATTGAATTTTCATTAAATCAAATTGAATCAGCAGAAAAATTATCATCCTGCGGCATTGTGATAATCAACCCCCCTTGGCAAATTAAAGACGTGCTCATACCTGCTTTAACTCAGCTCAATAGCCTATTAGATACAAACTGGAATTTAATCGATCGCTGTCACTAATCACTGTATCGATAAGTGTTTTTTCCTGCTTTTTTAGATTGATACATAGCGGCATCTGATTTTTTCAACAACTCACTCAAACTATCACCATCATCAGGATAAAGCGCAATGCCAACACTACAGGTCACTATCACCTGATGTGAATTAACAGCACAAGGTGTGTTCAACACATTAATTATTTTTTCTAAAATAAAATCAATATCTTCTTTTTTAGCGTAATTATTAATAATGATGCCAAATTCATCGCCACCTAATCTAGCCAATAAATCTTCTCTTCTTAATACAGATTGGATTTTTGAAACAACCTGAGTTAAAACGATGTCACCCACATCATGCCCTAAGGTATCATTAATATTTTTAAATCCATCTAAATCAAGGAAAACAACAGCAATATTTTTTTTATGTCGTTTGGCAGTAGATAAACTCTGCGATAAATTTTCCTCAAAAAGAAATCTATTGGGGATCTGGGTTAAATGATCATAGTAAGCATGATGACTCATTTCATCTAATGCTATTTTTTCTTTCTTTTTTTCATTGTTTTTTTGAATAACACTCAGTATTGTGTCTTTTAAAATAGAAGGATCTAAACCGTCTTTTACCAAATAATCACTGATGCCTGATCTTAATGCTTGAACTGCAATCAATTCACTTCCTTGTCCCGTCATCATAATAACAGGAATTAAATTTAATTGTATTTTTGAAATTTCTTTTACACAATCAATTCCATTATGATCTGGCAAATGATAATCCATTAATATGCAATCAACTGTATTTTTTGATAAAAATAACAATGCATCAATACACTTTTCTTTTGGAAAAACCTCAACACCATCGCCAAATGCTTGTGACAAATAACGCTGATAAACAACTCTGTCTGCTTCGTTATCTTCAATGATTAATATTTTTAACATATTTTTCATATTAATTTCTCATTATTTTTTTGGTAACAACACAATCTCAAGCCAATAGTTTTTTAATTCTTTAACCACTTTCATAAAATCATCAAATTCAACTGGTTTTTTTATATAACTATTTGCGCCTAATTCATAACAAGATTCAATATCCATTTCATTATCTGAGGTAGTTAAAATGACTACGGGAATTTGAGAAAGAGCGGGGTTTTTTTTAATTTCAGACAATACGTTTTTTCCATTTATTTTTGGTAAATTTAAATCCAGTAAAATCAAAGTTGGTTTTGGTGCGATTTCAGAATCTGTATATTTTTCACGCTGATAAAGATAATTGAGCGCATCCTCCCCATCAATACACCGATAAACATTATTAGCAATACCCGCATTTTTAAATGCTCGATCAGCGGCATAAAAATCTTCATCACTGTCTTCTACAATTAAAATAACATGATTGTCATTACTCATTTTTATTCCTCAATATTATTAAATTTTTTAATACTAAAATAAAAAGTAGTTCCAATATCAACTGCCGAATTTATCCAAATTTCTCCTCCATGTCGCTCAACAATGCGTTTCACAATACTCATGCCAGCACCAGTGCCACCACCGTATTCATTTTTGCCATGTAGTCTTTTAAAAATTTTAAAAATTTCAGGCTGTTGGTCTTCAGGTATTCCAATGCCATTGTCTTTAACTGAAAAAACATATTGCTCATCATCTTCTGTATAATCTATTTCTATTTTTTTATCTTTTTGTTTGTTATATTTTATCGCGTTCGTAATCAGATTTTGAAACACTTCGCCTATACGCGCCTCATCACACTTAACAACAGGTAATTTTTTTAAAATTATAATTTTTGCATTTTTTTCTTTAATAAAAGAATCAATGAAGGTTAGTTTTTCATTAACAATTTCATTGATATCCGATTTTTTAATGGCTAAATTAACGCGACCAACGCGGGAATAAACAAGCAAATTATCAATCAGTGATACCATTCGTTTGCTTAAATCTTGCAACGTTTTTAATTTTTGCTTGCCAGCATCATCTAATTTTTCAAAATAATCTTCCATTAAAAAAGTAGAAAAATTACTAATACCACGTAAAGGCTCTTTCAAATCATGTGATGCAATATAAGTAAATTCATTCAGTGCTTCATTTGATTTTTTTAATTCTTTAGAATATTTTTCTAATTTTTCATGCGAAAGTGTGCGCTCAAAAACTTGACCAATTCTCTCGCCAATGATATCAAATACCTCTAATTGCGCTTTATCAACATGCTCTTTTCCATATGAGAAAAATTCAAAAATAGAAACCACTTCATTATCAATCAATATTGGAAATACAAACGCACTATTGATCTCTTTTTTATTTAATAAGCGTCCTCTTTGAAAATCTTTTCTTTCATTAAGATTATGAACTGAAATAGCTTTTTTATTAGAAAACGCTAAGCCTGGCAATCCTTCATCTGTAAGCCCCCACAAATCCCACCTACCCGAACACTTCAACCCCTGTTAACCTCGCTTTATTTCTAACAAAGCGCAGGAGCAAATGATGATAGACAGCAACGGGATACTTATCACCGACACGCCTGGAAGACAGATTAAATTAACAGCTCAAGCCA